>NZ_CP099760.1:1701000-2414500 GCF_040760005.1 Pseudomonas sp. stari2
AACGGGCCATTGGCGATTTCTTCGATAAAGTCGGCCAGCTTGAGGTGCGTTTTCTTGTCGTTCTGCAGGGTCAGCGTGTGGCGTTCGCTGCCCAGCTCGACGACGAAGGTGCTCTCCGTTGTGCCGCGTTCGACCTTGAGCCGGAACGCCAGGCACTCACGCTTGGGCGCTGTCCGGAGGACGTGGTTGAAGGTCTCGGTCAGGTTGACCTGGGCGTTGAGCAACTGCAGCGTGCGGTTGTCGATTTTGTACTTGATCATGCTGCATGCCCTCCGCCGTTCGGATCGAATGGGGTAGGGGTGCTGCGAGCTTGCTGCTTCGGTTTGGTGGTGACAAACGAGCAGCCGCTCTCGCGGGCCAGGCGGCGGATCTCGAAGATTCGGAAGGGGTCAGCAGCGGCCGGATGGACGTGCAGGGTTGCTGTGGTGTGCATGGTTTTGCCTCGCTCTGTGGTGGGAGAGTGAAGCAAATATCAACTGATGGTTGATCAATGTCAACCTGTGGTTGTTTTTATCCGTGCCGATGTGTGCTCGGGCACTGATTCAATGAGAACCAATGACATCCTCCATTCAAAACGCTAGCATTGAGCCATTATTCGGTGATGGGCGGCTTATTTAGATTTGATTAACCTAAACGAATAGTATTTAAGATAAATAATCAGGGCTGATATGTATAAAATAACGGAAGTAAAAATATCTGGCTTTTGGGGTAGTTATACAGCGCAGTTAAAATTTGGTAATGATGTAAACATAGTTATCGGAAAGAATGGTACCGGTAAAACTACGTTTATGAATATCCTGAGCGCTATTTTAACCGTAGACTCAGTCGGTCTGGATGAAAATGACTTTACTGAAGTTGTGATCAAGCTTAAAGATCGCTCAAAAATAAAAACAATAAAGGTAACAAAAACGTTAAATGGACCTTTTACCGTGGTCCATTATGCAATCTCTAGAGTGACGCATAGTTTTCCGCTCTTGTTGGGAGATGAGGCTCGCTTCAATTCTTTGGCGCGTCGTCGTGCTATAGAAGCTGTCTCTGAAGTAAAGGCAAGTATGGGAGAGTTTGTGTCAATTGCTTCGCTTTCCGTTTATCGGTTTAGGGCTGGAGCGGAGCAGGAGATACGAGAGAGAAGTAGACGGCTGTTGGGACCTGTAGATTTGCATTTAGATAGGTTGCTGCAAGGTCTCACTAGCTATCAGTTGGAGTTGTCGCAAGCAGCGAGAAATATTTCTCTGGAACTCCAGCGAGATGTACTTACGTCTTTGCTATATAGGGCTGGCGATACAAACAAAGCGGGCTATGCATTAGATTTTGATGAAGAGCGCGAGAGAAAAGACCTTGTGTCTGTTTATAAGAATCTAGGGATTTTTGATCAGGAAGTTAATAAGCGAATTCAGGATCACCTTGCGGCAGTTAAAGGTTCAGTAACAGCTATAAAAAAAACTCGAACGGAAAAATTGCCTGATTGGCAGGATATCGATTTCGAGCCACTTGAAGCTGCTCAAAGAGCTCATAGTATTTTCAAAATGTCATTAAAGGCAGAAGAAAAGACAAAGAAAATTTTTAGTCATGCTGATAGTTTCTTAGAGTTGCTTGGAAAGTTTGTAGATGGGAAGCGATTTAAGTTTGATAATGTTGGGCGGTTTGTAGTTGAAAAAATCGGATTGTCTAAAAGTACTATTGTAGAAAGTATTCCAGTAGAGAAGCTTTCCTCCGGAGAAAAGCAGCTAATAATTTTATTTGTTGAGGCTCTTCTCCAAAGGCAGCAGCCTTATGTATTCTTGGCTGACGAGCCGGAGATATCCCTCCACATTGCGTGGCAGCGGAACATCATCCCCGCTATCAGGCTTTTGAATCCCAATGCCCAGATAATCGTCGCTACGCATTCTCCTGAGGTCGCCGGGAAGTTCAGATCTAACACCATTGATATGGAGGATATGCTTCATGTCGATGCTTGAGTATTCAAGTGAGGCAATTAATGCCTTAAGCATTTTCATGCGAAGTGACTTTGTATTATTTGTTGAGGGGGATGATGATGTTTTGTTTTGGGAAACTATGTTCTCAGAATGTGCTAGCAATATTACCTTGGATATAAGACCTGTAGGTGGGGTTAATGATCTTGATCGGTATGTAAATGGTGTAGTTGCCGGTAATCTTCAATGTCTTGTTGCACGCGATTCTGACTATGCTCGAATTGTTGGGCGATTGCCCGAACATCCAAAAATATTATATACATATGGTTATTCTATCGAGAATACCTTGTATTCCGCTGGATTGATCGCAGAGGTGATTTACTTGTGGAGTAGGAAGGGAGTGGATCATTACTCCACAGTTGTAGAGTGGCTTGAAGGCTTCGTTAGTGGAGTTAGGCCACTTTTTGTGTGCGATATATTAAATTTTATGCACAATTTATCCGTGGATACGGGGGCGGGACATTGTCAAAAATTCATGGCGGGTAAATATTCTGAAGTAGTTGATGCGCAGAAAGTTCTTGATCACGTCCGGGATCTTGCTGCCTCTCATGCTGGGCTAGCTTTGGAGTCCAATGATATTTTGCCAGTGGAACATATATCACTGGCTAGAGTTATTAGAGGGCATTTTTTACAGTCGGGTGTGTTGCGTTATATAAATCGAAAGCTTAAATCTTTAGGGCGTAATACGAGCGTTTCTCAAGATGCGCTTTATGCACATGCTATTCAATACTTGAGAACTGGATTCTCTTGGGAAGATGAGGAGGGTGAGTTTTATAGAAGCAAAATAGTGGAGGCAATAAGTTAGCTACTCTGGTAGAAAAGATCCAACGATTTTTCCGCAGATGTGAGTTTCCTCCGTAATATCGATGATTGGATATTGCGGATTGATCGGTCTCAAATATTGTCGGCCTGCATCCTCCACCAAGACTTTGAAGGTAACCTCGTTAGTGCGAGGAACTCTCGCTATTACTCGGTCACCTGTTTTGGCCTCTGCCTCTGGATCAACAAAAATGATGCATCCCGTGGGATAGCTACGACCAGGTCCAGGATTGGTCATGGAGTCTCCTAGTACCTTCAATGCGTATCCATGATTACTGATTGCTACAGGGCATGAAAGCCAAGACTCTGGATCGTAAGCCTCAAAGTTCGAGGTCGCCTCACACCATGCCCCAGCTTGCACCCATGAAATCAAAGGTACTTTTCCAAAACGCTGATTGATTCTGCTGATATTGCTCTCGTCGCTTATGGGCAACTGATGAGAATCGCTACCGCCATTCTGTTCTTTCGGCAGGACTCCATATTCCAGCCATTCCCTGCGTACATTAAGCCAATTGCAAATTGCGGCCATGCTGTCAGCCTCGGGCATGGCTTCTCCGTTTAGCCATTTACTGATCGCCTGGGTTGTCTTATCCACTCCCGAGTTCTTCAGCTGACGATGAATGTCCACTCCACGACCACGGGCGCGTACGCCGGCATCGTCGAGAGCTTCATGTAAGCGCTCGCTGAAAGCTGCGCGGATAGAGTTTTTATCAACCATGGGTTGAGAGTCTCACAAAGGTTACGCAATAGTCAGTTGATCTGTAACATCAACCGTAAGTTGATAAATGGAGATTGTCATGTTGGACCCCGCAGATTTTCCGAGCGCGATTGCGTTTGCTTTTGAAGCAGTAGGTGGCATTGGGGCCGCCGCCAAGGTATGCAGTCGAAGCTATCAAGCTCTGAACAAATGGCGTCAGGCTGGCTGCCTACCGCGAACGGATTACACCGGTGAAACCAAATACGCTGAGCTTTTGGCTAGTGCCGCAGAGCGGAACGGCAATGCCTTTCAAACTGCTTGGCTGTTGAACGCATCGGCTCCTCAGAAAGCTGCAGCGTAGATAGAAAAAAGGCGACCCAAGGGCCGCCCAGTTCCTCCCGACACGCACCACCACAGCGCTGTCGGGTCGCGATAAAGAAAGGCGGGCACACCACATGCATCTACCTCTCTTTATCGCGCTTTTCCAAGGCTCGGAAGCCTTGGTGTTGCTGCCTTTTCCACCACAGATTGGGCAGCTGTTGCGCCAGGGGTGAGCAACGGATTGCTCGCCCCGGCACGGTGCCGGTGTCGATCCCGAAGATCTAGCCGGCGTTTGGGCCCTTTCAAGCCACGCGGCAAATGTATCACCACTGCATGTCGCGCGGCACTGGCAACTTACAAGGATTAATGCCATGAGCCGTATCATTCTGAGCTCTCTAGACCGGGCGCAGCGGGAAGTTCTGCCGCTCGATCTCGCGCTTTACCATGCCGCACGGGACTACCCCGGCGGCGCCGCTGCCATCGCCGCCACCACCGGCCGGAATGCGACCACGTTGCAGCACAAGCTTTCCCCCACCCACCCAAGCCACACGGTGAACATTCAAGAGTTCGGCGAGATTCTGGAACTGACCAAGGATCGCCGCATTCTGGATGCGGTGCATGCGTTGGTCGGTGACACGACCTGGCAGGAACTGGCAGAGGCGTACACCAACGACATGCCCGAGACGTTGACCACCGGGATTGCCGAGTATTTCCGGCAGGTCGCGGATCTGGCGGATACCTGGGCCAAAAGCATCGGCGACGGTGTCGTTACTGACGATGAATTGGCTGCGATTCGCCTGCAGGTGTTTCGTGGAATTCAGGGGCTGCTGGGAATGTTCAACCGCGCCACTTATGTCAATCAGACGACGCGGGGTGTTGATCGTGGCTGATATTGCGGATTTCGCTAATGACTTGGTGCAAGAGCGTATCGATCAGGCGCTCGCTGCCCGCAACGCCGCGAAGCCCGCTTTGGCGGCGCATTCGTTTCTGTTCTGTGAGAACTGTGAAAACCCGATCCCTGAGGGACGCCGGATCGCTGTTCCTGGCTGTACACAATGCGTGACCTGCCAAGAGGTCGATGAGATCTTGGGGGCCATTTATGCTCGATGAGGTCTTGGGGCAATTCGCGGATTACGGTCTGGAGCCTGCGCAGCCATTGGTGTTCGGTAAGCTCACCCGGTGTAAAACAGCGCAGGACAAGGGTAAGGAAAAGAATGGTTGGTACATCGCCCATGAGCATCGTACTGAGAAGGGCGAGACGCTAATTTTCGGCGCGTTCGGTGATTGGCGTTCGGGTGAATCGCAGAAGATCAAGGTCAAGGCCGGGCGGATGTCGCCGGAAGAGCGTGAGGTCATGCGCGCTCGGCAGGAAGACGCGAAGCGCCGCGCAGCAGAGATCGCTGCCAATGCAGCGCGTCGTGCTGCGAAGCGTGCGGCGGGTATGTTCAAACGCATGCCGGAGAAGGGCCGAAGCGACTATCTGGATCGTAAGCAGATCGTCGGTATTGGTGTTCGGTATGCGCCGCGCACCGGTGCGTTCCTGGTGCCGATGTGCAACGTGCGTGACGAGATTGTCGGCTTGCAGGTGGTGTATCCAACCAAACAAGAAGACACCGGTCGGGACAAGACGTACTGGCCCTATGGGATGTCGAAGGAGGGCGCTTTTCACCTGATCGGTCCGCATCCGGATCCGGGTGAGCCGGTGCTGGTGTGTGAGGGCTATGCCACGGGCGCAAGCCTGCATATGGCGACGTCGCTGACCGTGGCCATCGCGTTTGATGCCGGCAACTTGCTGGTGGTGTGCAAGGCGATGCGTGAGCGCTTCGCCGGTTGCCCGCTGATCATTTGTCGGGACGATGACTGGAAGACCACGAAACCGAACGGCGATGCCTGGAACCCTGGAGAAGAGAAGGCCAACAACGCGGCACTGATCGTCGGTGGCCAGGTGGTCGCACCGATCTTTTCCGGTGAGCGGGAGATCAAGTGGACCGACTTCAACGACCTGCATGTTGCTGAAGGTTTGGAAGCGGTGCGTCGTCAGGTACTGGCGGTGGTCAAGCCGCCGGCCGCTGGTGGCTGGAAGGACATGCTGGCTCGAAGTGAAAGCGGCGCGCTGATTGCGCACATGCAGAACGTCGAGCTGATCCTGGCCAATGATGAGCGCTGGGCCGGGGTGATCAGTTACAGCGCGTTCAGTTCGAAGATCGTGAAGCTGCGTGCGGCACCGTATGGCGGCGGCACGGGCGATTGGGCGGACATTGATGATGTGCGGGTGATGAAGTGGCTCGCGCAGCAGTACAACTTGCGGGTCAAGGCGTCGCATGTGATCGAGGCGGTGAGCGTGGTCGCGCATGACCATGCGTTTCATCCGGTGCGGCAGTACCTGCGCAAGCTTGAGTGGGATCGCGTGCCGCGCCTGGAGACCTGGCTTACGGATGTCATGGGCGTGAACGCCACGGATTACTCGAGCAAGGTCGGCAAACGCTGGATGTTGTCGGCCGTGGCGCGGGTGATGAAGCCGGGTTGCAAGGCTGACTCGGTGATGATTCTTGAAGGTGCGCAGGGTGCCGGTAAGTCGACAGCGATGAGCATTCTCGGCGGGGAGTGGTTCATGGATACGCCGTTCGCCCTCGGCGACAAGGACGGCTTTCAGGCGATCCGGGGCAAGTGGATCGTCGAGCTGGGCGAGCTGGACAGCTTCAACAAGGCTGAGAGTACCAAGGCCAAGCAGTTTTTCTCGGCGTCGACCGATACCTACCGCGAGAGCTACGGCCGTCGCACGATGGACGTGCCGCGTCAGTGCGTGTTCGTGGGTACGACGAACCAGGACGAGTACCTGAAGGACGCGACCGGTAACCGCCGTTATTGGCCGGTGGCGTGTACCAAGGTGGATCTGGAGCTGTTGCGTTCGATCCGCGATCAGCTGTGGGCCGAGGCGGTGTTCTGTTACGACGCAGGCGACCTCTGGTGGGTGACGTTGGATGAAGCGGCGATGTTCGGCGAAGAGCAGGACGAGCGCTTTGTGGTGGACGAGTGGGAAGGGCCGATTCTGACCTGGCTGGAAGAGTCGCAGATCGGCGAGACCACCACCGGTAGCGATGTGCTGACCAGTGCGTTGAAACTGGACTTCGGGCATTGGGGCAAGCCGGAGCAGATGCGCGTCGGGGCGATCATGCATCGGTTGGGGTGGCGGCGTGTGCGGTTGCCGCCGTTGGTGAAGAGTGGCCAGCGGCCTTGGGCTTACAAGAAGCCGGCAGGGTGGGGCGGCGCCTCGGCGTTGAAGCGCGAAGCATTCGAGGAGCCTTGCTTTGATTAAGGAGATCGATTCGCTGCTTCGGCTGTGGGCGCAGGAGCTTCATTCCGAACATTCGAAAGGGGGGCTTGCTGGGGGGAACATGGTTGCCATGATGATGGAGAGCAATGGGCAACTGATCCGTGGGCGGCGGGCCTTTCGTGCGCCGCTGGAGAGTTCTCTCGACATCGAGCTGATCGTGAACAAACATTTGGCGCCCGAGCTGGTGACGGTTGTGCGGGAGCATTACTGCACTCTCGACGTTGATATGCGCTTGCGTTACGCGCACTGCGGTTGCGGCCGGGATACGTACTACCAGCGTTTGCATGATGCGCATCTGCAGATCTACTGGGTGCTGATGGGGGCGGCTGCGTGACCCCTGGCATTCGTCCGGTTGCTGTTGTCCCACTGGCCCGTCTTGTCCCGCTGCGTTTTGATGCAGTGGGACAGGTGCGGGCCTTGTCGTTGTTGGGCTGTCCCACTGTCCCGCTAAAAACTGCCTCCCGCCCGTGTAAGCGTAGCGGGCAGCAATACGCGCATATTGCGCGCACGCGTGTTCTTTAAGATTTTTCTATACACGAGAAAGAAGAGAGATAAGTAGGACAGTGGGGCGAAGCCCCGAATTTAGGCGCTCTCAGGCGTCCCACTTCGATTCTGAATGGTGGGACAGATGGGACTCCGCCGAAACAGCAGAATGCCGGGGTGGGATATTCGCCGACATTCGCTAGGCGTTCACCCTGTGTTACCCACTTATTCGCCGGGTGGCATTAAACCGGGGTTGCTGCCACCGGAATCGACCTGTAAAAAGTAGTCATCTTCGATAGGTGCGACCAAAGGATCACGGTCTTTCACCAGCTGTTTGAGGCGTTCCCCTTGACCAGATAGCAACCACTGCGGTGGTTGCTACCAAATATACGAAGAAGTTGAGCATGTAGAAGAAAAGGCCGACGACTTCCAGCCTTGTGATCGGTGCATCTGAATAGGCAAATTTGTAAAACTCATATGCACTGCTGACAAGCATCGCAACAGCACCAAACAGAGCAAGGGTTCGGTACAAATAGCTTCCCATGATTCTCAGTCGGCGTAGCGCCCTCCCCGTAGCATCGGTCGGAGCGAACAACCAAGCGACAAAGAGCCCTCCGAGTACGGTCAGAAGAAAACTTACGAGTACTGATGTCGTGTCCATATAACACCCTGTTTTTAAATGAGTTGAACTCGCGAAGATATCAAGAAACCCGGCCATCCAGCCGGGTTTTTGCATTTTGGAGAAGACGATGACGAACGAGCAACAAGCGCTGGCAGAGATGCCGATCTGGTTAGTGATCGTCCTGGCCCTGGTCGGCGGCGTATCAGGGGAGATGTGGCGGGCTGACAAGGACGGGGCGCGGGGCTGGGCGTTGTTGCGGCGGCTCGCGCTTCGATCCGGGGCCTGCATTGTCTGCGGGGTGTCGGCGATGATGTTAATGATCGCCGCAGGCATGTCGATCTGGACGGCGGGCGCATTGGGTTGCCTCACGGCGATGGCCGGTGCCGATGTGGCCATCGGGTTGTACGAACGCTGGGCTGCCAAGCGGCTGGGCGTCTGCGAAGTCCCGCCAGCCGGGGGCGAGCAGGGGTGATGCACCGATCTGGGGCGCCGAAAACCGCCGGGGACCCTAGGGGTATCTGAAGGACACGGGGTCGGAAACCCGCGGGAAAGTGTTAGCGGGAGCGCCCCCAGCTTACTGAAATTCAATCCATTGAAATTGAAAGGTCTGCATTGAAAAGCCGTTGAAAGGAGGCCTTATGACAGAACCAAATTACCTGTCGAAAAGCGCCTTCGCGGCGCGGATCGGCAGGGCGCCGAGCTACATCACCTGGTTGAAAAACAACAACCGCCTGGTGCTGTCGCCGAACGGAAAACTGGTGGACGTGCAGGCCAGCGAAGCGTTGATTCGCGACACCGCTGACCCAAGCAAAGCCGCCGTCGCCGACCGGCACCAACAAGACCGGATTCAGCGCGATGTGTACAGCCAACTGTCCACGTCGTCCGAACCGACTTCCACGGCTGCGCCGCCGCAGGTGATTACCAGCGACGGCAAGCTGCCCGACTTCCAAAAAGCCCGCGCCCTGCGAGAGCACAACATGGCCAAGCTGGCCGAGATCGAGCTGGGCAAAGCCCAGGGTTCACTGGTTTCCAAGGAAGCCGTCGAGATGGGCGCCTACAACGCCGGCCGCATGCTGCGCGATCAGCTGTTCGGGCCACTGCCGCAACTGTCCCACGACCTCGCGGCCATGACCGATCCCTGGCTGATCGAAAAACACCTGACGGCCACCTTCCGTCGAACGCTGGAAGAGGCCGAGCGCCTCTCTTCAGCAGACCTTACACACGCCATGACAACGGACTGAACCCATGCACACGGAATTTCCTGACGGTGCAGAGGTGTACCGTGAGGCTTATTTCCGTGGACTTCGCCCCGACCCAGAACTCTGGATCGATCAATGGGCCGACGATTACATGCGGATCCCGCGTGACACCGGTGCCCCGGAGCCCGGTCAGTACCGCACCTCACGTACACCTTATGCCCGTGAGCCAATGCGCTGCCTGTCGCCGGCTCACCCCTGCAGGCGAGTGGTCACCATGGTGGCCTCGCAGTTGATGAAAACCCAGATCGCCCTGAACTGGATGGGCGGCCTGATCCACATGGCGCCGTCGAACATCCTGGCCCTGCTGCCGAGCCTGAGCCTGTCCAAGCGGGTTTCCGGGCGGATCAGCAAGACCATCAAGGCCACCCCGGTTCTGCGCGAGCGAGTTGCGGCCACCCGTTCGCGGGATGCACGCAACACCATGGACACCAAGGAATTCGAAGGTGGCTCGCTGTACGTCACCACCGCCGGTTCTGCGGCCAACCTGTCCGAGCTGTCGGCACGCTACATCTACGGCGACGAAGTCGACCGCTGGGAGAACGACGTCGGCCAGGAAGGCGACCCCATCAAGTTGGCAGAGACGCGGGCGACCAACTTCGGCCGCAACGCCAAGATCTACTTTTCCAGCTCGCCGACGATCAAGGGCGCCTCGCGGATCGCCGATCTGTTCGAGTCCAGCGACCAGCGTTACTACTACGTGCCATGTCCCACCTGCGGCCATATGCAGGTGCTGGAATGGGAGCGCCTGCTCTACAGCAACGACTACAGCACCGTGCATTACCAGTGCGCGAACCCCGAGTGCGACGTGCTGATCGAGGAACATCACAAGAGCGACATGCTCGCCCGGGGCGAATGGCGTGCCCATGGCAGCGGCGACGGAAAGACCGTCGGCTTTCATCTCAACTCCCTCTACTCGCCAACAGGTTGGATGGACTGGGCCTCACTCGCCGAAGAATTCGAGGACGCCAAAAAAGCCCAGGCCCAAGGCGACACGAGCCTGATGCAGGTGTTCTACAACACCCGGCTGGCCAAGGTCTGGGACAGCGCTCTCGAACAGACCAAAGCAGAAGTGCTGATCGCCCGGGCACGGCAAGAGGCCTACACCCTCGGCACGATGCCGGCCGGTGTGCTGATGCTGACAGGCTCCGTCGACGTCCAGGCCAACCGCCTGGAAATGATGGTGATGGGTTTTGGCGTCGGCATGGAGCGCTGGGTCGTCGATCACCAGGTCATCTGGGGCGATCCAGCCGACGAGCGCACCTGGTCCGTGCTGGACGAAAAGCTCAAGGCTCGCTACCGGCATCCTTGCGGCGTCGGTTTGGGCATCCTTGCTGTTGGCGTCGACTCCGGCGGTCACCACACCGACGAGGTTTATCAGTTCTGCCGCGTTCGCCGTTGGCGAAACGTCTTCGCCATCAAGGGTGCGAGCAAGCCGGGTAGGCCGGTTATCGCACAACGCCCGTCCCTGGTCGACGTGACCTGGAAAGGCCAGACCGAGCGCAACGGCGCCGAGCTGTGGTTTGTCGGCACCGACACGGCAAAGGACTGGATCTACAACCGCTATCCGTTCCCGGACGGGCCGGGTTCGCTGCACTTTGCCAACGACCTGCCGGACGAGTTCTTCGCCCAGTGCGTCGCCGAGCGCAAGGTCGTGCGCTACGTGCGTGGCCACAAACGCATTGAATGGGTCAAGGGCAAGGCCGAGCGCAACGAAGCGCTCGACCTGATGGTGTACTGCCTGGCCATGGCGCATTACCTCGGCATCAACCGCTACCAGGAGCACGACTGGGACCGAGTGCGTCAGGCGTTGGCCCAGTCCGGTCTGTTCGACGATGCCTTGGGTATCAAGCCAGTTCAGGGGCAGCGTGTCGACGAAGGCGCAACACCTGAACCAGCGGCTGTAAGACAGGCTCAAGCCGCACCACCACCTGCCGCACCGGTCACTCCAGCGCGACCACCAGCTGCACCAACTCAACGCCGCACTTCCACCAGCGGCTACCTGAAGAGACGCTGATATGTCCTTTACCCAGAAACACCTCGAAGTCATCGAGCGAGCCATCGCACGCGGTGAAAAGACCGTGCGCTACAGCGACCGGACGGTGGAATACCGCGACGTCGACGAACTGCTCAGGGCTCGCGAAGAAATCCGCAGTTCGCTTATCAGCGCTGCCGCGCCGCGCTCGCGGGTCGTGCGGCTCAGTCACGGAGGCAAAGGAATCTGATGTCTCGACAATTTCCGGCACTGACGCGTAGCGGATTTTTGCTGCCATCGAACATCAAGGCCAGCTACGAAGGCGCCGGAGAGGGTCGACGTTCTGCCAGTTGGGATGCGCCCGACGACAGCATTAACAGCATCAACACTCCTGCACTGCGCAACCTGCGGGCTCGCTCGCGGGCAGCGGTGCGCAACGATCCGTATGCGGCTAACGCGATCAACAAGCGGGTCAGCAACCTGATCGGCACCGGCATCACGCCACGTCCGAAGATCAAGGACGAGGTTTTGCGCAACCTGTTTCAGGAGTTCTGGGAAGACTGGGTCGATGAGTCGGACGCCGATGGGCTTTGCGACTTTTACGGGCAACAGGCCCTAGTGTCGCGCACGGTCGAAACGGCAGGCGAGTGTTTTGTCCGGCTTCGTCCCCGCCGTATGGACGAAGGGCTGGCGGTACCTCTGCAATTGCAGACACTCGCGCCTGAGTTTGTGCCGCACGACAAGTTCGAAGTCACCCGGGACGGTAACGTCATCCGTGCCGGGATCGAATTCAACCCGGCCGGCAAGCGCGTGGCCTACTGGATGTACCGTTCGCACCCGCGAGATGGGGTGGCGCTGAACGCCGGCTACAACCAACTGGTGCGGGTACCGGCCAGCCAGGTGCTGCACATCTTCGAACCGCTGGAACCGGGTCAATTGCGCGGCGTTCCACGTATGTCGCCCGTCCTCAAACGGTTGCGCAGCCTCGACAACTACGACGACGCCGTGCTGTTCCGGCAAGAAGTGTCCAACCTGTTCGCAGGCTTCATCAAGCGCCCGTCACCGGAAATGGGCCAGGCACCTCGCGACCCGGTCACCGGCCAGTTGATCACCGCCGACCGCGACGGCTTTACGCCGATGGTCGCGCTGGAACCTGGCACCATGCAGGAGCTCGGCGCTGGCGAAGAGGTCGAGTTCTCCAAACCACCAGACGCCGGCAACAACTATCCGGACTTCATGCGTCAGCAACTGATGGCCGCAGCAGCCGGCACCGACACGCCTTACGAGATCCTCACCGGTGACATGAAAGGCATCAACGACCGGGCGCTGCGCGTGGTGCTGAACGAGTTCCGGCGCCGCCTCGAACAGCTGCAATTCAACCTGTATATCCACCAGCTCTGCCGGCCAGTTCGGGCGGCATGGCTGGATATGGCCGTGCTGGCCGGGGTGATCGAGCTGCCGGACTACGCCAAGCGTCGTCGCGAATACCTGCGTACCCGCTGGGTGCCTCAGGGCTGGGCCTACATCCAGCCAGTGCAGGACGTTCAGGCGCGGATGCTGGAGGTTAACGCCGGATTCGGCTCGCGCAGCGAGATGTGCCTGCGTACCGGCTACGACGCCGAAACAGTGGACGCGGAAAACGCCGCCGACGCCCAGCGGGCCCGCGCCTTGGGCCTCAACTATCGAACACTCGTCGAGGCAGACAATGTCTCGGACGACCAGGAGAATCCATGACACCGCCATTCCCCCTGAAAATCTTCAACAAGGTGCAAGGTCAGCAGGAGCTCAACGACAAGCACTGGTACACCGTCAACGCCACCGGCGAGGCCTCACAGCGCACCATCGAGATCTACATCTACGGCGAGATCGGCACCTGGGGCATCACGGCAAACCAGTTTGTCCGCGATCTTACCGCGCTAGACGACGGCGTGTCGCCCGTTGTCGCGGCCTTCAACAGCATCGGTGGCGACCTGTTCGACGGGCTGGCGATCCACAACGCACTTGCCCGTCTGGGTGAGCGTTGTACGGGCCGCGTCGACGCCCTGGCCGCGAGCGCGGCGAGTGTCGCCGTGTGCGGTGCGCACCGGGTGGTGGTCGCTGAAAACGCCATGCTGATGATTCACAACCCTTGGACCTACGCCTCGGGCGATGCAGAGGATCTGCGAAAGGTTGCTGCCGCACTCGACCAGGCGCTGGAGGTGATCATCGCGGCCTACAAAGCCAAGGCACCGGCCATCGACGAGGCTGAGCTGCGACGTCTGGTCAATGCCGAGACCTGGCTGACCGCCCGCGAAGCGGTCGCCCTCGGGTTGGCCGACGAGGTCGGCGACGGTCTGCAGATCAAGGCGCGTCTGGGGCAGGGCGCGATGATTCAGAAATACCAGCGCACCCCCAAGGCCCTGCTGGATCTGCTCGACAACGCCTCGGAGGTGGATGAGCCGGTGGTCGACGCACCGCAACCTGCCGCCCCGACCGCCGACCCTGCAGCCTTGGCGCTGCTGATCACTCAGGCCTGCAACAAGGCCGGTATCGGCAACCTGATCGAGCCGCTGCTCGCCGCTACCAAGCTGGAGAGTGAAGCGGCAGTACAGGCAGCACTGGCCCAAGCCAAGGCCGTCCATGACCTCTGCGTGGCGGCACGCCTGCCGGAGTGTGCTGTGGAGTTCGTCAAGGCCGGTTTGGACAGCGGCGCCGTGCGTGCACGACTGTTCGACAAACTGATCGGCAGCGGCGGGGGCTTCGAGATCGATAACAAGCTGCCGCAGAACGAAGACCCGGCCGCCAAGATTCAAGCCAAACAACCAGACCCGACTTCGATCTGGGCAGCCCGCCGGGCCGCACAATCTCAAACCTCGAAAGGAGCTAGACCATGACCTCTAAATTGGAGCCGATGCACGCGGGCGAATTCCTGCTGTCCGAAGGCGCCGGCAACATCTCCCGTGAAGCGATCAACGTCGCGGCCGGCCCGGCGCTGGAACCCGGACAGATCCTCGGACTGGTGACCGCAAGCAGCGAATTCGCGCCATACAGCCCGACAGCTGAGGACGGCACGGAAAACGCTGTCGCGATCCTCTACGGCCCGCTCGGCGAGTCAGATGTCGTTCGTCGCGGTCGCGCCGTGGTGCGGCTGGCCGAAGTCAGCGAGGCCCACCTGACCGGTCTTGACCCAGCCGCCGAGAAGGCCCTGGCCGCGCACTTCCTGATCGTTCGCTAAGACGTTTCTTCCTTTATATGCATCCCGCCGTGAGCGGGATTTTTCGTTTCTGGAGAGTACACCCATGGCCGATATCGCCATTTTTGAAGACGACGCCTTCAGCGTCCCATCGCTGACCGCCGCGATCAGCGAACAGGAATACCTGCCGGGCCGCATCAGCAGCCTCGGTCTGTTTCGCGAAGAAGGCACCACTTCCCTGACGGTGCAAATCGAGAAGGACGGCGACACCCTGGCACTGGTCCCGGCCGGTGAGCGCGGCACCTCGGGACTGGTGGTCGGCGGTAGCCGTCGAACGCTCATCCCATTCAACACCGTGCACCTGCCTGAGCGGTTCACGATCAAGGCCGACGAGATTCAGGGTATCCGTGCATTCGGTACCCGAACCGAACTGCAATCGGTGCAAGACGTGGTCAACCGTCGCCTGGCCAAGGCTCGCCGCCAGTTGGACGCAACCCACGAGTTCCAGCGCATGGGAGCGCTGAGCGGTCAAGTGCTGGATGCTGACGGCAAGACTGTGCTGCTGGATATCTACAAAGCGTTCGGCGTCCAGCGTCAAAAAATGTCGATGGGGTTGGGCAACCCTGATACTGACGTGCGTGTCCGTGCTGGTGAGGCACTGGACATGCAAGAGGATGCGCTGGGCAGCGTGACCAGCACCGGTTCCCGCGCCTTCTGCGGCAAAAACTTCTGGAACAAGCTGATCTCGCACAAATCCGTGCGGGACACCTACCTGAACACCATGCAAGCCGCCGCACTTCGTGGCGATTCCCGTGAAAGCTTTGAGTTCGGCGGGATCGTCTGGGAGCGCTACCGGGGCAAGGTGTCCGGCGTGTCGTTCGTGCATGACGATCAGGCCCGCCTCATTCCCGAAGGTGTGCCCGATCTTTACATCTCGACCTTCGCACCGGCGGATTACATGGAAACGGTGAATACCGAGGGCCTGCCGTACTACAGCAAGATCGAGCCGCTGCCGTTCAACAAGGGCGTGGCCGGAGAAGCCCAGTCCAACCCGCTGCACTTGTGCACGCGACCACGCGCTCAGATCCAGCTGGAACTCTGACCATGTCTTTCCGCGAGCTGCTGGAAGACATCGACGACACGGTGTTTGAAACGCTCGGCGACACGGCCCGGATCGAGGGCTACGACGAACCGGTGCTAGGCATGTTCGCGGCGCCGTGGATGCAACCCAAAATGGGCAGCCTCAGAACGGTATTGCGCGAGCCGAAGTTCGAGATCCGCGTCCGTGACTCGCACGGTCTGAAAAAAGGACTGCTAATCAGCGTGGATCTGCCAGCGTTGGATGGCGGCGGTGACTACGATCTGCTGCAACTGGAGCCAGGCGGTGACGGGCTCGTCGCCTTGATCCTGAGGAAACGGCCATGAGTGTCGGCAGTTATTTCAAACCCTCGGCCGGCGGCGGGATGATCTCCCTGCAGACTTCGGCGGCAGATCTGAAAGCCTTTCAGGACTTCGCCGCCTTGGTGCCCAAGGCAGCGGCCGCTGCCCAGCGCCGGGCGATCAACAAAACCCTGCGCTGGCTCGCCACTCATATTGCTCGCGCTGTCGGTCGGCAGGAACGCATAGCGGTCGCAGCCGTTCGACAGCGACTGCGGGCTTACCCGGTTAGCGGTGGAGCCAACAGCGGCAAACTCTGGTTCGGCCTCAACGCAATGGAAGCCAGCCGCATTGGTCGTCCTCGACAGAACCGGTCCGGGGTGTCAGTGGCTGGTCGGCGCTTTCAGGGTGCGTTTTACAAGAAAGTCTACGGCAACAGCGCGGACGTCTGGATCCGCACGGCCAGCAAGCATTTCGACGCCAATGACTACCCCGACAGCGATGTCAGCGGGGCGGGCGGGGCCAGTTCGGGCTGGATCGCCGAACATGGCAGCCGCTTTCCGCTGGCGAAGGCTAAGGTCTCGCTGGAACAAGCCCGGCCGCATTTCGAAGAATGGGTACGCAAGGCTGACGAGCAATTGGTGCACGTGCTGCAGCAGGAACTCAATTTTGAACTGCGGAAACACCTGAAGGGGACATGACATGACGGATCAAGTCGATGAGCCGTTCAGTCTTGATCATTTGTATCAAGCCATTGAACGACACATTCAAGATCACCTGCCGGGCGTGCAGACAGTTGCAGTCTGGCCGCACATTGATGATCGCATCGCATTGCCGGCGGTTCTTGTCGAATTGGCAGAGATGGAGCCAGGCCACGACCCGGGAACCGGCGAGACGAGCCTGTCCTGCAAGTTCGAAGCGCGGGTGATCACTGATCCAATTCAGCCCGATCACCATCAGCAAGCGGTGTTCATCGCCGGTCAGTTGGCAGTGCTGCTGCGCCTTCAGAGCTGGGGTGTTGAGGTGGAGCCCGCCGAGTTCGTGCAGTCCATGCCAGATTGGACGAAACCCGAACTCGACGGTTACACCGTCTGGGTCGTGGAATGGACGCAGCAGATCTATCTCGGCGAAGCGCAATGGCCGTGGCCCGATCAGCCACCGGGCACGCTGCTGTTCGGCGTTGAGCCTGACACTGGTCTAGCCAACAAGGGCAAGTATTTTGCGCCGGAGGATTTGCCATGAGCGGCGGCTACGTTAGCGCCCAGCACGACCGCATGCTCGCCGGACTGGTCAAGGATTGCTACGTGGTCGCGGTGGACCTTGCCGCGTCACCACCAGCCTGCCGGGTCTCGGACGGTGAATGGGTGAGCGGCTGGGTGCGTTGGCACAGCGTCGCCGCCGGCAAGGCACGGCATTGGCGGGCGCCAAGCATCAACGAACAGGGCACGCTAATCAGTGCCAGTGGCGACGTGGCCCAGGGCACATTCATACCCGGCCTGTACGGCAACGGCGGTTCACCGCCGGACAACCGTGATCACGTTGAGGTCTGGCGCTTCCCTGACGGTGGTTCCCTGATCTATGACTGGGATGCCAAAAGCTACAGCATCAGCGTGCCGAGCGGCACAGTCAGCATCAAGGTCGGAGCGACTCAAGCCGAGGTGACCGACAGCTCTGTCACTGTGAAGTCGGGAACGATCGATCTTGAAGGTCAGGTGAACATCAAGGGACCGTTGCACGTCACCGGAGACATCACCAGCGATGGTGCAATCCTGGACACTACCGGCAACAGCAACAACCACAAGCATTAGTGAATCATTCAACCCGGCCCGCCTTGCGCGGGCTTTTTTATGCCCGGAGTAATCATGGCCAAACCTCAAGACGATACATCGGCGCAGGATCCTGCCGCCGTAACCCCCCCGGTTCCGACCACATCCGCAGTGAAATTTCGCGACACCCTCTACACCTCTCGTACGGTGATCCTTCCGGACGGTCGCACTCTTCCCGTGGCTAAAAGCCTGGTCTCGGTCGAGGCGGGTGATGACGTCGCGCTGAAGTACCTCAAGGCTCACCCCGAATACGAGCAGCTCAAGGAGTAGACCCGATGATCGGAATGGATCGCCACACCGGGCAGCCCATCTCCGGCATCGAGCATCTACGTCAGTCGGTGGCGGACATCCTCGGCACACCGTTGCTGAGCCGTCGTGAACGGCCGGAGTACGGCAGCAAGCTCCGGCGCATGGTTGACTTGCCCATCAATGAAGGTTGGAAGAGCGCGGCGCAGGCTGAGGCAGTGCGGGCACTCAACCAATGGGAGCCGCGACTCAAGCTTGAGCGCATCGTGGTTGTCTCCGTCCTCGGCGGCAAAATCAATTTCAAGATCAGCGGCGAATACCTCGGTGAACGCGGCACGTTGGAGGTGTGGGTATGAGTACCCTGGTGGATCTGTCGGAGCTTCCGGCGCCGGACGTGCTGGAGCCGCTGGACTTCGAGGACACATACAGCGAAGTGCTGGGCGTGTTCCGGGGGCATATGGGCAAGAACTGGACGGCTTCGATTGAAAGCGATCCAGTCACCAAGCTGCTGGAGGTCGGCAGCTACATCAGGCTGGGCAACAGGGCGCGGGTCAACGACGCGGCCAAGGCCCAGTTTCTGGCCCATGCGACCGGCTCCGATCTGGATCACTTGGCAGGTAACGTCAACCTCAAACGCCTAGTGATCCAGCCGGCGGATCCGCTGGCCGTTCCACCGGTCGATGCGGTGATGGAGTCGCATGACGCTCTGCGCGAGCGGGTCCAGTTGGCCTATGAAGGGCTGACCACCGCTGGCCCGCGTAACAGCTACATCCTGCATGCGCGTAACGCTTCGGCGCTGGTGGCCGACGCCACGGCGGAAAGCCCAGCACCGGCCTGCGTCGACGTCAGGGTGCTAGGCCTGGAGGGCGACGGCACGGCTGGCCCGGAGCTGCTGGCATTGGTTGCGGCGGCGGTGAACGATGATGACGTGCGGCCGGTGGGTGATCGCGTCACCGTGCGCGGCGCCGAGATCCTCCATTACCGTGTCGACGCCGTGCTGCACATGAGGGGCTCCGGCCCGGAGAATGATGCAGCGCTCACCGAGGCGATCCGTCGGTTGGAGGCCTGGATCAATCCCCGGCGCCGGCTGGGCGTCGAGGTGGCTCGGTCCGGTGTCGATGCGCAGTTGCATGTCGCCGGTGTCGGCCGGGTGGAGCTCAAGGATTGGCAGGATTTGAAACCCACCAAGGCGCAGGCCGCTTACTGCACGGGTTACACCGTCGTGCTGGGAGGCTGACATGCGCAGTCTTTTGCCGCTCAACAGCACACCCCTTGAGCGGGCTATCGAGGCGGCGTTCGCCGAGACGACCCTGATCCCGCTGCGAACCCTCTACAACCCCGACACCTGCCCAGTGCACTTGCTGCCGCACCTGGCCTGGGCCTGGTCGGTTGACCGCTGGGATCCGACGTGGCCAGAGCCGGTCAAGCGCGCTGCGATCAAGGCCTCGTTCTACATCCACAAACACAAGGGCACCATCGGTGCCCTGCGCCGAGTGGTCGAGCCGCTGGGCTACCTGATTGAGGTACTGGAGTGGTGGCAGACGGTGCCAGAGGGCGTACCGGGCACCTTCGCCTTGAAGGTCGGCGTCCTCGATACCGGCATCACTGAGGAGATGTATCTCGAACTGGAACGCCTGATCGATGACGCCAAACCGGTCAGCCGACAGCTGACCGGATTGGCAATCAGCCTCGAAACCCGAGGCGACCTGAATATCGCCGTGTCCCTCTACGACGGCGACGAAATCGACGTTTACCCGCCAGTGATGCGTGACATCGAAGTCACGGGCAGCTTTGGCGTGGTCGGTCGCGAACACACCATAGACACCTTGGACGTTTATCAATGACTGATGCGAACTCGCAGTTTTTCGCGATCCTTACGAAGGTGGGGATGGCCAAACAGGCGAACGCCGACGCGCTCGGTGTTCCCTGGAAAATCACCGAAATGGGTGTGGGAGATGCCAACAACATCGACCCGGTAATCCCCAGTGAAGGGCAAACCAAACTGATCAACGAGTGGCGGCGCAAACCGCTGAACCAACTGAAGATCGATCCGGTCAACCCGGCGGTGCTGATCGCCGAGCAGATCATCCCGGCCGATGAAGGTGGGCGCTGGATTCGCGAAATCGGCCTGTATGACGCGGACGGCGATCTGGTGGCGGTGGCCAACTGTGCGCCGAGCTTCAAGCCGCTGCTGTCGCAAGGTTCCGGTCGCACGCAAATCGTGCGCATGAACTTCGTGGTCACCAGTGCCGGCAACATTCAACTCAAGATCGATCCGGCCGTGGTGCTGGCGACGCGGGCCTATGTTGATGCCGCCATTCTTGAGGTGCTGCCGAAGAACAAGGTGGCGGGGACGTACACGCGCGTGGTGGTCAACGACCGTGGCATTGTTGAGCGGGGAGATAACCCGGTCACGTTGGCGGGCCACGGCATCAAGGACGCTTACACCGTCGATGAGGTCAACGCGCTGCTGAAGCAGGCGATGGCCATGCCAGTGGGCACTGTCGTGGCGTTCCCGGTGAACAAGATGCCAGCGGGGTTCCTTGAGTTGGACGGCAGTGTGCAGAGCGCTGCGACCTACCCGGATCTGTACGCCTATCTCGGAGCGACGTTCAACAAAGGCAACGAAGGGGCGGGCAATTTTCGCTTGCCGGATACGCGGGCTGAATTCCTGCGTGGCTGGGATCACGGGCGAGGAATCGATGCGGGCCGGGCTATCGGCACCTACCAGCTCGGTACGCTGACTGCGTTTGACAGTAATGCACCGGGTGGCGCCTCGGTGGACATCATCCGTGGCACGCCGGCTCAGGCGCAGGCGGACACTTATCAGATGGCCGACTATCCAAATGTCGGCACCACCTACACGACTACCGGTCTTGCTTCGGCAGCGTTCCCCACGGAGGGCGGTGTGACCCGGCCGCGAAACTTCGCGGTCATGTGGTGCATCAAGGCCTGGAGTTCGATGGTCAATCAGGGCGTCGTCGACGTGGGCGCACTGGTCGATGAAGTACGCAAAACGACGGGGCGGATGCTCGGCACCCGGAGGATCCGGGCGACGCAGGTTTATTACTCCACACCTGGGACGAAACGTATTCGGGTGCGTGGTGGTGGCGGTGGGGGTGCGGGTGGCGGTGCTGCCTCGACGGCGGCCGGTCGGGTTTCGGCTGGTTGTGGTGGATCTGCTGGCGGGTACTTCGATACGTGGATTGGTGGCGGGTTTGACGGTGTGCTGGTGACGGTTGGCCTCGGCGGTGTTGGTGTGCTGGCAGACAAAGGCAACAACGGTTCGGCCACATCATTTGGAGCGTTTGCATCGGCACCCGGTGGTACTGGCGGCGGGTTGGGTTCGAATGTTGTGCCGCCGCTGTATCTGGGGCGGACGCCAAACTCTGAGCCTGGTGTGGGTGGCAATGTCGCCATTGAATCCGGCGCTGGTGGCGGTGGTGCGTTTGGGTTCACGACCTCCTTTGTCGTCTCGGGTGAGGGCGGTGCCAGTCGTTGCGGACCCGGTGGCAACTCCATATCGCAAAGCCAGAAAGGTGCCGACGCGGTCAGTCTGGGATCCGGCGGAGGTGGTGCTGTAGCGATGCCTTCGCTTCCGGTGAATCTGGCGGGCGGCAATGGTGCGGATGGTTGGGTCGATATTGAGGAGTGGGCATGAGTATCTATGTACGGATCTACGGGGATCAGGTGTTCGAACAGGTTGAAACGGACGGGGATATTGCGACGATGTATCACCCGTCGCTGACGTGGGTATGTGTTGATGGCATTGATCCGCCCCCTCAGATTCATTGGCAGGCCCGAAAGATCAAGGGCGGTTGGCGATTCACGCCACCCAAGCTACCTGACGTGACACCGGAGCAGCTCGCGGAACAAGTGGCGGCCGAACGGTTTATGCGGGAGGCCAGCGGCATCGTGGTCGAAGGCCTGACCATTGAGACCTCCCGTGACAGCCAGGCGTTGATCGCCGGCACGGGTCTGGCAGCCATTCGTAACCCGGACTATCGCTGCAATTTCAAGACTGCCACCGGATTTGTCGAGATCGGTGCCGAGCAGATCATCAACATCGCCGACGCCGTCCGCTCGCATGTGCAGGCGTGCTTTGACCGCGAGCTTGAACTCTTGCGGGTCATTGAGGCAGGCGAATATCGCGACGAAATGTTGGTCCAGGGCTGGCCAGATTCCTCACCTCCACTCGACGCAGCTGAACCGAAATAGACGCCCCGCATTGACGGGGCTTTTTTCTATCTACACCACGCAGCACGAACCATTCCTGCAGCCTCGCACACGCGGGGCTTTTTCGTTTCTGGAGATAGACCTCTATGAGTTTCTTTCACGGCGTCACGACCACCTCGGTCGACACCGGCGCACGCACTATCTCGTTGCCGTCCTCATCGATCATCGGGCTGTGCGACACCTTCACCCCTGGACTGCTCGGTGGCGGTACGGCCAAGGCCGGCGAGCTGAAACTGATCACCACCGAGCGCGAAGCCATCGCGGCATTCGGTGCCGAGTCAGCGATTACCAAAGCCTGCAAGGCAATCTACGCCAAGGCCAAGGCGGTGATTGTGGCCATCGGCGTGCCGAAGATGGACGACCCGGCGCTGCAGATTTCGGCGATTATCGGGGGTGTCCTGGCCTCGGGGCAGCGCACCGGCCTGCAGGCGCTGCTCGATGGCAAAAGCCTGTTCAATGCCCAGCCGCGATTGCTGATCGCACCAGGTCATTCGGCTACCCAGGCGGTGGCCACGGCCATCGACGGTCTGGCGCAGAAGCTGCGTGCTATCGGCATCATTGACGGGCCGTGCACCACCGATGAGGCCGCGATGGCCTACGCCAAGAATTTTGGCAGTCGCAACCTGTACATGGTCGACCCGGGCGTGCAGTTCTGGGATACCGAAGAAAGCAAGACGGTCGATGCACCTGGCTCCGCATGGACGGCGGGCCTGTTCGCCTGGACCGATGCCACTTACGGTTTTTGGGCATCCCCCTCGAACAAAGAACTTACCGGCATCACCGGTACCACCCGCGCCGTCGAGTACCTGGACGGCGACGAAACCTGCCGGGCCAACCTGCTCAACAACGCGAACATCACCACGATCATCCGCGACGACGGCTACCGCCTGTGGGGCAACCGCACCCTGTCGAGCGATCCGAAATGGGCGTTCGTTACCCGCGTGCGCACGCTGTTCATGATCATGGATGCAGTGCAGGCCGGGCATAAATGGGCCGTTGACCGCTCGATCACCAAGACCTACGTCAAGGACGTCACTGACGGCCTGGAGGCATTCATGCGCGACCTGAAAAATCAGGGCGCGGTGATCAACTTTGAGGTGTTCGCCGATGAAGAACTGAACACGGCCAGCCAGATCGAGCAGGGCAAGGTGTACTGGCGGATCCGCTTCACCGACGTGCCGCCGGCCGAGAACCCGAATTTCCTCTTCGAAGTCACCAATCAATGGATGACCGAAGTGCTTGAAGCTGCCTGAGGAGGCCACTGATGAATCCTGAAGTACTGTCCAATTGCGTGGCGTTTATCGACGGCGTCAGCTTCGCCGGTGAAGTCACCAGCCTGACCCTGCCAAAGGTGGCGTTGAAGACCGATGCGTTCCGTGGTGGTGGTATGGCTGGCGAGGTCGAGGTCTCGATGGGCGTCGAAAAACTTGAATCCGGTTTCTCCACTACCGGCGTTCGCCGTGAATCGCTGAAGTGGTTCGGGCTCTCCGACCGCACCGCGTGCAACGCGGTATTCCGGGGCTCGTTCAAGGGCCTGAAGGGGAAGGTGACACCGGTCATTGTCACCATGCGCGGTGGCTTGAAAGAGGTCGACATGGGCGACTGGAAGCCCGGCGACAAAGCCGAGACCAAACACACCATGTCGTTGACCTACTACAAGCTCGAAGTCGGAGGTCGGTTGATTTACGAGATCGACATGCTCGGCATGGTGCTGGTGGTGGATGGCGTCGATCAACTCGCTGAAGAACGTTCGGCCCTGGGCCTGTAAGGAATTCGCAATGACTCAAGCACTTCAAACCACATCCGAACAGCCGCTGCCAAAGTGGATGGAGCTCACCGAGGAAGGTTTCCGGATCAGCCTCAAGTACCCGACCGAACTCAATGGCGTTCAGGTCGACCGCCTGGCGATGCGCGCACCTTGCGTGCGGGATGTGCGGGCCGCGCAAGCGGCCTCCAACGGTGATGCCGAGCAGCGGGAACTGTCGCTGTTTGCCTCGCTGACCCAGACCCCCGAGGCGGATCTGGTAGCGCTCAAAGTGGTTGATTACATGCGCCTGCAGGCCGGCTATTTTCGTCTGGTCACGGACGACTAAGTGCGACGGTTCTACGTTGAAGATCCTGGCCAAACGCATGGCCAAGGAAACCGGGTTCTCGGCTGCCGAGATCGTGGCTATGCCCTTCAACGAACTGGTGTGGTGGCTCTCCGATTGAGCCACCACTCAACCCTTCCGACGCATAAGGCACGTACATGGCGAAGAACCTCGCGCTCGGCTTTGTCATTGGCGGCGCCGTTGATCCGACGGTAGGCAAAGCGTTCAAGGACGTCGAAAGCAAGATCAAACATCTGGATTCGGTAGGCAGCAAGGCCCGAGTCCTGCAGAACACCATCGGCGACACCATGCGTCTGCGCGATGAGTGGCGCAAGGCCCACATGACTGGTGCCGCCGGTGCGGACAAGCTGCTGAGCAAATACGAAAAGAACCTCGAACTGCTCAAGAAGCAGGGCGTCGAGGTCGGTCGACTGAGCAGGGCTTACGCCACGATGGGACGCGTCGCTGCCGGTGCCGAACTCAAGGCACTCGGACATCGGCAGATCGAGGAGGGCCGGTCGGGTCTGAAAAGTACCCTCGGTCAGGCGGGTGCACTGACTGCGGCAGCGGCTATCCCGACCAAGGTCAGTGCCGACTACGGCGCGATCATTCGCGACATCGCGATTAAGGCCAACATTGCCAACTCGCCGGAAGAGGCGCAGCTATCCAGAACCGTGATCGACACCTCACGCGATACCGGTATGGCCCGCAATCAGGTGGCTGAAGTGATCAACGCCCTGGTCGGCGCCGGCATGGAGCTGGACAAGGCTCTGGCCTATGCACCGACGGCGGCCAAATTTGCCGTGGGGCAGGGATCGGATGGCAGCGAAACGGCCAAGATGATCAACGCCCTGGGGCAGAACGCCAGGATCACTGACCCCAAGGTCATGCAGCAGGCATTGGAGGCCATCGCCTATCAGGGCCAGGCGGGCAGCTTTGAGGCCGTCGACATGGCCAAGTGGTTTCCTGAACTGCTGGCCGGAATGGGCAAGCTCGGTATCACCGGCATGGACTCCGTGACGCAACTGGGTGCCATGCTGCAGGTGCAGATGAAGACGGCCGGTGGCTCGGACGAAGCGGCCAACAACCTGAAAAACTGGATGGAGAAGATCGGCTCCGGTGAGACGGTCAAGGCCTACGAGAAGGCGGGTATCGACTACAAAAAGTCGCTGCAGACCGGCCTGCAAAACGGCAAGTCCACATTGGAATCCAGCTTTGCCTTGGCCCAAAAATACATCGAGGCGACCGATCCGAAACGGGCTGCCGAAATGGCCAAGGCCACGGCTGCGATCAGTAAAGAGGCCGATCCCGAGAAAGCCAAGGCCATGTTGAAGTCGCTGGAGGAGGCCTTGCGTACCGGTGACCTGTTCGCCGACATGCAGGTCAAGGCTGCTTTGACCGCGTACATGCAGAACAAGGATCTGTATGAACAACTGAAAAAGGATTCGGCCAACGCCACCGGGATTCTCGACAAGAACCTCGCCGAACGCCGGCAAACCTCGGCGCAGAAATGGGCGGAAATGGCCCAGGCCATGGACGATGCCATGCGCAGTATCGGCGATGCGATCCGACCTGTAACGGACGGCGTGGCCGATGGCATCAACAACGTCAGCCGCAAGCTCTCGGGTTTTGCCGATGAGTTTCCACGGGTCACGCTGGGCATTGGTACGGCCGTGGCTGGGCTGGTTGCGCTGAAGGGCGCCGTCAGCGCATTCAAGGTTGGCAAGGGCCTGATGAACCTAGGGCGCGGCACGCTGATGGGTAACCCGAATATCCCGCAGAAGGTGATCGTCACCAACCTACCGGGCTCGGGTGGCGGGCTGGATGCCGGCGACCTCGGTGGCGGCGAAGGCAAGAAGGGCAAAGGCGGTAAGGGCGGTGGCAACAGAGGCGGTGGACGTGGTGGCAAGATCGTTGGTGGCATGAAAGGTCCAGCATTTCTGGCGGTGGTCGATGCTGGCTTCAAGGCCTACGACACCTACGAGAATGCCGAGACTCAGGATGAAAAAGCCGAAGGATACGGGCAAGCTGCCGGCGGATTAGCCGGCACCTTGGCCGGTGCTGCTGCCGGCGCCGCCATCGGTTCGGCGGTGCCGATCATTGGCAACATTGTCGGCGGCCTGATCGGCGGTTACCTCGGTTATATGGGCGGCGATGCGGCGGGCGGGTTTCTGGGCAAGAAAATGTTCGGTACCGATGAGTCGCTGAAGCGGGTGCCGGACGCCGGGCCGCTGATGATGGCCAACGCCGGACAAAACCTGCCGCCGGTGATGGGTGACATCGCTCGGTCATTTGCCCCTAAGCCGGCCACTGGTCCATTGGCACCTGCAGCAATGGGCGATGTAGCCCGGTCACTTGCTGTGCCTACCGGCGCACCGGCTCCTCCGGCATTGCTGGCCGCACCGGTATCTGCCGCCAAAAGCGAATCACCCAAGTTCGAGCAGCGGGTCGAGATCTCGGCGCCGCTGCACATCACCGTGCAAGGCGACGCCAAGGATCCAGCTCAGATGGCGCGGGAGCTGCAGCCCTTCATCGCACAGCAGATGCAGCAGGCCACCCAGCAACTGCAGAACCGCAAACTCTACGACGAGCCGCATGTGTAAGGAGGGCTCATGGCCTACATGGAACAACTGCAGTCAGGGCTCAAGCAACTGGCTGCGGCGGGGGAGACCGGACGGCGCAGCCTGGACGGCATGATGGGGCCGGTCAACGGCGCGATCAGCGAGATCAGCGGCGCGGCCTCGGAGCTTGAGGGGCTTCCGATTGTCGGTCCGGCGGTGGGTGAAAAGCTGCAACGCGTGATGCGCGGGGTCAATGCTGCCCAGTCCAAGGTGGGGCAGGTGGTGGCCACCTACAACAAAGCCACCCGCGCCATGTCGCAGATTGACGAGCGCATGGGCCAGTTGAAGGAACAGACCGCCCGGGCATCCACCGCGATCAACAAAATCGCCGGCAAGGTCAGTCCGTCGCTGGGAAACATACTGCCGACCGGTGCATTGGCTGGCGACGCAACGCCGGTTCCGGAGGCGGTGAAACCATTTCCACACCTGCTGATCGTGCAACCGCAGGATCCCAAGGCGGTGCCCTATTATTTCAACCTGGATACCGCCGCCTTCGACGAACTGCGGCGCTCCACGGAGTACCGCTGGGCATCACAGGAGCGCCTCACCCGCCGGCCAGCACAGCAGGCGGTGGGGATCGGTGAGGAAAAGATCACCCTCAAGGGTGCGATTTTTCCGGGCTTCAAGGGCGGCATCAAGCAACTGGACACCCTGCGCAGCCTCGGCGCCCAGCTCCAGCCACTGACACTGACCACCGGCTATGGCGACGTACTGGGCACCTGGTGCCTGAAGAACGTCGAAGAAGAACAGAGCGCGCTGCTGCAGGGCGGCATCCCGCGCAAGCAGGCGTTCACCTTGGAGTTTTTACGTTATGGCGATGACCTGCAGAACGTCTGACGGGGATCTGCTCGATACCCTTTGCTATCACGCGTACGGACATCTCAGCGGCACCGTTGAGGCTGTGCTGGATGCCAATCAGGGCTTGGCCGATGAGCCGCAACCGTACCGTGCCGGCATCGTGATTGAGCTGCCGGATCTACCGGCGCCCGACGACAGTGAGGTGATGCTGTGGGGTTGAGTGCAATGTCGAGCTCGATTCAGCAGGGTTTGCCCCGCCCGTCGGGCGCCGATAAGCTTGTCATTTTTGCGAATGACAAAGGCACTCCTCATGGAAAGATCGACAGAGTTAAGGAAAGTAAAACGCAGTATTTGGGGAGAGCTCAACTACAGGCTGAACTGGATCATCTTCGGCACCATCGGTGCAATCCTCCTAGCCTTTATTCCTGTACTCGGATGGCTCCTCGCTATTGGGGTGATGGGAGCAGTGCTATTCAAAACCTTCGGTTTTCGAGAAACCCAGCTCGTCGGCAGCTGCCCAGCATGCACCAAATCGCTACCGGTTGATCCGAAGAACGACGTATTTGCCTGTCCCGTCTGCAGCAGCGTTATTGCTGTGGGAGAGGACAGCCTGACCATCGTCAAGATCGACTGACCATTAGAAAAGTGAAACCACTGAGCCCGCCTTGTGCGGGCTTTTTTATGGACGGAACAATGACTCCAATCTTTCGCGTCGTGGCTGACGGCGCCGACATCACCCAGCGGATCAACGACCGGCTGCTGCAGCTCAAAACCACCGACAAGCCGGGCATGGAGTCAGATGAGTTCGAGCTGCGCATTGATGACCGCGACAGTGCAGTGGTGCTGCCCTCGCGTGGAGCCAACATCGAGATCTACCTGGGTTACGCGGAAACCAGACTGACCCGTATCGGCCGTTACGTGGTTGATGAGATCGAGCTGTCCGGCCCACCTGACACGTTGGTGATCACCGGCAAGGCCAGCGACATGCGTGGCAGTGGCAAGACCACCCGCAGCGGCAGCTGGGAAAACGTACCGTTGTCACGGATCGTGGCCGACGTCGCCGCCCGCAACGGATGGCAGGCGGTCTGTCCGGTGCAGACCAAGGTGCCACGTGCCGACCAGCTCAACGAGTCTGACTTCAACTTCATCACGCGCCTGGCCAAGCAGCACGACTGCACCGCCAAGGTGGCCGACGGCAATCTGCTGGTGATGCCGCGTCAGGGCGGGGAGAGCGCAACCGGTAAGGCGCTGGGCACGGTGATGATTCAGCGTCGAGATGTCAGCCGCTTCCAATTCAGACTCGGTGACCGCAACACCCACAAGGCCGTGTCGACCAAGCACCAGGACAAGAAGACCGGCAAGCTCGCCGTCGTCACCCTCGACAACGACGAATCGCCGGACGGCCTGCCGCCGGTACACACTGACCGTCATATCTACCCGAACAAATCCGCCGCTGAAGCGGCAGCCCAGGCCCGCCTAACGGCATTCAACCGCTCCACGGCCGGCGTCCGGCTGGAAATGCCGGGGCGTACCGACCTTTTTGCCGAACGATCGATTAACGCCCAAGGCTTCAAGGTGGGCCTTGATGGCGAGTACCTGGTCGACTCTGTGGAGCAGGTATTCACCCAAAGCGGCTGGAGCACAACCGTCGAGTGCAACGGCGGCAAGAAGGGCAAGGCGAAAGCCAAAGGTAAGAAGAAAAAAACGGCGAAGGATCTGAAGGTCGTTCAGATCAAACAGTAGCGTCGCATTTCCACATCCCAGGAGAAATCCATGTCACTGACAGAACAGCAACTGCAACGCATCATGCCCAACGCCCGCCGCCAAGCGGGCGTTTTTGTTTCCGCCCTCAATGTGGCAATGGATCACCGACAGATCAACACGCCCAAGCGTCAGGCCGCGTTTATCGCCCAGGTCGGGCATGAGTCGGGACAGCTCAACTACGTACGTGAGTTGGGCGGCGATCAGTACCTGAGCAAGTACGACACCGGCACCTTAGCCGTGCGGTTGGGCAACACGCCCGAGGCCGACGGTGATGGCCAGCGCTACCGTGGTCGCGGGCTGATCCAGGTCACCGGCCACAACAACTACCTGCGGTGCAGCTTGGCACTGTTCGGCGACGAGCGTTTGTTGCGCACGCCGGAGCTGCTTGAGCTGCCGCAGTGGGCCGCCGAGTCGGCCGCGTGGTTCTGGTGGGTTCGCGGGCTGAATGCCTTGGCGGATCAGGGCGAGTTCGAGGAAATCACCCGCAAGATCAACGGCGGCCTGAACGGTCTGCAGGATCGCCTGCAGTTGTGGGAGCGGGCGAGGGCGGTGCTATGCGCATCAGCGAACTGATCCCGACGCCGTATCGGCTGTTTGGCAACGCGGCGCTGCTGGCCACTCTTGTCGGCGGATCTGCTGCCATAGCCTGGCAAGTGCAGGATTGGCGTTACGGCAAACAATTCGCCGAACAGGCCCGCCTCCACACTGAAGCCCTCAATCAACTGGCTCTGGCCTCGGCCGCGCAGCAACGTGCCGAACAAGATAAACGCCTCGCGCTCGAGCAGCGCCTGGCATCCAGTGAACAAACCCATTACCGAGCCTTGAGTGATGCCCAACGTGATCAAGGTCGCCTGCGCGACCGCCTTGCCACTGCTGATCTGCGCCTGTCAGTCCTACTCGACGCCACCACCGGCGCCGGCAACGGATCGGTGTCAGCCACCACCGCCACCGGCGGTGTGGTTCATGGCCCCACAAGAGCCGAACTTGACCCAGCGCATGCTCAACGAATTATCGGCGTCACCGATGACGGCGACCGGGGGCTGATTGCCCTCGCGGCCTGTCAGGCATACGCCAAAGAAGTCTCAACGCCGAAGTGAAAAAGAGCGGCTGGCCCGGATGCGTCAACATCCGGGCCAGCCGCCGTCCCTGCAGATAGTCCCTGCAAGTCCAGCCAAGGCTCTCGCTCCGTGCACAAAGCGCGGCGAGCCTAGCACCTGTTTATCTATACAGTAAAGGTCTTGCTTTTTATGTCTACACCCATCATCCCTTGGATGGGCGGCAAACGCCGCCTGGCCGACCGTCTCCTTCCGCTTTTTCCGCCACACGAATGCTACGTCGAAGTCTTTGCCGGCGGTGCCGCGCTCTACTTCATGAAGCCCCAACCATCGCCGGTCGAAGTCCTCAACGACATCAACGGCGATCTGGTCACGCTTTACCGTGTCGTGCAGAACCACCTCGAAGAATTCGTGCGCCAGTTCAAATGGGCACTCAGCTCGCGGCAAGTGTTCGAATGGCAGAAAATGACCCGCCCCGAAACCCTCACCGACATCCAGCGCGCCGCCCGATTTTTCTACCTGCAGCACCATGCCTTCGCCGGTAAGGTCTCCGGTCAGACGTTCGGCACAGCGACCACTGCACCGGCCATCAACCTATTGCGCATCGAGGAAAACCTCTCGGCCGCGTGGCAGCGCCTGTCCGGCACCTACGTCGAAAATCTTCCCTGGCTCGAATGCGCGGAACGCTACGACCGTGCCCACACCTTCCACTACATGGATCCGCCTTACTGGCAGACCGCCGGGTATGGCGTGGACTTTCCGTTCGAGAATTACGAGCGGATGGCCGACTTCATGCGCCGCTGCAAAGGCAAGGTGATGGTCAGCATCAACGATCATCCCGACATCCGCCGCGTGTTCGAGGGTTTCTACTTCGAGACCTTGGATATTCGCTACACCACTACCAATCAACGGCAAGGGAAGGCCGATGTTAGTGGCGAGCTGGTGATCATGAACTGGGAGCCTGCCGTATTCGGTGGGCTTTTCTGAACGCGGATTTCGATGAAACCCATGCATCAGCTAGTCGTGGCGGTCGTTAGCTTTTTGTTACGAGTATTCATTGGGACTGGGGTGAACCACAAAAAGTGGTGAACACCTGGAAAAGCCTCCATCGAAACGAAAAGACCCCGCAATGCGGGGTCCAAAATTCGTTACGGCGAAAATTATGCCGCTTGCTTGGCGCCTACGTGGGATGCCAATGCTTTTTCGGTAGCGTCCAGCTTACCCTCGATCGAGTCAAGAATAGCGGCAGCGCGCTTGGCCAGCGCAGCAAATTCGAAATCGCTTAGCTTTTTCACAGGAATGACCTCATATCTAGTTGTTTAACAAAGCTGTCGAGTGCTTCGGAATCGTCATTGTCGATTGCCTTAGCAATACCTTCCATGCATCCCACGTACTCCTGAGCTTTTTGCGCAGTGTGGGCATCATCAATCTGGTTGGCGAGTAGATCAATGATCGAGCACACCTCCCTAAACTGTGCCGCAATTTCCGCGTATGTTGGGTTTTCAAGCTTCAACACGCTGATCGAGTAATTCTTTGCTTGGTGTAAAACCCGATTCGCGGCGTGCAGTAGAGCGTTGTAAAGGAGTTCAACGGTCTGCTGCTTGCTTCTTAGCTCTTCCTGAACCATCCCCGAAACCCGACATTTTGCTAAAGGTCGCGGGATTCTATAGCTATTGGCGAGACTGTCAACGGCTTCATTCAGTCTCGAACCAAATATGGGCTACGTTTTTCATCTCGTCAATAAATGATATTTATCCCCTCGTTTCGTTATCTCAATGTGTCTAAATCACTACGTTATGGTTAACGGCGTGAGCTCAGACTTCTTTAGCGGCCCTACTCGCGTAGGCATTTCTGCCCAAGAAACGTTCTATTAATCTTTGTGCCGTTCGTCGAAAAATCAAGCCATGCAAACGAATGCTCGAGATTTTCAATCTTCACGGGCGCTGTTTCGGTAGCGCCCAGCTACTGCCATAGCTGGGCCGTTCGTCAGGCGCATCGAATAAAAATTGACTGTAGCCGTCTCTCTAAATTAACTGTACGTCCATACAGTATATTTGTCGAGTGTCATGAGCTATCAAATAATTGGGCGTGTCACGGAGGCTGGGGTGAGGCTGCCTTATTGCCTATTCAAAGTCCCTGCAGGATTCCCTTCTCCTGCTGCGGATCACATCGAAGCGCAGATCTCCTTGGATGAGGTGTTGAACATTCGAGCGCCCCATGTCTATTTGGTGTCGCTCACTGGTGAAAGCATGCAGGGCGCCGGGATCTATGAGGGAGACTTGGCCATTGTTGATCGATCAATCGAGCCAACCCACGGCCACATTGTCATTGCTCTGCTGAACAATGAGCCCATCTGCAAGCGCCTGTGCCTTCGTGGCAGGGAAGTCATCCTGATGTCAGAAAACCCCAAGTATCCGCCGCGATACGTCCTTGAAGGTGACGAGTTGGCGATCTGGGGTGTGATCACCAGCAGCGTGCGCAGCCATGTCTAAACCGCTGCCGGTATTCGGCCTGATCGATTGCAACAGCTTCTACGCCAGCTGTGAGCGCGTGTTCCGACCAGACCTGGCCAGGGTGCCCATCGTGGTGCTGTCGAACAATGACGGTTGCGTCATCGCCCGCAGCTACGACGCCAAGCCCTACGTGAAAATGGGCGAGCCGTACTTCCAGATCAAACAAAAGCTCAAGCAGCACGGCATCGTCCCGTTCTCCTCGAACTACGCGCTTTACGGCGACATGAGCGAGCGTGTCATGACCTTGATCGAGTCAATGGTGCCGGCCGTCGAGGTTTACAGCATCGACGAAGCTTTCGTCGACCTCACTGGCATTAACGACGTCGACGGCCTCGGCCGCAAGATCCGTAGCCAGGTGCTGCGCTGCACGGGCATCCCGGTCGGCGTCGGCATCGCGCACACCAAGACCCTGGCCAAGCTGGCCAACCACACCGCTAAACGCCTGCAGGCGCAAACCGGTGGCGTCGTGAACATCTGCGACCCGATCAAGCGCGACTGGGTGCTACGCAACACCGACGTGGCCGAGGTCTGGGGAGTGGGGCGACGCATGAAGCTGCACCTGGATGGTATGGGCATCAAGACTGCGATGGACCTGGCCAAGGCAGACGCCTGGACGCTACGAAAAAACTTCAGTGTGGTGATTGAGAAGACTGCCCGTGAGTTGGCTGGCACTGCATGCCTTGAGTTGGACGAGCCGGATCCCCCCAAGCAGGAGATCTGCTGCAGCCGCATGTTCGGCAAGCGCCTTACGGAGTTGGCACCGATCAAGGAGGCCGTCGCTACTTACGTGATGCGCGCCTCGGAAAAACTGCGCGCTCAGAACTCGCTGTGTAAGAAGATCCGCGTCAGCATTCGCACCGGCATGTTTAATCCGGACGAGGCCAAGTACGCAAACGGCGTCCTGATCGAACTGCCTTATCCTACCGATGATGTGCGCCTGCTGACCAACGCCGCCGTCAACGCTGTTGAGCGCGTATTCCGGCCGGGATTCAAATACAGCAAGGCAGAGGTGATGCTCGTCAATCTTTGCCAGCCTGGTCAATTCACCGAGGATCTATTTGCCACCACGCAATCGGCCGAGGCGACGAACCTGATGACGGTGCTGGATAAGATCAACGAGAGGTGGGGCAGGGGAACACTGCGGTCTGCGGGTGTGCCGATCAATCCCGATTGGGCAATGCGGCGCGAGATGATGAGTCAGAGCTACACGACAAAGCTTGATCAGTTGTGGAGGGTCGCTTGCAGGTAGCGGAGGTGGCAGGTTCTGTTCGTTACCGGACACTAAAAACCGGAAACAGACACCTTAACGGACACCTTGGAGTAGCGGGGTAGGCTGTAGGCCTTGAAAATAGTGGAGCGGGTGAAGGGAATCGAACCCTCGTTATCAGCTTGGGAAGCTGGAGTAATGCCATTATACGACACCCGCTCAGAGCGGCTGACTTTGTACCAGACTCGGCCACGGATTTGAAGTTTTCTTTGTGTGTGGCGAGCGGAAAAGCCTGAATCAGAGCCGGATCGGTCAATCGCGGGCAAGCGCTGCGGGCTGGAGGACGGCTTTATCTCAGTCCCGCAGGCTTGCTCGCGACGACACTGTTTCAAACGGCCAATGCATGGTGATCCTGAGTAAACGGGTGACGCGTTCGGCTGATAGGCTGCTGTGCAGGTTTCAGGAAGCCGAGCAGCGCGTTCTGGCTGTCCCGGCAAGCGGACTTGTGTTCCATGTCGAGGAAGTGTCCGGTGGCCTGCAGGGTGGTAAAGGTGCTCTGTGCGACATGGCTGCCGAACAGGCGCGCATCTTCGGCGGCGGTGTATTCGTCCCATTCGCCATTCATGAACAGCACCGGCACGTTGATCTTTTTCGCCGCGTTCAGATAGCACTGGCGATCACTGTTCAGCACGTTGCTGATGTGAAAGTGCATTTGTCCGTATTCGTGCTCGGCCAGGCTGCTGACGTGGCGATAGTTGAAGCGCTTGAACAGCGACGGCAGGTGCTTGCCGATGGTGTTGTTGACCAGATGGCCGACCCGGTCGCCGTCGCGTTGGCCGAGGCATTCGACGCCGCGTTCCAGGTAATCAAGCATGTGCGCGTTGATCACCGGGGAGAACGAGCTGATCACGGCTTTTTCGATTCGCCGAGGCTGATGGGCGAGGGCGACCATGGTCGCGGCGCCACCCCAGGAGAACGACAAAACGTGTTCAGCGGCGAAGTGATCGATCAGCTCCAGCAGGATCAGACCTTCGACTTCTTTCGTCAGATGTTTCTCGTGGCGATTGTGGATTTTCGACCTGCCCGCGTAGGGCTGGTCGTAGCAAACCACGTTGAATTGAGGGTGCAGATTTTTCACGGTCTGTGCAAACGACGCAGTCGTGGCCATCGAGCCGTTGACCAGAATAATGGTCTTTTCCGCGGCGTCTGCGCGATAGAACTCCGTGTAAACCCGATACTGACCCTGTATATCCAGCACAGCGATTTCTGGCCTCATGTCATAAGACTCCTGGCAAGCGGGTATGCGCGCAAATAGAGATTGCACGAGCTTTGTGACAGGTAGGCATACGCCTGGAATTTTGGAGCCCATGTCGATCCGGAACGGCAGGTCGACGGGTATTGTTATTGGCGGGCAATCTGCCGGCTGAGGCGGAGCCTTGAAGGCTCTCTACCGACAAAAAGTTTCTTAGAAGTTATGTGTGACTCATCGGTCACAATTTGGCCGACGTCCTGATTCAAGCAGGGGGATCCGGATCGCGCAAGTGCCGTTGGTAAATTGTTCGACAACTTCTGCTGAGCGGTCGGCGGCTTAGAACAAATGGATCTCTTCGGTGCGCAGGGCGCGGTATTCGCCCGGTTTTAGCGCGTTATCCAGGTTCAGCAGGCCCATGGATTCGCGGTGCAGGCGCAGCACTTTGTTGTTGAAGTGGCCGAACATGCGCTTCACCTGATGGTAGCGACCCTCGACGATGCTCAACCGCGCTGTTCGCGGGCCGAGCACTTCCAGCTTCGCCGGTTGGGTGGTCAGGTCTTCGAAGGCGAAATAGATCCCCTCGGTGAACTTGATCGCATATTCCGGGCCGATCTCCTGCTCGGTCTCGACGTAATAGACCTTCGGCAGCTTGGTCTGCGGTTGGGTGAGGCGCCGCGACCAGGTGCCATCGTTGGTGATCAGCATCAGCCCGGTGGTGTTGAAGTCCAGACGCCCGGCGATGTGCAGGTCGTCCTTGTCCGGCTCGTGGATCAGGTCGAGCACGGTCGGGTGCTCGGGATCGCGGGTGGCGCTGACGCAGCCCTGCGGTTTGTGCAGCATGAAATAGCGTGCCGGTTTGCCGCTTTGCAGTACTTCGTCGTCGACTTCGACACGGCTGAATTCCAGGACTTCGCTATGGGGATCGCTGACGACTTTTCCGTCAATGCGCACGCGCTTTTCCACCAGCAACAGGCGAACCTGTTTGCGGTTGTAGCAGGGCAGGTTACTGAGGAAACGGTCGACACGCATGATCAGGAATCGGCAGGCAGCGGGGGGCGCATCTTACGGGATCGACGGCTTGGCCGCTTGCAGTTGCGCCTCGACCTGGGCGCAACGCGGGCACAGACAGGACTTGTCGCGCAGTTCCGGCGGCAGGGCTTCGAGCACTGCCGGGTCAATGGAGACGCCGTAGCACCAGCAGGCGCGGTCGGCGGTGCGCGGGTCGGCCAGGGTGCAGTCGTTGCGGGCGCCGCAGGCCGGGCAGAGGTCAGGTTTGTTCATGGGCTTCAGGCATAGGTCGAGTGAGGCATTTCCACGCAGGTGCGATTGCGGCCAGTCTGTTTGGCCCGATACATCGCATGATCGGCCCGGGACAGCAGGCTGTGCAAGGTGTCATCCCGTTGCAGGGTGGTGGCGCCGATGCTGACCGTCAGATTCAGCGTGTGACCGTTGTAGGCATATTCATGCTGTTCGACGTGCTGGCGGATCTTCTCGGCAATCTTCTGACCGGTCTCGCCGTCGGTGTCCTTCAGCAGAACGATGAATTCCTCACCGCCCCAACGGCAGACGATGTCGGAATGGCGCAGGCAGCTTTGCAGGTCCCGGGCAAAGCCGATCAAAACCTGATCGCCGGCCATGTGTCCGTAGGTGTCGTTCAACTCCTTGAAATGGTCCAGATCCAGAAGCAACGCTGTCAGTGGTTTTGGCTCGCGGTGGGCTTCCTGCAGGGCTTGCGCGGCGAGCAGATCGAAGCCGCGGCGGTTGGGCAGTTCGGTGAGGCTATCGAGGGTGGCCTGGGCGTGGATCTTGTCCTGGTAGCGTTTGATCAAGCGGTTCACCAGCCACAGCACGATCAACGTCACCAGCAGGCAGATCAGCAGATTGATGTACAGCGACTGGCGGATTTCGCTCAGCGCGCCGTCTTCACGTTTGTCGACGAACAGGTACCAGTTCAACTCGGGAATGAACCGCACGTTGAGGAAATGTCCCTGGCCGTGGGCTGAATATTCGTAGCTGCCGCTGTGGGGTTTGGGCAACTGGCTGACCAGGCTTTTCATGCTGTCGAGATCGTTGAGGCTTTTCCCGACCCGCGCACCTTCCGGGCCGCCCTCGGCACCGGTCAAGACCAGTCGGCCGAAGGTGTCGACGAAGTAAACGCTGCGTTGATAGCGCTGCTGGTACTTGTCGATCAGCTTGATCACCGCATCCACCGTCAGCCCTACGCCGGCGGCGCCGATGAAGCGATCGTTGTAGTCGTAGACCTTGTAGTTGATGAAGAAGGTCATGTTGTCTTTGTTGGCCAGGTCCGGGTCGACGTTGATCTCGTACGGATCCTTCATGTCGCGCACGCGGAAGTACCAGGTGTCGCGCGGCTCGTCGATTTTCACCTGCTTGAGCACGCCCTTGGCGTGGTAGTAGGTGTGGGTGCTGTTGGAGACGAAGAACGCGGTGTAGGCGCCGTAGTGGGTCATGACCTCGTCGAGGTAACGGGTCATCTGGTCGCTGTCTTTTTCGCCGTTCACCACCCAGTCGCGCATGAAGGTGTCGCGGGACATCATCGAGGAAATCAGGATCGGTCTGACGAGGTCTTTCTGGATTTCCGAGTACACCGTGTCGGAGGTCAGCGGCAGTTCGGTGTTGACGATGTTGTCGCGGATCGAGGCCCGCGAGGCGTAGTAGCTGAGCAGCGAGGTGGCGAGGAAGCCTGCGCCGAGGAGGGCGACCAGAGTCAATACCAGCGAACGTTGGGAGTAAAACGCAGATCTGAGCGGCATTGGCAGTTCCGTCGACGGTGGCCCGATGGCAGCATTCTAGTGAGATGGCCGGGAAAAAACTGCGGGATTTGTGCCTGAAATGACGGGTAATCAGACGCCGCGCTTTCTCACCGACCCTCTCCAGCAGAGAGGGTCGGCGATTTGCAGGGTTTTCGGGTCAGTTGCGGCTGGCCAGGTAGGCGCGCCAGCCGCCCAGATGGCTGATGTCGATCGCACCTTCCAGGCCGTAGGGTTCACAGATGAATCCGTTTTCCCATCGGCCATCCGCCAGTTGCACCTTGCCCAGCCCGAGCGGCGCCGGAATGCCGGTCAGGAACGAACCAAGCTCGCCGCTCGGCAACTCCCAGACTTCCACCTCGATTGCCACGCCGCCTTCCGTCACGCGCAACATGCCCGGACGCAGAGGTTGACCACCGGCCAGCGCGTAGAGCTTGTAGTCCTTCGAGCTGCAGGTGGCTTCGATCAGGCGTGCGCCGCGTTGCTGCAGCTGCCAGTTCAGGGCCAGTCCATCGAGGTGTGCACCGCAGACCACCAGCCGCGCCCGGTCGTTGCGCGCCGGACTCGTCGGTGTCGGCAGCGAGGGATTTTGTTGGCGCTGCAAGGCGTCCGCCAGGCCCAGCAGATACTGGTCGGTGAACGCTCGGCTAAACAGCGTCACGCCCCACGGCAAACCGTTGCCCATGAGCGCACTGGGCACGGCGACGGCCGCGTAATCCAGCAGGTTCATGAAATTGGTGTAGTAACCCAGTTCGGCGTTGCGCAGCACCGGCTCGGCGTCCAGTTCGGCCAAGGTCACTGGTCGGCCGATGGTCGGCGTGAGCACGCAGTCGAGTCCGTCGAGGGCCTGATCGCAAACGGCTTTGAGCGCTTGCAGTCGATATTGTGCACGGAACGCTTGCACGCCCGTCACCGAGGGCGCTTTGGCCAGCACCGCGCGGATCACCGGCAGCACCGTTTCGGGACGCTGTTCCATCAATTCGCCGGCGACGCTGTAACGCTCGGCGACCCATGGCCCTTCGTACAGCAACCGCGCGGCCTCGAGGAACGGCGACAGATCCAGTTCGACCGCTTCGCCGCCCAGAGCCTTCAGACGGTCGATGGCATCGCCGAACAGCAGCGGCCCTTCGGGGCAACCGAAAAACTCAAGATCCTGCGCCCGCGGTACGCCAAACCGGAAGGGTTTGGGAGCACCGAATGCCGAGCCGTCATTCCACGCCGGATTGCGGCGGCTGTATTCATCCCGTAGGTCGAAGCGGGCGGTCAGTGCCAGCAACTGGCTGGCCTCGCGTGCGGTTGCGGTGAAGGTCGTGACGCAGTCCAGCGTGCGGCAGGCCGGTACGACCCCGGCGGTGGAGATCAGCCCTTTGCTGGCCTTCAGACCCACCAGATTGTTCAACGCCGCCGGCACCCGACCGGAGCCCGCGGTGTCGGTGCCCAACGCAAAACTGGCGACGCCGAGCGCCACCGCCAGCGACGAGCCGGCGCTGGAACCACCGGAGGGATATTCCGGCAGCACGCTGTTCGGGCAAGCGCCGTACGGTGATCGGCTGCCATTGAGGCCGGTGGCGAACTGGTCGAGGTTGGTCTTGCCGAGCGGAATTGCGCCCAGCGCCAGCAACTGTTCGACGATGGTGGCCGAACGTTCGGGAACGTAGGCGAATGCCGGGCACGCGGCCGTGGTCGGGACACCGGCCAGGTCAATGTTGTCCTTGATCGCGAACGGCACGCCATACAGCGGCAAGCTCTCTGGATCGCGGCCGTCGAGGCTGGCGAGGTACGGCTCCAGTTCCTCGACGCTGAGCAGATGAATAAACAAGTGATAGTCGGGATTGAGCGCAGCGGCTTTTTCCCGCAGGGCCAACAGCAATTTGCGGGGTGTGGTCTGGCCGTCGCGGTAGGCCTGGCGCAGGGCATCGAGTTGCAGATTCATGGGGTCATCCTTTGCAAAAATGGGTTCAGTCGAGTTCCAGCACCACCACCCGTTGACCGGCGCGTACCGCCGAACCGGGTTGCACGCGAATCTCCCGGACCACGCCGGGCAGCGGTGCGAGCACGGGGATTTCCATCTTCATCGACTCCAGGATCACCAGCGCATCGCCGGCCGCGACGCGACTCCCGACCTCGACCTGGACCTGCCACAGGTTGCCGGCGATATGGCTGTCGACACTCTGCTGACCGCAGGCCAGTGGCATTTCTTCGCAGCTTTGCGACACGGCCTCTTCGCTGTCGAAATGCGCCTGGCCGCTGGCGATCCAGCGATCGCGCTCGGCGTTGAACGCGGCTTGTTGCTGAAGGCGAAAGGCGTGGATGCTCTCGGCCTCGCGGTTGAGAAACGCTTGATATTCGCCGAGATTGAGCTGGCTTTGTTCAATGTTCAGGTCGAAACGTCCGAGGGGAAAATCCCGGCGGATGCGCAGCAGTTCGTCAGCGCTGACCGGGTAGAAGCGAATCTGGTCAAAGAAACGCAGCAGCCACGGTTTGCCTTCAAACGCGGCGACTTCGCGATAGCGGTTCCACATCTGCAAGGTACGCCCGACGAACTGATATCCGCCCGGACCTTCCATGCCGTAGACGCACAGGTAGGCGCCGCCGATGCCCACCGAGTTCTCGGCGGTCCAGGTGCGCGCCGGGTTGTACTTGGTAGTCACCAGCCGATGGCGCGGGTCGAGCGGTGTGGCGACCGGCGCACCGAGGTAGACGTCACCGAGGCCCATTACCAGATAGCTCGCATCGAACACTGTGCGTTGCACCTCGTCGAGGTTAGGCAGGTCATTGATGCGGCGGATGAACTCCAGATTGCTTGGGCACCACGGCGCGTCCTTGCGCACGGTGGTCATGTATTTCTCGATCGCCAACTGGCAGGCCGGATCGTCCCACGACAGCGGCAGGTGGACGATGCGCGACGGTACTTGCAGATCCCCGGCAGCGCACACGGCATCCCACTCGCCCGCGACGATCCCGAGCAGATCAACCAGCGGCAGTTGCTCGGGCTGATAGTGGATCTGCAGTGAACGAATGCCGGGTGTCAGGTCGATCACGCCGTGCAGGTTTTTGCTTTCCAGCGCCTGCATCAGTGCGTGGGCCCGGAAGCGCAGGACCAGATCCAGCTCCGGGGCGCCGATTTCCAGCAGCAGATGGGTATCGCCGGACAGTCGGGCGACCAGTCGCGTGTCCCCCTGACCCAAATCCAGCACCACAGGCGAAACCAACTCCTGTGGGAGCTGGCTTGCCGGCGATGAGGTGGGTGCGGTGTCTGGTCGGGTCCCATCGCTGGCAAGACAGCTCGCACAGGTATCCCAATTCAGGGTGAGATCGCGTGCGGTCTTGAGGTCGACGGGCACGAACTGCACTTTGTCCCCGGCCTTGAGCTGACCCAGTTGCCAGAGATCCGCCTCGATCACCGTCACCGGGCACACGAAACCGCCTAGGCTCGGGCCGTCCGGGCCGAGGATCACCGGCATGTCGCCGGTGAAGTCCACCGCACCGATGGCGTAGGGGTTGTCGTGAATGTTCGACGGATGCAGACCGGCCTCGCCGCCGTCGGCGCGCACCCACTCCGGTTTCGGCCCGATCAGGCGCACGCCGGTGCGGCTGGAGTTGAAATGCACTTCCCATTGCGTGGCGAAAAAGGTGTCGATGTAGTTTTCAGTGAAATATTCAGGCGCGCCATGGGGGCCGTAGATGACGCGGATCCGGCGCACGGCAGGTAATTCGCTGACGTGATGGGGGGCCAATGTCTGCCCGGCGCTGCGCTCACTCAGGGCAGCCAGATGCAGCACGTCACCGGCGCGCAAGGCACGTCCGCCATGGCCACCGAACTGGCCGAGGGTGAAGGTGCTTTTGCTGCCCAGATAATCCGGCACTTGCACGCCGCCGCGCAGGCACAGGTAGCTGCGGGCCCCGGCGCCCGACAGATTGCCCAGATGCAGCTGGCTGCCCGCGGGGATCAGCTGGGCGGTATTCATCGCCTGCGGCTGGCCATCGAGTGTCAGGGCAATCGGTGCGCCGGTTACGGCCACCACCGCATCGCAATTGAAGCGCAGCAACGGCCCGCTCATGGTGATTTCCAGCGCCGCCAGGCCTTCATCGTTGCCCAGTAAACGATTGCCCAGACGCAACGCGCGGCTGTCCATCGGCCCCGAGGGTGGCACGCCGACCGCCCAGTAGCCGAGGCGACCGGGGTAGTCCTGGACGCTGGTCTGGGTGCCGGCGTTCAGCACTTCAAACGTGTTGGCCCGGTACACCAGGCCTTCCAGGCAACGGGTCCAGGGCTGGCCGCTGGCGAATGGCGTATCGAGCAGAATCTGCCGCAGGTAGTCGCGGTTGGTTTCCACGCCGTACAGCTGGCTGTCGCCGAGGGCCTGATGCAGATCGGTGCGGGCCTGTTCGCGGGTCGGCGCCCAGCTGATGACTTTGGCGATCATCGGATCGAAGTAGGGCGGGATCTCACAACCGGCCTCGACCCAGGTGTCGATGCGCAGGTGCCGGCCATCGGCGACCGGGAAATCGACCGCCGTCAGCAAGCCGGGGCTGGGCTGGAAATCGCGGCCCGGATCCTCGGCATACAGCCGCGCCTGAATCGCATGCCCCTGCGGTTGCAGGCCTGCGAACAACTCGGCCAGCGGCGGCAAGTCACCGGCCGCCAACTCGATCATCCAGCGCACCAGATCGACGCCCCACACCTGTTCCGTAACACCGTGTTCGACCTGTAATCGGGTGTTCACTTCCAGAAAATAGAAGCGCTGCGCATCGCTGTCGAAGACGAATTCGACGGTGCCGGCGCTGCGGTAATTCACTGCTTTGGCCAGTTTGATCGCCGCTGCGCACAGCTCATCCGCCATGCCTTCGGGCAGGTTCGGTGCCGGGGTTTCTTCAAGGACTTTCTGATTGCGCCGCTGCACCGAGCAGTCGCGCACGCCGAGAGCGATCACCGCGCCGTGGCCGTCGCCGAACACCTGCACTTCCAGATGCCGCGCACGCTGGATGTACTTCTCGATGAACACGCCAGCGTCGCTGAAGTTGTTCTGCCCGAGGCGCTTCACCGCGTCGAACGACTCGCTCAGTTCGCTGGCGTTGCGGCACACGCGCATGCCGATGCCACCGCCACCTGCAGTACTTTTGAGCATCACCGGATAACCGACCTGCTCGCCGGCAATCAGCGCGGCGTCGAGGCTGTCGAGCAGTTCGGTGCCTTCGAGCATCGGCACGCCGTGCTGTTTGGCCAGGGCGCGTGCGGTGTGCTTGAGGCCGAACACCCGCAGTTGCTCCGGTGTCGGGCCGATGAAGGCGATGCCATGGTTTGCGCAGGCTTCGGCGAACGCGGCGTTTTCCGAGAGGAAGCCGTAACCGGGGTGGATCGCAGTGGCGCCACTGGCTTTGGCGATGGCGAGAATCTTGTCCACGGCCAGATAGGTGCCGGCCGCTGCGCCATCGCCGAGGCTGTGGGCTTGCTCGGCTTGCAGGATGTGCAGGCTGGCGGCATCGGCTTCGGAATACACCGCGACGCCTTCGACGTGCAGTTCACGCAAGGTGCGCAGAATGCGGCAGGCAATCGCGCCACGGTTGGCAATCAGGACTTTTTCGAACATGGAAAATCCCCCGGAGCCCGCGCAGGTGGCGGGCTCGACTGGGAGGCGGGCCGTCCCGCCGTTTTTGTTCAGGCGCCAGGGTCGTCCCCGACGGCGAAATCACTTCACTTTTTCAGGCACTGGCTCGAGCGCGCCTGGCACAGGGCAAACAACCAGCGGCGCAGACGGACGAACTTCAGTTCCATACCAGTAGCTCCGCAGGTGTCGGGTTGTAGGCGTTGCACGGGTTGTTCAGTTGCGGGCAGTTGGAAATCAGCACGATCACGTCCATTTCCGCGCGCAGGTCGACGTATTTGCCAGGGGCGGAAATACCGTCTTCGAAGGTCAGGCCGCCCTCGGCAGTCACCGGCACGTTCATGAAGAAATTGATGTTCGGCCCGATGTCACCTTTGCCCAGGCGCCCGTCGTGAGCGCAGGCGCGCAGGTAGTTGTCGCGGCAGCTGTGCATGTAGCGTTTTTCCAGGGCGTAGCGCACGGTGTTGCTCTCTTGCGCGCAGGCGCCGCCGAGGGTGTCGTGGCGGCCGCAGGTGTCGGCGATGATGGTCAGCATCGGTTTGCCGAGGTTGGAATACAAAACGCTGCCGGTGCTCAGGTAGACGTTGTTTTGTCGACGCAATGTGCGCTGCACGTCGTAGCGCTCACGGGGATTGGCGGCGCTGTAAAACAAGGTGTCGACCGCCTGATTGCCTTCCAGATCGAGGATGCGCAGGGTCTGGCCGGCCTTGACTTCCATCAGCCAGGGTTCGCCGGCGGGAATGGTGGCGCGGTATACCGCCGCGTCCGGTTGTTTTTGCGAAGTGGCGATAGCAACTGACATGGCGACGATCCTCAGGCGAACAAACGGTCGGTGTTGATAAAGCCGCGCTCGTTCTCCGGGCGCGAGGTACGGCAGTGCTCGGCGACGCTCGGGTCGGCGTTCATCCAGCTCAGCTTCAGCGGTTTGGGCGCGTATTGCGGCGACGGATCCAGCGGATGTTGCAGGGCTGTGAGCACAACCAGGGTGTCCATCGGTGCATAGAGTTCGATGTAGTCACCGGCCTGCGAATGGCCTTCGACAAAGTGCAAACGCCCGCTGTCGTCGACGTTGACCCGGCTGAACAGGTTGAGGGTCATCAGCAGGTCGGACAGGCCCAGCCCCCACTTGCCGAGCTCCACCAGCAGGTTGTCGGTGCCATTGCGAAAGAAGCCGTTGCGCAGTTCCTGATAGCGACCCTGGCCGTATTTCTCCGCGACTTCCTCGGCGCACAGCACACCGCCGAGACTGTCACTCCAACCGCAGGTATCCGCCGTGATCGCCGCCAGCACGCGACCCATGTCCGAGTAGAGGCAATGGCCCGCGGTCAGCTTGGCGGTGTGTTGACATTTGAGGCTGTCGGGCAGGTTCAGGCGCTCGGTTTTTTCGTTGGCGTTGAGTAAGGTCAGGCTGACGTTGGCACCACCGCGCAGATCCGTCAGGCGCAGCAGCTGCCCGCGTTTCAAGACGAAGGAGCGATGGCCGCCGCCGGGCAGGGTTTCTTCGGCGAAGGGTGGGAAAATTCGGGTTGAATCAGTCATGGAAGGTTCCTCTCAAGCGGTTCGAAGGGCGCTTGCCAGTTGCACCGGCAGGGCGTCGACGGCGGCGCGTTGGGCACGGCGGTCGCTGTTCAAAGGGATGTCGTAAGTGATCCGGGCGCCATAGGCACCGGGGGCGTGCGGGTCGAGGCGGACCTTGTCGAACACCAGCAGACGGGTGCCGAGGCTGAAACCTTCGGACAGGTCGTGGGTGACCATGAACACGGTCAGTTGCGTCTCGCGCCACAGCTCCAGCAGCAGCGCGTGCATGTCCTTGCGAATGCCCGGATCGAGCGCGCCGAACGGTTCGTCGAGCAGCAACACGCGCGGCCTCATGATCAACGCTTGGGCGATCGCCAGCCGCTGTTGCATGCCGCCGGACAGTTGCGCCGGGTACTTGTCCAGCGCATGGCCGAGGCCGACTTTTTGCAGCAGCGCCGTGGCCTGTTCGCGGGCGTCGCGTTTGGCGCGGCCGAACAGACGCCCGAGCAGTGGCGCCCGGGGCAGTTCGAGGCCGAGGGCGACGTTGTCCAGCACGCTCAAGTGCGGGAACACCGAGTAGCGCTGGAAAACCACGCCACGGCTGGCATCCGGTTCGCGGGCCAGTGGCTGGCCGTCGAGCAGAATCTCGCCGCGACTGGCGGTTTCCTGACCGAGCAGCAGGCGCAGGAAGGTCGATTTACCGCAGCCCGAAGCTCCGACCAGCGTGCAGAACTCACCCTCATTGACGTTGAGGTTCAGCCCTTCAAGCACCACTTGGTCGGCGTATTGCTGCCAGACGTTTTTCACTGTGATGAAGCTCATTTGGCTGCCCCCTCATACCAGGGGAATGCACGCCGGGTCAGGCACTTGAGGCCCCAGTCCATCAGCCAGGCGAGCAGGGTGATCCACACCACGTACGGCAGAATCACATCCATCGCCAGGTAACGACGCACGAGGAAAATCCGGTAGCCCAGACCGTCGGTGGAGGCGATGGCTTCGGCGGCGATCAGGAACAGCCACGCCGAACCGAGCATCAGCCGCAATGAAATCAGCAGGCGCGGCAACAGCTGCGGCAGAACCACGCGCAGCATCAGGGTCCAGGTCGAGGCGCCGAGGGTCTGCGCCTTGATCAGCAGTTCGACCGGAATGTCCCGCGCGCGCTGTTCCAGATCACGGGCGAGAGCCGGGGTGATACCAATCACGATCAGCATCACCTTCGACAGCTCGCCGAGGCCGAAGACGATGAACAGAATCGGCAGGATCGCCAGGGGTGGCACCATCGATAACACCGTCAGCATCGGCGACAACGGTGCGCCGAACAGCGGCAGGGTTCCAGCCGCGATGCCCAGACACAGCCCGGCCAGCGCGGCGATACCGAGGCCGATGGCCAGGCGTTGCAGGCTCGCGGCGGTGTCCTGCCAGAGCAGATATTCACCGGTGCGGCTGTCGGCATTGAATGCCAGGCGCTTCACCGCATCGGTCATCTGCACGGCACTGGGCAGCAGTTTGTCGTTGGGGTTCTCCGCCAGACGCTCGGCCGAGCCCATGAAATAGGCGAACAGCACCAGGGCGAACGGCAGGATCACCAGCAGCAGGCGACTCGGGCGATCCGGGTGGCGATTGATCAGGCGCATGGCCAAATCCTCCGTGGCTTACAGCTTGGCGTCGGCGGCCATCTGCACGTAGGTCGGATCGAAGCGCAGCTTGAGATTGCCGGTGTCGCCGCTGGTCACGCCGTTGGCGAAGGTCATGCCGACGGCACTGGTGTCCCTGGCGCCTTCGCCGAGCAAACCGTGCTGGAACGAGAACTCGGCGACCCTGCGCATGGTTTCCGGCAGTTGCTTGCTGGTCGCGAACGCCAAGGCTTCTTTGGGTGTGGCGAACAGTCTGGTGGTGTCCAGTTGCGCCTGGAATCCGGCCAGATCAGTGCCCGACGCTTTGGCCATATGTTCCAGCGCCGCTTTACTCGCAGCGTTTTTCGCGTTCATCAGCTCGACCACTTCGAACCACGCGCCGGTCAGCGCCTTGCCCAGCGCCGGGTTGTCTTTGAGGGTGGCGCTGTTGACCACCATCATGTCCATGATTTCGCCGGGGATCTGGCTGGAATTGAAGACTTCGGTCACGCCGGGTTTGGCCTTGATGTCCGAGAGCATCGGGTTCCAGGTGGTGACGGCGTTGACCTGCTCGGTGTTGAAGGCGGCGGAAATGTCGGCGTCGGAGGTGTTGACCACTTTCAAGTCTTTCTCGGTCAGGTCGACCGAGTCCAGCGCGCGGGCCAGCAGGTAATGCGAGACCGACAGTTCGACCAGGTTGACGTCCATACCCTTGAGGTCGGCAACTTTCTTGCCCTCGCCTTTGAGAACGATGCCGTCGTTGCCGTTGGAGAAATCGCTGACGATCAGCGCGGTGCTGTCGACGCCGCCGGCGGCCGGGATGGTCAGCGCGTCCATGTTGGTCATGGTGCAGCCGTCGAACTGACCGGCGGTGTACTGATTTATCGATTCGACATAGTCGTTGAGCTGGACCACATCGATTTTGATCCCGTATTTCTTCGCCCATTTATCGACGATCCCTTGGCTGCCGACATATTCCCATGGCATCCAGCCGGCGTAGATCGTCCAGCAGACACTGAAGTGGTCTTTCTGCGCGGCGGGGGATTGGGTGCTGACGAGCGCGGCGAACGCGGCGGCGAGCAGGGCGGGCAAACGTAGTCGGGACATGGTGGCTTCTCCAGTTGATCGAGGGCGGACAGGAAGGCAACGCGGCACCGCGAACGGTGGCTTGTCTCCCGGGCTTTTGTCCCGCCGTGTAACCTCAACTGGAGGTCGCCAACTCTCGGACCAGCCACTCGCAGATGCGAGCCGGAACCCTAGTCAGCCATTGCAAATTGTGGTGCCGCGAACCTGTGATGACTCCTGCACGGGCTTGCTGAAGCGAGAGGCGTGCCAAGTCGCGGCGAGCCTTCTGCTACGCGGCTTGCGGGTGGAGGGATTCGGTTGGCAGGTGGCGGCGACGCTTTGTGTTGGTGCGCGCCTGCACCGTGATGCAGCGTAATGGCCGCTGATCCGATGCTCGGTGGGGCATGGGCACTCGGTAGCGGTTAGCCAGTCAAAACTGATGTCAGCCGGTCTGTGCCGACTGCTGTCACAGGTCTTCCAGGAGGCCGTCATGAGTACTGCAAAATTGCTGCGTCGGGCGCTGCTGGGAGCAGTGCTCGGTCTGGGGCTGTCCGGCTGTTATTACTACGGTGGCGGCTACGATGCCTACCCCGCAACCTATTACTATCCCGGCTATTACTCTCCCTATTACTACGGTGGCTATTACGGCCCGCGCTACTACGGTGGCGGTCGCTATTACTACTACGGTGGCCATGGTTATCGCGGAGGGTACGGGCGGGGTTATCACGGCGGTGGATACCATGGAGGCCACCACTAATCAGCGGCTGAATGGCGGCGTTTGCGGATGAACAAGATTTCATGAATCACTTGTATCAAGTTGTTACTGAAACGCACCAGATTCCGAAAACGCTGTCAGATATTTCGTCAGTCGCCGAATGAAAGACTGACGCCTGCCAGCGTCGCTGGTGTGGCTACCCGCGGTCCAGGAGGCCGCCATGTATCGCCGAATTCTTCTGCTTGCCGTGATGCTTTTTTCGATTGGCGGTTGCGTCCCTTACTCCTACGGAGATGGCTACTACACCTCAGAGGTCTACACCTCCCAATCTCCTTCGTACTACAACAGCGGTGGCACTTATTACAGCGGCGGCAGCACCTATTATTCGGCCCCGCGCTACTACCAGCCAGCGCCACGTTATTACCAACCGGCGCCACGTTATTACTCGGCGCCCCGGTACTACCAACCGGCCCCGCGCTACTACGAGAGCCGCCGCTGGCATGGCGATGATCGTGGACGCTGGGATGGCCACCGTCGTGGTGGCTGGGACGATCACCGCGGTCGTGGTAACTATGACCGCGGTGATCACTGGCGCGGTAACCGCTGGTAACCAACCGCAAAAAAAGCGGCGCATTGAGCGCCGCTTTTTTTATGCCCGGATTTCAGTAACTGGACAGATCCGCCAACGGATGCCTTCCCTCCCACACCTTGTGAAAGTGCGCCTCGACCACCGCTTCCGGCACCCGGGCGATGTCCGGCCAGTGCCAGTGCGGTTTGTGGTCCTTGTCGATCAGTCGTGCCCGGACCCCTTCGCTGAACTCCGGATGTCGGCAGCAATTGAGGCTCAGGGTGTATTCCATCTGAAAGACTTCGGCCAGCGACAAGTGGCGGGCGCGAACGATCTGTTCCCAGACCAGATGCGCGGTCAGTGGCGAGCCTTCGCTCATGGTTTTCGCGGCACGGGCAATCAACAGGTCGCTGCTGTCGCGATGCAGGCTGAGGGCTTTCCAGGCGCAGGTCACGTCGCTGACATCCAGCCATTCATCGATCTGCTGCCGCCGCGGCAGCCATTGCGCCTCAGGCATTTGCGCCACGGCTTCCTGCTGCAGCGCCTTGAGCAGGCTGTTGAGCTGCATGGCGGTCTGTTCCTGCCAGTTCAACTGCAACAAACCGTCGATCAGTTCCTGTTGCTGTTCGTCGAGCAGGAAGCGATCGGCCAGATCCAGATCAATCGCATCGCGACCGTTCAAGTGTGCGCCGGTCAAACCCAGGAACAAACCGAGCTTGCCCGGCAGGCGCGACAGGAACCAACTGGCACCGACATCCGGGTACAGGCCGATACTGATTTCCGGCATCGCCAGACGACTGCTCGGCGTGACGATCCGGATGCTCGCGCCTTGCAAGAGACCCATGCCGCCGCCCAGCACATAACCGTGGCCCCAACAGATCAACGGCTTCGGGTAGGTGTGGAGGCTGTAGTCCAGCCGATATTCAGCATTGAAAAACTGTGCGGCCAGCGGCGGCACTTCGCCGGGATGGGCGCGACAGGCTTCCACCAGACTGCGCACTTCGCCGCCGGCACAGAAGGCCTTGGCGCCATTGCCGCGCAGCAGCACGCAGACGATTTGCGGATCCTTGGCCCAGGTGTTCAGTTTGTCGCTCAGGGCGTGGATCATCGGCAGGGACAGCGCGTTGAGCGTCTTTTCGGCATCCAGCGTGGCCACGCCGATGCGCGCGCCGTCGGTGCCGGTGAGTTCTTCGAAGTGCAGATTCATCGTGACCTCGATCGGGAATTTGAACGATCAGTATGATCGCTGTGTGGGAAAGTGCCGGATCTGCGTCAGATCAATTGACAAGCGTGGTCGGCTTTCCTAGGGTTCGCCCCATTGTTTTTGCCGGGTATGACCATGACTGCTGACGACCGTATCAAACTCGAACCGAGCTGGAAGGAGGCACTGCGTGCCGAATTCGACCAGCCCTACATGGCAGAGTTGCGCAATTTTCTGCAGCAGGAGCGGGCGGCCGGCAAGGAAATCTATCCGCCGGGACCGCTGATTTTCAATGCGTTGAATTCCACCCCGCTGGACAAGGTGAAAGTGGTCATCCTCGGCCAGGACCCGTACCACGGCCCGGGCCAGGCCCACGGCTTGTGCTTCTCGGTGCAGCCGGGGGTACCGGCGCCGCCTTCGCTGGTCAACATCTATAAAGAGTTGAAGCGCGACCTCAACATCGACATCCCCAACCATGGCTATCTGCAGAGCTGGGCCGATCAGGGCGTGTTGATGCTCAACACCACCATGACCGTCGAGCGCGCTAACGCCAATGCGCACAAGGACAAGGGCTGGCAGTTTTTCACCGACCGGATCATCGAAGTGGTCAGCCAGCGGCAACCGCATCTGGTGTTCATGCTCTGGGGCTCCCATGCCCAGAGCAAACAGAAGCTGATCGACGCCACCAAGCATCTGGTACTGACTTCGGTGCACCCGTCGCCGCTGTCGGCCTATCGCGGCTTCCTCGGCTGTGGGCATTTCAGCCGCACCAACAAGTTCCTGGAGCAGAACGGCGAAGCGCCGATCGAGTGGCGTCTGCCGTCAGTGGTCTGATTCTCAAGGATGGCGGTTCCAGTATTTGAACAACGGTTCCGCCAGAAACAACACGAACAACAGCCGCATCACCTGCATCGCCGTTACCAGCGGTACCGACAGTTGCAAGGTTTCCGCCGTCAGGCTCATCTCCGCAATGCCGCCGGGCATCATGCCAAGGGTCAGTGATCGCAGATCCAGATGCGTCATTGCACTCAGTCCCAACGCCGCCAGTGTCGCTATCAACATGGTCAGCGCCGTACCGATCAACGTGCGCCCCATGAACGACGGCGCTCGGCGGAAGAACTGCCGGTTGAAGTGACAGCCCAATCCGCTGCCGATCAGCCACTGACCAATCTGACTGCCACCATTGGGCAGGCCGATGTGCAGATCCCAGCCGATGCTCACCGCCGCGCTGACCAGCAACGGCCCGAACAGCCACGGATTGGGCTGGCGCAGACGTTGCCAGAGCCACGCGAGCAAACCGCCCGCCGGAAAAAGAATCGCCAGCCAGCGCCAATCGACGCTGCCGGCGTGAGAAATCGGGGCACCATCGCCCAGCAAATATTTGAAGGCCGCCGGCACACACAGCACCACCACCAGCACCCGCAGACTTTGCCCGGCCGCGACATGGCTGAGCATCGCGCCGTTGCGTGCGCCGAGGTTGACCATCTCGCCGGAGCCACCGGGCATGCTGGAGAAGAATGCCGTGGCGCGATCCTCACCGGTGCGGCGCATCAGCCACACGCCGACCACCGCTGACAGGCTGGTGACCAGCGCGCCGAAGAAGATCAGGCCGAAGTGGCTCAGTACCTGCTCCATCACCAGCGGGGTGAAGTGCAGGCCGATGCCGATCCCGACGATCCACTGGCCGCACTTGCGGCCGCCAGGGATTTCGGTGAGTTGCCACGGAGTCAGGCAGCGCACCAGGATGATCGCCAGTAACGAGCCGACCATCCACGGCAGCGGCCAGCCGATCTGGCTGGCGATGAAACCGCCAAGCAGACCGACCAGCGGGGTTCCCCACCACGCTTTAAGGGAGAGCCGATCAGACATCGGCGATAGCGCGTTGCGCGGCCGAGCGTTTGCGCCAGATGCGCAGCAGTGGCATCAGCAACATGATCGCGGTCAGCACCCAGACGCCGAAGGTGATCGGGCTCGACCAGAGAATCTCCAGCGCACCGTTGGAGATCGACAGCGCCCGGCGCAGGTTCTGCTCCATCAGACCACCGAGGATGAACCCCAGCAGGACCGGCGACAGCGGGAAGTCCAGTTTGCGCAGGATGTAGCCGAAGATGCCGATGCCGACCATCAGGAACAGGTCGAACGTGGTTGCATGCACGGCGTACACACCGATCCCGGTAATGATCGCGATCACCGGCACCAGCGCCCAGTTCGGCACGGCGAGGATGCGGGTGAAGATGCGGATCATCGGGATGTTCAGGATCACCAGCATGATGTTGGCGATGAACAGCGAGGCGATCAGGCCCCAGACGATGTCCGGTTGTTGCTGGAACAGCAGTGGGCCCGGGGTGATGTTGTACAGCGACAGCGCGCCGATCATTACCGCCGTGGTACCCGAACCCGGAACACCGAGGGTCAGCATCGGCACCAGCGCGCCGCAGGCGGAGGCACCGATAGCCGTTTCTGGCGCAGCGAGGCCGCGCGCGTCGCCCTGACCGAACTTGCCGCTGGCTCCGGCGATGCGTTTCTCGGTCATGTAGGCCACGGCACTGGCCAGGGTCGCGCCGGCGCCAGGCAATACGCCCATGATGAAACCGAGCAGGCCGCAACGGATGTTCACCACGAACACCGACGCCGCTTCCTTGAAGTTGAACATCATCCGCCCGGTGGCTTTCACCGCTTCCTGGCCGCGATGGGTTTTCTCCAGCAGCAGAAGGATTTCGCTGATCGAGAACAGGCCCAGCACCAGCACCACGAACTGAATGCCGTCGGTCAGGTGAATGTTGTCGCCGGTAAAACGGTACACGCCGCTGTTGGCGTCGATGCCGACACTGGACAGGAACAGACCGATCAACGCCGCAATGAACGTCTTCAGCGGTCGGTCACCGGCCATGCCGCCGAGGCAGACAATCGCGAACACCATCAGTACGAAATATTCCGCCGGCCCGAAGGCAATCGCCCATTTCGCCAGCAGCGGCGCGAACAACACCATGCCGCAGGTGGCGATGAACGCACCGATGAACGAGCTCCACGCCGACAGCGACAGCGCGACCCCGGCCAGACCCTGGCGGGCCATAGGGTAGCCGTCGAGGGTGGTCATCACGGTGGAGGCTTCGCCGGGAATGTTCAGCAGGATCGAGCTGATCCGGCCGCCGTATTCGCAACCCAGGTACACCGCTGCCAGCAGGATCAGCGCCGACTCCGGCGGCAAGCCGAGGGCGAAGGCGATGGGAATCAGCAACGCCACACCATTGATCGGGCCCAGGCCCGGCAACAGGCCGACCACGGTGCCGATCAGCGTACCGGTCAGCGCCGTGACCAGGTTGTAAGGGCTCAGCGCGACGCCGAAGCCCTGTCCCAAATATCCGAGCGTATCCATATCAGTTCTCCAGAACGTCGAGCAGGCCGAGGGGCAGCGGTACGTCCATCAGACGGTCGAACAGCAGGTACAGACCGATGGCCATCAGCGTGGTCACCACGATGCTGGGCAACCAGCGGCCGCCGTACAGGCGCGCCATCGGGATGCCGATCAGGCAACTGCTGAGGATGAAGCCCAGCGGTTCGAACAGACCGGCGAACACCAGCAGCAACAGCACGCAGATGCCGATCTTGGTCAGGGTTTCGCGGTCCAGCGGCGGCTCGTCTTCACTGTGTTTTATCGGTGCCGGGCGAAACACCATGTACAGCAGCGCCAGGCTCATCAGGCCAAGCATCAGCAGGGGAAACGCCCGCGGGCCGACCGGCTCGTAGGAAAACGCAGCCTGATAAGGCCACGCCATCAGTGCCAGGCCGGCACAGGCCAGCAGCAACACCGAGGCAAAAATGCGTTGAATCAGCATGAGGAACTCCTGGGCCATGACCTCGATGCGCGAGGCCATGGCCGCTAGACAGAGACGATCACTGGATCAGGCCGAACTCTTTGGCCAGCACTTTGTAATCCGCGACTTGCTTCTTCACGTAGGTGTCCAGCTCCGGGCCGGTCATGGCGAACGGGAACAGTTCACGCTGATCACGCAGCTTGGCGAACTCTTCGGAAGCCAGCAGTTTGTCGAAGGCACCTTTCCACCAGGCGTAGTCTTCATCGCTGACTTTCGGCCCGAGGTAGAAGCCGCGAACCACCGGCCAGACAATGTCGTAGCCTTGCTCGCGAGCGGTCGGGATGCCTTTCATTTCCGGCTCGTCGAGGCGGTTTTCAGCGAACACGGCCAGCAGGCGCATGTCGCCGCTCTGGATGTGCGGCATGGAGTCGGAGATGTCGGTGCTGCCGACCTGGATGTGGCCGCCGAGCAGGGCGGTGGCGATCTCGCCGCCACCTTCGAGGGCGACGTAACGCAGGTCGCGCGGGTTGATCCCGGCGGCTTTGGCGATCAGTGCGGTCTGCATCCAGTCCTGGCTGCCGACGGTGCCGCCGGAACCGATGACCACGGCACTCGGATCTTTCTTCAGTGCCTGAACGAGATCATCAAGGGTTTTGTAGGGCGAGTCGCTTTTCACTGCGATGGCACCGTAGCTGGTGCCGACCGCCGCCAGCCAGCGCACGTTGGTTTCATCGAAACGACCGAACTTGCCTTGCGCCAGGTTCAGCAGCGAACCGCTGGACCAGGCCACCAGCGTACCGGCGTCCGCCGGGCGCTGCGCCACGACGGCGTTGTACGCCACCGCGCCGACGCCGCCGGGCATGTAGGTCACGCGCATCGGTTTGGTCAGCAGCTTTTCGTTGACCAGCGCGCTTTGCGCCAGTTTGCACGTCAGGTCGAAACCGCCGCCGGGGGAGGCCGGGGCGATGCATTCCGGGCGTTTCGGTTCAGCCATCAGTTGACTGGCGAACAGCATGACGCCAGCGGCCAGAGCGACTTTACGCAGTGATAAGTTCATTTATGTCTCCTTGGGAGTTGTTGTTATGGACGTACTGAATTACCAAAGGGCAACGCTGTAGCTCACCAGCAGACGCACTTCATCGGCATCGCGAGCGGAGTAGTTGGAACGGTAAGTGGCATTACGCAAACGCACGGCAACGTCCTTCAGGGCGCCGCTTTGTACTACATATTTGATCTCGGTGTTGCGCTCCCACTCTTTGCCTTCGTCACCGTTCTTGAGCTTGATGTTGTCACCGCTCAAGTAGCGACTCATGAAGCTCAGACCGGGGATGCCGAGTCTGGCGAAGTCGAAGTCGTAACGGGCCTGCCACGAGCGTTCTTCTGCGCCGGCGAAGTCGTTGATCTGCACGAAGTTGACCAGGAACGGGTCGCTGCCATCGACATACGGGAACGCGCTGTCGCCGGACATGTGCTGATAACCGGCGGTGAACTTGTGGCCGCTCAGGGCATAACTGACCAGACCGTTGAGCGAGCGGTTGTCGATCTTGCCGCCACGGGCTGCACCTTGATCGTCACTGACGGCGAAACGCAGGTCGGTGGCGAAGGTGCCCGGACCCATCGGCCGCGAGGCGACCAGTCCGAAGAAGTGCTGGTTGTAGACGTCGTCGAGTTGGGCGAAGTGGTAACTGCCGGTGATCTTGTCGGTGAACTTGTAGTCCACGCCTGCAAAATCGAAGTGCTTGCCGGCGACGGTGCCGGCGAAACGGCCGTTCTTGTTGTTGAGGGCAATGTCCTCGAAATCGGTGCTGTCGCGGTCCTTGGCTTTTTCCAGGCGCCCGCCGGTGAAGGTCAGGTTCTTGATCTCTTTGGAGGTCAGCAAACCACCTTCGAACGTCTGCGGCAGGATGCGCCCGTCGTTCGGCTTGAGGATCGGCAGTTCCGGAATCAGGCTGCCGATTTTCAGTTCGGTGGCGGAAATCTTCATTTTGCCGGTCAGGCCGACCTTGGAATATTCGTCCGCTGCGCGCCCGTCATCATGGGTCGGCAGCAGGCCGGTGCCGGTACGGTCCGGGCTCGAATCGAGCTTGACCCCCAGCATGCCCAACGCGTCGACACCAAACCCCACGGTGCCGTCGGTATAACCCGATTGCAGATTGAGCATGAACCCCTGGGCCCACTCGTCGCGCTTGGACTGTTGGGCACTGGTGCCGTCGCGGAAGTCGCGGTTGAAATACATGTTGCGGGTTTCGAAGGTGGCAGAACTGTCTTCGATGAAATCGGCGTAGCTCATCGGTGCGAAACCGGCGAGGGCGGCGGCACTGGCAAGGGCGGTGTGGCTGAAACGGGAAGGACGAACAGGCGTATGAGCCTTGGTCTGCAAGGACGGCATGCGGGGTGTACTCCGTTTATTGTTCTTATTGGTCGAAAACGCTTCGAGGCGTTTTTCTTATCGCTGTGTGGCATCAGCGACGGCAGTCGGAACTGTCCGTGGGCCGACTCTAACGGCCCAACCTTTCGCTAACCTTTCAGCGGACTTTCCCGGATTTCGGGCTTCACAGCGGCGGTTGCGGCTGTAAACTCCGCGGCAAAGAGTGGCGTCGGCCATCCCTGAATGAGGTAGAGATCCATGCGTGTTCTGCTCGTCGAAGACCATTTGCCACTGGCCGAAAGTGTCGCCCAGGCGCTTAAGAGCACCGGTCTGACCGTGGACGTGTTGCACGACGGCGTGGCCGCTGACCTGGCCTTGGGCAGCGAGGAGTACGCGATGGCGATTCTCGATGTCGGCCTGCCGCGCATGGACGGATTTGAAGTGCTGGCACGCCTGCGGGCCCGGGGCAAGAACCTGCCGGTGTTGATGCTGACAGCTCGCAGCGACGTCAGGGATCGAGTTCATGGGCTCAATCTCGGGGCCGACGATTATCTGGCCAAACCGTTCGAACTGACCGAGCTTGAGGCTCGGGTCAAAGCCCTGTTACGTCGCAGTGTACTCGGCGGCGAACGTCAGCAGCGTTGTGGTGTACTGGCCTACGATCTGGATACTCGACGCTTCACCCTCGGCGAAGAACTGCTGACGTTGACGTCCCGCGAGCAAGCGGTGCTTGAGGCTTTGATTGCGCGTCCGGGCCGGGTGATGAGCAAGGAGCAACTGGCGTCGCAAGTGTTCGGCCTCGACGAGGAGGCCAGTCCCGACGCCATCGAAATTTACGTGCATCGTCTGCGCAAGAAGCTCGACGGCCAACCGGTGGCCATTGTGACCTTCCGTGGCCTTGGCTACCTGCTGGAAAGCCGTGATGCATAAGCCCAGCAGCCTGCGCTGGCGGTTACTGTGGAACCTCGCGCTGTTGCTGGTGGTGTTGATGCTGGCCAGCGGCCTGAGCGCTTACTGGAACGGTCGCGAAGCTGCCGACACCGCTTATGACCGCACCTTGCTGGCGTCGGCGAGGACCATCGCCGCCGGCCTTTCGCAACGAGATGGCAGTCTCAGTGCCGACGTGCCTTATGTGGCCCTCGACACCTTCGCCTATGACAGCGCAGGGCGCATCTATTATCAGGTCAACGACATCCATCAGAAGCTGATTTCCGGCTATGAAAACCTGCCGGGCCCACCGCCTGGGACACCAAGAACCGACAGCTACCCGGCGCTCGCGCGTTTCTATAACGCCACGTATCAGGGCCAGAACGTGCGCGTCGTCAGTCTGTTGAAAGCCGTGACCGAACCGAACATGAACGGCATGGCGGAAATTCGCGTTGCCGAGACTGACGAGGCGCGCGTCAGCATGGCCCGCAGTCTGGCGGCCGACACTTTGTTGCGACTGGGCATGCTGGCAATCGGCGCATTGCTGCTGGTGTGGTTTGCCGTCAGCGCGGCGCTGCGCCCGATCGAGCGTTTGCGCACGGCAGTGGAGGAGCGTCAGCCCGACGATCTGCGGCCCTTGCCGCTGGTGGAAGTGCAGCACGAATTGTGGCCGCTGGTGCGGGCGCTCAATCACTTCACCGAGCGCCTGCGCGGGCAGTTCGAGCGGCAGGCGCAATTCATCGCCGATGCGGCCCACGAACTGCGCACACCGCTGGCGGCGCTCAAGGCGCGACTTGAGTTAGGGCTGCGCTCAAGCGAGCCGCAGACCTGGCGCGACACATTGGAATCATCGGCCCAAAGCACGGATCGGCTGACCCATCTGGCCAACCAGTTGCTGTCGCTGGCCCGGGTGGAAAACGGCGCCCGGGCGATTGCCGAGGGCGGCGCGCAGTTGCTTGATCTGAGCCAATTGGCCCGTGAGCTGGGCATGGCCATGGCGCCGCTGGCTCATGCGCGCGGCGTGGCGTTGGCACTGGAAGCGGACGAACCGGTCTGGCTGCGCGGCGAGCCGACATTGCTCAACGAACTGCTGAGCAATCTGGTGGACAACGCGCTGGCGCACACGCCGTCGGGGGGCAACGTGATATTGCGAGTGAAGTCGCCGGCGGTGCTGGAGGTTGAAGACGACGGCCCGGGCATTCCGCAGGATGAGCGTGACCGGGTGTTCGAGCGTTTCTACCGGCGCAATCAGCAAGTCGCCGGTTCCGGGCTGGGGCTGGCGATTGTCGGGGAAATCTGTCGCGCGCATCTGGCGCAGATCACGCTGCATGATGGCGAGCAGGCGGGGTTGAAGGTGCGGGTCAGCTTTATTGCCGGCTGAGATCAGTAAAACATCGACCGCGACTCTTCCAGGTCGGCACACAGCACTTTGTTGTCCGGATCGATCCCCAGTTTGCGGAAGGCTGGCACGCTGAAAGGGTCGATGCGGGCTAGGGGATGGTCGGTGTCCTTATGGCAATACAGGCTGGCCACTTGTACCAGATCCACGTAATCGATCTGCAACGAATCGCGCTTCAAGTCCTCATACAGCCCCGGCAACTCCACCAGCCGCTCGGGGAACTCCCAGACCCGCAGCAACTTGTCGCCCAGCAGCGGATGAATGTGGTCGATCACGTGGTTGAGGCTGACCGGGTCGGACAGCAATTCGTAGTGGTCTTCGGCGTAGGTCAGGATCGGCAGCACACCGATCTGGTGCACCAACCCGCCCAGCGCGGCCTGGTCGGGCTTGAGCTGGGTATAACGGCGGCACAGTGCGTAGCTGACACCGGCGATTTCCAGGCTCTTGCGCCAGACTTCGCGCATTTTCTGTTCGACCACTTCAGAGCGGGCGTGGAAGATTTGCTCCATTACCAGACCGATCGCCAGGTTGCTGCTGTAGTTGACGCCCAGACGGGTGATCGCCGTGTGCAGGTCGGTGACTTCCTGGGTCGCACGCAGCAGCGGGCTGTTGACCACTTTGATCAGGCGCGCCGAGAGCGCCGTGTCGCGGCCGATCACTTTGCTCAGGTCGCTGACGCTTATGTCCGGGTCTTCGGCGGCCTTGCGAATCTGCAGGGCCACTTCCGGTAACGTTGGCAGAACCAGGTCATCGTTATCGATGGCCTCAACCAAATCCTGTTGGACCTTATCCGCCAGATCACTCATGTCATTTCTCTAGGGTGTTGCAACAAATGCTGCGATCAACGCTGGATTTCGCGGTCGCGATCCAGTTCGTAAGGCAGGTCGAGCAAGTGCAGCGCCGGGCCTTCGGTCGTGCCCAGATGCAAATCGCCTGCCTCGGCAGCTTCGGCCTGCAACACCGCCAGCAGTTCAATATTTTTCTCGGCGCGGGCGGCCAGCACCACTTCGCCGATGGAGCTGCCGTGGCTCGGGGCGAACAGCGGGGTGCCCGGCTCCGGCAGTTCGCTTGCGTCCAGTTGTACGCGGTACAGGCGACGTTTGAGTTTGCCCAGGTACTGCATGCGCGCGACGATTTCCTGGCCGGTGTAGCAGCCTTTCTTGAAACTAACGCCGCCGACGGCTTGCAGATTGAGCATCTGCGGAATGAACAGTTCGCGGGTGCTCGGCATGACCTGGCCGATACCGGCACGGATCTGGCCCAGCAGCCATTGATTGAGTTTGGCTTCGGTCAATTGCGCAGACAGCTTGCCTTTGATGGCATCGGCTTGATCGGCTGGCGCCCAGAGTTCGGCGCGGTCGGGGGAGACGCGAATCGCGATCAGCCCTTCGTGGCGAACCACGCTGTCAGTGTCCGCCGGCAGTTCCAGACCCAGGCTACTCAGGGCTGCATCCCCATGCTCCAGACCGAAACGCACCCATGAGGCACTTTCGTCGGTCAGTTTCGATTTGGAAAACACCGCGTACTTTTTCAGATCCGCCAGTTGCGGCTCCAGCAACTCGCCGGCCATCGCCAGCAGCACGCCGTCGCCCTCGAGCACAATGCGGAAACTCGACTGCATGCGGCCCTTCTGCGTGCAGCGGGCGCCGAGGCTGGCCCGGTCGTCACTCAGGTAATTGATATTGCAGGTCAACTGGCCTTGCAGGAATTTGCCGGCATCCGCGCCGCGAACCGCGAGAACGCCTTCATGAGTCAGGGTGCAGAAAAAAGCAGAATCGGCCATGGGTCATCGCAGGGTAAATAGACTGGGGCACATCATAAGGGGGTGGTGTTGAAATGGGTAGTTGATAAAGGATCGGTGGTGCCCGACCAAAGCCGACTGTTCCGCCCGTCTCGGGCCTGTATACTTGCGGCCTATTTGAGGAGCGCTCCATGGTCGAACAAGTTGAACTGAATCGCCTCTTTTGGCACAGCCGCCGCGGCATGCTCGAGCTTGACGTGTTGCTGGTGCCGTTCGTGAAAGAGGTCTACTCGAATCTGAACGAGGTGGACCGCGCGCTGTATGTCCGCCTGCTGGAATGCGAGGATCAGGACATGTTCGGCTGGTTCATGGAACGCAGCGAGTCCGAAGATCCGGAGCTGCAACGCATGGTTCGCATGATTCTGGATCGTGTCCAGCCCAAGTAACACGTTCGAATGCCGCTGGCAGGCCTCACGGCAATTGCTGGCGGCGTATCTCCTGGCCCAGGCGCTCGCCCTGTGCGCTTTGTTTCTGTTTGTCATCCCTTTCTGGGTCAGCCTGCTCGGTGGCGTTGCCTGCCTGATCCATGCGGCGTGGGTGTTGCCCCGCGAGATTCTGCTGAGTCATCCCAAGGCATTCTGCGGATTGCGCCGCGACGGCGATGGCTGGCAATTGTGGAATCAGTCCGATGGCTGGCAGCCGGTGCAGTTGCGCCCGGACAGTCTGGCGCTGCCAGTGATTGTGGTTTTGCGCTTTCGATTGCGTGGGGAGTGGCGGGTCAGGTCGATCTGCGTGCCCCGGGATGCGCAGGCGGCGGATCTGCACCGACGCCTGCGGGTACGCCTCAAGTTCAGCCGGCGTAGGTGGGCGGCACCAAAATAGTGTCGAGCGCCTCGGGCAGCAGGTCCGGGTAATCGAGGGTGTAATGCAGGCCTCGGCTCTCCTTGCGCTCCATGGCTGAGCGGATCATCAGTTCCGCTACTTGTGCCAGGTTGCGCAACTCGATCAGATCGCGGCTGACTTTATAGTTGCTGTAGAACTCGTCGATTTCGTCCAACAACAGACGCACGCGGTGTTGTGCGCGTTGCAGGCGTTTGTTGGTGCGCACGATGCCGACGTAGTCCCACATGAAACGCCGCAGCTCATCCCAGTTGTGCGCGATGATCACGTCTTCGTCGGAGTCGGTCACCTGGCTCGCATCCCAGGCGGGCAGGGCGCGGGGAATGGCAATGTCGGACAGTTGTTCGAGAATATCCGCGGCTGCCGAACGGGCATAAACGAAGCACTCCAGCAGCGAGTTGCTGGCCATGCGGTTGGCGCCGTGCAGGCCGGTGAAGCTGGTTTCACCGATGGCGTACAGTCCGGGCACGTCGGTGCGGCCCTGTTGGTCAACCATGACGCCGCCGCAGGTGTAGTGCGCCGCCGGTACGACCGGAATCGGCTGTTTAGTGATGTCGATGCCGAATCCGAGGCAGCGCTCGTAAACCGTCGGGAAGTGCGTCTTGATGAACGCTTCGGGTTTGTGGCTGATGTCGAGATAGACGCAATCGACACCCAGACGCTTCATCTCATGGTCGATGGCCCGGGCGACGATGTCCCGGGGCGCCAGTTCGGCGCGCGGGTCGAAACGCTGCATGAAACGCTCGCCGTTCGGCAGCTTCAAATGCGCGCCTTCGCCGCGCAGGGCTTCGGTGATCAGGAAACTCTTGGCCTGCGGGTGATAGAGGCAGGTGGGATGAAATTGATTGAATTCCAGGTTCGCCACCCGGCAGCCCGAACGCCAGGCCATGGCGATGCCATCACCACAGGCGCCGTCGGGGTTGCTGGTATAGAGGTAGACCTTGGCGGCGCCGCCGGAAGCCAAGATCACAAAGCGTGCGCCGTAGGTGTCGACTTCGCCGGTCTTGCGGTTGAGCACGTAGGCGCCGAGGCAACGGTCGCCGTTCAGTCCCAGGCGTCGTTCGGTGATCAGATCGACCGCTACGCGCTGTTCCAGCAGTTCAATGTTCGGGCGCTGTTTTGCCTGGGCCAGCAAGGTTGTGAAGATGGCCGCGCCGGTGGCATCGGCGGCGTGGATGATGCGGCGGTGGCTGTGGCCGCCTTCGCGGGTGAGATGGAACTCGAATCCGCCGTCTTCAGTCCCGGACTGTTCATCACGGGTGAACGGTACGCCCTGGTCAATCAGCCACTGGATCGCCTCTTTGCTGTGCTCGACAGTGAAACGTACCGCATCTTCATGGCACAAACCGCCACCGGCATTGAGTGTGTCATCGACGTGGGATTCGACAGTGTCGGTGTCGTCCAGCACGGCCGCGACGCCACCCTGGGCCCAATAGGTCGAACCGTTGGCGAGATCGCCCTTGCTCAATACGGCGATGCGCAAGTGACCGGGCAGGGTCAGCGCGAGACTCAAACCGGCAGCGCCGCTGCCAATCACCAAAACATCGTGTTGAAACTGTTGGCTCATTTCAGGATTCCGCTCAAAGCGACCCGGGTCGGGGTTGGCGCAAGACAGGCGGATGGGCGAGTCGAGACAGCCACACAGCCCACTAGTATATAGAGGGGTGGGGCGGCACAATAGCCGAGCCGATATGGCATTGTGAAACTACCGTGACGGAAAAATCCGGACGTTTTGTCGGATGTTTTTTTCACAGGTTTTGGGAAAAAGCGACTGTATCGCAGATGAAACACGCTTTTTCCACTCACGGTTGCCCAATGTCGGCATGGCCGGTCTATAAATATTTGGAACTTTTGCCAGAGGCCCAAGATCAATAGACGGTTGCCCGAAACAAGGGACAGTGTCGGCTTCAATGCGGAACCTGCGGTTGGGTTCTAGCCGGCGAGCCGATTAAAAGATTATTCGCGCAGCCGGTTTATCCCGCGCTGCGTTTTTCGTGCGTGCCAAATCAGAGCCCGCAGGAAACTTGCTTGGAGGGGGAGAACTTTTGCGAAAAGCCCGAGTCTATGTTTGCAAGTCCGGTCGTTTAGTCATGCAAGCTTCCTCCGAGTTTATCGAGGAGTGTTCATGCTAACCCAGGAAGAGGATCAGCAGCTGGTCGAGCGCGTTCAGCGCGGTGACAAGCGAGCTTTCGATCTGCTCGTGTTGAAGTATCAACACAAAATTCTCGGGTTGATCGTGCGTTTCGTGCACGACACCCATGAAGCCCAGGATGTTGCTCAAGAAGCCTTTATCAAGGCTTACCGGGCACTAGGAAATTTCCGCGGAGACAGTGCGTTTTATACGTGGCTTTACCGCATCGCCATCAACACGGCGAAAAACTATCTGGTTTCACGCGGCCGCCGGCCGCCGGATAGCGATGTCAGTTCCGAGGATGCAGAGTTCTATGACGGCGATCACGGCCTGAAGGACCTCGAATCTCCTGAACGTGCATTGCTGCGGGATGAGATCGAAGGCACCGTCCATCGAACCATTCAGCAACTGCCAGAGGATTTGCGCACGGCTTTAACTTTGCGCGAATTCGATGGTCTGAGTTACGAGGACATCGCGAGTGTCATGCAATGTCCGGTTGGTACCGTGCGCTCCCGGATTTTCCGCGCCCGGGAGGCCATCGATAAAGCCCTGCAGCCATTGTTGCAGGAAAACTAAAGACAGCGGCGACAGCCAAGAGAGGAACGCCATGAGTCGGGAAGCCCTGCAGGAATCGCTGTCCGCAGTGATGGATAACGAAGCGGACGAACTGGAATTGCGTCGAGTGCTCAACGCACTGGATGATGTTGAAACTCGCGAAACCTGGGCTCGTTACCAGATCGCTCGGGCAGCCATGCACAAGGATCTACTGCTCCCGCGCCTGGATCTCGCTGCGGCAGTCTCTGCTGCGCTGGAAGATGAAGCCACTCCAGCCAAAGTGTCCCGCGGTCCATGGCGCAGCCTGGGTCGTCTGGCTGTTGCAGCCTCGGTGACCGTTGCTGTTCTGGCAGGCGTTCGTCTGTATAACCATGACGAAATTGCCGGTGTCGAACTGGCGCAGCAGTCCAATCAGCCAGCGCTGGCGACTCCTCAGGTCAAGGGGCCTGCGGTGCTGGCAGGCTACAATGAGAGTTCTGAAGCCACTGGTCCTATGGTCAATGGTGTGCTGCAAGGCCAGCCAGGCTGGCACGATCAGCGTTTGCCGGGTTATCTGCGTCAACATGCTCAGCAAGCTGCGCTGAAAGGTACTGAAAGCGCACTGCCTTATGCACGAGCAGCCAGTCTGGAAAACCGTTAAGGAGGATCATGCGCGCCATACCTCTACTTTCGCTTCTGCTCAGTGGCTGGTTCATCGTTCCAGCCCACGCCGATGAGGCCCAGGATTGGCTGACCCGCCTGGGCCAGGCCGAGCAGCAGCAAAGCTTTCACGGCACATTCGTTTACGAGCGTAACGGTAGTTTTTCTACCCACAGCATCTGGCATCGCGTCCAGAACGGGCAGGTTCGCGAGCGTTTGCTCCAGCTCGACGGTTCGGCACAGGAAGTCGTACGCATTGATGGGCATACTCAATGCGTCAGCGGCACCCTGATTGCGGGGCTGGGAGATTCACCAAACTCTGCCGCTCGTCCTCTCGATCCACAGAAGCTGAAGAATTGGTATGAGCTTGCCGTGATCGGTAAGTCGCGCGTGGCCGGGCGTGACGCGGTAATTGTATCGCTGACGCCACGGGATCAGTATCGCTACGGATTTGAATTGCATCTGGACAAGGAAACGGGCTTGCCACTCAAGTCGTTGCTGCTCAACGACAAGGGCCAGTTGCTTGAGCGGTTCCAGTTCACTCGACTGGATACTGCCGAGGTTCCATCCGACAAGGATCTCCAGGCAGCCTCCGACTGCAAGCCTGTCAACCTCGACAGTGACAAGGCTTCAGCCGTCAAGACCGCGCAGGTCTGGCGATCCGACTGGCTGCCGCCGGGTTTTGAACTCACCAGCAGTTCCTCGCACAAGGACCCTGACACCAAGACCCAGGTCAACAGTCTGCTGTATGACGATGGTCTGGCGCGTTTCTCGGTGTTCCTGGAACCACTGAACGGGGCCGTCGTCACGGATACCCGGACTCAGCTGGGGCCAACGGTTGCCGTATCCCGCCGTTTGACTACGCCTCAGGGCGAAATGATGGTGACGGTGGTCGGCGAAATTCCAATCGGTACTGCCGAACGGATTGCCTTGTCGATACGCAACGATGGCGCTGCAACCAGCAAGCAGTGAGCTGATTTCAGCAGTTTTCACTTCGTGTTCGAGACATGAAATGTTTGCTGAGTATTTTCATTTGCAAATAATCCGAAAATTTTTTATAGGTCAGATCCTCACGGCTCTGGCCTTGTTTTGTTGTTCCCGGAACAAAAATGCCGGCCTGTAGTTTCCGGTGTTCCTTGCTCCATATCGCTTAACCCTGCTCGTCGTAACGGGAGCTGTATGTCGATACCAAGCTTGAAGTCTTATCTCTCCATTGTCGCCACCGTGCTTGTGCTCGGTCAGGCTGTTCCTGCAGTCCAGGCGGCTGATGCGGCCAGTCCGGTCAACCTGCCGGATTTCACCCAGCTGGTCGAACAGGCCTCGCCTGCGGTGGTGAACATCAGTACCACGCAAAAGCTGCCGGATCGCAAAGTGAACCAGCAGATGCCGGACCTGGAAGGCTTGCCGCCGATGCTGCGTGAGTTTTTCGAACGAGGCATGCCGCCGCAACAGCGTTCTCCGCGTGGTGATCGCCAGCGTGAAGCGCAATCGTTGGGTTCGGGCTTCATCATTTCTCCGGACGGCTACATCCTGACCAACAACCACGTGATCGCCGATGCCGACGAAATTCTCGTTCGCCTGGCAGATCGCAGTGAAATGAAAGCCAAGCTGATCGGCACCGACCCGCGCTCCGACGTGGCCCTGCTGAAAATCGAAGGCAAGGATCTGCCAGTACTCAAACTCGGCAAATCCCAGGACCTGAAGGCAGGGCAGTGGGTGGTCGCGATCGGTTCGCCGTTCGGCTTCGATCACACGGTGACCCAAGGCATCGTCAGCGCCGTTGGCCGCAGCCTTCCAAACGAAAACTACGTGCCGTTCATTCAGACCGACGTGCCGATCAATCCGGGGAACTCCGGTGGTCCGCTGTTCAACCTGAACGGTGAAGTGGTGGGGATCAACTCGCAGATCTACACCCGTTCCGGTGGTTTCATGGGTGTTTCGTTCGCTATTCCGATCGACGTTGCCATGGACGTATCCAACCAGCTGAAAAGCGGTGGCAAGGTCAGCCGTGGCTGGTTGGGCGTGGTCATTCAGGAAGTGAACAAGGATCTGGCCGAATCGTTCGGTCTGGAAAAACCGGCCGGTGCGCTGGTGGCGCAGATCCAGGATGACGGTCCGGCTGCCAAGGGTGGCCTGCAAGTGGGCGACGTGATCCTGAGCATGAATGGTCAGCCGATCGTCATGTCCGCAGACCTTCCTCATCTGGTCGGTGCACTGAAGGCTGGCGCAAAGGCCAATCTGGAGGTGATTCGTGAGGGCAAGCGCAAGAATATCGAGCTGACAGTCGGCGCGATTCCTGATGAAGACAAGGAACTGGATGCCCTGCCGAAATCCGGTGTCGAGACCAACAGCAATCGCCTCGGTGTTTCGGTCGCTGAGCTGTCTGCAGAACAGAAAAAAACCTACGACCTGAAAGGTGGTGTGGTCATCAAGGAGGTGCAGGACGGTCCAGCCGCCCTGATCGGCCTGCAGCCAGGCGACATCATCACTCACCTGAACAATCAGGCCATTGGTTCGGCCAAGGAGTTCGGGGAGATCGCCAAGGCACTGCCGAAGAATCGCTCGGTATCGATGCGGGTTCTGCGTCAGGGTCGCGCCAGCTTCATCACGTTCAAGCTGGCTGAATGATCCAGTAGCGGTTGAGTAAAAAAAACCGCCTCGAAAGAGGCGGTTTTTTTGTGTCCGGAGTTTTTCCTGGAGCGGGCTTATCCCATCATGTCCTTGATCATGCGTTCCTGCTCCATCAGTTCGCGCTGACGCGCATCGATACGCGACGACAGCGGGAAGTTGCTGCCGGCCTTGCGTTTGGCGAAGTCCAGTTGCTGGATGGCCTGGCGATAATCGCCAACCAGCGCGAAGTACTCGGCGCGAGCTTGATGCAGGCCGATGATATTGCCCGACAGGCCGCGGGTCTCAGCCACCTGATACCAGACATCCGGATCGTTCGGACGTGATTTCAACAAGCCTTCCAGGGCTTTCTCCGCATCGGCGGTGCGATTCTGTTTTAGTAACAGATCGACTCGCACCTGATTCAGCGGATAGTTGCCCGGATACTGAGTCAGCATGCGGTCGACCCGAGACTGCGCCTCCGCAAGACGATTGTTGGTGATATCCAGATCGACCTGGGCGAGGTTGTAGATGAGCTCGTTCGGCGATTTTTCCAACAGTTGCTTAAGATTCTCCCGCGCTTCATTCAACTGGCCACCCTTGATCTGGGCGATCGCCAGACCATAACGGGCCACGTCGTTTTTCGGGTTCTCATCCAGCTGTGCGCGGAAACGCTTCGCGCCAAGGCCCGGGGTTTCCTCGTAGATCAGTTGCACCCGCGCGCGGATCAGTTGATAGCGCATGCTGTCCTCGATACCACCGGGCTTGGCCTGTTCCGCACGGTTGCGGGTGTCGGCGATACGCGATTCGGTTACCGGGTGAGTCAGCAGGAATTCGGGAGGCTTGGCGTCGTAGCGGTACTGGCGCATCAGGCGTTCGAACATGGTCGGCATGGCGCGCGGGTCGTAACCGGCCTTCTCCAGGTTGAGAATGCCGATGCGGTCGGCTTCCTGTTCGTTCTGGCGCGAGAAGGTTCTTTGCGATTGGATCGCCGCTGCCTGAGTACCTGCAATGGTCGCGATTCCGGCCTCACCGCCACCCGCGGCCGCAATGACGATCCCGGCCAGCAACGCGGCCATCATTGGCACCTGCATCCGCTGCGACGCCTCGACGCCACGAGCGAAGTGGCGTTGGGACAAGTGAGCCAGTTCGTGAGCCAGTACCGAGGCATATTCGCCCTCGGTCTGGGCATTGAGGAACAGGCCGCCATTGACCCCGACAATCCCGCCCGGTGCCGCGAAGGCGTTGAGCTGCGGGCTGTTGATCAGGATGAATTCCAGGCGTCGGTCGTTGACCTGGCTGGTTTCCACCAGTTTATAGACGCTGGACTCGACGTAGTCCTTGAGCTGTGGATCGTTGAGCTGTGAAACCTGGCTGCGCAGCAGCGCCAACCACGCGCGGCCCAGTTGGTATTCCTGTTGTGGCGAGACAATGGCAGAGCTGGCGTCACCGAGTGATGGCAGGTCGTCGGCGAAGCCCGGTGAGGCGAGCAGGCAAGCGAGCGTCAGCAGGGTAGGGCGCAGAAATGTCATGCACAAAGCCTTAGTCGACAAAGACCTTACTGTAGCCGGACACCGGGCTTGCGACCAGATATTCTAGGCAGCCTGACCCTCTGAACCGGAGTAACGCATGACCGATGCTGTAGCCCATGACTGTGAACTGGACGCCAGCGGCCTGAATTGCCCGTTGCCGTTGCTCAAGGCCAAGATGGAACTGAACAAGCTTCCCAGCGGTGCGGTACTCAAGGTGATTGCCACTGACGCCGGCTCGCAACGCGACTTTCGCACCTTTGCCCGGTTGGCCGGTCATACGCTGCTGCGTGAAGAAGACGAGGCGGGCGTCTACCGTTACTGGTTGAAAAAAGCCTGAAACCGACAGCGTAAAAGACCTAAGGATTATTGATGTTCAAAGTGTTACGCGACTGGATTCAGCGCTACTTTTCCGATGAGGAAGCCGTGGTGCTGGCGGTGTTGTTGTTTCTCGCCTTCACCGCCGTGCTTACCCTCGGCGGAATGCTCGCGCCCGTGCTCGCGGGGATGGTGCTGGCGTATCTGATGCAGGGGCTGGTGGTCACCCTGGAGCGTCTGCGAATGCCCGGTGGTGCAGCGGTGGGTCTGGTGTTTGCGCTGTTCATGGGCGTGCTGTTGTTGTTCATCGTCGTGGTACTGCCGTTGCTCTGGCATCAATTGATCACGCTGTTCAACGAGTTGCCGGGCATGCTCGCCAAGTGGCAATCGCTGCTGTTGCTGCTGCCGGAGCGCTATCCGCATCTGGTGTCCGACGAGCAGGTGCTGCAAGCCATTGAAGCGGCGCGCGGCGAGATCGGTAAATTCGGTCAGTGGGCACTGACATTCTCGTTATCGAGCCTGCCGTTGTTGGTGAACATCATGATCTACCTGGTCCTTGTGCCGATTCTGGTGTTCTTCTTCCTCAAGGATCGGATGATGATCGGCGAGTGGGTGCGCGGCTATTTGCCACGTGAACGGGCACTGATCACCCGGGTTGCCGAGGAAATGAACCGGCAGATCGCCAACTACATTCGTGGCAAAGTCATCGAAATCGTGATCTGTGGCGGGGTGACCTATATCGCCTTCGTCGCCCTCGGGCTGAACTACGCGGCGCTGCTGGCGTTGTTGGTGGGCGTGTCGGTGGTGGTGCCGTATGTCGGGGCGGTGGTGGTGACGGTGCCGGTGATGTTGATTGCACTGTTCCAGTGGGGCTGGAGCGATCAGTTCATCTATCTGATGGCGGTCTACGGAATCATTCAGACCCTGGACGGCAACGTGCTGGTGCCGTTGCTGTTTTCCGAAGCGGTCAACCTGCACCCGGTGGCAATCATCTGCGCGGTGCTGTTGTTCGGCGGGTTGTGGGGCTTCTGGGGTGTGTTCTTCGCGATTCCGCTGGCGACGCTGTTCAAGGCTGTGCTTGATGCGTGGCCGCGCAAGGAACCGGTGGTGGCGCCATTACTCTGAAAGCGATTCGGCGCCCGCAAGGGCGCCGAAAGGATCAGGCCTTGTTCAGCGCCTGAGCAGCGGCCAGCACTGCATCCACGTGACCCGGTACTTTCACGCCGCGCCATTCCTGACGCAGAACGCCATTCCTGTCGATCAGGAACGTGCTGCGATCCACGCCCATGTATTCCTTGCCGTAAAGTTTTTTCAGCTTGATCACGTCGAACAGCTGGCAGACGGCTTCGTCCTTGTCGCTGATCAGTTCGAACGGAAACTCCTGCTTGCACTTGAAGTTCTCGTGGGACTTCAGGCTGTCGCGGGAGATACCGAAGATTTCCGTGTTGGCAGCCTTGAACGCTGCGTATTGATCGCGAAAGCCCTGACCTTCGGTGGTACAGCCCGGGGTGCTGTCCTTCGGATAGAAGTAGATCACCACTTGCTTGCCCTTGAGGGCCGAGAGGCTGACGGTCTGCCCGCTGGTGGCGGGGGCTTCGAAGTCGGCAACCGGTTGATCGATAGCTACGGCCATGAAAGCTTCCTTACATTGGGTTCTGTGGGCGCCACGGTTCGATCAGTGCGTCGAGGTTCATGGCATCGGCGAAGTCCAGGAACTGGTCGCGCAGCCAGCTGATCTGGGTGCCGGCCGGCAGGGTCACGGTGAACGTGGCGTTGAGCATGGTGCCGCCGGTCTGCGGTGCCTGATAGGTATCGCAAGTCAGGTTTTCCAGCTCGACGTTGTGATCCATGAAGAACTGGCACAGCTCGTTGATGATGTCCGGGCGATAGGCCGAGGACACATAAGCCACGTACGGCAGGGCTTGTGGACGGTTTTCCAGGGCGGCGCTGCGCACCACGTTAACCGTGAACGAATGACGTTTGGCCAGGGTTGGCAGGCTGCCTTCCAGGCGGGCCAGGGCGTCCCAGCTGCCGGAGACTTCGAGCACCAGTGCGCTGCACTCGCCGTGACGAGTCAGACGGGAGGTGACGACCGCGCAGCGGTTTTCATGGCTGGCGCGGCACAGGACGTTGGTCAGCTCCATGGGATTGGCGCCGAGGGCACTGATGACAAGGAATTGTTCGCGAACTGTGGGGGTGGACATGCAGCATTCCTAAAGCGATGAGCGGTCGGTAGGGTGAGGGCGTTGAGTGCCGGGACATACCTGTCCGGAAGACCCGATTCGCCCGTCGCTACGGCTCCAATAATAAGGAAGCCTAAGGCGGCGACGCTGGAACGGGGCCTGGGAGGCCGAAACGGGGGGCTGGAACCCGGCGTACAAGCTGATCAGTACCGATCAAAGTCTGAAGGGTAGCGAAAAGCGGCGCCAAGGGGAATGGCGGCGCTGTACTTCGCTTGTGCAAGCATCTTGGCGCCAGTACCATTACCGCTCTCTTTTTCCGGCAGGAGCGGTTTCATGATTGCGGGCAGTATGGTGGCACTGGTCACACCCATGGATGCACAAGGGCGTCTTGACTGGGACAGCCTCAGCAAACTCGTGGACTTCCATCTCAAGAACGGCACCCATGCCATTGTCGCGGTCGGTACTACCGGCGAGTCGGCAACCCTTGATGTAGAAGAACACATTGCCGTCATCAAAGCCGTGGTCAAACAGGTGGCAGGCCGCATTCCGGTCATCGCCGGTACCGGCGCCAACTCGACCCGCGAAGCCGTCGAGCTGACCCGCAACGCCAAGGAAGCCGGCGCCGATGCCTGCCTGCTGGTCGTCCCGTACTACAACAAGCCGACCCAGGAAGGCCTGTATCAGCACTTCAAGCATATCGCCGAAGCGGTCGATATCCCGCAGATCCTCTACAACGTTCCCGGCCGCACCTCCTGCGACATGCAGGCCGAGACCGTGATCCGTCTGTCCACCGTGCCGAACATCATCGGTATCAAGGAAGCCACTGGCGACCTGAAACGCGCCAAGGCGATCCTCGACGGCGTGAGCAAGGATTTCATCGTGCTGTCCGGCGATGATCCGACCGCAGTCGAGCTGATCCTGCTGGGTGGCAAAGGCAACATTTCCGTCACTGCCAACGTCGCCCCGCGCGAAATGGCCGACCTGTGCGAGGCCGCGCTCAAGGGCGACGCCGAGACCGCACGGGCCATCAACGAAAAACTGATGCCGCTGCACAAGGACCTGTTCATCGAAGCCAACCCGATTCCGGTGAAGTGGGCTTTGGTCGAAATGGGCCTGATGCACGAAGGCATTCGCCTGCCGCTGACCTGGCTGAGCGCTCCTTGTCATGAAACGTTGCGCTCGGCCCTGCGCCAGTGCAGCGTCCTGGTTTAATTGAGGAAGTACAACGCATGAAGCGAATGGCCGGACTTTCCGCACTTGCCTTGATTATCTCCAGCACCAGTGGCTGCGGATGGATCTGGGGCCCGGAAGGTTATTTCCGTGACCGTGGTAGCGACTACCTGGAAGCGAAACAGACTGCACCGATGCAACTGCCAGAAGGTGTCAGCACCTCCAAGCGTCTGGATCCACTGCTGCCGATCCCGCGCAACGTCGCCGACGATACCGCTACCGGCGAATACGTGGTTCCGCGTCCTCAACCACTGTCGGCGATCGCTGACGCCAGCGACTACTCGCTGCAGAAGAGCGGTGATTCGCGATGGGTCATGGGTCAGCATCCACCGGCCGAAGTCTGGCCAGTGGCTGTGCAGTTCTTCCAGGACAACGGTTTCCGTCTGGATGAACAGCGTCCGCAAACCGGTGAATTCACTACCACCTGGCAACATTCCGACGAGCTGTCCGCCGCCATGGCCAAGCGCCTGAGTGCTGCCGGCGTCGCCGCCGACAGCGAAACCCGCGTACGGGTTCGCATCGAGCCTGGCGTACAGCGCAATACCAGTGAAATCTACGTAGTCAGCGCCGAGCGTCCTGCCGGCAGCACCGCCAACGTCGACTTCACCAATCGTTCGGTCAATACCGGTCTGGACGCTGCACTGGTCGACGACATGCTCGCGAGCATGAGCCGTACCTCCGAGAAGGGTGGTTCGGTGTCGATGCTGGCATCGCGTGATTTCGATACCCCGAGCCGCGTCAGCCTCAGCGAGGACGGCAGCGGCAACCCGGTATTGAACGTCGGTTCCGACCTGGACCGTGCCTGGTCGAGCGTCGGTCGTGCGCTGGAGCAAGGTCAATGGCGCGTTGAAGACATCAACCGCAGCCTGGGCTTGTACTACATCAACCTGGCCGAAAAAGCCGAGAAGAAAGACGAGAAGCCTGGTTTCTTCAGCAGCCTGTTCGGCAGTGCGCCGACCAAGGAAGAAGTTGAAGCCCGTGCCGAGCGTTATCAGGTTCGCCTGAGCAAGGTTGGCGATAACGTTCAGGTCACCGTCGAGAAAAACATCAACACCGTTGCGCCGGCTGATGTGGCTCGCAAAGTGTTGAGCGTGATTCAGGACAATCTGGGCTGATCCAATGCGTTTTGCCGTTCTCGGCAGCGGTAGCCAAGGGAACGGCACGCTGATCGCCAGTGCTGATACGTATGTGCTGGTGGATTGTGGTTTTTCCCTGCGAGAAACCGAAAAACGTCTGTTGCGCCTGGGTGTGAGCCCGGCGCAACTGAGCGCGATACTCGTGACCCACGAACATGCCGACCACGTGCATGGCGTGGGTTTGCTGTCTCGGCGCTACAATCTGCCGGTCTACCTCAGTCGCGGCACACTGCGCGGGATGCGCAAACCGATTGAACCCGCAGGCTTCGTGGCCGGCGGCGAGCAACTGCAGATCGGAGCTCTGGACATCCGGGTTATTGCCGTGGCCCACGATGCACAGGAACCGACCCAATATGTATTCAGCGATGGTGAGCGGCGTTTCGGCCTGCTGACCGATCTGGGTTCATACTGTGAGCGGGTGCTGGATGGCTATCGGGACCTCGATGCGTTGATGATCGAGTCCAATCATTGCCGAGACATGCTGGCCCGTGGTCATTACCCGTACTTTCTCAAGCAGCGGGTGGGCGGCGAGCTGGGACATTTGAACAACCATCAGGCGGCATTCCTGGTGGCCGAGTTGGGCTGGCAAGGCCTGCAACACCTGGTCCTGGCCCATCTGAGCAGCAAGAACAACCTGCCGCAGCTGGCCCGGCAATGTTTTGTCGACACCCTCGGGTGCGACCCGGACTGGCTGCAACTGGCCGATCAAGATTCAGGGCTCGACTGGCGTCACATCGCCTAGCCCATCTACTTAGCAAGCGGAGCCCATCATGGAAAAACGTGAAGAACTCTACCGCGGCAAAGCCAAATCGGTTTACAAGACCGACGACGCTGACCGCTTGATCCTGCTGTTTCGCAACGACACTTCGGCGTTCGACGGCAAGCGCATCGAGCAGCTCGACCGCAAAGGCATGGTGAACAACAAGTTCAACGCCTTCATCATGCAGAAACTCGAAGCGGCCGGCATTCCGACCCAATTCGACAGACTGCTGGCTGACAACGAAGTCCTGGTGAAAAAACTCGACATGATTCCGGTCGAGTGCGTCGTGCGTAACTACGCCGCCGGCAGCCTGGTCAAGCGTCTGGGCGTCGAGGAGGGCATGAAGCTCAACCCTTACACCTTCGAACTGTTCCTGAAGGACGACGCCAAGGGCGACCCGTTCATCAACGAATCCCACGTCGTGGCGTTCGGCTGGGGCACCGCCGAGCAACTGGCGCGCATGAAAGAACTGTCGCTCAAGGTCAACGAAGTCCTGAGCAAACTGTTCGACGACGCAGGCCTGCTGCTGGTGGACTTCAAGCTTGAATTCGGCGTGTTCAGCGATGGCTCCATCGTCCTGGGCGACGAGTTCAGCCCGGACGGCTGCCGTCTGTGGGACAAGGACACCAAGAAGAAGATGGACAAGGACCGCTTCCGTCAGGGCCTCGGTGACGTCATCGAAGCCTATGAAGAAGTTGCCCACCGTCTGGGCGTACCGCTTTAATCGACGCAAGCATCTGATAGCACGGAGAAAATTTCGAAAGAGGGTTTGCTTTCGATAAAAGTGTTGTTATGATGCGCGCCGTTGGAGAGATGCCAGAGTGGCCGAATGGGACGGATTCGAAATCCGTTGTACCTTCACCGGTACCTAGGGTTCGAATCCCTATCTCTCCGCCATACACAGAAAAAGCCCCGCAGATGAAAATCTACGGGGCTTTTTCGTTTCTGAGAGTTTTTACTCGGATCGTTTATTGACGCATTAGAGTTGGATCTCTAGATCAATACAGACGAGCAACATTCATCGCTTTTCCTGGAAAGCCAACTCTGCCTGCGTGGGATCCTTTCCAACAGGTTTGCGTTAACGCCGTTACTCCCATGACCCTTTATCGCCTGAGCTTTCCAAGTGATTCCATTGAGCTACCATCGTTGGAAAAATGGAGGTTTGTATGAAAAAGGTTTTTTCTGTAGCCGTTATAGCAATCTCGGTAGCGCTTTCAGCGAGCGTTTACGCACGTGGAAGCAGCTTCGGTAGTCATTCCTCGTTCAAGTCCGGCTACTCCAGCGGAAGTCGTTCTGACCATTCGGTTAGTGGGTATACGCGAAGCAATGGAACGTATGTTCGCCCCTCTCATGCTACAAACCCAGACTCCACCAGGAACAATAACTACAGCACCAAGGGCAATGTGAATCCGTACACAGGAAAACCCGGCACTAAACCGCGTGATGGCTTGTAGTTATGAATCTGCCAGAGAAGGCACTTTATTCAATTGTGCTGCTTGTCTTGAGTCTGGGGAGCACGACAATTTTCGCAGATACGTTTGATGGCTACGAATGCACGGATGATTGCTCAGGACATCAGGCTGGGTATGACTGGGCCGAGCAAAAAGGAATTGACGATGAAAATTCCTGTAGCACCCCATCAGAGTCCTTTAACGAAGGTTGTCAGTCGTTTGTCGAAGGAGGCGCCGGCGTTATTTCAACGGACGATGATGGCGATGAAGAAAACGATGATGACGAATGAACGCTCGTGAGAGAGGCCCCGTAGATGCAGGATTACGGGGCTTCCTTATTGCAGAGAAGAGCCAGCTAGTTTCCGGGTGAGGTAACCGTCATTTCGCAGTTTTCGGCGACATCTTCATGGCCTTCGACGAAACCGCCTTCACCACATCATCAACAACCGCCTTACCCATCTCCGTCAAAAAATGTGCAGCCCAGGCATATCGGTCCGTTTCTCTAATGAATGCCGCATCTTCCGCAAGTGCCTTGGCGAGAGCCAGTAGGTCGGAAGCTTGAGCCAGCGCCTGGCTGACAGGCACTCCGGCGCAGACATGAAATAGCGGATTGTCAGAACAATAGAGAAAGGGAGTGGTTCCGGCGGTTTTTTCTTCAGGTGCATCATGCATGTGTAACTCCTTGACTGTGAGGAGCTGCCACTTTCGTTTCCAAGCGAATGGGTGGCAGCTGTACGCAGGTTGGAAACCGGGAGTCAAGGAGACCGGCACGCCCGAGGGCGTCCCACGCACAGCCGCCATAAAGCAAATATACGGGCGTAAGAAAACGCCAGCATTTGTAGGGGCGCTGTTGCGTGACTCGTCGGGTTTCCAAGCCCGGCCGCTGATATGCAGCGACGTCTTGAGAGTATCCCGACGAAATGAGGCCGAACAAGGCGGCAATCAGCCACTTTGCACAGCAATCGTCTGTTCGCACGCAACTCGCAGATTTTGCCTACAACCTCGTTGAGAGTCATCCGATTATTCTGGTGACCGTGCCAAACAGACTCTGAATAACTGCTATAGAAACGCCGCTTTCCTGACTCTGGACAAGCGGCGTTTGCGCACGTTTTTGAGAGTTTTACTTCACGCATCAGCGGTGTGAATCAGAGTCGCTGTGCCCTTGCGCGGTATCATGATGTAATACTATGAATAATAAACAGCTGAGCACCCTCAAAGCCGTATTTTCAAGACCCACTCCAGCTACGTTGGAGTGGGCCCGCATCGAATCTCTGTTCGGAGGGGTGGGCGCGAGAACGATCGAGGGCAATGGATCTCGTGTACGTTTTGAATTGAATGGTGTGGTCGCCACTTTTCACCGACCCCATCCAGATAAAGAAGCAAAGCCCTATCAGGTTCGTGATGCCCGGGCTTTCCTCGAACAAGCAGGAGTCACACCATGAACGTGATGAACTACAACGGCTATGCCGCCCGTATTGAGTACAGTGACGAGGACGGTCTGTTTGTTGGCCACATCGCGGGAATCAAGGATGTTGTGGGTTTTCATGGCGAGTCGGTCAAAGAGCTCCGACAGGCATTTGAAGAGGCAGTCACCGACTATCTGGAAACCTGCGCCAAGCTCGGAAGAGCGCCACAGAAACCTTATTCGGGCAACCTCAGTCTGCGTCTGGCGCCCGCGCTTCACGCGACTGTTGCCGTGAAGGCCCAGCTGGCTCGAAAGAGTATCAATCAGTGGGTCGCTGAAGTGCTTGATCGAGAAGCACACGCCTGAGCCGCGGCTCGTATTCCCAATTAACTGACTAAACTCCTGCATTCCAGCTCATGGGCCGCCATAACTCCGGCGGTCAGCCCCTTCAATGCATGAGGTTCGGTCATGGCAAAGGGAAAGAAGAAAGACTCGCCCAAAGACACCCCCGCAGATCGCCCGAAACTGTCGAGCAAAGACTATCTGGCGGAGTTGCGTCGACTGCACGTTGAGCTCGTCAAACTGCAGGAATGGGTGAGGGCTGAGGGCATCAAGGTCTGTGTAATTTTCGAAGGGCGTGATGGTGCGGGTAAAGGCGGGACGATCAAGGCGCTTACTGATCGGGTCAGCCCGCGGGTTTTCCGGGTGGTAGCGTTGCCGGCCCCGAGCGAGCGTGAGAAGAGCCAGATGTATCTGCAGCGCTACCTGCCTTATCTGCCGGCGGCCGGTGAGGTGGTGATCTTCGATCGCAGTTGGTACAACCGCGCCGGTGTCGAGCGGGTGATGGGGTTCTGTACCGAGAATCAGGCTGAAAAATTTCTCAAGACGGTGCCCCTGGTGGAGCGTGCCATCGTCGATTCCGGGGTGATTCTGCTCAAGTACTGGTTGAACGTCAGTCAGGAAGAGCAGACCCGTCGGCTGGAAGAGCGTATCAAGGACGGTCGAAAGATCTGGAAACTGTCTCCCATGGATCTCAAGTCGTACAGCCGCTGGTATGACTACTCGCGGGCGCGTGACGACATGATCAAGGCAACCGATACCGAATATGCACCCTGGCTGGTGGCCGACTCGAATGACAAGCGGCGAGCGCGTCTGAATATCATCTCCGATCTTCTCAGCCGCATTCCGTACAAGAGTGTTTCGCGCGAGAAGGTTGAGCTACCCAAGCGGCAGAAGCCTGGGGGCTACAAGGAGTCGGATTATCCCTTCCGGCACATCCCCGAGAAGTTCTGAAGACAGGGGGGCGTCAGTCTCGGAAAGTCCCGCAGATGAAAATCCGCGGGGCTTTTTCGCTTCTGCAGGGTTATCAGCCGGCGGTCAAATCTCCTTGACCGGCGTATCCCCCTGCACACCCTTGATCAACTCGATCACATGCAGACAATCCGCCTTGTTCACATACGACTCCCCACTGGCAACCGTCTCATGGTTCCCCGCCCGTAGCCGCCAGCGCCATTGGCCCTTACCGGTGCTCGGGGTGCCCCTGGATTGCCTGTAAATCTCGAAATACATTCAGTTCGCTCCATGCGATGGGATATTGCGACAACCTGTTTGGCGCATCGTCGCAAGCCTAGCGGAGCCCTGTTATTTGGCTATCGGGGATTTGTTTCCAATCGTTGGATCATGTTTCTGCGAAGCGCAGTGCAGGGCCTCAGGATTGGCCTTCTGAGGATCAACTGGACCATTCGCGCATAGACGATAACGACAGGGCTTTCTACACTGCCCGCAATCCGGGGACTGGGGGGGCAATGGATGAACCGCAATGAACTTCGCAAGGCCGACATCAACCTGATGGTGGTGTTCGAGACCTTGATGCTCGAACGCAATGTGACCCGGGCCGCCGAGAAACTGTTTCTCGGCCAGCCGACCATCAGCTCGGCGCTCAATCGCTTGCGCACGATGCTCAACGATCCGCTGTTCATCCGCGTCGGCCACCGCATGGAGCCGACGGCCCGCGCCGAAGATATCTATCGCCATTTGAAACCCGCGCTGGACTCGTTGTCAGTGGCGCTGAGCCTGACCCGTGATTTCGATCCCGCCGTCAGCACCATGACGTTTCGCATCGGCCTGTCGGATGACGTCGAATTCGGTCTGTTGCCACCGCTGTTGCGTGCCTTGCGCCAGGAAGCACCGAACGTGGCGTTCGTGGTGCAGCATGTCGATTACTGGCGGATTCCCGATCTGCTGGCCGCTGGCGACATCACCGTCGGCATCAGCCAGACCCGTGGCCTGCCGGCCAATGCCAAACGCAAGCTGCTGCGACATATTCAGCCGAGCATCCTGCGCGCCGACAAGTCCGCCACACCGCTGACCCTCGATGAATATTGCGCCCGCCCGCATGTGCTGGTTTCTCACACCGCCAACGTCAGTGGCTACGCCGATGAGTGGCTGGCGGATATAGGTCGCACCCGTCAGGTGGTGTTGTCGGTGCCGCAGTACAGTTCGTTGCCGGCGCTGCTGGCCGGCACCGATCTGATCGCCAGCCTGCCGGACTACACCGCCGAAGCCATGGCCGCCTCGGGCCTGCTGTTCAAGGAGCCGTTCCCGTTCAAGACTCCGACGCTCGACCTGTCGATGGTCTGGCTCAGCCATGTCGACAGCGACCCGGCCGAGCGCTGGCTGCGTTCGCGGCTGGAGCAGTTCATGAGTGAGCGGCCTCACTCTCCGCTCTGACTTGCCGAGCCGTGGTCCGGCTGCTTTGCTGAGTACACCTGAACTCGGTGGAGCCTCGATCCCATGAGCATTTCCCGTGGTTTGCTGCGTGGGCGCGGCGGTCTCGATAGCGGCAAGGTCGGCATGGTCGAGCTGTTTTTCGATCTGGTGTTCGTGTTCGCCGTGACTCAGCTGTCCCACACCTTGCTCGCGCACTTGTCGGTGCTCGGTGCGGTGCAGGTGACCCTGATAATGGTCGCGGTGTGGTGGGTGTGGATCTTCACGTCCTGGATCACCAACTGGCTCGATCCGGAAAAACTGCCGGTGCGCCTCGGGCTGTTCGGTCTGATGATCGCCGGTTTGCTGCTTTCGTCTTCGATTCCCAAGGCATTCACCGAGCGCGGTCTGATGTTCGCGGCGGCGTTCGTGTTCATGCAGGTCGGGCGCACGCTGTTCGCAATCTGGGCGGTACGCGGCGAGTCGCTGAACATGACGCGCAACTTCCAGCGCATCCTCGCGTGGCTGGTGTTGTCCGGGGTGTTCTGGATCGGCGGGGCGTTAGTCGAAGGCGAGCAGCGGCTACTTTGCTGGGCGCTGGCGCTGCTGATCGAACTGATTTCGCCGTCGCTGTATTTCTGGGTGCCGGGGCTGGGACGCTCGTCATTGAGCGACTGGAATGTCGAAGGCAATCACATGGCCGAGCGTTGCGCGCTGTTCGTGATCATCGCTCTGGGTGAGTCGTTGCTGGTGACCGGTGCGACCTTTGCCGAACTGGTTCCGGGCCGCGATGGACTGCTGGCGTTTCTGGTGGCGGTGCTGGGCAGCATCGCCATGTGGTGGGTGTACTTTGACAGCGGTGCGGAGCGCGCGCACCACCGTATCGCTCATTCCGCCGACCCCGGGCGCCAGGCGCGAATCGCCTACACCTACCTGCATGTGCTGATTGTCGCCGGGGTCATTGTCAGCGCGGTGGCCGACGAACTGGTGCTGGTGCACCCGGATCATGCCAGCGATGCCGGCATCTTCGTGATCGTTGCCGGGCCGTGGTTGTTCCTGCTCGGCAATGCACTGTTCAAGTGGGTCATGGCTGACCGACCGTTTCCACCGTTATCCCATGTATTCGGATTGGTAGTGCTCGTGCTGCTGTTGCCGCTGGCACTGAATCACTGGTTTTCAGCCTTGGCGCTGGGCGCGTTGACCACGGCAGTCGTGGTGCTGGTAGCGATCTGGGAAACCCTGGCACTGCGTCGGGGACTTCCCGTCCCAGTGTCGGAAAAAGCCGCAGGAGAGTAGGGTGCAGCTGTGTTATATGTACGGCCTTTCTGCCGACTGACTGGAGTCTCCCGATGCCACACCTGCACATGGAATACACCGCCAACCTGCCGCAACTGAACGCCGATGTGGCGTTGATCCGGCTCAACAACACCCTGGTGGGTTCCGGTCAGTTCGCGGCGGAGTTCGATATCAAGAGTCGTGCGCTCAAGGTGGAGACCTTCAAGGTCGGCACCTCCATGAGCGAGCGGGCCTTTGTGGCGGTGAGGCTGGCGCTGCTCAGCGGTCGTTCCCCGGAGATCAAGAAGCAACTCTCGCAAAACCTGTTGGCGGTGCTGCAGGACCTTTGCGAATGGCCGGCCGGTGTCGAGGTGCAGTTGAGCGTGGAACTGCTCGATATCGACCGCGAGTCCTACAGCAAAGTCGCCATCGGCGTGTAAGACTCAGGCCGCCTCCAGCTCCGCGCAGGTCTTGATGACCTGCTCGCGCAGCCAGAGGTTGGCGCTGTCCTGATCGACGTTGTGGCTCCACTGCATGTCGAGGGTGAAACCTGGCAGGCCGTTGGGGGCCTCGCAGTGATTGAACACCGCGTCGTTGGTCAGCAAACGCTGGATACGCCGGGGCAGGGTGAGGATGAAATCGGTGCCGGTGATCATCTTCAACGCTGCGCTGTAGCTGTTGGAACGGGCGACGATCTGACGCTTCTGTGCCTGCCGTGCCAGCCAGCCATCGACCATATTGGTGGTGGACGTCCAAGGCGTGGGGAACACATGCCGGCGTTCGGTGAAGGCTTGCAGGCTCAGGCGCGGCTCCAGCGGCGTTGCGCGTTTATCGAAGACGCAGACCAGGTCATCTTCCAGCAGCATCTGCGATTTCAGGTCGGTATGGCTGCGGTGGAAGTGCGGACCGAAACAGATCACCAGATCGAGGCTGCCATCGCGCAGTTCCTGCGCTGGCACGTCGGTTTCGAACTTGTGCATGTTGACCATCACCGGAAGGTCGTCGAAGTCGAAACGCTTGAGCATGCGCGGCAGGATCAGTTGCTCGAAATATTCCGGGGCGCAGATGTTGAAGGTCACCGGTTGCGCCATCGGGTCGAAGGTCGGGGCGCCGGCGTGGCACAGGTTGATGCTTTCGAGGATTTTCTGCACATGGCCATACATGCTGCTGGCCTTGTAGGTCGGGCGCATGCCCGTGCGGGTGTTGACGAACAATTCGTCTTCAAAACTGGTACGCAGTTTCTTCAGGCAGTAACTGACGGTGGACTGACTGACAAACAGCGCCTCCGACACATCGGTGACGCTGCTTTGCTCATACACGGCGACAAACACCATGAGATCCTGCATGTCGAGCTTTCTAAGCAAGTTACTGTTCAGCATCCGTTCTGTCTCGCTGTGCTCCTTGCGCCGAATCCGCGCAAACGTGTGCGCATGATCGTAACGGAACGATGGTGCCAGGAGAAAGCCCTGTAGGATTTTTCACGGACAGTTGTGGGACAGAAAGTTTTAGTAATACGACGTGTCAAAACGATCCTGTAAAAGATGGCCAGAAGCCTTTAGCCAGAGGGGTGAAGCACCGTGCACAACGCCCGATCAGCGAAAGTGCCGGGCGTAACGCCGAGGGTCGAAGTGCCCCACGATCAACAGCATGAGCGCCATGACAGCTGTCAGCGACCACCAGGCCCATTCGAAGCTGCCCAGTTGATCGCGGATCATCCCGGCCAGCAGGGGTGAAAGGCCCGCAATCAGATAACCGATCCCTTGCACAAAAGCGGTCAGAGCGCCGGCGCGCTGCGGATTGTCGAGGTGATCGAGGGAGACGATCAGGCTCATCGGGAACAGCCCGCCAATTCCCAGGCCCAGCAGGCACGGCCACAACAGGCTCAGAAGTTGTGGGCTGAGGATCAAGCCGCAGAACCCGGCGATGATCAGCGCCAGCAGGGCGCCCAGTACCCAACGTCGGTCACGGCTGCGGTTGGCGATAGCGGGAACCACCAGACCGGAAATCACCTCCATGGCCGTCAGAAAACCCAACAGCAGACCGGCGTTCTGTTCGCTCCAGCCGTTTTCCACGTAGTACGGAGCCAGCCACGCGAGTACGCAGGTGTAGGACGCTGTCCCCAGACCGAAGAAGATGGCGAGCAGCCAGGCGCGGGAATGGGTGAAGAAGGCCTCCTTCTTCACGGCGGTGGTGATGGAGGGTACGTCATCGCGTTGTGCCAGCCAGAAAAACAAGGCGAGCAACGCCAGTGCCGCCCAGATCGCCAGCCCCGCCCGCCAGCTGCCGGTACCAAGCATCACCTGAGGCGCGAACGAAGCGGCCAGCGCGGCACCGCCCATGATCGATGTGACATACAGCCCCATGCACAACGCCACGTTGTCGGGAAATCTCGACTTGATCAGGGCCGGCATTAACGCTTGAATCAGCGCGATGCCGATCCCGGCAAGGACGGCGCTGACGATCAGCTGCGCCGCCGAGTCGAGAAACAGCCGCGACAGCGTTGCCAGTCCGATGATCAGCAACGACAGCACCACCGTGCGCCGTTCCCCCAGACGCTGGCTGATGCCGATCCCGAAAAACATCGCCAGCCCCATGGCCATCACCGGCAGCATGGTCAGCAGCGAGGCGAGGCTGAAGCTCAACGGTATGTCGCCGCGAATCGCCGACAGCAAAGGCCCGACGGCGGCCATCGACGGGCGCAGGTTAAGAGCGACAAGGACGATGCCAAGCATCAGCCAGACGGCGGGGCGGGCAGTGGCGCGAACGTTTTCCATCTTCAGACCTTTGAATCAGAGGCTGTCGATTAGGCGGGCGCGCTAGTGGCGCCGGCAAATCAGAAAATCCCGAGGAGTATTTAAAAAGTCGATACGCCTCCCGTGCGCTCTGCCGGAGCGAGCTGTATTTTTTCTGAATCACACCTGACGAATGTTCAGAATTCATGGTTATTTCATGAGCCAACTAATCGTTGGCTTCTTTTTCACAAAAAATTGATGGGGGCCTGCGTAGAGTTTTCATCGCCCGGGTCAATGAAGTTTTCACAATTGGCCACGGCGCTTCTTTTCAGGAAATAGCCCCCCGCCTATGTTGAAGTTAAAAGCCGTGCGCCCGGAATGGGTGACGTTGTTTGCCAGCGCCTTTCTTTTGATCGGATTCAATTTCGTACTTTGGCAACATCTCCTCGAGATTACCGGTGCCGGCGGCATCACCATGGGCATTGCGTTCGGGGTGATGATCTTCGCGGCATACAACATCGTGCTGACCCTTCTGGCGTTTCGCCCGGTATTGAAACCGGTGTTGGCGGCGCTGTTTCTGATCAGTGCCGGTGTGGCTTATTTCATGAGTCAGTATGGCGTGATGATTGACGCCGGCATGTTTCGCAACTTCGCTGAAACCAATGCCACCGAAGTTCGTGATCTGCTGTCATTGAAGTTGTTCGCCTATATGTTGTTTTTGGGCGTATTGCCGTCGTGGTTGTTGTGGAAGTTGCCCGTTGAATATCGTCGCTGGCACCGAGAGTTATTAAGCAAAGTTGTGGTGTGTGCAGCATCGGTCGCCGTGATTGGCGGCGTGGCGCTGGTCAACTATCAGGGCTTGTCTTCGCTGTTTCGCAACCACCACGAATTGCGCCTGATGTTGGTGCCGAGCAATTACATCGGCGCGTCGGCCGGCTATCTGCGGGAACAGGTGGTTTCCGCCCGGCAACCGTTCATCAAGATCGGTGAAGACGCCCAGCGTAACCCCGCACTGCAAAACCGTCCGCGCAAGTCGCTGACCGTGCTGGTGGTGGGCGAAAGTGCCCGGGCGGAGAACTTCGGCATCCTCGGTTACGGCCGTGATACGACGCCGAAACTGGACAAGGAAGCAGGTTTGATCGCCTTCACTGACGTGCATTCCTGCGGCACGGAAACGGCCGTGTCGGTGCCGTGCATGTTCTCCAACATGGGCCGCAAGGATTACGACGCCAGCAAGGCGAAGAATGAAGAAGGGCTGCTGGACGTGCTCAAACGCGCCGGCATCGATGTGATCTGGCGCGACAACCAGTCGGGTTGCAAAGGCACCTGCGATCGCGTCACCCTGCAGGATGTGAGTAATCTGAAAGACCCGGCACTTTGCGCCAACAGCGAATGCCGTGACGAAATCCTCCTGCAAGGCCTGCAGAGTTTCATTGATCACCTGGACAAGGACACCGTGCTGGTGCTGCACCAGATGGGCAGCCACGGCCCGGAATACTTCAAGCGTTATCCCAAGGAATACGAGCACTTCACGCCAGTGTGTGAAAGCAACGCGCTGAACAATTGCAGCCGCGAGAGCATCGTCAACGGTTACGACAATACGCTGGTGTACACCGACCATGTGCTGTCGAGCCTGATCGATGTGTTGCGCAGCAATCAGGAGAAAGTCGATACCGCCATGCTGTACCTCTCCGATCACGGCGAGTCCCTGGGCGAGTACAACCTGTTCCTGCACGGCACGCCATACATGCTGGCGCCGGAACAACAGAAACATGTGGCGATGCTGGCGTGGTTCTCTGACAGCTATCAGAAGTCCTATTCGGTCGACACCCATTGCCTGCAATTGAGCCGCGACAAACCGTTGAGCCAGGACAACCTGTTCCATTCGATGCTCGGTCTGCTGGAAGTGCAGAGCAAGGTCTATCAGCACGATCTGGATCTGTTTGCCGGTTGCCGTGGTGCGGTCATCGACGGCGTATTGGCCAAGGACTGATCCGTCGGAATTGTTCTGTAAGACTATTCTTGCTGGCAGGCAGGAGATTTCATCAACGCTCTTGCCCTGCAGAGGCGCGGAAAGCGCCGGTGGCGATATATACTGCGCGCCATTCTTGAAGGGAGAGCCGTGTGGCCATCGATATTCACTGGATTCGCGACAACGATAGCCTCGCGCAGTTTTGCGCCGAGTGGCAGCAGCTGCCTTTCGTTGCCCTCGACACCGAATTCATGCGGGTCGACACCTTCTACCCGATTGCCGGTCTGTTGCAGGTCGGCGACGGCAAACGCGCCTATCTGATCGACCCGCTGACCATTGACGCCTGGCAACCGCTGGCGGCGTTGCTGGAAAACCCGGCGGTGCTCAAAGTTCTGCACGCCTGCAGCGAAGACCTCGAAGTCCTGCTGCGCCTGACCGGCAGCCTGCCGGCGCCGCTGTTCGACACGCAACTGGCTGCGGCCTACCTGAACCTCGGGTTCTCGATGGGCTATTCGCGTCTGGTGCAGGAAGTGCTTGGCATCGAACTGCCGAAGGGCGAAACCCGTTCCGACTGGTTGCAGCGTCCGTTGTCCGACACGCAAATCAGCTATGCCGCCGAAGACGCCGTGCATCTTGCGGAAGTTTTCGTACAACTGCGTCCGAAACTGTCTGACGACAAATTTTCCTGGGTGCTGGAGGACGGCGCCGAACTGGTCGCCAACCTGCGTCGCGAGACCGATCCGTACGAGGTGTATCGCGAGGCGAAACTGGCGTGGAAACTGTCCCGCGCACAACTCGCTGTTCTGCGCGAACTGTGCGCCTGGCGTGAGCGCGAGGCCCGTGCCCGCGACCTGCCGCGCAACCGTATCGTCCGTGAGCATTCGTTGTGGCCGCTGGCCCGCACGCAACCGGACAACCTCAGCGCGCTGGGCAAGATCGAAGACATGCACCCGCGTACCGTGCGTCAGGACGGCGAGTTTCTGCTTGATCTGATCAAGCGCTCTGGCAGTGTGGGGCCTGATCAGTGGCCGCCAGCCGTGCCGGAGCCGCTGCCGATCGAAGCTGCCGCGCTGATCAAGCAACTGCGCGCCTTGGGCCAGGCCGAGGCCGAACGCCTGGGCATCGCACCGGAACTGATGCTGCGCAAGAAAACCCTCGAAGCGCTGGTCAAAAGCGGCTTCCCCGAGGGCCCTTACCAATTGCCTGATTCGCTGCGTGGCTGGCGCCGCGAATTGATGGGCCAGAAGCTGCTCGACAGCCTGGCCACTGCCGGAGAACAGCCATGAAACGTATTTGCTCCATTTACCAAAGTTCGAAGAAAAGCGGCATGTACCTTTACGTGCTCAAAAGCGATGCCCTGGAGCGTGTGCCGGAAGGCCTGATGGCGGCGTTCGGCAAGGCGAAGCATTCCTTCGATCTGGTGCTGACCCCCGAGCGCAAGCTGGCCAGCGAAGACATCGCCGTCGTCCTGGAGAACCTCGACAAGCAGGGCTATCACCTGCAGATGCCGCCGGCCGAGGAAGAGTACATCGAGCACTTGCCGGAAGAGTTGCTGCGACGCAACGACCCGGTCTGACCTGCGAGGCCCGGTCCCGGGCCTCTTGTAATCCCTGGAACTGTTTTTACGGCGACGACTGCCACGAAGTGGGCGGCCGTCTGCACGGTTTGCGAAAGGTTTGAAGATGCGCGTTCTGATTGCTGAACACGACCACGCGATATACGCCCGACTGCTGCGTCAGGCGGCCCCGGAGCTTGAAGTGCTGACCAGCGGTGACTCCGCCGAACTGGCTCGCCAGGCCGTCGATTGCCCGGTGTGGCTGGGGCAGCCGGATCTGCTGGCGACCCTGCTGCGTCAAGGCCACCAGCCACAATGGCTGCAATCGACCTGGGCCGGCATCACGCCGCTGCTGGCCGACGGCCTGCGCCGGGATTACCGCCTGACCCGGGCGGTCGGCATTTTCGGGCAGGTGATGGCCGAGTACGTGCTGACCTACATGCTCGGTCACGAGCGCGAAGTGCTGGCCCGGCTGGTGAGCCAGGTCGAGCGCAAGTGGGACAATCGCACCGGTCAGAGCCTGGTCGGGCGCAAGGTGCTGATCGTCGGCACCGGTGACATTGGCCAGAGCGTCGCGCAGTTTCTGCGGCCATTCGGCGTTGAGTTGTACGGCATCGCCAGCAGCGCCCGGGAGCAGGCGCCGTTTGTCGAAGTCGGTTCGATGGCGGACCTGCCACGGCTGGTGGGCGAAGTGGATTACGTGGTCAATCTGCTGCCCAACACCGAGCACACCCACGACATCTACGACGCGGCGCTGTTCAAGCAATTCAAGCCGACCGGATTGTTCATCAACGCCGGGCGCGGTGTGGCGGTAGTCGATGCGGATCTGGTGGAAGCGCTGAAGGAAGGCCATCTGGCCGGCGCGGTGATCGACGTCTGCCGCCAGGAACCACTGCCGCAACGTCATCCGTTCTGGACCGCCTGGGGTTTGCTGTTGACCGGGCACAGCTCGGCACCGACGTCGCCGCCGATGATGGTGCAGTTGTTTCTGGATAATTTGCGGGCGTATCAGGCGGGCGAAGCGTTGCGTGGGGAAGTGGATTTCGCGCGCGGTTACTGAGTTCTGAGAGATCGTTCCCACGTCGAACCGTCTGCGTGGGAACGATCAAACGATGTAGCTTAGAGGGTGAAATCGCCTTCAGCCGCCAGCTCGCTCAACGGACGACGCGGGCTCGGCGTTTCCCGCGCTTGCAGGTAATCCGCCAGGGTTGCCTTGTCACCCAGCTTGCCCACCGCGACGGCGGCGTGCAGCGCATAACCTTGCGGAATGTTCAGCTCTTTACGGGTCAGCTCCTGATCGAAGCCGGCCATGCCGTGGGTGTGCCAGCCGCTGAGGCTCGCTTGCAGCGCCAGATGACCCCACGCGGAACCGGTGTCAAAGGTGTGCCACAGCGCTGGCGTTTCTTCGGTCGCGCCCGGTGCGGTGAAGGTAGTTTTCGAAATCACGATCACCAGCGCCGACGCGTGCTGTGCCCAGCTGCGGTTGAATTCGTTGAGCAGGCCCAGATAACGCTCCCAGTTCGGCGTGTCGCGACGGGCGTAGAGAAAACGCCACGGCTGCGAGTTGTACGCCGACGGCGCCCAGCGCGCGGCTTCGAAAAAGCTCAGCAGGGTTTCCTCGGAAATCGCTTCGCCGGTAAAGGCGCGGGGCGACCAGCGATCGGTGAACTGCGGGTGAATGGCGTATTCGGCAACGCGAGGGTTGGCACTCATCGAGAGATTCCTTGCTACGTTTGAGGATAGGTTTGAAGCAAAACCCGGCGGGATCAGTTGGGCTGAACGATGGGGGCTGTATCTGAAGCCGTGCAGTTCACCGGAATGCAACGCGGTCGAGCGTTAATGGCACCCGGCCAGGGCTTCTTGAGAACGGCAAAGCTACTTGGCCGCGCAAAAACTGACAAGCCCTGCACAACCGGCAGTCGCCAGCGCTTGGCCCTCGGGGCCCTGGGCACTAGACTGGCGGCCTTTTCACCACCTGATGTTGATGCTTGAGCCATGGCCGCCAAAGTCGAACCGTTCTGGAAACGCAAAACCCTCGATCAACTGGATCATGAGGAATGGGAATCGCTGTGCGACGGATGTGGCCTGTGCTGCCTGCAGAAGCTCGAGGATGAAGAAGACAACAGCGTCTATTACACGCGTATCGCCTGCAAACTGCTGGATCTGAAAACCTGTCAGTGCAGCGATTACCCGAACCGCATCAAGTTTGTCCCGGACTGCATCCAGCTCACCCCGGGCCAGGCCGAAGAATTCAAATGGCTGCCGCCGACCTGCGGTTATCGACTGGTCAGCGAGGGCAAGGACCTGCCGTTGTGGCATCACCTGGTCTGCGGTGATCGCGACGCCGTGCACCACGAGCGGATTTCCCAGTCCGGGCGCATGCTCGCCGAAGGCAGCGTGCCGGAAGACGATTGGGAAGATCACCTGATTTTCCGGGCCGGATAAACCTTCACCGATTCACAAAGGAGTGTGCATGGCTTCGGGATTGCGTCAGGCACTGCTCACAGGATTGCTGGTATTGAGCGCGCCGGTGTGGGCTGCGAAAAAAGTCGATCTGGATTACCACGTGCGTCTGTTGCCGCAAAGCGATCAGGCGGAAGTGCGTCTGACCCTGGCCAAGGGCGAGGTCGTGCGCAGTCTGGACTTCGATCTCGGCGACGGCAGCCATTACAGCGACTTCAAGGCCGACGGCCAGTGGCAACTGACGACGGGCAAACCGGCGCGCGGGGTCTGGCACCCGACGGCGGACAAGGCCAGCCTGACCTACCGCGTGCGCATCAGCCACGGCCGCAAGAGCGGCAGCTTCGACACGCGCATGACCCCGACCTGGGCGTTGATGCGCGGCGATGAACTGGTACCCCCTGCGAAGCTTGATCAACAGGACGGCATCGAACTGGTCTCACGCCTGCAATTCGAACTGCCCGACGGCTGGAAAAGCGTCGAAACCGCCTGGCCGCGCATCGGCAAGAACAAATTCCGCATCGACAATCCGTCACGCCTGTTCGACCGACCCACGGGCTGGATGCTCGCCGGTCATCTCGGCAGCCGCCGCACACGATTGGGTGAAACCGAAGTGACGGTGGCCTCGCCCCAAGGCCAGGGCATGCGCCGGATGGACGTGCTGACTCTGCTGACATTCGTCTGGCCGCAGGTGCAAGCGGTGTATCCGCGCCATCCCGGCAAACTGCTGATTGTCGGTGCCAACGACCCGATGTGGCGCGGCAGCCTGGCGGCACGGGAGTCGATCTATCTCAACACGCGGTTGCCACTGGTCAGCGAGAGCGGCAGCAGCTCATTGGTCCGCGAGTTGGCGCAAGTGTTCGGGCTGATCAACGATGAGCAGCGCAGTGACTGGATCAAGGAAGGTTTCGCCGAGTATTACGCCGTCGAGCTGGTTCGCCGTGCTGGCGGTATGAGCGATGAGCGTTATCAGGCTTATCAGGTGAAACTGGCGAAAGACAGCCAGAAGGTGACGACGTTGCGCGGCGAGCAGATCAGCCCGGCGCAGGTCTCCAAAGCGGTTCAGCTGTTACAGGAACTGGATCGCGAGATCCGTCTGAAGACCCGCAACAAACGGTCGCTGGATGATGTGCTGCGCGGAGCGATGCATCTGGGGACGGTGGATACCAAGGCGTTTGTACAACTCGCCGAAAGTGTCATCGGCGAGTCGTCCAAGGTGCTTGATACCGGATTGATTCAGTAGCGATCAGACCCCGGCTTTGGGCGACTTCACCGAATCATTGCCGGTCACGGTGGCGGTTTTGGTCGCCGCTTCGGCATTGGCTTTGAGCTTGTTCAGCTCTTCACCGGCGCGCTCGATCTTCGTGCGCACGTTGTTCATGTCCTGACGGCTTTTCTCCAGCAGGCTTTTCACCGAACTGTGCCCGGTGATGCCACGGGCCATGGCCACGCCGCCAATCGCCACCTGAATCAGACCGAACACGCCGCCACGGCGCAGGCCCTTGCCGACCATGATCACGCCGCCGGCCAGCGAGCCGATGCGCTCCCAGCCTTCAACGTTCTGTTCGGAACGGGTCTGGAACGGGGTGGATTCGATACGCTCGACGCGTTTGAGCTCGGTCATGATCTTTCTCCAGGCAATGAGTAGTCGATAAACAAGCTGACTGCCGGGGCGGTCAGCTTGTTCCATCGGATGTGCGGCGGTTCAGCGAAATTTCGGCCCGGAGCGAGTGTTCAGCCCTTTGGCCATGCGGTCGTAAAGCACGACGTTGACCGTGGCGGCGAGGTTCATGCAACCGGTGGTCGGGATGTACACGACGTCTTCGCACCAATCGCGGATCTCTTGATCCAGCGAGCCGTCTTCGGGGCCGAAGATGTACAGAGCGCGATCAGGGTGGGTGTATTCCGGCAACGGGCGGGCGCCGTCGACCAGTTCCACGGCAACGGGGACGCAATTGAGCGGCAGGATCTTTTTCAGGTCGTCGATGCCGATCAGCGGAATGTCGTAGTGCACGCGCTTGGTGTCGGTGACGAAATCGGCGGCGCGCTCATAGCGCTTGCCGGTGTAGAACACGGTCGACACGCCGTAGCAGCCTGCGGCGCGCATCACCGAACCGACGTTTTCCGGTGATTTGGGGTTATACAAACCAATGCAGCTGTACCGTTTGTCTGCCACGAGCGGGGTGCCTTCGGGAAAAAGAGGGCGATTATACGGGGATTGGGGGAGGGCGGGCAGATTCAGGATCTGCGGTGACTTATGTGCTCGTTCCCACGCGGGCAGTTCGACGCCTCGACGTGGGAACGATCATGGCTGGCTCAGTCTTCTTTTTTCATGAGGCCGGCCAGTGCCGCAAACGGGTTATGCGTGGCCTTGGCGATTTTCGGCGTGCTCAGGGAGCCTTCGCCAAAATACTGCTGGTCGGTGTAGCGCGAGTGTTCGTTGTCGTGGCAGTACAGGCACAGCAGTTCCCAGTTGGAACCGTCCTGCGGGTTGTTGTCGTGGTTGTGGTCGCGGTGATGTACGGTCAGCTCGCTCAGGCGTTTGCCGGAAAACTCACGGGCGCAGCGGCCACACACGTGCGGGTACATCTTCAGGGCCTTGTCGCGGTAGCCCATTTCCTTGTCGCGCTGGTTATCGGCAAGGATGCGATCCAGCTTCGAAGTGTTGGTCGGGGTGGACGAACTCATGGGTTCACCTTTGTAGAAAGACTAATGACGGTTATGACGCAAGTTTAGCTCAGCCCTTGAGCTTCTCGGCAATCCAGATCGTGTGGCGGGTGCCCTTGTTGCCGTGGGCGAAAACCTGCACTTCCTCGGCCTTGAAACCGGCCTTCTTCAAATTGTCGGAAAACTGCCGGTCAGCGCTGGCGGACCATACCGCCAGCACGCCTTTGGGCCGCATCGCCCTGGCGCAAGCAGCGAGGCCGGCGGCGGAATACAGCCAGCTGTTGGCACGTTGGGTCAGGCCTTCGGGGCCGTTGTCGACGTCGAGCATGATCGCGTCGAAGCCGTTCGGCTCGCTTTGCAGCACCTTGGCCACGTCTTCCTGGCGGATCACCGTGCGTGAGTCGAGCAGCGGGCGTCCGGACTTTTCACCGAGCGGGCCACGGTTCCATTCAACGACGCCGGGCACCAGTTCGGCGACCACCACTTCGGCGCTCTTGCCCAGATGCTTGAGCGCGGAGGCGAGGGTGAAGCCCATGCCCAGACCGCCGATCAGCACGCGCGAGCCCGGTCGGCCGGCGACCCTGCGGCACGGAATCTCGGCCAGTGCATCTTCAGAACCGTGCATGCGGGTGTTCATCAATTGCCCGCCGTCGCCGCCCTGGATCTTGATGACAAAGTCCTCGCCATACTCGAACAGGCACAGGGCGCCGCCGTTGTCAGGGATCGGCGTGGTGTCGAGCAGAACGAAACGTTTCATGGAAATCTCTACAGGGGGGAAGGCAAGCAGGCGCGTTGGGAGTAGCCTGAACACAGACTTCAGGCCAACGGAGCCCTTGATGAAGCGCACCATTCTAACGGTCATTACCCTGGCCGCGCTCTCGATTACTGCAGTGCAGGCCCAACAGACGATTCCCGTCAGCCCGACGCCGCAACCGGGTTCGCCCGGCACTGCGACGCCAACCCCGTATCCGCAAATCAGTCCGGTACCGATTCCCAAGACAGGTTCCGGCAGTGGCGGGCCACCGCTGGTGCCGATCGAGATGCCCAGCCCGCCGTCCAAGGATCAGCCGGTGCCGGGTCTCGAACCCAGCGACGGCAAAGCCAAATCCCCCGGCGGCTAGATCTGCTGCGCCGCCAGTTGGCCGTCGGCCATACGCAGGCGTTTGGACAGGGAGACGGCGAGGGCGCGGATGATCTTGGCGGCGATCTTCGGCGCGTCGTTGAGCATTTTTTCCAGTGAATCCTTGCCCAGGTTGAGCAACTGACAGTTGCTCGCCGCCACGCAAGTCGCCGAGCGGCGTTCGCCATCGAGCACGGCCATTTCACCGAAGGCCCGGCCGCTGCGCAGGGTGGCCATGGTGATGACCTGGCCGTCAGCCCCGGTCTTCTGCACGGCCACCTGGCCGGTGTGGATGATGCACATGAAGCTGCCGGCATCGCCTTCGCGGAAGATCGCTTCGCCTTCAGCTACGGTGCTGATGCTGAAGTAGCCCGAAGCGGCGGCGAAATCCGCCAGTTGCAATTGATCGAACAGGCCGCAGTCCATCAGCCAGTCGCGGATTTCGTTGTTCAGTAGAGTTGGTTCTGACATGTCGTGCGGTCTTTTTTGTTTTGTGTCGGGTGGCAGGCTCGCCACCGGGGGCCGATCTGCTTATCGGCTCCCGGTGCCCGGAATTAAGACCTGACTGACCGGCGGAGTTCCTCAGGCAATGCCCAGAACCTTGAAAACAAATGCGTATTCGAGGGCTACGTCACGTAATCCCTGATAACGCCCGCTCATCCCGCCATGGCCGGCGCCCAGTTCGGTCTTGAGCAGCAGCGGGTTGTTGTCGGTCTTGGTTGCGCGCAGTTTCGCCACCCACTTGGCCGCTTCCCAGTACTGCACCCGGCTGTCGTTGTAGCCGGCGATCACCAGCGTCGCGGGATACGCCTGCGCAGTAACGTTTTCGTACGGCGCGTAGGTCTTGATTCGCTCGTAAACGTCCGGCTCTTCGGGGTTACCCCACTCGTCGTACTCTGTGACGGTCAGCGGCAGATCCGGATCGAGCATGGTGTTGAGCACATCGACGAACGGCACTTCGGCAATCGCCACACCGAACAGCTCCGGGCGCTGGTTGAGCACTGCACCGATCAGTAAACCGCCGGCGCTGCCGCCGCTGATCGCCAGTTGCGGCGCGGTCGTGATGCCGTTGAGGATCAAGAACTCGGCGCAGGCAATGAAGTCGCTGAAGGTGTTTTGCTTTTGCTCCTGCTTGCCAGCGCGGTACCAGGCTTCGCCCAGCTCACCGCCGCCGCGCACGTGGGCGATGGCGAACGCCATGCCGCGATCCAGCAGGCTCAGGCGAGCATGGGAGAACCACGGATCGAGGCTCGAACCATAGGCGCCGTAACCGTAGAGGTACAGCGGCACCGGTTTGCCGAGCATTTCGCGTTTCATCACCAGACTGATCGGCACCAGCGTGCCGTCCGGAGCCGTGGCCCACAGGCGCTGGCTGACGTAGGCGTCGGCGTCGAACGGGCCGAGCACCGGGGTTTCCTTGAGAACTTCCTGTTCGCCGGTGGCGAGGATCAGTTGCCGAACCTGGGCCGGGCGATTCAGCGCTTCATAGCGCAGGCGAATGCGGTCGCTTTCGAATTCCAGGCTGTTTTGCACATAGAGGCTGTAGGCCGCGTCCGGCAATTGCACGCGATAAGGCGCCAGACCATGTGGGCGCACTTCGATGATCGGCAGTCCACCTTCGCGCAGGCTCAGGGTCAGGGCTTCGGCGTTGAGGGTCACGCCATCGAGCATCACCGAATCACTGTGGGGAATCAGGTTCTGCCAGTCGGCTTCGCTCGGCGCGATGCCGGTGTCCGGCGCCTGATACAGCGCGAAGTTGATGCCGTCGCGGTTGGTGCGGATGAACCAGGTCCATTCGCCGTCGAGTTTGCCGTGGTCGACATCGTATTCGTGATCCTCGACCCGTGGCGCCAGGCAGGTGAACGGCTGGTGCGGCTGATTGGCGTCCAGCGCCCAGACTTCGCTGGTGGTCTTGCTGCCCAGGGACAGCAGCAATTGCTGTTCGGAACTGGCGCGATAGCAATGCAGGAAGAAACGACCGTCCGGCTCGTGGAACACCTCTTCGGCGGCGGTGCCGTCGAGGCGGTAGCGGAACAGTTTATGCGGGCGATGGGTGTCGTCGAGCACGCCGAAGAACAGTGTCAGGCTGTCGTTGGCCCAGGTCATGCTGCCGTCGCAGTCCTGGAATTCCAGTTCGCTGACACGTTCGCTGGATAATTCCTTCACGAACAGCGTGTAAATCTCGTCGCCCGAGGCATCGACGCTGTAGGCCAGGCGCTGGTGATCCGGGCTGATGCTGAATGCGCCGAGGGAGAAAAAGCCGCCATTGGCCAGAGCGTTCGGGTCGAGCAGCAGCTGTTCGCGGCTTTCGTCAAGGGTCAGGCTGTCGTCGGCCGGACGCGGGCAGCGGTAGTGGCGGGGGTATTCGTCACCTGCGGTGGTGCGGGTGTAATACAGATACGGGCCCCACGGCGACGGCAGGGACAGATCGGTTTCGAGGATCCGGCCCTTGATCTCTTCGAACAGGGTTTCACGCAGCTCTGCCTGATCGGCGGTCTGCGCCTGCTGATAGTCGTTTTCGGCCTTGAGGTAGTCGAGCACCGCGTCGGTGTCGCGTTCCTGCAGCCAGGCATACGGGTCGTGACCGGCATCCTTGCGGGCAATCGGGGCGCTGGTGACGTTGGCGGATACGGGCATGGAGGGCTCTCGAACATTACAAATGAGGACCGCACGGACGGCGGGGAAGCCTGATGTGCGAAAAGTCGTTACTATAAGCGCCTCTTTGCCTGCCTTGCCATGGACACCATGACCGAGAACGACTATCTGATCGCCTGGGGCCTTTACGCCTTTGCCGCCGTGGGCTGCCTGCTGGTGTGGATGCGCCTGACCCGCTGGATGTGGCGCTGGTTGCGCGAGCCGCTGCGTGTATTGATGGCGGTGTTGCTGTTCAGCCCGACCATCATTGACCCGGTGAAGGAAAAATTCGCCCCGGCCATCGCCATCACTGTGCTGGATCTGGCGTTCAAGGTCGGCAACAACGCCTGGCGCGCGATTTCCGAACTGCTCATGTACGCCATGATCGCGTTCGGCCTGTACCTGATTTTCGTGCTGATCCGCTTTCCGATCGAGCGCGCTTCGAACGCTCGCAAGGAGCAGGCCGAAGTCGCTCGCGCAGCCGCCCGTGCCGAAGACGAGCGTGACGGCGATCAACCGTTCGGCGGCGCCGGCGACGATCGTTACGGCCGCCCACCGCTGCCGAGCAATCCGCAGCGCGGGCGCGTCGAGCCGCGTCTGTAATCACGAGAGCCCGCACATGTGTGAACTATTGGGCATGAGCGCCAACGTGCCGACCGATATCGTGTTCAGCTTCACCGGGCTGATGCAGCGCGGCGGTCGCACCGGTCCGCACCGCGATGGCTGGGGTATCGCCTTCTATGAAGGTCGCGGGTTGCGGCTGTTTCAGGACCCGGCGGCCAGCTGCGAGTCGGAAGTCGCCAATCTGGTGCAGCGTTATCCGATCAAGAGCGAAGTGGTCATCGGCCATATCCGTCAGGCCAACGTCGGCAAGGTCTGCCTGTCCAACACCCACCCGTTCGTCCGCGAACTGTGGGGACGCAACTGGTGCTTCGCGCACAACGGCCAGCTCGCCGATTTCACCCCGATCAAGAGTTTCTACCGCCCGGTCGGCGATACCGACAGCGAGGCGGCGTTCTGCGATTTGCTCAACCGCGTACGTGCAGCGTTTCCGGAACCGGTCGATATAGAAGTGCTGCTGCCGGATCTGGTCGCGGCCTGCGCCGAGTACCGCAGCAAAGGCGTGTTCAATTGCCTGCTCAGCGACGGCGACTGGCTCTTCTGCTATTGCTCGACCAAACTGGCACAGATCACCCGTCGCGCACCGTTCGGCCCGGCGCGGCTCAAGGATGTCGATGTGATCGTCGATTTCCAGGCCGAAACCACGCCAAACGACGTGGTCACGGTGATTGCCACCGAACCCTTGACCGAAAACGAAACCTGGACCCGCTACGAACCGGGCCAATGGAGCCTGTGGCGACGCGGCGAATGCGTCAGCCAGGGCACGACCGAATAAAGGATCTATCCTCGATGTTGCTCAGTTATCTACGGCTGGTGTTGTTTGCGGCGGGCCTGTTGATCGGTGTCCAGGTGCCGGGGTTCATCAACGATTACGCCAAGCGGGTCGAAGCGCATCTGATCGAAGCACAGACCGGTCTGCGCGGCTTCCAGGGCACAGCCGAGCAATTCTTCAAGGGTGATCTGCAGGCACTGGTCGCTCACTATCGTGCCAGCGAGGACCCGGTGTTTCGCAGCGATGCGGACAGCCTGAGCACCTTGCTCAACCGTCAACTGGCGCTGGACAAGCAATTCCAGGCGATGCAGGGCCCGTGGTACATCCGCTTCCTGCAAGTGGTGCTGGCCGCCGATCCGGATATCCGCAAGGAAACCTGGAACGGCTACAGCTACCAGATTCTGCTGACACCGGAAGCAATGATCTGGGGCATGAGCGGTGCGCTGCTGCTATCGTTCGGCCTCGAATGCCTGTTCCGTCTGATTGACTGGGTGGTGCTGGGTGGCAAGCGCCTGCGCCAGAGCCGGCCGATCGAAGACCGGGATGTGCGCGGGCTGTAAACCTCGATGCATCGTTCCCACGCCGTGGGAACGATCAGCTCAGAACGATGTAATCCGTGCCCACCTTGCGCGCGTACCCCTCCAGCACCTGCTGACACAGCGTCACAATCTCTTCGACCCATTCCACACCCACCCGCCACGACACCACTACTTGTAGGGCGGGTGGCCGTTGGTCGATGTCGAGCAGGGTCAGTTCGCCCCGCGCCAGTTCCTCGGCCACCAACACTGGCGGCAGTGCGCCAATGCCGAATCCGTCGCGCAGCAGCCGGGTGATCGCCGACACCGAGTTCACACAGTTCAAGCGTGGCGCCAGCACGCCCTGGGCCTGCATCAGCGCCAGAATGTCCTGATGCGGCCGGGAGTTTTTCGAGTAGGTGATGATCCGTTCCTGCGCCAGGTCGGCGAGGCTTTGGTAGTCGCGGTTGTAGATCGAATTGCTGGCGACGATCCAGCCGATAGGGTGGCTGGCCAGTTCCAGACTGCGCACGCTTTCATGGCGCACCAGATCGGTTTGCAGGATCAGGTCGAGAAACCCTTTTTGCAGCTGATCGCAGAGGTTCAGCGAGGTATCCGCCACCAGCTCGATTTCCACCCGGGGATACAGATCGGTCATCTGCGCCACCAACGGGCTGAGCCAGGTGTGAATCACCGTGTCCATTACCCCGATGCGAACCCGGCCGACCTTGCTCGATCGGGTCTCGATCGACTGCTTCAGCGCCTGCATCGTATCGAGCATCTGCTCGGCATAGTCCAGCACTTTCAGGCCTTCCGGCGTCAGGCTCACACCGCGTGAATCGCGCACAAACAGCTTTACTCCAAGCTCGCCTTCGAGCACCGCGATCCGGCTGGAGATCGAAGCCTGAGTGGTGAACAGCTTGTCGGCGGTCAGGCGAAAACTCTTCAGCCGGGCGACCCAGACAAAGGTCTCGAGAAACTTCAGGTTCATGGCAACAAATTTTTCTTATGTCTTGGGCGGGTTTTTATTCGTTGGACGCGACCGGGTGACGCACCCAAGAATCGACGCATCCGGTTCCCACGATAGGCGTCGTCGGAGCTTCGAACAAGACCAATAAAAGCCTGCGGAGACATGCCATGAGTGCGCCCGACACCCTCGACCTCCCCAAGACCACGGCCCGTCCCGGCCCGTTCGACTGGTATCGCAACATCAATCAGCAGGAGCGCCGGACGTTCTGGAGCTGCAAGATCGGCTACGGTCTGGACGGCATGGACACCCAGATGCTCAGCTTCGTGGTGCCGACCCTGATCGCGATGTGGGGCATCACCACCGGAGAAGCCGGGCTGATTCACACCAGCACGCTGATCGCTTCGGCCATCGGTGGTTGGGTGGCGGGTATTCTCTCCGACCGCATCGGCCGCGTACGCACCCTGCAACTGACGGTGCTGTGGTTCGCCTTCTTCACTTTCCTCTGCGGTTTCGCCCAGAACTACGAACAACTGCTGATCGCCCGCACCCTGATGGGCTTCGGTTTCGGCGGCGAATGGACCGCCGGCGCGGTGCTGATCGGTGAAGTGATCCGCGCCAAGGATCGCGGCAAAGCGGTGGGCATGGTGCAATCCGGCTGGGCACTCGGTTGGGGGCTGACGGCAATTCTCTATGCGCTGCTGTTCTCGGTGCTGCCACCGGAAGATGCCTGGCGCGCACTGTTCATCCTCGGCATCGTGCCGGCGGTGTTCGTGATTTTCGTCCGCCGTCTGGTGAAAGATCCCGAGATCTACCGCGAAGCCAAGGCCAAGCAAACTCCGGAAAGCCCGTCGAAGTTCTACGAGATCTTCGCCCCCGGCATGCTCTTCACCACGTTCCGCGCTTCCTTGCTGACCACGGGTGCCCTCGGCGGCTACTACGCAATCACCTCCTGGCTGCCGACCTTTCTGAAAAACGAACGCGGCTTGAGCGTACTCGGCACCGGCGGTTATCTGGCGATGGTGATCATCGGTTCCTACGCCGGTTATGTGATCAGTGCCTATTTGACCGACCTGCTGGGGCGCAAGAAGAACTTCATCCTGTTCGCAGTCGGCTCGTTCACCATCGTTCTGCTCTACACCCAGTTGCCGGTCAGCAATGGCGTGATGTTGTGGCTGGGTTTCCCGCTGGGATTCTTCGCTTCGGGGATTTTCAGCGGCATGGGTGCGTTTCTGACAGAGCTGTTCCCGACACGGATTCGCGGCTCGGGGCAGGGCTTTTGCTACAACATCGGCCGGGCGCTGGCGGCATTGTTCCCGCTGCTGATCGGGTTGCTCAGCCAGAAAGTACCGCTGAGTGTAGGCATTGGTGCCTTCGCAGCAGTGTCCTACGGCGTGGTGATCCTGGCGGCGCTGAGCTTGCCGGAAACCCGTGGCAAGCAACTGGACGCGCAGTAACTGATAACCTGCGACAACTGTCCTACAGCACAAAAAGATAACAGCTACAGGAGTGTTCACCGTGAGCCGCCTGCTATTGAACTGCGACATCGGCGAGAGCTTCGGCAACTGGACCATGGGTCTGGACGCGGAAGTCATGCCCTTCATCGATTGCGCCAACATTGCCTGCGGTTTCCACGCCGGCGACCCGAGCATCATGCGCAAGACCGTCAGCCTGGCGCTGAGCCACGGCGTGCAGATCGGCGCGCATCCGGCCTATCAGGATCTGGTGGGGTTCGGCCGACGTTCCATGGCTTACACCGCCCAGGAACTGCAAGACATCCTGCATTACCAGATCGGCGCCCTCGACGGTATTTGCCGTGCCCAGGGTGGCAAAGTCAGCTACGTCAAACCCCACGGCGCGATGTACAACGACATGATGGCCAACCCGGCGCAGTTGCGGGCGGTGATTCAGGCTGTCGCGGCTTACGACCGCAGTTTGCCGCTGATGCTGATGGCCACCCGCGACAACACGGCCGCGCAACAACTCGGCGACGAATATGGCGTGACCTTGTGGTTCGAAGCCTTCGCCGACCGCGCCTACGACAGCGCCGGCCGACTGGTGTCGCGACAACTGCCGGGCGCGGTGCATCACGACGCCGAAACCATCATCGGGCAAGCACTGACCATCGCCCGTGGCGACAACCTCACCGCCAGCGACGGCAGCGCGCTGCACCTGCAAGCCAACACTTTGTGTGTACACGGCGACAACGCCAGCTCAGTGGCAGCCGTGCAACGCATTCGTCAGGCGCTGAACGAGCAGAGCGCGCCATGAATCCGCGGGTGGAAGTGGTGGCACTGGATTGCCTGATGCTGCGCCTGTTCGATGAAATCGCGGAAGCCAACATGCCGTGGATGCTCGCCGCCAGCGAGCGGTTGCGCACGGTGTTTGGCGCGCAGTTGATCGATCTGGTGCCGTCGTACACCACATTGATGGTGCATTACGATCTGACCGAATTGAATCCGAGTCAGGCCCGGGAGCTGATTGCCGAAGCACTGATCGACCTGTCGCCGAATGCACGAACCGGTGGCCAGTGCCATGTGCTGCCGGTGTGGTACGACCTGAGTGTCGGTCCGGAACTGAGCCTGCTGTCACAGCGCAGCGGCTTGTCTGTAGAAGAAGTGATCCGCCTTCACAGTGCTCGCGAATATCAAGTGTTCGCGCTTGGTTTCGCGCCGGGGTTCGCTTTCATGGGACTGGTGGAAGAAGTGCTGGCAGCTCCGCGCCTGAATACCCCACGCAAGAAAGTCGCCGCCGGCAGCGTCGGTATCGCCGAGCGGCAGACCGCAGCGTATCCGGTGGCCTCTCCGGGTGGCTGGAACCTGATCGGTCGCACGCCGGCAAAACTGTTCGACCGTGAACGCGATGGCTACAGCCTCATGCAGCCCGGCGATACCGTGCGTTTCGAAGCGGTAAGCCATGCAGAATTCATCAACCTCGGCGGTGATGACACACCTTTGGAGGCGTTGTCATGAGCCGACTGACGATTGAAGCAAGTACGCCGCTGTGCCTGTTGCAGGACGCCGGGCGGTTTGGCGTGCGCCATCTGGGCGTGACCCAGGGCGGCGCGGCGGACTGGCGGTCGATGGCCTGGGCCAACTGGCTGCTGGGCAATGGCCTGGATCTGCCGGTGATCGAAATCACCCTCGGCGGGTTTGCGGTAGTGGCGCAAGAGGATTGTCTGCTGGCGCTGGCCGGTGCCGATCTGGGCGCGCAGATTGACGGTGAGGCGCTGGCGCCGTGGCGCAGTTTCAAGCTGCATAAAGGGCAGACCTTGAAGCTCACCCAGCCGTTGCTGGGGGCTCGGGTCTATCTGGCGGCTCCCGGCGGTTTCAGCGCGCCGAAAGTGCTGGGCAGCAGTGCCACGGTGGTGCGCGAGGAACTCGGTGGTCTCGATGGTTTTGGTTTGCCATTGGCCAAGGGCGCATGCCTGAGTTATCAGGGCGAAACCCTGTTGGTGCGTGAGGTCCCGGCACAACATCGGCCAGACCTGCGGCTAGACGCGCCGCTCGATCTGGTGCTCGGCGCGCAGATCGGTCAGTTCAGCGGGCAGAGCCTGTTCGATGCGTTCAACAGTCATTGGACGCTGGACAGTCGTGCCGACCGCATGGGCATTCGTCTGTTGGGGACGGCGTTGCAGTATCAGGGCCAGCCGATGATTTCCGAAGGCATCCCGTTGGGCGCGGTGCAGGTGCCGCCGGACGGGCAGCCGATCGTGTTGCTCAATGATCGGCAGACCATTGGCGGGTATCCGCGATTGGGAGCGTTGACGCCGTTGGCGCTGGCCCGCCTGGCGCAGTATCTGCCGGGGGCGAAGGTCAGATTGCGCCCGGTGGTGCAGGACGTCGCGCACCGGGAGCATGTCGAGTATCTGAAGCGCTTTTGATCGTTCCCCCGCCGTTGGCGGGGGAACCATTGCGGATTACTTGGACAGAAACCGCATCCCTTCTTCGAGCCCGCGCAACGTCAGCGGATACATCTGATCCTCGATCAAATCCCGCACGATATTGGTCGACGAGGTGTAGCCCCAGGTGTCTTTCGGATACGGGTTGATCCAGATGAGCTTCTTGTACTTCTCCATGAAGCGCTGCATCCACACGTAACCTGGCTCTTCGTTCCAGTGCTCGACGCTGCCGCCGGCCTGGGTAATTTCATAAGGCGCCATGGCCGCGTCGCCAATGAAGATCACTTTGTAGTCGGCGCCGTACTTGTGCAGCAGGTCCTGGGTCGACGTGCGCTCGGAGGTGCGGCGCATGTTGTTCTTCCACACCGATTCATAAATGAAGTTGTGAAAGTAGAAGTACTCCAGATGCTTGAACTCGGTCTTGCAGGCCGAGAACAGTTCCTCGCAGATCTTCACGTGGGCGTCCATCGAACCGCCGATGTCGAACAGCAGCAACAGCTTCACCGTGTTGCGCCGTTCCGGGCGCATCTGGATGTTCAGCAGGCCGGCGTCCTTGGCGGTGTGGTCGATGGTGCCGTCGATGTCCAGTTCTTCCGCTGCGCCCTGGCGCGCGAATTTACGCAGGCGGCGCAGGGCGACCTTGATGTTGCGGGTGCCCAGTTCCACGGAGTCGTCGAGGTTCTTGTACTCGCGCTGATCCCAGACTTTCACCGCTTTGCCCTGGCGCTTGCCGGCGTCGCCGACCCGGATGCCTTCCGGGTTGAAACCGCCGGAGCCGAACGGGCTGGTGCCGCCGGTGCCGATCCATTTGTTGCCGCCGGCGTGACGTTCCTTCTGTTCTTCCAGGCGTTTCTTGAACTCCTCGATCAGCTTGTCCAGGCCGCCGAGGGACTGGATCTGCGCACGTTCTTCGTCGGTCAGCGAACGCTCGAATTCCTTGCGCAGCCAATCTTCGGGGATCAGCGCCTGCAAGTGATCGTCGAGTTTTTCCAGGCCGTTGAAGTAGGCGCCGAACGCACGGTCGAACTTGTCGAAATGCCGTTCGTCCTTCACCAGAATCGCCCGGGACAGGTAGTAAAACTCGTCCATGTCGGCGAAGGTCACACGCTGTTTCAACGCGTTGATCAGGTCGAGCAGCTCGCGCACCGACACCGGCACCTTGGCTGCGCGCATTTCATTGAACAGGTTGAGCAACATGGCGTCAGCCTCTTAGCGGGTGCCGCGACGGCTCATGAACGCCAGGCGCTCAAGCAGTTGCACGTCCTGTTCGTTCTTCACCAGCGCACCGGCCAGCGGCGGGATGGCTTTGGTCGGATCGCGCTCGCGCAGTACGGCTTCGCCGATGTTGTCGGCCATCAGCAATTTTAGCCAGTCGACAAGTTCTGAGGTCGATGGCTTCTTCTTCAGGCCAGGTACCTTGCGCACGTCGAAGAACACGTCCAGCGCTTCGCTGACCAGATCCTTCTTTATGTCCGGGTAGTGAACATCGACGATTTTCTGCAGGGTGGTGCGGTCGGGGAAAGCGATGTAGTGGAAGAAGCAGCGGCGCAGGAAGGCGTCCGGCAGCTCTTTCTCGTTGTTGGAGGTAATGATGATGATCGGACGCTTCTTGGCCTTGATGGTCTCGTCGATCTCGTAAACGTAGAACTCCATCTTGTCGAGTTCTTGCAGCAGGTCGTTGGGGAACTCGATGTCGGCCTTGTCGATTTCGTCGATCAGCAGGATGACGCGTTCTTCGGACTCGAACGCTTCCCAGAGCTTGCCTTTCTTCAGGTAGTTGCGCACATCGTGGACTTTTTCATTGCCCAGTTGCGAATCGCGCAGGCGGCTGACCGCATCGTACTCGTACAGGCCCTGATGGGCCTTGGTGGTGGACTTGATGTGCCAGGTGATCAGCTTGGCGCCGAACGATTCGGCCAATTGCTCGGCGAGCATGGTCTTGCCGGTGCCCGGTTCGCCCTTGACCAGCAGCGGCCGCTCCAGGGTGATGGCGGCGTTGACCGCCAGCTTCAGGTCATCGGTGGCGACGTAGGCCTGGGTGCCTTCGAACTTCATCTGCTAATCCTCGAACGGTAACGCCGACCTGAACGGGCAGGGCGGGGGCGAAATAATCGGATGCCCGACTATAACGCGCGGCCCGGTCGACTGTGAACGCAGACGGCTTATTCAGTCTCTGAATGGGGCGTCACATGTTGACTCGGTTTCGGCACGGGGCCAGCATTCAGGTATCGCCGATTTGGCGATAGTCTTCGGGCATGACTACCAAACACCGATTTCGCTAAAAATACCGCATTCAGTTGCGCGAGAAGGATCACCCGCCACCCCATGTTCACCTGACCGGTGGTGGAGTGGATGTGATGCTGAGCCTGGAAACCGTCGAGGTCATGATGGGCAAGGCACCGCCGCTGATCGTCAAGGAGGCGTTGGCGTGGGTATCGGCTCATCAGACGCAATTGCTGGAGGACTGGAAACGATGTTACCCATGAGGCGGCCACGGTTGGCGGCTGTGCAGGCACTGGCTGATGCTCGCCTGTCACTGACCTTTATTGACGACCAGCAACTAACACTCGATTTGAGCCGCGACCTCCAAACCTATCCGGGGCTCGCACCGTTACTGGATGCCGCCGTATTCGCAACAGCCGATCTGGGTGACGACGGCTGGAGCGTGGAATGGCTGCAGCCGGATATCCAGATTGGTGCCGATACCTTGTACCGGGACGCGCTCGCGCAAAATGCGCCCGACGAAAACACACGGATCTTCATGGATTGGCGCGCTCGCACCGGTTTACCACTGAATGAGGCAGCCGAAGCGTTGGGTGTCAGTGCCCGTAGCATCAGTCGCTACAGTAATGGCCGGGAAATCGTGCCGCGGTCGTTGGCCCTGGCCTGTCTGGGTTGGGATTCGTTGCAGGAGAAACCTGCACTGATCGCAGCAGAGGACACTGGGCGCTACATCGTCAACCGTAAAACTTAACCCGCATCCGGCTTCGGCCGTTCATACCGCGCATTGAACGCCTGGATGAATCCATTGCGCAAAATCTGCAAAAACGCTTCGAATGCGCTGATATCTTGCTGATGGACGCTGCCACTGAGTTCGACCTTGGTGGCGAACTGGTTTTTGGCCTGGTTCTTCAGCACGGTTTCAGTGCCGCCCACCAGTGCCTCCCAGACTGAGCGGAAGATGCTTTTGTTCTTGTTTTCCACGTCCTGCTGCCAGTTGAACACTTCAACGTCGCGCAGCAACGGCTTGATGTAGCCGGTGAGCTGGGCCTTTTTGGCCTGGGCTTCGATGACCACGTCGCCGTGGCCGGCGTTGAAGTCGAATTTGCCGTAGGCCGAGGCGAAGTCGTTCATGCGCTTGAGTTCGAGGTCGCGGGCCCGCAGGCGGAACTCGAAGTCTTCGAAGTTGCTTAGCGGGTCGAATGTGGCGGAGGTTTCCAGCGGTGCCTGGCCCAGCAGCAGGGCTTTGCCTTCAAAGCGAGCGTCACGTTTGCCTTCCTTGTCGACCACGTTGGTCAGGTTGTAAATGCTGGCGTCGACGTTGGTTGCATTCATGTTTACCGGTGGTTTGGAGTTGAAGTTGCGAAAGCTGATACGGCCATCGTTGATCTGCACCTCGTCGAGGGTGATCGGCAGCAATTTGCCCAACTGCTCGCGCCAGTCAGTGCCTTGACCGGTCTGGGAGTTCTGCTTGTTGGCCCCGCCATCAACGAAGTTCACCTGAGGTTTAAAGAATTTCACCTGCGCCACGACAGCATGGTCATACCAAAGCGAGTGCCAACTGACAGACAGGTCGATAACCGGCGCATCGACGAATGGCACCGGTACCTTGCCGTCGACCTTGACGATCTTCAGGCCGTTGATCTTGTACGCGCCACGCCACAGAGCCAGATCGACATCGGTGATCTGACCACGGTAGTCGCCCATGTTGGCCAGTTTTTCATTCAGATAGTCGCGCACGAGGTAGGGCAGGGCGATGTGCAAGGCAATCAACAGCACAACGAAAGTGGCGAGGATCCACAACGGCCAGCGGTAGCGACGCTTCATGGTGGCAATTCCCGAACGATGTAAAGCGATTGACTGTCGGCCGTTGCAGACGTTCGACCCGACTGGACTGGCAAGAGCAACAGGCTTACCTTGGAGAGCTGAATTCAACGCTGCACAAGGACCCAGCCATGAGCCGTATTTTTGCTGACAACGCCCATTCCATCGGCAATACGCCGCTGGTACAGATCAATCGCATTGCGCCCCGTGGCGTGACCATTCTGGCCAAGATCGAAGGTCGTAATCCGGGTTACTCGGTGAAGTGTCGGATCGGCGCGAACATGATCTGGGACGCCGAAAGCAGCGGCAAACTCAAGCCGGGCATGACCATTGTCGAGCCGACTTCGGGCAATACCGGCATCGGCCTGGCCTTCGTGGCGGCCGCTCGCGGTTACAAACTGATGCTGACCATGCCGGCCTCGATGAGTATCGAGCGTCGTAAAGTACTGAAGGCGCTGGGTGCCGAACTGGTGCTGACCGAGCCTGCCAAAGGCATGAAAGGCGCAATCGAAAAGGCCAACGAGATCGTCGCCGGCGACCCGGGCAAATATTTCATGCCGGCCCAGTTCGACAACCCGGCGAATCCGGCCATTCACGAAAAGACCACCGGCCCGGAAATCTGGAACGACACCGATGGTGCCATCGATGTGCTGGTGGCAGGCGTCGGCACGGGCGGAACCATCACCGGTGTGTCGCGGTATATCAAGAATACGGCGGGCAAACCGATTATCTCGGTGGCGGTGGAACCAGTGTCTTCTCCCGTGATCACCCAGGCGTTGGCCGGCGAAGAGATCAAGCCGAGCCCGCACAAGATTCAGGGCATTGGCGCCGGTTTCGTGCCGAAAAACCTTGATCTGTCGATGGTCGACCGGGTCGAGCGCGTGACTGATGAAGAGTCCAAGGCAATGGCCCTGCGCCTGATGCAGGAGGAAGGGATCTTGTGTGGCATTTCCTGCGGTGCGGCGATGGCCGTGGCGGTCCGCCTGGCGGAAACCCCGGAAATGCAGGGCAAGACCATCGTGGTGGTACTGCCGGACTCCGGTGAGCGTTATCTGTCGAGCATGTTGTTCAGCGATCTGTTCACCGATCAGGAGAACCAGCAGTAAGCGTCCCGTTGATTCAGATCAGCCAGGGTTCAGGCTCGTTATGTTAATTAGTGCTTTGTTGCGCAATTCTTAACACTGAATCTTGGGTCGGGCGGGTTTTTCCCGGAGCCGGTAGTGTTTATCATGGCCGGCCGCCATGTCGGGTAAATGACATGGCGTGGCGTTGTCTTTTTTCAAGGAGTCGTTGATGACCTTTTCGTTGGCCGCCAAGGTGTTGGTGTTGCTGCTGTTTGTGGGCAGCATCCTCTACGTGCATTTGCGCGGCAAGGCACGTTTGCCGGTGCTGCGTCAGTTCGTCAACCATTCGGCGCTGTTCGCTCCATACAACGCGTTGATGTACCTGTTCTCCGGCGTGCCGTCCAAACCCTATCTGGATCGCAGCAAGTTTCCGGAACTTGACGTGCTGCGCGATAACTGGGAAACCATTCGCGACGAGGCCATGCACCTGTTCGACGAAGGCTATATTCGCGCCGCCGAGAAGAACAACGACGCCGGTTTCGGTTCGTTCTTCAAAAAAGGCTGGAAGCGTTTCTACCTCAAGTGGTACGACAAACCGCTGCCATCGGCCGAAACCCTGTGCCCGAAAACCGTGGCGCTGGTCAGTGCCATCCCTAACGTCAAGGGCGCGATGTTCGCGCTGTTGCCGGGTGGCAGCCATTTGAACCCGCACCGCGATCCGTTCGCCGGTTCCCTGCGTTATCACCTCGGTCTGTCGACGCCGAACTCCGACGATTGCCGGATCTTCGTCGATGGCCAGGTCTACGCCTGGCGTGACGGTGAAGACGTGATGTTCGACGAGACTTACGTGCACTGGGTCAAGAACGAAACCGAACAGACCCGCGTCATCCTGTTCTGCGACGTCGAGCGTCCGCTGAGTAATCGCCTCATGACCCGCATCAACCGTTCCATCAGCGCCTGGCTGGGCCGCGCCACCGCACCGCAGAACCTCGACGACGAACGCGTCGGCGGGATCAACCAGGCTTACGCGTGGAGCAAGAACTTCAGCGACAAATTCAGCGGTAAGGTCAAACAGTGGAAACGCCGAAATCCAAAGGCCTATCGCGTGATGCGGCCGGTGCTGGCGGTGGTGGTGTTGACGCTGCTGGGGTATTGGCTGTTTGGTTGAGGCTGGATTCAGGCAATAAAAAACCGCTCACAAGGAGCGGTTTTTTATTGCCTGCGAGTCAGCGCCGTCCAGCGAGAACGTCGGGTTCGCCCTCGATACCTGTAGTCAGTAGCTGAAGAAAGCGCTGCTGATTGGTTGATAGCTCGGAGGAAGCAAGCCTTTCATCCGTTTTGATTGATCTTCTTGGTAGGGTTTTTTTCACGGATTTGCGCATGAGCCCGCCCTCGTAGTGGATGTAGCCGTTGCTCAACAGCCTATTCAGCTCTCGTTCATCCGTCGCTAGCGGCCCTTTGCCCAACTCATTGCAATCCATGTCGCAGGCTGGTTATAGTCGGCGCTCGTGAGTCTCACGATTTACCTTTCAACCCCTCAAAAAAAGATCAGCCCAGATGCCTGCATCCCTCATCAACGCGGTAGTCGATTCAGCGGTCAACGCTGGCGTCGTGCCGTGCGGGAATCAGCAGCCTGTGCAGATCAGTCATTACCCCCCACCTGTCAGTAGCACGCCGGTGTGCGCAGTCGTATCACCGCCGGGCGTTGGCGTTTCGGGCTGATCAGCGCTTTCTGCTGACCCCTGTGCCCGCCTGAAAAAACCTACTGAATTTCAGCTTCGGCTGAGTTGGCTATTTGCCTGACTACAGGTGGTATTCATGTTTGTCTTTTCGAAAAAGTCCGCGCTCGCGGCGGCGTCCACGAGTCTGTTCGTTCTGCTGTGGAGCAGCGGGGCGATCTTCTCCAAGTGGGGGCTGGCCCACGCTTCGCCCTTTGCCTTTCTGCTGATCCGTTTTGTGATTGCCCTGTGCGGGCTGGTGCTGCTGGTGCCTTTGCTCAAGCTGAAACTGCCCAGGGGCGGCCGGCCGATGCTGTATGCGATGACTACCGGGGTGGTGCTGTTGGGCGCTTACCAGATCTTTTATCTGCTGGCGCTTGATCTGAAGGTCACCCCCGGCGTGATGGCGACCATCATGGGCGTGCAACCTATCCTCACGGTGGTGATCATGGAGCGACAGCGCTCGGCGAGCCGGATGTTTGGTCTGGCGCTGGGATTGGCCGGTCTGATCATGGTCGTCTATCAAGGCATCGGCCTGGCCGGCATGTCGCTGGCGGGGATGCTGTTCGGTCTGCTCGCGCTGGCAAGCATGACCTTCGGCTCGATCATGCAGAAACGCATCACCGACAATCCCCTCGGGACGCTACCGGTGCAGTATCTGGCCGGTCTGCTGCTGTGCGGGATTTTCGTGCCGTTCCAGCCGTTTCACTTCGAGCACAGCGCCGGTTTCATCGTGCCGGTGTTGTGGATGGGACTGGTGGTGTCCGTGCTGGCGACGTTGCTGCTGTACCGGCTGATCGCCCGGGGCAATCTGGTGAATGTCACCAGTCTGTTTTATCTGGTGCCGGCCGTGACGGCGGTGATGGATTACCTGATTTTCGGTAATCGCCTGGCCGCGTTAAGCGTACTGGGGATGCTGTTGATCATCGTCGGTCTGGTGTTCGTGTTCCGTAAATCGGCGTAAGGAACGCGTATAAAAAAGGCCCGGGAGGAAACTCCCGGGCCTTTTTGCATCTGTCGATCAGCGAGTCGCGACTTCTACCGGTTTCACCGCCGCCGGCTTCAATACCAGCCACAACGCAATCGCGATCAACACCCCGCCATACACGTGGGCCATCGACAGCGGTTCATCGAGAAACAGCGCCCCCCACAACACGCCGAACGGCGGAATCATGAAGGTCACGGTCATCGACTTCACCGGCCCGATGGAACTCAGCAGGCGGAAGTAAATGATGTAGGCAAACGCCGTGCAGCCCAGACCCAGGCCCAGCAGCGACAGCCAGACATTCCAGCCACCCCAGCTCACCGGCGGCTGGGTGATGACGCTGTAACCGAACAGCGGCAACAGAAACAGGGTCGCACCGAGCATGCTGCCCAGCGCCGACAGACGACTGTCGAGCCCGCCGGCCTGATCCAGCCAGCGTCGGGCAAGGAACCCGGCGAAGCCATAGCAGGTGGTTGCGAGCAGGCAGGCCACCGCGCCCATCAGCAGGTGCAGATCGAACGCGACCGGGCCGGCGCGGGTCAGCACGCCCACCCCGAGCAGGCCGAGGAACACGCCGGCGAGTTTGGCCAGCGTGAGTTTTTCACTGAAGAACAATCCGCCGATCAACACCCCCATTAATGGCGTGGTGGCGTTGAAGATCGCCGAATACCCGGCGGGCAGAACCTGAGCGGCGACGGAGTACATGGTTGCCGGGAGGCCCGAGTTGATAACACCCAGCAGCATCACGGTCTTGAGTTTGCCTTTGAAATCCCAGCTGACACGCATCAGGCCGAGGATCACCAGCAAACCGACCGCCGCGATCGAGACCCGGAAAAATCCGGTCGGAACGGTGCCGATCGCGGGGGCGATGATGCGCATGAACAGGAAGCTCGCACCCCAGATCGCAGCCAGCGACAACATGCGGAAAATATCGACAGGGCTCACAGGTAACTCCTTCCTTGATCGGGACGAGAGTGTTGCCGAGCGCCCTGACGATGGCAACCGCTAATCGGGCATTTAATTTCCCCGTCAGAGCACGAAGCGCGTCACCAGGCCGTTGAGGTCGACGGCCAGACGCGACAGTTCCTGACTGGCGGCAGAGGTCTGGGTGGCGCCAGCGGCGGTCTGGGTCGACAGATCGCGGATGGTCACCAGATTTTCATCGACTTCCCGGGCCACCAGTGCCTGTTGCTCGGCAGCGCTGGCGATCACCAGATTGCGCTGGTTGATCTGCGAGATCGACGCGGTGATTTTCTCCAGTGCATGGCCGGCACTGTTGGCCCGGCGCAGGGTTTGGCTGGCTTGCTCGGCGCTGTTTTGCAACGCGCCGACGGTGGCGCCGGTGCCTTGCTGGATGCTGCTGATCATCAGCTCGATTTCTTCGGTGGAGTTCTGCGTGCGCTGGGCCAGCGAGCGAACCTCGTCGGCGACCACCGCAAACCCACGTCCGGCCTCACCGGCCCGCGCCGCTTCAATGGCGGCGTTCAGGGCCAGCAGGTTGGTCTGCCCGGCGATGCCGCGAATCACTTCCAGCACTTTGCTGATGTCCTGAGCCTGGGTCGCAAGGCCCTCGGCCTGTTCGGAGGCGCCGAGCACCGCGCTGACCAGTTCCTGAATCGAGCTTATCGTCTCGCTGACCTGCACATGCCCGTGCTTGCTATCCTCGTTCGAGGCTTCGGACGCCTCGGCGCTGGACACCGCATTGGCGGCGACTTCATCGACCGCCGTGCTCATTTCGGTGACCGCCGTGGCGGCCTGCTCGATCTGGTCGTTCTGCTGTTGCAGGCCGCGGGTGCTCTGTTCCATCACTGAACTCATTTCCTCGGCGGCAGAGGCCAGTTGTTGGGCCGACTCGCTGATGCCGCGAATGGTCGAGCGCAGATTGCCCTGCATCTCGGTCAGCGCCGTGAGCAACTGCGCCGCTTCGTCCCGGCCTTCGCTGTCGATGCGACCGCTGAGGTCTCCCGAAGCAATTCGCCGTGCCACGTTCAGCGCCTGATTGATCGGCGCGGTGATGCTGCGTGTCAGCAGCCAGGCCAGCAGTAACGTGGCAATCAGGGCGATGACGATGATCGTGGCGACGATCCACAGCGCCTGCTGGTACATCGCCGCCGCGGACTTGGCTGCGGCATCCGCGCCTTGCTGATTGAGGCTGATCATCTGCTCCAGGGTCTTGTCGAGCACCGTGCCCTGCGGCGCCAGTTCATTGTTCAGGCGCGCGTAGGCCTGATCGTTCTGCCCGGCGTCGATCTGTTTGATGATCTGGTCGAGGATGCTCAGGTACTTGGCCGTATCGGCGCTCAGACCTTCCAGCATCGCCTGTTCCTGATCGCTGGCGATCAGGGCTTTGTGGTCGTCGAGGCGCTTGAGCAGTTCCTGGCGTTGCGCGGTGAGAAGACCCTTGCTGCGTTCGCGAACGGCCGCCTGGGTGCTGGTGATCAGGCGCAGGGATTCGAGACGGATGCTGGCGATGTTAGCCGCTGTGTCATGGATGCTTTCGATGCTGGGCATCCACGACTCCTCGATCACCGCCGCGCTCTCGCGCAGGGTTTTCATCTGGCCCAGGCCGAACAGGCCGACCACCACCAGCAGACTGGCCAGAACGGCAAAACACAAACTGGCGCGCAAACCGATGCGCAGATTCCGGATAGACATCAATGTGCTCCTTAGGATGAGAGAGAGGATGTCCTCGTGAACCGAGGATCTTGTTGTGAGGCGGGTAATGGCGGGGTGTATATCAAAGTGCCATCATCTTGGTAAGGCCGGATTAATGTTCGAGGCCGCACGAAGTAGGCAGGCGTGGTCAATCAGGGAAAAGCCGCGGGCTAGAGATGTCGCTTGACAATTGAACCCCAAGCCCAACGAAACCGTGGGCTGGCGCCGGCACGGTCGGAGAACGGAGCGAGACGTTAATTGACCGAACGGTCGATTAAAAAAACTTTGATAAAAACTGTGTCGCTGTACAACCCGGTCGAGGATTTGGCAGAAATTGCACTTCTCCTGTGCCCGGTTCCGTGGCTAAGCTCAGGCCTTCGAGCGCAGATTCTTCAATTCCCGCAGAGGTCTCATCTATGCCGCAGCAATGGCCAGCCACCGACATCGCCCGCATGATCCTCGATGGCTTTGACGATTACCGCGAGCATTTCCGGCGGATCACCGACGGCGCCCGGGAGCGTTTCGAGCAGGCCCGCTGGCAGGACACGCAAACGGCGTCGGCCGCGCGGATCAACCTCTACGAAGAAAAGGTCGGTGAAACCGTCGCCCGCCTGCGCGAATATTTCGAGCCGGACACCTTGATGGACGTCACCTGCTGGCCGCTGGTGAAAAGCGCCTACATCAGCATCATCGACCTGCGTTTCGACGATGAGCTGTCCGAAACCTGGTACAACTCGATTTTCTGCGGCCTGTTCAGCCACGACCTGATCAGCGACGGCTGCATGTTCATCCACACGACGCGCCCGAGCCTGCGCCGGGCTCGGGCCGCGCAAACCCGCACCTATAAACCCCAAGGGCAGATATCGGGCATGCTTGCGAGCATCTTTGCCGATTACCGCTTCAGCGAGGCTTACGCCGATTTGCCCGGTGACTTGCAGCGTCTGGAGGCGCAACTGCGCGAGAACCTGCCGGACTGGGTGTGCAAGGATCCGGAGCTGAGCGTCGAGCTGTTTTCCTCGGTGCTGTACCGCAACAAGGGCGCGTACCTGGTCGGGCGCATCTACACCAACGACGATCAATGGCCGCTGGTGATTCCGCTGTTGCACCGCGAGGGGAGGGGGATTCAGATCGACGCGCTGATCACCGACGAAGCCGAAGTGTCGATCATCTTCTCGTTCACCCGCTCGTATTTCATGGTGGATGTGCCGGTGCCGGCGGAATTCATCGGATTCCTCAAGCGCATCCTGCCGGGCAAGCACATTGCCGAGCTGTACACCTCGATCGGCTTCTACAAGCACGGCAAGTCCGAGTTCTACCGTGCCCTGATCAATCACCTGGCCAACACCGACGACCAGTTCATCATGGCGCCTGGCGTGCGCGGCATGGTCATGAGCGTGTTCACGCTGCCGGGCTTCAACACCGTGTTCAAGATCATCAAGGACCGCTTCTCGCCGTCGAAAAACGTCGACCGCGCCACGGTGATCGAGAAATACCGGCTGGTGAAAAGCGTCGACCGCGTCGGGCGCATGGCCGATACCCAGGAATTCGCCGACTTTCGTTTTCCGCTGAGCAAATTCGATCCGGCCTGCCTGGCGGAACTGCTGGAAGTCGCGCCATCCACGGTGTCGCTCGAAGGCGAAACAGTGCTGATTCGCCACTGCTGGACCGAACGCCGGATGACCCCGCTGAACCTCTATCTGGACAACGCCAACGAAGCCCAGGTACGCGAAGCGCTGGAAGATTACGGCTTGGCGATCAAGCAATTGGCGGCGGCCAACATCTTCCCCGGCGACATGCTGCTGAAAAACTTTGGCGTCACCCGCCATGGCCGGGTGGTGTTCTACGACTACGACGAGATCTGCTTCCTCACCGAAGCCAACTTCCGCCACATCCCGCCACCGCGCACGCCGGAGGACGAAATGGCCTCCGAACCGTGGTATTCGATCGGTCCGCTGGACGTGTTCCCCGAGGAATTTCCGCCGTTTCTGTTCGCCGATGCCAGGCAGCGAAAACTGTTCGATCAGTTGCATGGCGAGCTGTACAACGCCGATTACTGGAAGGGCTTGCAGGAGGCGATCCGGGCAGGGAAAGTCATCGATGTCTTCCCGTATCGGCGCAAGGGGCTGGATAACGAATAAAGTCGCCGCCAGCAGCAAACGACAGGCCCCGCTTTCAACTTGCGGTTTGTAGCTTGCCGCTTGTAGCTGCTTTTCTGCGACAATCGCGTCCTTGCGCCACTAGACGACCGAATTGCGTACCCGATGACCGACGAATCGCCCTCCATCGACAAACTGCTGAAAAACCTCGATCACGCCATGCTCGCCGACCGCCACCGGCTGCGGCGGCAGTTGCTTGAGCTGCGCAAGAAACCCGACGAGGCCAAGCTGGCCCAGTGGGTGGCGCGCATGCAGGCGTCCTGCGATCAGGTGCTGGCGCGCAAGGCCAGCCTGCCGGTGATCCGTTACGACGACAGCCTGCCGATCGCGGCCAAGCGTGACGAAATCAAGAAGGCCCTGGAAAAGCACCAGGTGCTGATCATCGCCGGCGAAACCGGCTCGGGCAAAACCACGCAGTTGCCGAAAATCTGTCTGGAGATCGGTCGCGGCCAGTATGGCTTGATCGGCCACACCCAGCCGCGCCGAATCGCGGCGCGCAGTGTGGCCAGCCGAGTCGCCGAAGAACTCGGCACACCGCTGGGCGCGCTGGTCGGCTATCAGGTACGGTTCGAGGATCAGAGCGATGCCAACACCCTGATCAAACTGATGACCGACGGCATCCTGCTGGCGGAAACCCAGAACGATCGCTACCTCGAACGCTACGACACGATCATCGTCGACGAAGCGCACGAACGCAGTCTCAACATCGACTTCCTGCTGGGTTACCTGAAAACCCTGCTGCCGCGTCGTCCGGACCTGAAAGTCATCATCACCTCGGCGACCATCGATCTGGAGCGTTTCTCCAAACATTTCGATGACGCGCCGATCGTAGAAGTGTCCGGCCGCACCTTCCCGGTGGAAACCTGGTATCGCCCGCTGACCCTGGAGCAGGACGAAGAGGGCAACCGCGTCGAGGACGACCTGACCGTGGATCAGGCGATCCTCGCTACCCTTGATGAAATTGCCGCTTACGAGCGCAGCGAGCGTCGCAGCCCTGGCGACGTGCTGGTGTTCCTGCCGGGCGAGCGCGAGATTCGCGACGCCGCCGACATGCTGCGTAAAGCCCAGCTCAAACACACCGAAATCCTGCCGTTGTACGCGCGCCTGTCGCCGGCCGAGCAGCAGCGGATTTTCCAGTCCCACCCGGGCCGTCGAGTGGTGCTGGCGACCAACGTCGCCGAAACCTCGCTGACCGTGCCGGGCATCCGTTACGTGATCGACAGCGGTACCGCGCGGATCAGTCGCTACAGCTACCGCGCCAAGGTCCAGCGTCTGCCGATCGAAGCGATTTCCCAGGCCAGCGCCAACCAGCGTAAAGGTCGTTGCGGCCGGGTCGAGCCGGGCATTTGCGTGCGTTTGTACAGCGAAGAGGATTTCCTCGGTCGCCCGGAATTTACCGATCCGGAAATCCTGCGTACCAACCTTGCCGCCGTGATCCTGCAGATGCTGCATCTGCGCCTCGGCGAGATCACCGCGTTCCCGTTCATCGAGCCGCCGGACGGCAAGGCGATCAGCGACGGTTTCAACCTGCTGCAAGAACTCTCGGCGGTAGATCGCAACAGTCAGTTGACCCCGCTTGGCCGCCAGTTGGCGCGCCTGCCGGTGGACCCGCGCATGGGCCGCATGCTGCTCGAAGCCGCCAAGCTCGGCAGCTTGCAGGAAGTGCTGATCGTCGCCAGTGCCATGTCGATTCAGGATCCGCGCGAGCGTCCGCCGGAGCGCCAGCAAGCCGCCGATCAGGCCCACGCGCAGTGGAAGGATGCCGATTCGGACTTCGCTGCGCTGGTCAATCTGTGGCGTGGCTTCGAAGAACAGCGCCAGGCGCTGACCGCCAATCCGCTGCGCAACTGGTGCCGCAAGAATTTCCTCAACTACCTGCGCTTGCGTGAGTGGCGTGATTCCCATCGCCAGTTGAGCCTGATCTGCCGCGACCTGCAGTTGAGCCTCAATAAAGAGCCGGCGGATTATCCGAAGCTGCACAAGGCTGTGCTGGTCGGCCTGCTCAGCCAGATCGGCCAGAAAACCGAGGACGGCGACTACCTTGGCGCCCGTCAGCGGCGGTTCTGGATTCACCCGTCGTCGGGCATCGGCAAGAAGCGCCCGCAGTGGGTGATGACCGCCGAACTGGTGGAAACCACCAAGCTCTACGCGCGGATGGTGGCGAAGATCGACGCCGACTGGATCGAGCCGCTGGCCGGGCATCTGATCAAGAAGAATCACTTCGAACCGCACTGGGAGAAGAAGCGCGGCCAGGTCGTCGCGTTCGAACAGATCACGCTGTTCGGCCTGATCGTGGTCGGGCGTCGACCGGTGCATTACGGCCCGGTCGATCCGGTGGTCTCGCGCGAGCTGTTCATCCGTGAAGGCCTGGTGCGCGGCGAGATTCAGTCCCGGGCCAAATGCCTGACCGCCAACAAGCAATTGCTGGAACAGCTCGACGAACTGGAAGCCAAGGCCCGTCGCCGGGACATTCTGGCCGACGAGGAAACCCTCTACGCTTTCTACGATGCGCGACTGCCGGCGGAGATCCACCAGACCGCGACGTTCGACAGCTGGTATCGGGTCAACAGCCAGAAAAATCCGCAACTGCTGATCATGCGCGAGGAAGACGTGCTGGCTCGCGAAGCCAGCGAAGTCACCGCCCAGCATTACCCGGACACGCTGCACATCGGCGATCTGGAACTGGCGCTGAGTTACCACTTCGAACCGAATCATCCGCGCGACGGCGTGACCCTGCGTGTGCCGGCACCGTTGTTGCCGATGCTGCCACCGGAACGTCTGGAATGGCTGGTGCCGGGGCTGATCGAGGCGAAGTGCATTGCGCTGGTGCGCAACCTGCCCAAGGCCTTGCGCAAGAACTTTGTGCCGGTGCCGGACTTTATCAAGGCTGCGCTGCAACGCATGACGTTTGCCGAAGGTTCGTTGCCGCAGGCGCTGGGCCGTGAGCTGCTGCGCATGACCGGTGCGCGGGTCAGTGATGAGGCCTGGGCGGAAGCTGAGCAACAGGTCGAAAGCCATCTGCGGATGAACCTGGAAATCGTTGACGGTCAGGGCAAGTTCCTTGGCGAAGGACGGGATCTGGCGGAGCTGACCGCACGTTTCGCCGAAGCCAGCCAAGCTGCATTGGCCGTGCCGCAGAGTGCGAAAAGCCAGCAACCGGTGGAGGCCAAAGTCTTCGCGCCGGTGGCGGAAAAGACTCAGCAGAAGATCGCCGGGCTGTCGATGACGGTGTATCCGGCGCTGGTGGAAGAGGGCGGCACGGTCAAGGAAGGGCGCTTCTCGACACCTGCCGAAGCCGAGTTCCAGCATCGCCGCGCCTTGCAGCGACTGTTGATGCAGCAACTGGCCGAACCGGCGAAGTTCCTGCGCGGCAAGTTGCCGGGCCTGACCGAACTGGGCCTGCTGTACCGCGAACTGGGCCGGGTCGACGCGCTGGTGGAAGACATTCTGCTGGCCAGCCTCGACAGCTGCATTCTCGACGGCGAAGACCCATTGCCTCGTGATGGCGCAGGACTGGCAGCACTGGCCGAGCGCAAGCGCGGCAGTTGGACCGAGCACGCCGAGCGGGTGGCGCGTCTGACCCTGGAAATTCTCAAGCTCTGGCACGGTCTGCAAAAACGCTTCAAGGGCAAGATCGATCTGGCTCAGGCGGTAGCGCTTAACGACATCAAACTGCAGCTCAGCCATCTGGTGTATCCGGGCTTCGTCCGCGAAACGCCGATGCAGTGGCTCAAGGAGTTGCCGCGTTACCTGAAAGCCGTCGAGCAACGTTTCGAGAAACTGGGCGCGCAGGTGCAGAAGGACCGGGTCTGGAGCGGCGAACTCGCCGGCCTCTGGACGCAATACCAGACTCGCGCGGCCAAACACGCACAGGAAGGCAAACGCGATCCCCAGCTCGAGCTGTACCGCTGGTGGCTGGAAGAGTATCGGGTTTCGCTGTTCGCCCAGCAGTTGGGGACGAAAGTGCCGATCTCCGACAAGCGCCTGAACAAACAGTGGACGCAGGTCGAGGCCTGACCTCCGATCCTGCAAAAGGCGCCAAATGCCAAGGTTTATGGCAAACTTCGCGCCTATAAACGCCGGCCCCGCGGTTTTGAGCCTTGTCAGCCGCGGGCGAGGTCGGAATAAAGCGATGCAAGGTTTTTGCGTCCCCTCTATGGGAATAGACCCTTTGCGTGTTGGCACGTCGGTGCCAGCACTTTCTGCCTGAACAGATTAGAGAAACGACCATGCATAACGTCGTCATCAGCGGCACCGGCCTGTACACCCCGGCCAACAGCATCTCCAACGAAGAGCTGGTGCAGTCTTTCAATACCTACGTCGCGCAGTTCAACGCCGACAACGCTGACGCCATCGCCAGCGGTGAAGTCCAGGCCCTGACCGAATCCAGCGCCGCGTTTATCGAAAAAGCCTCGGGCATCAAGAGCCGTTTTGTCATGGACAAGGACGGCATTCTCGACCCAGCGCGCATGGCGCCACGCCTGCCTGAGCGCTCCAACGACGAATGGTCGGTGCTCTGCCAGATGGCCATCGGTGCCGCCGAACAAGCCTTGCAGCGTGCCGGCAAAACGGCTGCCGACATCGACGGTGTAATCGTTGCCTGCTCCAACCTGCAACGCGCCTACCCGGCCATCGCCATCGAAGTCCAGGAAGCGCTGGGTATCCAGGGGTTCGGTTTCGACATGAACGTTGCCTGTTCGTCGGCCACCTTCGGTATCCAGCAAGCCGCCAATACGGTGCAACTGGGCCAGGCCCGGGCGATCCTGATGGTCAACCCGGAAGTCTGCACCGGTCACCTGAACTTCCGCGACCGCGACAGCCACTTCATTTTCGGCGACGCCGCTACTGCCGTCGTCATCGAGCGTGCCGATACGGCGACGTCGAAGCACCAGTTCGACGTGGTCAGCACCAAACTGCTGACCAAGTTCTCCAACAACATCCGTAACAACTTCGGCTTCCTCAACCGCGCGGCGGAAGAGGGCATCGGTGCCCGCGACAAACTGTTCGTGCAGGAAGGCCGCAAGGTGTTCAAGGATGTCTGCCCGATGGTGGCCGAGCTGATCGGCGAGCATCTGGAAGAGAACAAGCTCAACGTCGGTGACGTGAAGCGCTTCTGGCTGCACCAGGCCAACCTGAGCATGAACCACCTGATCGTGCGCAAGCTGCTGGGCCGCGAAGCGACTGAAGAAGAAGCCCCGGTGATTCTCGACACCTACGCCAATACCAGCTCCGCCGGTTCCGTGATCGCGTTCCACAAGTATCAGGATGATCTGGCGGCCGGTTCGCTGGCGGTGCTGAGTTCGTTCGGTGCCGGTTATTCGATTGGTAGCGTGATTCTGCGCAAGCGTTGAGATTAAGGTTAATTTCCTCTTAATCGCGTTGATCTTTCCTACAGCCGGATCAGCTGCAACGCTGTAATTTTCGAAAATGACGGCAGGATGGTGCGTTGAGCGCCATCCTGCCGTTATCATTTTCGAAGTCAGGACAAGGGGATTGAGGGATGGCGGCTGACGACACTCAACTGCTGACACGTTTGTTGGCCGGTGAGCAAAAGGCTTTCAAGGAACTGGTCACGACTTACCAGAGCGCCATGCGCGCGGTGGCTTATGCGATTGTCGGCCAGCGCCACGTCGAAGAAGTGGTGCAGGACGCCTGGCTGTCGGTGGTGCGTCATATCGGCAGCTTCGAGGGCCGCTCCAGTCTCAAGACCTGGCTGCTGACCATCACCGCCAACTCGGCCAAGGGCCGTTACAAACAAAACCGTCGCGAAGTGCTGATGGATGATCTGCCGTCGCCCCACGGCACCATCGACGACGACCGATTTTCCCCCGGCGACGGCCACTGGCTGATCGCACCGTTCGCCTGGCATCAGGACACGCCCGAAGCGCTGCTGACCGAAAATGAACTGCGCGAATGCCTGGAACACACGCTGCTCAGCCTGTCAGAACTGCAGAGCAGTGTGCTGTTGCTGCGCGAGCGTCAAGGCCTGGAGCTGGAAGAGATCTGTAATCTTCTGGAGATATCGCTCTCCAATGTCCGTGTGCTGCTGCACCGGGCACGTTTGAAGGTCTTCGCGACCGTGGAACATTTTGAGGAGACAGGTGAATGTTGACCTGCAAGGAGCAAGTGGCACGATCCAGCGATTATCTCGATGGCCAGTTGAGCTTTCGCGAGAAACTGATGGTGCGTCATCACCTGATGTTCTGCCCCAATTGTCGGCGATTCATTCGCCAGATGCGTTTGATGCAGGCGACATTGCGGGTGATGCCGGAGAAACCGGATGAGGGTGTGGACGCGTTGGCCGAGCATCTGGCGGCGCAGCGGCGAAAAGACAGTCCCTGAGGCAAAAAACAACCCGGCGTAACAGCAGCGAACGGATGATGGGGATCGCTGCTGCGGCGCCGGGCTGTCGGAGAAAATCGGCTTCAAGCGAGAAGTGAGGCATTCACTGGTTGCTTGAAGCTTTTTACTGCGGTTTTAGAACTTGGCTTCGGCATCCAGTTGCAGGGTGTTGATGTCGGAGTCGGTTTTCTTGAGGCTGGCGTTGGTGTAGTCCGAGTTAGCCATGAAATACGTGGCGCCCAAGGTGAAGTTCTTGTCCAGCTCGTAGCTCACTTTCAACTTGCTGCCGCGGGAACCGGTGTAACCGTTGGCGAAGTCGGAGTCGGTGAAGGCACCCACCACCGCGTTACGCTGTACGTCGCGGTAGTTGTAATCGATGCCGAAGCCGTAAACCTTGGTCTTCACACCGGCCAGCCAGCCAGTGTCCTGATCGTTGCTGGCGTCGTTGTTGTTCACGTATTGACCGTAGATCGACAGCGGAACCGGGAGGTTGGCGATGTCCAGCTGACCGAAGCCTTCATACAGTTTGAAGGTTTCGTTCGGACTGTTGCCGTTGACGGCCAGGGCGCATGGCGCGGTAACGGTGCCGGTGGTCGGGCAGGCGCTGTCCTTGTCGTTGTCGTAGGAGTAGATACTGCCGCCCAGGGTCAGTTTCAGGCTGTCGGTCAGTGCAAAACGACCGCCCAGCTGGCCAGCGTACAGACGCAGGTCGTGCTTGAACTGCACGCCTTCGCCGTCGACGTTGTCCTTGAGGGTGTAGTGACCGGCGCTACCGAACAGTTCGGCGCTGCCGTTCAGCGGGTACTTGTAAGTGACGGCCAGACCTTCCGGGTTGATGTCGCTGTCCCAGATGATGTCGCCCATGCTCACCCAGGGCTGGTTCATCTTGCCGGCGATCAGGTGCAGGTTCTTGACCGCGTCAGGGTGGTAGTCGACGTAACCCTGGTCGAGCCAGATCTGCTTCTTGTCGAAGTAGTTGTTCAGGTCCTGGTTGGTGGAGCGGGCGTCGTCGCTGCTGCCGGTGGCGATACGGATACCGGTATCAACCTGCGGGTTGATTTCGGTGTAGGCACCCAGACGGGCACGAATGCGCTGACGGTCCTGGTCCTTGGCGTTCGGCACGCCATCGTTCTTCACGGTTTCCTGACGGAAACGTACATCACCCTTGAACTGGGTCTTGGCAGCCCAGGCCAGCTTCTGGTCGAAGCTGCTCAGCTCATTGGTTTTCTTCGCGGTTGCCGCGATTTGCTCGTTGGTCTCTTGCTGCGCCTGCTGCGCGATTTGCCGGGCCTTCTGATCCTGGGCCAGTTCGGTTTGCAGTTCTACGTACTGCGCCTGGGTGATGGAACCGTTAGCCTTGAGCATGTCGAGCAGTTTGGCGTCGACTGCGGCACTGGCCGGAACACTCATGGCCAGCAACAGGCCACCGCACAGGGCCGCCGCAGTTTTCGTGGAAGCAAGACGCATAGCAATCTCCGAAGATGAGAGGGATGGCTGAACCATCCCGGGCACAACCGACGATTTGAACGTCGGAAAACTGTGTCCGGGTAGAACCCGGCGCTCTAAAAACAGGCGCCAGTATCGCGATGGTTTATGACAGAGCAGTGGCACGGTGATGGCAGGTTGATGACGATACAAAACTTGCGTGAACTATTGATCTAGAGCGCTGTCGCGCAATCGGACGTGGGCAAGACAGGGCCGATCAGCGATACTCGCGAGGCTTTCAGGGCCAAAAGTGGAGAGGAAAATGCCGTTGCAGCGCCTGCAAAAACTGTCGGAAATCGAACCGGCGCTCTGGGATGCACTGGTGCCGGACAACCAGCCGTTTCTGCGTCATGCCTTCCTCGGCGCGCTGGAAGACAGCGGCAGTGTCGGCCCGCACACCGGCTGGCAACCGGAGCATTTGCTGCACGTTGAAGACGGCCGTGTGGTCGCGGCGCTGCCGGGTTATCGCAAGTGGCATTCCTACGGCGAATACGTGTTCGATCACGGCTGGGCCGATGCCTGCGCCCGCGCCGGCATTGATTACTATCCCAAGTTCCTGAGCGCGGTGCCGTTTAGTCCGGTCAGTGGTCCGCGGTTGCTGGCGGCGAATGTCGAGGACGGATTCGAACTGCTCAAGAGCCTGCCGGGCTATCTGGAAATCGAAGAACTCTCCAGCGCCCACATCAACTTCACCGACACGTTCACCGACGCTGCCATGGCCGAACAACCGGGCTGGCTGCAACGCATCGGCTGTCAGTACCACTGGCAGAATCGCGGTTATCGCGATTTCCAGGACTTTCTCGACGTGCTCAGCTCACGCAAGCGCAAGCAGATGCGCAAGGAACGCGAGCAAGTGGCGGGGCAGGGCTTCGAATTCGAATGGCTGGAAGGACGAGAGCTGGATGAGGTGCAGTGGGATTTTGTCTACGCCTGCTACGCCAACACTTATGCAGTGCGCCGTCAGGCGCCGTATCTGACGCGGGAGTTCTTCAGTCTATTGGCCGAGCGCATGCCGGAATCGATTCGTGTCGTGTTGGCCAAACAGGGCTCAAGACCTGTGGCGATGGCGTTCAGTCTGGTGGGGGGCGACAGTTTTTACGGGCGTTACTGGGGCTGCCTGGCCGAGTACGACCGACTGCATTTCGAAACCTGTTTCTATCAGGGCATGGACTACGCGATTGCCCGGGGTTACCAGCGTTTCGACGCTGGCGCCCAGGGCGAACACAAGTTGATTCGCGGTTTCGAACCGGTGATCACCCATTCCTGGCATTACCTGCGCCATCCCGGCCTGAAAGCCGCCGTGAAGGATTTCCTCCAGCAGGAGCGCGCCGGTGTGCTGGCTTACGCAGAAGAAGCGAGGAGCGCCTTGCCATATCGGCAAGCCTGATCCTCGCCCACTCTCCTCAGGTGTCTTCCTTGCCCAGCCAGCGATAGACCACACCGCCCACCACCGCGCCCAACAGTGGCGCAACCCAGAACATCCACAACTGCGCGATGGCCCAGCCGCCGACCATCAGCGCCGGGCCCGTACTGCGGGCCGGGTTGACCGAGGTGTTGGTCACCGGAATCGAGATCAGGTGGATCAGCGTCAGGGCCAGGCCGATGGCGATCGGTGCCAGCCCCGCAGGGGCGCGTTTGTCGGTGGCGCCGAGGATGATCACCACGAACATCGCGGTCATCACCAGTTCTGTGATGAAGCCTGCGGCCATCGAGTATTTGCCCGGCGAGTGCTCACCATAACCGTTTGAAGCAAGACCGGCGGCGATGTCGAAACCCTCCTTGCCGCTGGCGATGTGATACAGCAGCGCCGCTGCCAGGATCCCGCCGATCACCTGGGCGATGATGTAGGCGGGGAGTTCTTTGGCCGGGAACCGACCACCGACGACCAGACCGACCGACACGGCCGGGTTGAGGTGACACCCGCTGATGTGGCCGATGGCAAACGCCATGGTCAGCACCGTCAGGCCAAACGCCAGGGCCACCCCCAGCACGCCGATACCCACTGGTGAGGACGCGGCGATCACCGCACTGCCGCAACCACCCAGCACCAACCAGAACGTACCCAACAACTCCGTGGCTGAACGTTTTAACAGAGACATGAGAGTGTCCTTGATAGACGCGCTATCGAGACTGTATCGAATTGTGCTTCCTTGCAATTACGACAGGTTCATCTCCAGAGCCTTCGCTGAGTACAGCAGGATTTGTGGGGATTTCCAGCAGGCGATAAAAAACCGCCAGAGCCCATGGAACAAGGGCTCTGGCGGTTTCTGTGTTTCGCGAAAGGTCAGTCGATGCCGACAAACCCTCCGGTCTGGTGTGCCCACAACCGCGCATACAACCCGCCATGGGCCAGCAGTTCGGCATGGTTGCCGCTTTCGGCGATTTTGCCGTTCTCCAGCACCACCAGCCGATCCATACGGGCAATGGTCGAGAGGCGGTGGGCAATGGCGATCACGGTCTTGCCCTGCATCAGGGTTTCCAGGCTTTCCTGGATCGCCGCTTCGACTTCCGAGTCCAGCGCCGAGGTCGCTTCGTCCATGATCAGGATCGGCGCGTCCTTGAGCAGCACCCGGGCAATCGCGATCCGCTGGCGCTGGCCGCCGGACAGTTTCACTCCGCGCTCACCAACATGCGCGTCGAAACCGGTGCGACCTTCGGCATCCGACAGCAGCGGGATGAACTCGTCGGCGCGGGCCTTGCGCACCGCTTCCCAGAGTTCGGCATCGGTGGCGTCAGGTTTGCCGTACAGCAAATTGTCGCGGATCGAGCGGTGCAGCAGCGAGGTGTCCTGGGTGATCATGCCGATTCGTGAGCGCAGGCTTTCCTGGCCGACTTCGGCGATGTTCTGGCCATCGATCAGGATCCGCCCGCCCTCGACGTCGTACAGGCGCAGCAGCAGGTTGACCAGGGTCGATTTGCCGGCGCCGGACGGGCCGATCAGGCCGATTTTCTCGCCGGGTTTGATGGTCAGGTTGAGGTCGCCGATGATGCCTTTCTTCTTGCCGTAGTGAAAATCCACGTGCTCGAAACGCACTTCGCCGCGGGCCACGGCCAGCGGTTTGGCCTGTTCCTGGTCGGTGACGCTGACCGGTTGCGAGATGGTCTGCAGGCCGTCCTGGACCATGCCGATGTTCTCGAAGATGCCGGTCACCACCCACATGATCCAGCCGGACATGTTGACGATGCGGATCACCAGGCCGGTCGCCAGGGCGATGGCGCCGACGCTGATCAGCGATTGCGTCCACAGCCACAGGGCCAGGCCCGTAGTGCCGACGATCAGCAGACCGTTCATGGTGGTGATGGCCACGTCCATGCTGGTGACCACGCGGCCGGCCAGCTGGGCTTTTTCGGTCTGCTCCTGAATCGCCTCGCGGGCGTAGTGCTGTTCGAAGTTGGTGTGGGCGAACAACTTCAGGGTGGCGATGTTGGTGTAGCCGTCAACGATGCGCCCCATCAGTTTCGAGCGCGCGTCGGAAGCGGCGACGGAGCGGTCCTTGACCCGTGGCACGAAGTAATAGAGTGCGCCGATATAGGCGGCAATCCACGTCAGCAGCGGGATCATCAGGCGCCAGTCGGCTTCGGCGAACAGCACCAGCGAGCTGATCGCATAGATCAGCACATGCCACAACGCATCCACTGCCTGCACCGCGGAATCACGCAGCGAGTTGCCGGTCTGCATGATGCGCTGGGCGATGCGCCCGGCGAAGTCGTTCTGGAAGAAATTCAGGCTCTGCTTGAGCACGTAACTGTGGTTCTGCCAGCGGATGAGGCTGGTCATGCTCGGGCTCAGGGTCTGGTGCACCAGCATGTCGTGCAGGGCCAGGAACAGCGGTCGCAGGAGCAGGGCCACCACGGCCATCCACGCCAGTTCGGTACCATGCACTTTGAAAAAGTCGACGTTCGGTGTGCCTTGGGCAAGGTCGATGATGCGGCTGAGGTAGCTGAAGAGCGCCACTTCGATCAGGGCACCGAACAGACCGACGATCAGCAGGGCGGCGAAACTCGGCCAGACCTGCTTCAGGTAATAGGTATAGAAGGGCAGAACACGATCCGGCGGGGATGCCGTAGGAGCATCACGGAATATGTCGATCAGTTGTTCGAAACGGCGATAGAGCATCAGATAACCGCCCGGAGTACGGGCTCTCCTTTTATCAGTGTGAGCGGCGCGGGGTTAAGCCGCGGCCGCTCGATACGCCCTGTAAAGCTTAGTCGATGCGCTTGGCCGACTTGATGATCACAGGGTCGACAGGCACGTTTTGCATGCCCTGTTTGGTGGTGGTCTGGGAGTTGACGATGATGTCGACCACGTCCATGCCCTTGACCACTTTGGCGAACACCGCGTAACCGGCGTCGCGGCCCGAATCGAGGAACGCGTTGTCGGCGACGTTGATGAAGAACTGGCTGGTGGCCGAGTTCGGATCGGAAGTGCGGGCCATCGACAGGGTGCCGCGAACGTTGTGCAGACCGTTGCTGGCTTCGTTCTTGATCGGTGCCTTGGTTTCTTTCTGTTGCATCTGCTGGGTGAAGCCGCCGCCCTGGGCCATGAAGCCCGGGATCACACGGTGGAAAATGGTGTTGGTGTAGAAACCGCTGTCGACGTAATCGAGGAAGTTCTTGGTACTGATCGGCGCCTTGACCGGGTCCAGCTCGATTTCGATGGTGCCGTTGGTGGTCACCAGTTCGACGTGAGGCGCCTTGGCCGGCGTGGCAGCCATCAGGTTGGCGGCGAACAGCACGGTGCCGGCGGCGAGGGCGAGTTTTTTCAGCATGGTTCAGTGATCCTGAGGGTGATTATCGGCTGTGGCAAGAAACGCCAGCAGCGTTTGATTGAAGCGTTCGGGCTGATCGAGCGGGGTGGCGTGGCGCGAATCGAAGATCACCACCAGCCGCGCATCGGGCAGCAGTCTGACATAGGTTTCTTTCAGCGAAACGGGGGTGTAGTCCCGGTCGGCGCTGACGACGAGCGTTGGACAGGAGATCCTCGAAAGTCGTTCCTGGACCCCCCAGCCAACAATCGCATCGAAGCTGGCGAGATAAGCACGTTTGTCGTTTTTTGCCCAGCGCTCGGCCATTTTCTGTCGCAAATCGGCCTGCTCCGGTTTGGGGAACAGTTTGGCGCCCAGGGCCTTGCCAATGGTGGCCAGGCTCAGCAGGCGCATCAGGCTCCAGCGCTTGAACCACTGCCAATAGTCGTCGCGGCTGCGCACTTTGACCTCGGGTGCGCTGTTGACGATGGTCAGGCTCTTGAGCATCTGCGGCTGATCGACGGCGAACTGGAAGCCGATCATGCCGCCCATTGACAGGCCGGCGTAGTGCACCGGACCAAGCTTCAGGTGCTCGATCAGCGCGACGATGTCAGCGCTGAAGCCAGCGATGCTGTAATGCTCGCGGGGCTTGTCTGAGCGGCCGTGGCCGCGCACATCCGGGACGATTACCCGATAGTGCGCGGCCAGTGCCGGAATCTGCATTTCCCAGTCCAGCGTGCTGGAGCCGAGCCCATGAACCAGCAGCAACGGATCACCGTGGCCATATTCCTCGTAGTGCAGGTTGCAACCTTCATGCTCGAAATACGCCATCGGTGAACTCCGTGTCAGGCTTGTTCGGGGGCGGCGAACGGCGCGTCCAGCGGCAAGGTGTCGAAGGTGCGCAACAGTTCGACGAGGATCTGCGAGGCCGGGCCCAGCGGTTTGTCCTTATTCGAATACAGATAGAAACTCGGATTGCGGCTGCCGCCCTGATCCAACGGTAGCAGCTTGAGCAGGCCTTCCTTCAATTCCCGTTCGATCATGTGCCGTGGCAGCCAGGCAAAACCCAGGCCGCTGGAAACGAAATTGGCGGCGGTGGCAAGGCTACCGACGGTCCAGCGCTGTTCGGCGCCGAGCCAGCCGACGTCCCGCGGCTGCTGGCGACCGGAGTCGCGGATGACCACTTGCATCTGGGTTTCCAGGTCCTGGAAATTCAGTTCGCGGTTCAGTCGATGCAGGGCGTGTTCGGGGTGGGCGACGGCAACGAATTCCACGTCGCTCAACTCCGCGCCCAGGTAGCCGGGAATGCTCAGGCCGGTGATGGCCAGGTCGGCCACGCCTTCGAGCAAGACCTCTTCGACACCCGACAGCACTTCTTCGCGCAGGCGCACGCGACAGCCGCGGCTCTGCGGCATGAAGGCCGTCAGGGCGCGAACGAGGCGGGCAGTGGGGTACGCGGCGTCCACCACCAGCCGCACTTCGGCTTCCCAGCCCTGTTCCATATGATGGGCCAGGTCTTCCAGTTGGCTGGCCTGTTTCACCAGTTGTCGAGAGCGACGTAACAATACGCCGCCGGCTTCGGTGAGCACGGCTTTTCGGCCGTCGATACGCAACAACGGCACGCCGAGCTGATCCTGCATGCGGGCGACGGTGTAACTCACCGACGATTGCGAGCGGTGCAAGGCCTCGGCAGCCTGGGCGAATCCGCCGTGGTCGACCACCGCCTGCAACGTTCGCCATTGATCAAGGGTCACGCGGGGCGCTTTCATCGATAGCTCCTCTTGTCCTAAGCTGGCTGTCCCTCATGGAGACTGCCGAATGAAAAAATTCTGTTGTGTGGTGCTGGCGTTGCTACCGCTGACCGCGTTTGCGTATCCGATCGATGTGCAGAAGAATCTCAATGGCTTGAAGATCGACTACGAGTCCTTCGATACCGATAAAGACATCGGCTCCATCCGGGTCGCCAACTACGGCGAGGTCGACGCGGTCTGCAAAGTCGTGTTCAGCAATGGCCCGGAGGCGCCGCGCACCCGCAATATCGAAGTGCCGGCCGGCAAACATACAAACGCCACCGCCAAGTTCTCCCGCGAGATCATCAAGCTGCGCGTCGAACTGAGCTGCAACCCGAAATAACACCCGCCTCTTTGTGGGAGCCAGTGTGCTCCCACAAGGTGTGCGTCAGCTTATAAACGAATTTATCGATGCTTTATAGCAGTTATTTGCGCTTTTTCATCGATACGACTCTGTTTAACCTTCATTCCATCGACTTACAACATTCTCGGATGGAGGCTACACAACATGTCCCGCGTTCTGATCATCGAAAGCAGCGCCCGCCAGCAAGACTCGGTATCCCGTCAACTGACCCAGACCTTCATCAGTCAGTGGAAAGCTGCACACCCGGCCGATCAGATCACCGTACGTGACCTCGCCGTGAACCCGGTGCCTCACCTGGACAGCAACCTGCTGGGCGGCTGGATGAAATCCGCCGAGCAGCGCAATGCCAACGAACAATCCTCGCTGGATCGCTCCAACGAGCTGACCGATGAATTGCTGGCCGCCGACGTGCTGGTGATGGCCGCGCCGATGTACAACTTCGCGATTCCAAGCACCCTGAAAGCCTGGCTTGACCACGTGCTGCGTGCCGGCGTGACGTTCAAGTACACCGAAACCGGCCCGCAAGGCCTGCTCAGCGGCAAGCGTGCCTATGTGTTGACCGCTCGTGGTGGCATCTACGCCGGCGGCCCGGCGGATCACCAGGAACCGTACCTGCGTCAGGTGATGGGTTTCATCGGTATCCACGACGTGACCTTCATCCACGCCGAAGGCATGAATCTGGGCGGCGACTTCCAGGAGAAAGGCCTCAACCAGGCCAACGCCAAACTGTCCCAGGTCGCTTGATATGTTAATCGCCAGATAATCGCCGATTGTTCTAGTGACCTGGCGCAACCCCTTCAAGGCTCTACGCGCATCGAACCTCCCTTTGCACTTGTTGCTCCTGAGTGCTGTAGCCCGATTGAACGCTTTAGCGAGATCGGGCTTTTTTTTGCCCGGGATTTAGCGATGGCCGGCAAAAACCGCTATCGTCGCCGCCATTCGAAATCGAGGCGACCATGGGCTATCTACTTATTGTCACGCTGATCCAGGCGTTTTCCTTCAGTCTGATCGGCGAATACCTGGCCGGGCATGTCGACAGTTACTTCGCGGTGCTGGTGCGCGTGGTGCTGGCCGGGCTGGTATTCATCCCGCTGACGCGCTGGCGTTCGGTGGAACCGGCGTTCATGCGCGGCATGCTGCTGATCGGTGCATTGCAGTTCGGCGTGACCTACGTCTGCCTGTATTTGAGCTTCCGCGTGCTGACGGTGCCGGAAGTGCTGCTGTTCACCATCCTCACGCCGCTGCATGTGACCCTGATCGAAGATGCGCTCAACCGCCGCTTCAACCCGTGGGCACTGATTGCGGCGCTGGTGGCTGTGGCGGGCGCGGCGGTGATCCGCTACGACCGGATCAACCCGGACTTCTTCATGGGTTTCCTGTTGCTGCAACTGGCCAACTTCACCTACGCCGCCGGGCAGGTGCTGTACAAGCATCTGGTGACGAAGCACCCGAGCGATCTGCCGCACTACCGGCGCTTCGGTTTTTTCTACCTCGGCGCACTCGCGGTGGCGTTGCCGGCGTTCCTGCTGTTCGGCAAATCCAACTTCCTGCCCGAAGCGCCGCTGCAATGGGGTGTGCTGGTGTTCCTGGGGCTGGTCTCGACCGCACTCGGTCTGTACTGGTGGAACAAGGGCGCGTGCCTGGTCAACGGCGGCACCCTGGCGGTGATGAACAACCTGCACGTGCCAGTGGGCTTGCTGCTGAACCTGCTGATCTGGAATCAGCATGAAGAGCTGGGGCGGTTGTTCCTCGGTGGCAGCGTGATTCTGGCGGCGGTGTGGATCAGCCGGTTGGGGATTCGCAAGCCGGCGCCAGTTGTCCCACCAGAAACTCGATAAACGCGCGCGTCTTCTGCGGCACCCGCCGCGCTGACGAATACACGGCGTTGATGGTGATCGCCGGTGCCTGCCATTCGCACAGCACCGGTACCAGTCGCCCGGCCGCCAGCGCTTCTTCGACGATGAAGTCCGGCAGCAGCGCGATGCCCATGCCGGCCTCGGCCGCTTGCGCCAGCAAGTCGCCATTGTTGGCGTGCAACGGGCCAGTGACGTTGACTCGTTGCGTCTCCTTGCCGTTGCACAGTTGCAGGCTGACGCCGCTTTGCAGATAGCCGTAGTTCAAACACTGATGTGAGCGCAGATCCTGTGGGGTCTGCGGCGTGCCCGCACGTTCGAGATAAGCGGGGGAGGCGACCATGATTCGCGGCGCGGGCGCCAGTTGCCGGGCGATCATGGTCGAGTCCGGCAGGCTGGCGATACGGATGGTCACGTCGAACCCGCCGCGCACCGGATCGACCTGCTGGTCGCTGAGCACCAGTTGCAGCTCGATGTTCGGATGCTGTTCGTGGAACAGCGGAATCAGCTTGCCCAGTCGCCGCAGGCCGAACGACATCGGTGCGTTCACCCGCAACACCCCGCGCAATTCGCCAACCCCGTCCCGGGCTCGCTGTTCGGCCTCGTCCAGTGCCGCAATCACTTCCCGCGCTGCTTCGAAATATTCGGCACCGGCCTCGGTCAGGTGCAGGCTGCGGGTGGTGCGTTGCAGCAATTGCACGCCGATGGCTTCTTCCAGCGCCTGAATCTGTTTGCTGACTTTCGAGCGGGGCACGTCCATGGCCCGGGCGGCGGCCGCGAAGCCGTTCTCGCCGACTGTTACCACGAAGGCGCGCATGCATTCGATGCGATCCATGATTGTCCCTTTTTTAGAATCAATGATTCTCGATTTTAGGGAATTGTCCCTTTATCGGCTAGCCCCTAAAGTGACATCCAAGCCGAGACAACAACGCCGAAGACGGCAAAACGCCTCGACTCACCCAATACCCAATCGAAACTTTGAATCGACATCAAAAGGAACGCGCCATGTCTATCCGTGAACTGCTGAACCCGACCAACTCCGCCCTGATCCTGATCGACCACCAGCCGCAAATGGCTTTCGGCGTACAGTCGATCGACCGTCAAACCCTGAAGAACAACGCCGTCGGCCTGGCCAAGGCAGCGAAGATCTTCAACGTGCCGACCATCTACACCTCGGTCGAAACCGAAAGCTTCAGCGGCTACATCTGGCCGGAACTGCTGGCGGTGCACCCGGAGCAGAAACCGATCGAGCGCACCTCGATGAACTCCTGGGAAGACAAGGCGCTGGTTGACGCGGTGAAGGCCACCGGCCGCAAGAAACTGATCATCGCCGCGCTGTGGACCGAAGTCTGCCTGACCTTCCCGGCCCTGGAAGCCCTGGCCGAAGGCTACGAGGTGTACATCGTCACCGACGCGTCTGGCGGCACCACCAAAGAAGCTCACGACATGTCGGTACAGCGGATGATTCAGGCAGGCGCTGTACCAGTTACCTGGCAGCAAGTGCTGCTCGAGTACCAGCGTGACTGGGCGCACAAAGACACTTATCAGGCGGTGATGGACCTGGTGCTGGAACACAGCGGCGCGTACGGCATGGGCGTCGACTACGCCTACACCATGGTGCACAAGGCACCGCAGCGTCAGGCCTGACAAGTCGGCCGGACAAAAAAAGACGCAACCTGGGTTGCGTCTTTTTTTTGCGCTGAAGAAAGCGCTACATCAGATGTTTTTCGGCTTCCGGAATGTGGCTCGCGCCAAGGACTGCCGGCAATATCCCGGAGCGCAAATCCCCACCACTCGGCTGTTGATACAGGCTCAACCCGAACTCCGGCAGCACCGCCAGCAGGTAATCGAAAATATCCCCCTGGATCCGCTCGTAATCGGCCCACACCGTGGTAGTGGTAAAGCAGTAGATTTCCAGCGGAATGCCCTGGGCCGTGGTCTGCATCTGGCGGACCATGCAGGTCATGTTCGGCTGGATCTCCGGGTGGCTCTTCAGATAGGCCAGCGCGTAGGCGCGGAAGGTACCGATATTGGTCATGCGCCGGCGGTTGGCCGACATCGCCGCGACGTTGCCCTGCGCTTCGTTCCAGGCCTTGAGCTCGGCTTTCTTGCGGCCCATGTACGCGGTCAGCAGGTGCACCTGGGACAGTTTTTCTTCTTCATCGTCGCGGATGAAACGCACGCCGCTGGCGTCGATGAACAGGCTGCGTTTGATCCGCCGCCCGCCGGACTGCTGCATGCCGCGCCAGTTTCTGAACGACTCGGACATCAGGCGCCAGGTCGGGATCGAGACGATGGTCTTGTCGAAGTTCTGCACCTTGACCGTGTGCAGGGTGATGTCGACCACGTCGCCATCGGCACCGACTTGCGGCATTTCGATCCAGTCGCCGACCCGCAGCATGTCGTTGCTGGTCAGTTGCACGCTGGCGACGAACGACAGCAGGGTGTCCTTGTAGACCAACAGGATCACCGCCGACATCGCACCCAGACCGGACAGCAGCAACAGCGGCGAACGGTCGATCAGGGTGGCGACGATGATGATCGCGCCGAACACGTACAAAACCATTTTCGCCAGTTGCACGTAACCCTTGATCGAGCGGGTGCGGGCGTGTTCGGTGCGGGCGTAGATGTCCAGCAGGGCGTTGAGCAGGGCGCTGACCGACAGCAGCAGGAACAGAATGGTGAACGCCAGCGCGACGTTGCCGAGGAAAACCATGGCGGTCTTGCTCAGCTCCGGCACCAGGTGCAGGCCGAACTGGATCACCAGCGACGGCGTCATCTGTGCCAGACGCTGGAACACCTTGTTATGCCGAAAGTCGTTGAGCCAGTGCAGCGCGGGCTGGCGACCGAGGATGCGGCTGGCATGCAGGATCAGGTAGCGTGCCACTCGTCCGAGGATCAGTGCGATCACCAGAAGCAGGAGCAATGCCAGGCCGGCATGAAGGAGGGGGTGCTGATCGAGGGCACCCCAGAGGTCTTGGGTGTTGAGCCAGAGCTGTTTTAAATCCATGAGGACGACGATTCTTCTGTAGGACGCGACGGGCGATTAGAGCATTTAAGACGCTGTGTATTACCGTTGGAGACAAATCGAGCAACAAAAAAGCCACTGATTGCGGCTGATTTCATAAAGAAACTCGGCCTGAGCGCTCGAAACCGGTAACCTATGCAGCTGTTTTTCTGCATATCTTCGAGGTAGCACCCGTGTTTTCCCAATTCGCCCTGCACGAACGCCTGCTCAAAGCCGTGGCCGAGCTGAAATTTGTCGAGCCAACGCCTGTGCAAGCCGCGGCCATTCCGCTGGCGCTTCAGGGGCGTGACCTGCGGGTGACGGCGCAAACCGGTAGCGGCAAGACCGCCGCGTTTGTCCTGCCGATCCTCAACCGCCTGATCGGTCCGGCCAAGATCCGCGTCAGCATCAAGACCCTGATCCTGCTGCCGACCCGCGAGCTGGCCCAGCAGACCCTGAAGGAAGTCGAGCGCTTTTCGCAGTTCACTTTCATCAAGTCCGGCCTGATCACCGGCGGTGAAGACTTCAAGGTTCAGGCCGCCATGCTGCGCAAGGTGCCGGACATCCTGATCGGTACGCCGGGCCGGATGATCGAGCAACTGAACGCCGGCAACCTGGATCTGAAAGAAGTCGAAGTGCTGGTGCTCGACGAAGCCGACCGCATGCTCGACATGGGATTTGCCGAAGACGTGCAGCGTCTGGTCGACGAATGCCCGAACCGTCAGCAGACCATGCTGTTCTCCGCCACCACCGGCGGTTCCGGCCTGCGCGAGATGATCGCCAAGGTGCTGAACAACCCTGAGCACCTGCAGCTCAACGCGGTCAGCCAGCTGAACGACACCACCCGTCAGCAGATCATCACCGCCGACCACAACCAGCACAAAGAACAGATTGTCAACTGGCTGCTGGCCAACGAGACCTATCAGAAGGCTATCGTCTTCACCAACACCCGGGCCATGGCCGACCGCATCTACGGTCGTCTCGTCGCCCAGGAATACAAGGCGTTCGTGCTGCACGGCGAGAAAGACCAGAAGGATCGCAAACTGGCGATCGACCGTCTGAAGCAGGGCGGCGTGAAGATTCTGGTGGCCACCGACGTGGCGGCCCGTGGTCTGGACGTTGACGGCCTGGATCTGGTGATCAACTTCGACATGCCACGCAGCGGCGACGAATACGTACACCGCATCGGCCGTACCGGCCGCGCCGGCAACGACGGTCTGGCGATCTCGCTGATCTGCCACGGCGACTGGAACCTGATGTCGAGCATCGAGCGTTATCTGAAGCAAAGCTTCGAGCGCCGCACTATCAAGGAAGTCAAAGGCACCTACGGCGGACCGAAAAAGGTCAAGGCCTCGGGCAAGGCCGTTGGCGTGAAGAAGAAAAAGACCGACGCCAAGGGCGACAAGAAAAAAGCCGCCGCCAAGACCCCGACCAAGCGCAAGAGCGCCAACCGTCCGAAGCCTGATTCTCTGGTGAGCAGCGACGGCATGGCCCCGCTCAAGCGCCGCAAGCCGGCTGCACCTGCGGCCGAGTAAGGCGTTTCAGGCAGGCAATAAAAAACCCGGACACTGTCCGGGTTTTTTATTGCCTGCGTTTATCAGCTGCCCAGCTGTCCACGGGTGTCGGCGTCAAAGCGCTGCTTGGCCTGATCCGCCTTCGGTTTGAGCTGTGCGAGCAGGGCTGCCTCGCTGTACAACCCGGTCAGTGCCAGTTCCTTGGGGGTTGGCTCGATCGGGATCAGCACATCTTCACCTGCTGCGTGCAGCCAGATCGCTACGACATGCAGCGCCGAAACGAACAGCACTCGCAGCTCCACGGTTTTGCCCTGCAACTGTGGCGATTGCTCCGCCAGCTTCAGCGCATCGACCGTGGCGGTTGCCAGGTTGCCGTGGTTCAACGAGGCGAACTCGACGTGACCGCGGACTTCAGCCAATTGCGCATCGGCAATCGACACGCCGTCGGCAAACACCAGGTAATGCCAGTCGCCGAGCCGGGCGTCCCTCAGGCCTTTGCCCTGGCTCAGATCCTCCAGGCTCAGCGAGTAGCCGCGATAGGCCTCGCTCAGGCTGATTTTCGCCGGTGCAGCACTGGCGAACTGGCGATTGATGCCAAAACCCTGGGTTTGCAGCGCCGCTTGCAGCACCGGGCGCAAGGTCTGTACGCCGTTGGAAGGCGCCTTTGGATAAGTCAGTTGCATGATGTCGCCCTCCTAGTTTTTCGCCGTGAAGTAAGTGTGGGTCCAGTTGCCGCCACCGTTGTAGGAACCGGGGAACGAGCTCAGTGCGCGGGTCGAATAGCCATAGATCGAATCCGCGACCAGCACGTAGTTGCCGTTGGTGCCATAGATCGTCAGGAAGTGCGCACCGCCGCCATACCAGGCACAACGCAGACCGACAGGCCGGCCCATGTTGATCTGGTTCTGGATGGCCGACATCTGCAACGAACCCTGATTCATCCCGTTGTAGCTGCGGGTGGTTTGCAGGGCCGAATCCAGATAGCCGTAGACGTTGCACGGACCCGGCTGGCTGCAGCAGTTGCGGTTCAGTTGGGTGCTGGCAACACCGCACTGGGTCCAGGACCCGGTGCCGTAATAGTTGCCAACCGAAGCGGAAACCGCGGCCCAGCACCAGTTGGTCTGGGTCTGTTGCTGCATCGTGAAGTTCAGGCTTGAGGCCGCCAGGGCCTCGGCCTGTGGCGCGGCTTCGACCTCGACCAGTTGCGCGTCGAGCAGATGGCCGGTCAGGCACCCGGGCAGGGTGTTGCCGGTGAACTGCGTTGTTTCAGTGGTTAACATTTTTCAATCCTCCATGAATGAAAATAAATGTCCTGCGTAGATTTGTGAGCCGTCGGCGGTTAAGGGTTGCCACTTCTGCGGCGGGTTTCGAGCAGGCTCAAGGTAACCCTAGGTCTGAATATGCATTTATGCAAATAAATGAATGCATTAGTGCAATTTTGCGGGCGAAAGGACACTGCATGAGCATGTCCTTGGTGGTGGAAGCCGAAGCCTGAGGCCGTTACCCCTCGGTTTTATGCTCGGCCGAATCCAGCTCCTTCAAGCGCTGGTCGATCAACTGGCATTTGTCCGGTAGATCGGCAGAGGCGGTGCCCAGGTCCATTTTCTGCAACTCGGCGTTGATTTCCTTGGCCTTGGCCGGGTTTTGCTCGGTGAGTTTTGCCACTTCCTGGGCCAGTTGTTCGCGTTTGGCGGTGGCCTCTTCGGGCGTGCAGGCCCACACGGGCAGGGCGCAGGCGAGGATGGTGGCGAGTGTGAAGGTGAGCAGGGTTTTCATGATGGCAGGCCTCAGATCCGGTTAAGGCGGGTTAACCGGTTGAGGGCCGTGACCCGTGAAAAGTTCAGTGTCTTTGCCGGCTTAGTCGCCGTGGCAGCAACCGGATTTTTGCTCTCCGTCATACCGATCATGATGCCGCACCCACTCCATGATCTCGTCCTCGTTTCTGCCTTTGGGCGTGAGATCGAGAAAATTGTAGGCGCCGACGAGCATGTCCAGACCCCGGGCGTAGGTTGAGTAGGTGTGGAATATCTCGCCGTTATTGGCGCGATAGAACACGCTCAGCCCCGGCATTTCCTCTTCGCTACTGTCAGTCTTTTCATAGTTGTAGGTAGCCTTTCCGGCTTCGGCGTCTTCAGCACGGGCGCACACGCCGAAGTCGTAGTTGAAATCGGAACCGTCCGACGACACCCAGTCGAACTTCCAGCCCATCCGCCGCTTGAACGTCTGGAATTCGGCGAATGGCGCGTGGGATACCGCCACCAGCGCAATGTCGTGATGAGCCAGGTGCAGATTGGCGCCGTCGAAGTGGTCGCCGAGGAACGAGCAGCCCTGGCAGCCTTCTTCCCAGCCTTTGGCGAACATGAAGTGGTAAACGATGAGCTGGCTGTGATTGCCAAACAGATCGGCAAGTTTCAATTCGCCGTCCGGCCCCATGAAGCGATAGTCCTTGTCGACTTTCACCCACGGCAGAGCGCGGCGTTTGGCGCTGAGGCGGTCGCGCTCCCTGGTGAAGGCCTTTTCGTCGGCCAGATGCTGCTTGCGGGCGGCGAGCCATTCTTCGCGCGACACCACCGGATGATTCTCAATGTTCATGATGATTTCTCCTGCGGGGGTTGAAACCGTCTGTCTCAGACTAGTCGCTCAACGTCGTCGGAAATCGACAGACCGCCGGTCGGTCGGGGCGGTAAATGAAGCTGAACGGCTATTGCCCGCTCGGGTCACAACCTAAGACAGCGCCATAAATCACGCGCACCGGAGGTTGAATCAGGATGACGACTTATAACTGGGATTTGATTGAACGCCTGCTGCATGAAGTGCAGAACGGCGCAGGCCACAGCTTCGCACCGCGTTCCTATGCTGAAGACTATACGGCGGAGAAAGCGGCGGCAGGCGAGCCGATCGAGAATCTGGATCATCTGAAAACCATCGCCTGTGAATATGAGCAAAAGCTGTTGCTGCGCGGTTTTATCGAGCCACGGGGTGACGATGAGGGCAGCACCGGCAACAACTTCAGCCTGACCCCGCGCGGCTCTAGCCTGTTGAGTCTGATCGACAGCAGCATTCCCGGTAATGATCATCCGCGTCAGGTGCTGGATGAACAGGAAGATGCGCTGGATGAGGCGACTTTCGATCATGTGGCGTCAAAAGCGCAGATTGCCTGAACCCCTGCTGTGATCCCTTTTGGAGCCGGGTTTCCGGCTCCCGCAGGTTCAATAAACCTCAGCCTGCTTTAGCAGCTTTCAGACACTTCAAATCATTGAAGTCCTTGCGCACCCCTTCGATTTTCTTCAACAGGCGCTGGCGTTGTTGCGGTGTGCTTTCTGCCATCAGATCCACCGCCAGCGAGCGCGCCTGGGCTTCAGTGTCGGCGTAGGCCTTGCGGTAATCCGCTGTCCATAAACGCTCGCGATAGACCAGAAGGGTCTCGATCCGCTGTGGGAATTCCGGACTTTTGCGCTGGGCGACAGCGGCGCTGAACTGCTGTTGCCAGTGCGCACGGTTGGCGATCCATTGGGTGTTCTGGTCGCCGAGTGCGGTCGACCACGCCATCACCCGTTGCTCTTGCGTGACACTCAAAGGCCCGAGCCAGTCGTTGAGGCGTTTGTCCATCCTTGCGCCGCGTTCGGCGATCTGCTGGGCCAATGGTGGTTTCACATATTCCTGCTGACGTTTGCGCAGATCCTTGGCAAACGCATCGTTCATGTCGGCGACCTGTTTGTCGTCCAGCCCTTGCAGCAACTCGATGGCCGACGGGGTGATTTCCCGGGCGGTTTCGGCAATCGCCTGCTTGGCTTCCAGAGTGCGGGCCTGAAGTGCGGCGTCGGTGACCTGATTGGTTTCGACCATGGTCTGCAGGCGATCCAGCCAGTCCAGATAACCTGGCAATTGCGTAGTGCAGTGCCAGCTCAGGTGCTCCTTGAGGCGTTCGTTGAACCAGCCTTTCTGCTCGCCGGTCATGTCCAGGTAGTCGCTGAGCGTCCATGGAATGATCACGTCGAGATTGCGATAGGCCAGGCCGACGCGGCTGCACGCGCCGAGGGCGAGGATGAAGATCAACAGGGTGGCGCAGTGTTTGAACCAGCGAGACATGAGCGAGTCCTTGCGAAAGCCTGGCGTCTGATTCTTATGTGAACGCAGGATGCTCCCGGCAGTTCAGCCAATCAATAGAACGCGCGTTCGGCCTTGAGCGTGACCAGCCCGTCGCACTGGCTGTTGTGCCCGGAGTACGCCGAACAGTCGCTGCCGCTGAGGCTGGAGTTGCTGTAGATCAGGTCCAGGTCGATACCCATCACCGGCCGGGAAAATTTCACCGACCAGTCGGTAAAACTGCTGACATAACCACCGTCCACCGAGACCGGCGTATTGAGCTGATGGGTGGTGTATTTCATGCTGATCCCGATGCCGAACGGCTGGTTGCCGCGCAGATCGGCGAACAAGGTGTTGTTCTGTTTGTCCGGGTCGTTGCTCAGTGCGATGCCGAAACGGCTGCCGAGCAGGGTCAGGCCGCCGAACAGCTCTTGGCTGTCGAGGGTGTCGATCTTCGGATAGCTGTAATGGATCATCCCGACTTCGTAGCCGAGGGTTTGATCGAAAGGTTGTTTAAAGCCTACGTAGGAGTCGATCTCCAGATTCTTGCCTGGCGTCAGCCCCATGCTCGGCGCGTACTGGCCAATGTAGAGGCCTCTGTCGTGGGTCAGATCGAGGCCGCCGTGGAACGAGCCGGCTGCCGAGGGCTTGACCAGACCCTGGGCCATGCTGCGGCTCGGAGTGGTGCCGAGCTTTAGGTCGAAGTCGCCAAGTTCGCGCTGGAAAATCTGTGCGTGCGCCACCGGGCTCGCCAGTAGTCCTGCAAGAAATAAACAGAGGGGTTTGAGCATGCGTCACTCCTTGAACAGCGAGCGCAGGCCGACGTACCTGCTGAAACGCTTGATCCAGACGCGTGCAAGGATACCGGCGAATGATCGCCATCGAGGGCCGTTCGTCGATTTCTGTGGTTTTGTCGGGGTTGATTAAACGCGAGAGAGGTTCTGCGAGGGTTCCGGTCCAGACGCTTCGAAGCTCAAAGCGCCTTGGGACTGGGATGTTGCGGGGTGTTACTTCTTGCCCAGGCTGATCTGCTTGGACGGGCCGAACGTCTGGCCGCTGACGCCCTTGGCAATTTGCTGGATCTCGCCGCCGGACTTGAGGAACGCCGCGATCTGATCGTTGATCGATTCGCTGGTTTCAACGGCTGGAGCTGGCTTTGCTTTGCTGGTGGATGCTTTTACACGCATGGCGGCCATTAACCTGTAGAAAAGTAACTCGGCCAGGCATCGTACAGTAATAACTTGACAATTGCTTGGTAAATATCCCCCGGGATAACCCAGCGTACGGGTGGATTATTCTCGATTAATTATTAGAAATATCCCGCTAACCTGCTGTTTTAAATAAAAACGTTTATCGGGGACGGTGGCTTTTTCGCGGGGGTGACGCGCCGGGGAGTCGCCAAGGTGGTCTGACGAGTGGCACCTGCTCGGCGGCAAACCAAGGAAATTCAAGGCTTCGCGCAAATTTCAGTCGGCGGGAGGATCTGCCGGCCAACGAACCCGGCAAAACCGGGTAGAATGCCGCCCACGCAATGAGGGTATTGGAAATGGCTTTAGTCGGGCGCTACAACAGTTTGCAAGTGGTTAAACACACTAACTTCGGTTTATATCTGGACGGCGGTGCCGACGGCGAAATTCTTTTGCCCAACCGTTATATCCCCAAAGATATTCCCAGCGAAGATGAAGACTGGCTCAATGTTTTCATTTATCTGGACAGCGATGACAAACTAATTGCCACCACTGAAAAACCAAAAGTTCAGGTTGGTGAATTTGCCAGTTTGAAAGTTGTTGAAGTCAACAGCATCGGTGTGTTCCTCGATTGGGGCCTGCCCAAGGATCTGCTGCTGCCTTACTCCGAAGAAAAACGCCAGATGACCGCTGGCGAGTATTGCGTGGTGCACGTCTACCTCGACAAGCACACCCGCCGCATCACCGCCACCGCGCGCCTGGATCGTTATCTGGACAAGACCCCGGCCAACTACAGCGTGGGCCAGGAAGTTGATCTGCTGGTGGCCGAAGCCACCGACATGGGTTTCAAGGCAGTCATCAACAACAAGCATTGGGGTCTGATTCACAAGAACGAAATCTTCAAGTTCATGCGTTCCGGCATGCGCGAGAAAGGTTTCATCAAGGAAGTGCGTGCCGACGGCAAGATCAGCCTGAGCCTGCAACCGGTAGGACAGGAAGCGGCCAGCAGCCTGAGTTCGAAGATTCTCGCCAAGTTGCGTGAAAGCAACGGCACCCTGGCCGTCAGCGACAAGAGCGATCCGGCGCTGATCAGCAGTCTGTTCGGCGTCAGCAAGGGCAACTTCAAGAAGGCCATCGGTTCGTTGTACAAGGAAGGCAAGATCGTCATTCATGCCGATCGCATTGAACTAACCTGAGCCTGACGTGGCCCATGTTGCATGGGCTCAGTTGAGGTCGGGCAGATGAAAAAAGCACTGATTGCCTACGTCGCCACGCTGCTGACGTTTCTACTGCTCGACGGCCTCTGGCTCGGCGTGCTGATGGCGCCGACCTATCGCGAACTGCTCGGTTCGCTGATGCTCGAAAAACCGTTGCTGGTGCCAGCAGCGGTTTTTTATTGCCTGTACGTTTTCGGGTGTGTGGCGTTTGTGGTGTTGCCTTCGATGACCTGGCAGCGAGCCGCCCGCATGGGCGCGCTGCTCGGGCTGGTCGCTTATGGCACCTATGATCTGACCAACTGGGCGACGCTTCGCGGCTGGTCGGTGCAGGTGACATTGCTGGATTGGGCATGGGGGACGTTTGCCACAGCGCTGGCCTGTACGGTCGGATTTGCCGTGGTCAGCGGGTTTGGCAGATCAGCCCGTCACCGCTGACGCTTCAGGAGAATGTAGTGTCTCTTCCAGACGGCTTTTTCTGGCCAACTGGTTAATAATCCCCGAGACTATTTTTCGCCCCGGACGAAGAGCCGGGGCTTTGCTTTGACCATTGGAAAAACTGCCATGTTGTGTGTATTCGAGGTGCTGCGGTGAGTGTCAGTCGGCGCAGTGCCGACGGTTTTGCCCTGCAAGTGATGATCGGCCTGTGCCTGATCTGGGGCGTGCAGCAGGTGCTGATCAAGTGGGCGGCAAGCGATATCGCGCCGGTGATGCAGGCGGCGGGGCGGTCGGGGATTTCCGCGTTGTTGGTAGGACTGCTCATCTGCTGGAAGGGCGGCTGGGATCAGGTCGGCAATACCTGGCGTGGCGGCTTGCTGGCGGGTGCCTTGTTCGGTCTGGAGTTCCTGTTCATCTCCGAAGGCTTGCAATTGACCACGGCGGCGCACATGTCGGTGTTCCTCTATACAGCGCCGATCTTCACCGCACTCGGTGTGCATTTCCTGTTGCCCAGTGAGCGTCTGCGGCCGGTGCAATGGCTGGGGATTTTCATGGCGTTCGTCGGCATTGCCGTGGCGTTTGCCGGCGGGGTGTCGTGGGACAACCTCGATCACCGCATGTTGATGGGCGATGCCCTCGGCGTGCTGGCCGGGGCGAGTTGGGGCGCGACCACCGTGGTAGTGCGTGCTTCGCGCCTGTCGGAAGCGCCGGTGACGCTGACGCTTTTTTACCAGTTGATCGTCGGTTTCGTCGGCCTGCTGTTGATCGCACTGCTCAGCGGCCAGATCACCCACGCCAGCCTGACCGCCGTGGCGCTTGGCAGCGTGTTGTTCCAGGGCCTGGTGGTGTCGTTCTTCAGCTACCTGACCTGGTTCTGGCTGCTGCGCCGTTATCTGGCGGCCAATCTGGCGGTGTTTTCCTTCATGACGCCGTTGTTCGGCGTCACGTTCGGCGTGGTGCTGCTGGGCGAAGAACTGAGCCTGAATTTCGTCATCGGTGCCGTGCTGGTGTTGCTCGGCATCACCTTTGTCAGCGCGGAACAGTGGGTGCGTCGGCGCTTGCGCAAAGCGCTCGGCCAGTCGTAAGCGGTTTCCACGCCAGACCGCCGGCGATCAGCAAGCCGCTGCCGGCAATCACCAGCGCCGGTTGCAGGCCACCGCTGAAGTGGCTGCTGACCGCTGCCAGCAACGGTCCGCTGAGCTGGCCGACGGCGAAGCACGCGGTGAGCAGGCCGGCGTTGCGCTGGGTGGCGTGGGGCGCCAGTTCTCGGGAGCGTTGCATCACCAGTTGCATGCAGGACAGGAACGGCGTGCCGCACAGGATCACGCCCAGCGCCAGGCCGAGGCCGCTGCCCAGCAGGCAGGCAAACACTCCGGCGGCCTGCAGCCACAACGTCGCCATCAACCAGTGACGGGTGGTTTCCGGATCGTGCCGACGCAAACTCACCAGTAACACGCCAATCGCGGCGGCGAGGCCGAAGCATGGCCAGAACAGATCCGCCTGCCATTGCCCGTGAAACTGTGCATTGGCCATCTGCGACAGAAACGTGGCCGGGATGATGTAGCCCACGCCGTACAAGGCATACACCACCGCCAAGCGCGCAATGCCACGATTCGACGGAGCGTCGGCAACAGGCGCGAGCGGCGCACCTGCTCCCGGTTGCGGCAGAATTCGCACGATCCCCAGCAACATGACCAGTGCCACAGCGGCGTAGATCAGCCACAACGTTGCGGAAGTCTGCTGCGCCAGATGTGAGAACAGCGCCAGCAACCCCGTCAGAAAAATCCCCAGCCCCGGCCCGGCAAAGACCAGCGCTCCCAGCCGTGGACGACCCGCGGCCGCAGCCAGCGGCTGGCTCAGCGCGGTAATCATCACCAGCACCCAGGCACTGGCCACGCCGGTGCCGAAGCGCAACAGCAAATGCGACCAGAAACCGTTGGCCCAGAACGATGCCAGTGTCAGCAGCACACACAACCACAAGCCGCCATGCAGACGCCGCTGCACTTGATCGGGGCGGCGAGAAAACATCGCGTCCACGGCGCCGAGCAGATAACCGAGGTAGTTGGCGGCTGCAACCAGACCGGCGGCAGTCAGGTCGATCTGGCCTTCGCTGATCAGGTGGGGAAGTTGCGGTGTGAGGGCGAAACGCCCGATGCCCATGGCCATCATCAGGGCAATGAAACTGGCGGATAAGCGAATCAGCGGCGACATGGTCTGGATTCCGTTAGAGGTTCAATGACCGTCAGGCTAGGACTGATTGACTTTCTTTAAAATTGAATAATAGTGAGTAACTTGTTCTTTTCAGGAGAATGGTTGTGGAGTTCAGCCAATTGCGGATCTTCCAGGCCGTGGCGGAGGAGGGCTCGATCACTCGCGCCGCTGACCGTTTGCATCGCGTGCCGTCGAACCTGTCGACCCGGCTCAAACAGCTCGAAGAGCAATTGGGCGTCGAACTGTTCGTCCGCGAACGTCAGCGTTTGCAGTTGTCGCCTGCGGGAAAAGTCCTGCTGGACTACACCGGCAAACTGTTCGCCCTGCGTGATCAGGCCAGTGCGGCGGTGATGGGCGGGCAACCGGCAGGGGATTTCGTGCTCGGCACTCTGTACAGCACCGCCGCGATTCATCTGCCGGCGTTGCTGGCGCGCTATCACAAACAGTATCCGGCGGTGAATCTTCAGGTGCAGTCCGGGCCCAGTGGTGAATTGCTCGAAGGCCTGCTCACCGGACGCCTCGACGCGGCGCTGGTGGACGGCCCCCCACAACTGGCCGGGATCGACGGGGTGCCGTTGTGCAACGAGCGGCTGGTGCTGATCAGCGAGGCCGATCACCCGCCGGTGCGCAGTGCCAAGGATGTCGAGGGGCGGGCGGTGTTCACCTTTCGTCATGGCTGCGCCTATCGCGCGCGGCTGGAGTCGTGGTTTGCCCACTATCACGCGGCAATGGGCCGGGCGATGGAGATCGAGTCCTATCAAGGCATGCTGGCCTGCGTGATTGCCGGCAGCGGCGTGGCGCTGATGTCGGAATCGATGCTCGCCAGCCTGCCGGGCCGCGAAAGTGTCGCGGTGCACCCGCTGGCCGAACCCTTTGCCAGTGCGACAACATGGCTCATGTGGCGCCGGGGTATGGTGGGGGCCAACCTCAATGCGTGGATTGAGCAGCAGCAGGCGCTCTATCCCGTGGCTGGCGAAGATGCCCGGGAAACGGCTTGAACGAACGGTCAGGGATTCTGATCCATTCAGTAACAGATCATTGCGGATTTCGCCGAGCATTGCGTAGGACTTCGGACTATTATCAGTGCGAAGCGGCTACAGAATTCCGGCCGCTCAGCACCACCCTGAAGGGGGCATGACGATGAAAGAGAAAATTCAGAACTGGCTGCACGATTTGGGTGTTGCCCTCGGCTTGATCGAACCGCCTCTGCAACCGGTCCCGATTCGCACTGATGACGAACAGCGTCGGCGTCAGCAGCGTCGGCGCTAATGCCCCGATCTGAATAACAAGGATTTGAAGATAGAGAGATCGCAGTCTTCGTCAGCGCCTGCATGAAACCGTGCAGGCGCTGACGAAGACTGCGATCTTTTGCTTTTCAGTGTCGCCCGATCTCGATCAGAAACCGGCTCAAGTCGTTCGCGGTTTTCGCGGTCTTGAGCATGTGATCTTCTTCGGCGGTGAATGCCGTCAGTCCGAATTCATCTTCCAGATGGAAGATGAGATCTTCTATATCCGCCTTCTCCAGACCCAACTCAGCCAGGCTGGTGCGGTCATTGAAGTCGCGGTTTTCCAGCAGACGCTTGATGAAACTGTGCACGGCGGCACGCACGGCAGCTCTTCTCATGGCAGATCTTATATTGGTGGGTCTGACTGGAGTACAGCAGGCCTCAGGCGTGCCGGCGCAACCATTCGTCAATCATAGAGCGTAAATGCGTTCCGGAGAAACTGCCGAAATGCCCGCCATGCACCGTGCGGATCGGCAGCGCCTGCAAGCGTCGCAGGCTGGCGGCGTAATCCTCAAGATTGGAGTGGTAGGCGTCTTCGATCAATGGCCCGTCGTAGATGATGTCGCCGCTGAACAGGGTTTCGGTGGCGGCTTCATAGAGGCTGATCCCACCCGGCGAATGCCCCGGCGTGTGCAGCACCTGCAACGTGCGATTGCCCAGGTCCAGCACATCGCCGTCCTCGACAAATCCGGTGGCCGGCGCAGCCTTGACCCGGTACTCGGCGTAGCACAACGGGCAATCCGGGTGCGCTTCGAACATGTCGTCGCCGACGAAGGCCCGGCTCAAGTCATTCTCGCCATCCGGCGCCGCCAGAATGTCCGCCTCGGCGGGGTGTACCAGCCGTTCGGCAAATTCGTGATGCCCGGCGATATGGTCGAAATGGCAATGACTGGCCACTGCCACCAGCGGTCGCTCGGTGAGCCAAGGCAGTTGCTCGCGCAGGCTGACGAGTCCGGAGCCGCTGTCGAGCAGCAGATCCTTGTCACGGCCCTGAATGTGCCACAGGTTACAGCGATAGAAGGGGCGGATGAACGGTTCGTGGATCAAGCGGACGCCGTCATTCAGCGTTTTCACCTCGAACCATTGGTCTCGGCTGACAATCTTCATGATCACTTTCCTTGAGACGAAAAAAACGGGTGTGGCAACCGACGCCACACCCGCCGAAGAAAGTTGTTGCTAACGCTTCAGCTTAGATCGCACTGGCCACCGGGGCAGGGCGACGCGACATCAGGCTGACCACGACGAAACTCACCAGACCCACGGCCAGGCTGTAATAGATTGGAGTGTTGGCGTCCAGACCGTCCTTGACCATGAACAGCAGGGCCGTGGCGAAGCCCATACCCATGCTGGCGATGGCGCCGGCGGTGGTGGCGCGTTTCCAGAAAATCGCACCGATCAGCGGGATCAGCATGCCGCCCACCAACAGGTTGTAGGCCAAAGTCAGTGCACTGATCACGTCATTGACCACCAGTGCAATACCCAGCACCACGACACCGGTCAACAGGGTGAACAGGCGGTTCACGCCCAGGCTCGACTGTTTGCCGCCACGCAGTTTCGGCAGCAGGTCTTCGGTCAGGGTGGTGGCGGCGGCGAGCAGGCCGGCGCTGGCGGTGGACATCATCGCGGCCAGGGCGGCGGCGATCACCAGACCACGGATGCCGTCCGGCAGCGACAGTTTGACGATGGCGGCGAAGGCGTTGTTGACGTTGTCCAGATCCGGGATCAGTACGTGCGCCGCCATGCCGATCAGGGCGCAGGCCAGACCGTAGAGGATGCAGTAGATGCCCGCGAAGCTGCCGGCGTACTGAGCTACTTTTTCATTCTTGACGGTGAACACCCGTTGCCAGATGTCCTGACCGATCAGGATGCCGAAGAAGTAGATCATGAAGTAGGTGATGATCGTGTCCCAGCCGATGGTGGTGAAGTTGAACGCCGCCGCCGGCAGCTTCAGCGCCAGTTCGTCCCAGCCACCGACTTTGTACAGGCAGATTGGCAACAGGATGAACATCAGGCCCACGGTCTTGATGATGAACTGGACGATGTCGGTCAGGGTCAGTGACCACATACCGCCGATGGCCGAGTACACCACCACGACGCCACCGCCGAGCAGCACCGAGACCCAGAACGGCAGGCCGAACAGTACTTGCAGCACGGTGCCGATGGCGAGGATCGAGGTCACGCCGATCATCAGTGCGTAGGCCAGCATGATCGCCGCGCTCGCCGAGCGGGCCATCGGGTTGTAGCGTTTTTCCAAGACCTGGGTAACGGTGTAGATCTTCAGTTTCAGCAGCGGCTTGGCCAGGAACAGGTTCAGCGCGACGATGCCGCAACCCAGTGCCGCGCACAGCCAGAAACCGGAGATGCCGTGCACGTAGCCCAGACGCACGGTGCCGACGGTGGACGCACCACCCAGGACGGTCGCGGCCATGGTGCCCATGTACAGGCTCGGGCCGAGGTTACGCCCGGCGACGAGGAAGTCCTCGTTGGTCTTGGCTTTGCGCATGCCGAAATAGCCGAGCAACAGCATGCCGGCCGCGTAGATGAGGACGACGAATAAATCCAAAGCCATGATGGCGTGTCTCCGATTGTCTTTTTTATGGGGTGGAACACTGTGGGAGAAGGCTGACCCCCACAGGCGATTCGTTTCTTCAGGCGGCCTGACGCAGCGCCGCTTCAGCCGGCGCATGCGCGCCTTTGCTCCGTGGATCTTTCGGCCCGTAGACCAGCGCCGGTTCCGGGAACAGGCTCAGCAACATCAGGTACATCACCGAGGCCAGGCCCAGGGTCACCAGCAGGCTGATGTCGATGCCGCCGGCCAGTTCACCCAGCGGGCCGACGAACTGCCCCGGCAGGTTGACGAAGCACAGGCCGACCGCCGCGCTCGGGATCCATGCACCCAGGCCGCGCCAGTTCCAGCCGTGGCTGAACCAGTAGCGTCCGCCTTGCTCGCCGCGCGTGAACACTTGCAGGTCGTCCGGGCAGTAGAAGCCGCGACGCACCACCAGGCCGATGATCATGATCACCATCCATGGCGTGGTGCAGGTGATGATCAGCACGGCGAAGGTCGACACGCTCTGCACCAGGTTTGCCGCAAAGCGCCCGATGAAGATGAAGGCAATCGACAGCACGCCGATCAACAGCGTTGCCTTGACCCGCGACAGCAGGCGAGGGAACACGCTGGACATGTCCAGCCCGGTGCCATACAGCGACGTGGTGCCGGTGGACATGCCGCCGATCACCGCAATCAGGCACACCGGCAGGAAGAACCAGCTCGGCGACACTGCCAGCAGACCGCCGACGTAGTTGTTGGCCGCGATGTAGTCCGGTGCCTGGATCGCTACGATGGTCGCAGTGGTCAGGCCGAACAGGAACGGGATGAACGTAGCGATTTGCGAGAAAATCACCGCTGCCATGATCCGCTTGCGCGAAGTTTCACGCGGGATGTAGCGGGCCCAGTCGCCGAGGAACGCGCCGAAGGAAATCGGGTTGCTCATGGCCACCAGCGCGGCGCCGATGAACGCGGCCCAGAAGCCCGGCTGGCCGAGGCTGACAGTGCCGGCGTAGTGCGAATCGAAAGGACCGGCGAAGGCAAAGATGCCCAGCAGGAACAGCAGACTCGCGCTCCACACCGCGACCTTGTTCACCCACAGCAGGAAGCGGAAACCGTAAATGCACACGGTCAGCACCAGCACCGCAAACAGACCGTAGGCCAGACCCAGGGTCAGGTCGGTTTCCGGCAGGCCGATCAGGCGTTTCGCACCACCGATCAGCGCATCCCCCGAACTCCACACCGAGAGCGAGAAGAAGGCGATGGCGGTCAACAGCGACAGGAACGAACCGACGATCCGCCCGTGCACGCCGAAGTGCGCACCCGACGACACGGCATTGTTGGTGCCGTTGAGCGGGCCGAACAGGCCCATCGGTGCGAGGATCAGCGAGCCGAGCAGCACGCCCGACACAATCGCCCAGACCCCGGCCTGAAAAGACAGGCCGAACAGCACCGGGAAACTGCCGAGCACGGCGGTGGCAAAGGTATTCGCGCCGCCAAAGATCATGCGGAACAAATCCACGGGACCGGCGGTGCGTTCGTTGTCCGGGATCTGTTCGACCCCGTGGGTTTCAATCTGCGTAAGGCTTTGGTCGTTGTTGTTGTTATTCATGATCTGCTCCGATCACAAAGGCGCGCCGCATCGTGTGTGAGGCGTCACCTGTTTGGCTAAGGGGGTGGCAGCCCTTCCGGCATTGCGGACAAATGTTCGTGGCAGGCCAGCCAATGGCCTTGTTGTTCTAGGCTCGACGCTTGTTTCCTGAAAACAATCGTCTCGCGCTCCTGGCTGAAGTGTTGCTCCCCTTGCATGCGCAGCTCGGTGGCCACGTCATGGATAAACACCGCCACGTCACCTTGCAGGCTGACGAAGGCGTTGCTCGAAGTGCACGACAGCACTTCGAAGCCATCCTCGGCGCACCAGCTATCCCACAACGCCTGATAGGCATCGCGCGACAGCAGGGGCTGTTCGAGGGTGTAGAACACGAAGCTCGCATCGGCGCTGAACGCGCCGAAGTAGGCTTCGCGATCGTTGCGGGCGAAGGCGGACACCAGATCGGCGGCCGCTTTCAAAACCTGATCACGTTCGTTCATGATCCGACCCTCAGCGATGGACCACGCCAGGCAGTACGCAGAGCATTTCGTACAGCAGGTTGGCGGCCAGCAGCGAGGTGTTGCCGGTGGTGTCATAAGCGGGCGAGACTTCTACCAGATCGCAGCCGATCAGGTCGAGGCCCTGGCAGCCGCGAACGATTTCAATCGCCTGAATGGTCGTCAGACCACCGATTTCCGGGGTACCGGTGCCAGGCGCCCAAGCCGGGTCGATGCCGTCGATGTCGAAGCTCAGGTACACCGGGCCGCCACCGACTTTCTCGCGCACTTCGGCCATCAGCGGTTCCAGCGACTTGTGCCAGCACTCTTCGGCTTGAACAACGCGGAAGCCCTGATCGCGGCTCCAGTTGAAGTCGTCAGCGGTGTAACCCTGCGCCCGCAGACCAATCTGCACCACGCGGTCGCAGTCCAGAAGGCCTTCTTCGACGGCGCGACGGAAGGTCGTGCCGTGGGCGATCTTCTCGCCGAACATGTGATCGTTGACGTCAGCGTGAGCATCGATGTGCACCAGTCCGACCTTGCCGTGCTTTTTGTGGATGGCACGCAGGATCGGCAGGGTGATGGTGTGGTCGCCACCCAGGGTCATCGGGATCACGTTGTGCTCGAGGATGTTGTCGTAGGCTTCTTCGATGATGCGCACGGCGTCGAGCAGGTTGAAGGTGTTGATCGCCACGTCACCGATGTCGGCAACCGACAGCGAGTCGAACGGCGCGGCGCCGGTGGCCATGTTGTACGGGCGGATCATCACCGATTCAGTGCGGATGTCGCGCGGCCCGAAGCGGGTGCCGGGGCGCAGCGAGGTACCGATGTCCAGGGGCACGCCAACGAAGGCTGCGTCCAGACCGGCAGCGGTCGGTACGTGGGGGAGTCGGAGCATGGTGGCGATGCCGCCGAAGCGCGGCATTTCGTTGCCGCCCAGTGGTTGGTGAAGAATCTTGTCCACGGGTAGGGCCTCATCGTCTTTGTTTTATTTATGTCGGCGCGCCGCATTCGCAAGGTCACGGGCACCGCTGTGGGCCGATTCTGCGAAATGTAGTGAGGCGAAAGAATCGCTACGGGCAAATACTTAGTTCAGAATTTTCTAAACTAATGGAATGGCTGGAGATAGACTTCTCGCCCATGCTCGTTGCCCGATCAGTGGAGTCCCCATGGCCAACGCTTTACCCGACCTGAAACTTTTGCGCATCTTCGTCAGCGTCGTGCGCCATCAGGGCTTTGCCAACGCGCAGCAGGAACTCAACCTGTCGACCTCGGCGATCAGCACCTACATGAGCCAGCTCGAAGCCGCGCTCGGTCTGGTGCTGTGCCATCGTGGTCGCGGCGGTTTCAGCCTGACCAGCAAGGGCGAGCTGTTCCATCAGGAAACCCTGCGCCTGCTCGCCGAACTCGAAGGTTTCGAGCAATACGCCGCCGCACTCAAGGGCGAACTGCGCGGCACGCTCAACCTCGGGGTGATCGACTCCACGGTCAGCGACAAGGCTCTGCCGTTCGCCGAAGCCATTGGCGCCTACAGTCAGGAACATCCTGCGGTGCATTTGCATCTGTCGGTGATGAGCCCTTACGAACTGCAACTCGGCGTGCAGGACAACCGCCTCGATCTGGCCATTGGCGCATTCTCCACGCGCATGAGCGGTCTGGTGTACATGCCGCTGTACCGCGAACAGCACTGGCTGTATTGCAGCAGCCGTCATCCGTTGTTCAACGAGCGGCGGATTCCCGAGCAGGTCATCACCCAGCAACGTATGGTCGGGCGGGGCTACTGGAGTCAGGCAGAACTGGCACGCCACGGTTTCAAACACAGCGCCGCCACCGTGGAAAGTATGGAGGCACAGCTGATTCTGGTGCTGTCCGGCGCCTACATCGGTTACCTGCCAGAGCACTACGCCCAGGCCTGGGCCGACAAGGGTGATTTGCGGGTGCTGCTGCCGGCGACCTTCGGTTATCAGGCGCCGTTTTCCATGATCATGCGCCGTGGCCGCAGCCGCGAGCCGCTGATCCAGACTTTCCGTGATCTGCTCAAAGCGCAGCTCAATCAGGCCTGAGAACATGTCCAGACCCCAATGCCCGCGCTGCCTGCGCCCTCAAACCCACTGCCTGTGTCTGCTGATTCCCAGCCTCGACAGCCGCACCCGCGTGTTGCTGTTGCAGCACCCGAGCGAGGTCAATCACGCGCTCAACACCGCACGGCTGGCGGCGCTCGGTTTGAACAATGCAGAACTGATCGTCGGCGAGGTGTTCGAGGATTTGCCTGCGCTGCTGAACCGGCCGGGGTATCGGGCGCGGTTGTTGTTCCCGGCGGATGATGCACAACCGATGCAGGCTTACGCGGCTTCCGATGAGCCGTTGTTGCTGGTGGTGCCGGACGGCACGTGGCGCAAGGCGCGCAAGATGTTGCATCTGAATCCGCTGCTGGCGGCGTTGCCGCGGGTGACGCTGGCGCAGGGCGGGGTTTCGCGGTATCGGCTGCGCAAGGCACCGGGGCCGGGAGCGTTGTCGACCATCGAGGCGATCGTTCAAGCGTTGCAGACACTGGAAGCGCCGGCCTCTTTCGATCCGTTGCTCAAGCCGTTCGAGGCGTTGATCGAGGGGCAGATCGCGGCGATGGGGGAGGAGACTTTCCTGCGCAATCATGCTGACAAATAGTGGCAGATCGTTCCCACGCAGAGCGTGGGAACGATCAATCATCAGCGTTCGCGCATCGCTTCGGTCCGTGCCTTCAACACCGGTTTGAGCAGGTAATCCAGCACACTTTTCTCCCCGGTAATGATGTCCACCGTGGCAACCATGCCCGGGATGATCAGCAACGGTTTCACATCCCCGCCCAAATGGTTTTTGTCGGTACGCACCTGGATCAGGTAGAAGCTGTTGCCCTTGTCGTCGGTGATGGTGTCGGCACCAATCAGCTCAAGCTTGGCACTGAGCCCGCCGTAGATCGTGTAGTCGTAGGCGCTGAACTTGACCATCGCCTTCTGACCCGGATGCAGGAACGCCACGTCCTGCGGACGGACCTTGGCTTCGATCAGCAGGTTGTCTTCCAGCGGCACGATTTCCACCATGTCACTGCCCGGCTGAACCACGCCGCCGATGGTGTTGACCTTCAATTGCTTGATCACCCCGTGCACCGGCGAAGTCACGGTGGTGCGGCTGACGCGGTCGTCGATGGCGATACTTGACGCGGTGATTTTCGACAGGTCGGTGCGTTTCTGGTTGAGGTCCTTTGCCGCGTCGGAGCGGAAGGTCTGCTCCGACTCGTCGATCTTGCTCTTGATCTCGTTGATCGCCGATTCGGCCCGGGGAATGGCCAGCGTCGTGGCGTTCAGCGACCCACGAATTTCCACCGCACTGCGTTTGAGCCGCAGGATTTCCACCGGCGACACCGCCCCGGTGCCCACCAGCGGCGACGACATATTCATCTCTTGCTGGAGCAACGCCAGGCTGGAACTGTACTGACCCTGCTTGGAGCGAAACTCCGCCAGTTCCTGAGTCTTCTGCCGCAGCTGTTCGGTGAGCGTGCGTTGCTCACTGGCCAGGCGCCGCTGGCGCTGGTCGTACAGCGCGCGTTCGTCTTCGGCCACTTGCGGCGCTTTGCTGATGATCTCGTCGGAGAGCTTCATCGGCCGGCCTTCGGACTCTGCCGACAATCGCTCGACCTGCGCCATCAACGCATAGCGATCGGCCTCGCTTTCACCCTTGTTCGACAGAAACCGCGTGTCATCCAGACGCAGCAGGGTGTCGCCCTTGTTCACCATTTGTCCTTCACGCACGAAGATCTCGGTGACAATCCCGCCTTCGAGGTTCTGGATCACCTGGACCTTGCTCGACGGAATCGCCTTGCCTTCGCCCATGGTCACTTCTTCGAGCACCGCGAATTTGGCCCAGACCAGCGCGCAGATCAGCAGCGCCGCCGCCAGCCACACGGTGATCCGCGACCAGCGCGGCGAGTCCTGCAAAGAAGCGCCGGCGGTTTCCGGCATGAATTCGGCTTCGGCGCTTTTGCCGAAACTGTCGAAGTAGCCGCGCTGTTTTGAAGAGGAGGAAGCAGACATGGGCAACTCCTAGACCGCCGCCGAGCCGACCCGGCCCTTGCGCAGTGCATCGATGACCGCTTCTTTCGGACCGTCGGCGACGATCCGGCCCTTGTCCAGCACCAGCAACCGGTCCACCAGGCTCAGCATCGAGGTGCGGTGGGTGACCAGCAGCAGCGTCTTGCCCTGCACCCAGCCGTGGAGCTTCTGGCGCAGGACGTCTTCGCTGCTGTTGTCCATGGCGCTGGTAGGTTCGTCGAGCAGCATGATCGGCGGGTCGAGCAGCAGTGCTCGGGCCAGCAGCACAGCCTGACGTTGCCCGCCGGAGAGCAATTGCCCGCGTTCGCCCACCGGCCGGTCGAAGCCTTGCGGATGCTGGCGTGCCAGCTCGGTGACACCGGTCAGTTCGGCGACTTCGAGCATTCGCGAGTCGCTGACGTAGCGGGCGCCGAGCGTGAGGTTGTCGCGCAGGCTGCCGGCCAGCAGCGGCAGGTCATGGGCGACGTAACCGATCTGCTGGCGCAGGTCGGCGACATCCAGTTGCCGCAAGTCGAGGCCGTCGAGCAGCAACTGGCCTTCTTCCGGTTCGTAGAAACCCATCACCAGCCGCGCCAGGGTGCTTTTGCCGGAACCGCTGCGGCCGATGATGCCGATCCGCTCGCCGGGTTTGAGGCTGAAACTGACGTTACTCAGGGCCGGTGCATTCTGGCCGTTGTAATGAAAGGTCACACCGCTGATGTCCAGTGCGCCTTGCAGTTGCGTGCGCTCCAGCGGCCGCTGTTTGCCGTCGCGCTCCTGAGGCAGGGCCATCAGCGCGTCGGTGCTTTTCATGGTCAGTTGCGCTTGCTGGTAGCGGGTGATCAGCCCGGCGATCTGGCCCAGTGGTGCAAGCACGCGACTGCCGAGCATGTAGCTGGCCACCAGCGCGCCGACGCTGAGGTTGCCGGCGATGATGCTGTAGACCCCGGCGACGATGGTCGCCATCCCCGAGAATTGCTGGATGAACAGCGTGCCGTTGGTGGCCAGTGCCGAGAGGTTGCGCGCATGGCTGTCGAGGCGGGTGAGGGCGCCGTGGGTGCTTTCCCATTTGTGCTGGCGCTCGCTTTCGGCGCTACAGGCCTTGAGGGTTTCCAGACCGCCGAGGGTTTCGATCAGCAGCGCCTGACGCTCGGCACCGAGGCTCAGGCTTTTTTGCACGGTGTCACGCAGGCGCACCTGAATGATCATCGCGAACACGATCGTGATCGGAAACGCCAGCAACGGAATCACCACCAGCCAGCCACCGAGCAGGCCGATCACCACCAGCATCAGCACCACGAAGGGCAGGTCGATCAGGCTGGTCAGAGTCACTGCGGTGAGAAATTCCCGCAGCCCCTGAAAGTCGTGAATGCTCTGGGCGAAACCGCCGATGGTCGCCGGCCGGGCCTTCATCGCCATGCCGGTGATGCGCTCGAACAACGTCGCGGAAAGGATCACGTCGGTCTTCTTGCCGGCGGTGTCCAGCAGGTGCGCGCGCACCACCCGCAACACCAGTTCGAAACCGGTGCCGATCAGCAACCCGATGGCCAGCACCCACAGGGTCGACGTGGCCTGATTCGGCACCACGCGGTCGTAGGTCTGCATGACGAACAGCGGCACCATCAGGCCCAACAGGTTGATCAGAAAACTGGCGAGGATCGCGTCGCTGTAGAGCCATTTCGACAGCTTCAGGGTGTCGCGAAACCACGCCTGAACCCTCGGCACAAGCGGTGAGCGCAGGTCTTCCAGTTCATGCCGGGGCCGGGCGAACAAGGCCTGGCCGGTGTAGTGTTCGGTGAGTTCTTCGCGGCTGACCCACTGTTCGCCGCCATCGGCTTCACTGGGCAGAATCAGGGCCTTGCCGTCATCGGCAAAACGCCGCAATACGGCGGTGCGGCCATTGCTCAACAGCAACAGCACCGGCAGGTTGAGCGAGGAGATGTCCTTTAGGTCGCGGCGCAGCAGCCGCGCCTGCAAACCGGCCCGGGCTGCGGCGCGGGGCAGCAGCTCAAGGCTCAGGCGTTGCTTGTCCAGGGGCAGGCCGGCACTCAGGCTGGCGCGACTGACCGTCGCGCCATGGAGTTTGCAGAGGATCAACAGACCGTCGAGTAACGGATCATCGAAGCTCAGCCGCGGATCGACCCCGGAAACACCGGGTTCCATGCTGGTCATATTGATCGCTCCCTGGCTACATCATCGGGACTACTTCAGTTCGGGCAAGCGTGCCTCGTTCTTCACCTCGGCAGCGGCAATCGCGTCGGCCGGCAGCACGACACGTTGCTTGCTCAGCAACTGACCCATGTTCGCCAGCACGCGGTACATCGAAAATTCCTCGGTGTAGCGGATTTCGGTGTAGCGGCGATTGGCGTTGTACAGCTCGTTTTCACTGTCGAGCAGGTCGAGCAGGGTCCGTTGGCCGAGGCCGAACTGATCCTGATACGCGGCGCGCACACGCTTGGTGGTCTCGGCGTATTCGCGGGCAGTCGGGGTCTGTTTCTTGGCGTTGACCATGGCGTTCCACGCCAGGTGAATGTTCTCGTTGAGCTGGCGCAGGGCGTTGTTGCGGATGTCCATGGCCTGGTTGATCTGGTGCGCATCGGAGGCCAGTCGTGCCTTGTCGCTGCCGCCGCGGAACAGGTTGTAGTTCATCACCACGCCAACGCGCCATTCGTTGTCATGGCCTTCATCGCCCTGCACATTGTTGTTGGCGCCGACTGCCGCTTCCGCATCGAAGCGTGGGTAGAACGGCGACTTGGCGACTTCGTACTGGCTCTCGGCCGATTGCACGTCGGCCTGGGCGGATTTCAGATACGGGTTGTTCTCGACCATGCTTTGCTGGGCTTCGGGCAGGGTGGCGGGCAATTCACCACGGGTCGAGGCCGGTGCTTCCAGCTCATCGGGCATGCGCCCGACCACGGCGTAGAAGTTCGATTCGGCATCCGCCAGATCGACTTCGGCAGTATCGAGGTTGTTCTGCGCCAGCGCCTTACGGGCGACCGACTGATCGGAGTCGGCGGTGCTGCCGATGCCGCGCTGGGTGCGCAGGCCGATCTGGTCATTGACGCGCAAATGCGCCTGCAGGTTGTTCTTGGCCAGCGTCACCAGTTCACGACGCTTGAGCACTTCGAGGTAGACCTCGATGGTGCGCAGGGCCAGGTCCTGCGCGGTGCCTTGCGCGTAATACGCGCGCGAATTGGACACACCCTTGGTGCGCTCGACTTCGTTGGCGGTGTTGAAACCGTCGAACAGCATCTGCCGCAGACGCAGCTCGGACTGGGTGTAGTTGAGGATTTCGGTGTGGTGGTTACCGAGGGCCCGAGTGTTGGTGTTGTCGCTGTAGCCCCGACCGTAAGCGGCGTTCAGATCCACCGACGGATAGAAGCCACCCTTGGCAACTTTTACCTGTTCATCGGCCGACAGCTTGGCGTCCACCCGCGACGCCAGTTCCGGGTGGGTTGCAATGGTGCTTTGAATGGCTTCGGTAAGGTTCATGGCTTGAGCTTGGGATGTGCAAGCCATGGCCAGCAAAACCGCACTGCAGAGGGGGGTTAGAACGCGCATGGGTGCATCTCCCTGAGTCCTGATGGTATTCCGCTGTCGCCAATTTATTGACGATATTTTTGGTGTTTAGCGTCTCATCGCTGATACAACAGAGCTAAGAACATCCTGAAGCGTAGCTAAGAAAAATTTTTCATATGGCTTATGCCAAAAAAAACTTATGCGCTTCGTCGAATCCAGCACATTGTTCCATTCGAAAGCCTTTGTTTTATGCGCTTTAGGGAGTGCATGAAGGCTTGAGGAAAGTTCCACTCACTTTGCGACATACGGGCGAAGTACTGCTAAAGGGGAGGGACGCGTAGCGGCGAATGGGTGACAGTTTTTTGTCACTCTGGTGATTCACCACCGTTACGTAGCGCTAGTGGGCGTGCTGCATCGATCAGGGATTCCAAGTGCCTGAGGGCGCTGGAGTATCTGAATGTGCACACCCTGCGAAACGAACTGTCGAGGTGCGAGCGTCGCCCCGACAACCCGCTTGAGCCATGGGCTGCTTCGTGAACCAGTGCCGACGGTGGTCGGCAGCGGAGGAAATGCACATGGCAACGCTCATCGGGATCGTCACTAAAGTCATCGGTCAGGTTTTCGCTCAATCGGCTGACGGAGGTCGGCGCGCATTGGTTGAGGGCGATCGACTGTTTGCCGGGGATCAATTGATCACGGGCGCGGAGGGGGCGGTCGCCGTCCATCTGCAAAACGGCCAGGAGCTGACCCTGGGCCGGGACAGCAGCCTGACCATGACCGGACAATTGCTGGCCAACCACGCGCCCCATGTGGATGCGCCGGAAGTGCTGACCCCGAGCGATGCTCAACTCACCGATGTCGCACAGATCCAGAAAGCCATTGCCGCCGGTGACGACCCGACCAAATCCGCTGAAGCCACTGCTGCAGGCCCCGATGCCCCCGGCGACACCAACGGCGGCAAGGGCGGCGGTCACAGTTTCGTGCTGTTGACCGAAGTGGGTGGCCGGGTCGATCCGGTCATCGGTTTCCCAACGGCCGGTTTCGGTGGCATTCCCGAGTTTCCGCAAGAGCGCCACAATGCAGTCATCGACAACGGCGACAACACGCCAGCGCCGGTCATTCCGCCACCGGTCAATAACCTTGTGGCCCTCACTGGCCTGGATGTGCCCGGGGGCGAACTGACGCTCAACGAAGCCAATCTGCCGGACGGTTCCGCCGCCAATCCCGGGGCGCTGACCCAGGCCGGCAGCTTCAGCATCTCGGCGCCCGATGGTCTGACAAGCCTGAGCATCGGCGGCATCAACGTGATCGTCGGCGGCGTGCCGGTCGGTTTCCCGCAATCGATCACCACACAACTGGGCAACACCCTGACCATCACCGGTTACAACCCGGCGAACGGTACGGTCAGCTACAGCTACACCCTCAACGGCAATGACGCCCATCCTGCGGGTGACGGTGCCAACAGCCTCAGCGAACATTTCACGGTGATTGCCGGTGACAGCAATGGCGACACGGCGACCGGCTCGCTGGATGTGAACATCACCGATGATGTGCCCAAAGCGGTGGATGACAGCAACGCCGGAACGGCTTCTGAAACCAACCTGAGCCTGACCGGCAACGTCCTGACCAATGACGTCCAGGGCGCCGACCGGATTCCCGTCGGCCCCAACAGCGGCCCTGTGGTCGCCGGTACATTTACCGGGACTTACGGCACGCTGGTACTGAACGCCAACGGCACTTACACCTACACGCTCAATACCAGCGACGCGGATTTCAAGGCGTTGCATGGCGGCGGCAATGGCACAGAGACCTTCACCTACACCCTGCGCGATTCCGATGGTGACACCAGTACTGCAAACCTCGTTCTGCAGATCCACAACAACGACGATCCGGTGCTGATCAACGGGTTGAACGTCGAGGGTGGCGAACTGACGGTTTTCGAGAAAAACCTTGGTACCGGCAGTGCGCCGGATGCTACGGCTTTGACTCAGAGCGGCACTTTCACGATCACTGCCTTGGACGGTGTGACCACGCTGACTGTCGGCGGCATTGCCGTTGTCACCAACGGTGTAGCCGCAGGCTTCCCGCAATCGGTGACCACGCCATTGGGCAGCACACTGACCATCACCGGGTTCAACGCCACAACCGGCGTCGTCAGCTACAGCTACACCCTCGACCACAACGACGCCCACCCAACCGCCAACGGCGCCAACACGCTGAGCGAGCAGTTCGCCGTCACCGTGGTGGATGACAACGGCACCACCGCCAATGCTTCGCTGGATGTGAACATCGTCGACGACCTGCCCAAAGCCGTGGACGACAGCAACACCGGCACGGCTTCGGAAACCAATCTCACGCTGACCGGCAACGTCCTGACCAATGACGTGCAAGGCGCCGACCGCGTCCCGACCGGACCCAATGCTGGGCCGATCACTGCCGGCACTTTTACCGGGACTTACGGCACCTTGGTGTTGAATGCCAACGGCACTTACACCTACACCGTCAACCCTAACGACGCCGACTTCAAAGCCCTGCACGGCGGTGGCAACGGCACCGAAACCTTTACCTACACGATCACTGATTCCGACGGCGACACCAGCACCGCGAATCTGGTGCTGCAGATCCACAACAACGACGATCCGGTGGTTATCAGCGGCCTCGATGTGAACGGCGGTGAACTGACTGTTTTCGAGAAAAACCTCAGCACCGGCAGTGCACCGGATGCTACGGCTTTGACTCAGAGCGGCACTTTCACGATCACTGCCTTGGACGGTGTGACCACGCTGACCGTGGGGGGAATCGCGGTCGTAACCAATGGTGTAGCCGCCGGTTTCCCGCAATCGGTCACTACGCCGCTGGGCAGTACGCTGACCATCACCGGTTTCAACGCCACGACCGGTGTGGTGAGTTACAGCTACACCCTCGACCACAACGATGCGCACCCGACTGCCAACGGCGCGAACACTTTAAGTGAGCAGTTCGCGGTCACCGTAGTGGATGACAACGGCACCACCGCTAACGCTTCTCTGGACGTGAACATCGTTGATGACGAGCCAAAAGCCGTGGACGACAGCAATGCCGGCACGGCTTCGGAAACCAATCTCACGCTGACCGGCAACGTGCTGACTAACGACGTGCAAGGCGCCGACCGTGTGCCGACTGGTCCGGTCACCGCCGGAACCTTCACCGGGACTTACGGCACTCTGGTGCTGAATGCTGATGGTTCCTACACCTACACCGTCAACCCTAATGACGCCGACTTCAAGAACCTGCATGGCGGTGGCAACGGCACTGAAACTTTCACCTACACCATCACCGATTCGGACGGCGATACCAGCACCGCGAATCTGGTTCTGCAGATTCACAACAACGACGATCCGGTGATCATCAATGGCCTCGACGTGAATGGCGGCGAGCTGACGGTCTTCGAGAAAAACCTCAGCACCGGCAGTGCGCCGGATTCGGCGGCGTTGACTCAGAGCGGTACTTTCACCATCACTGCGCTGGACGGCGTCACCACGCTGACCATTGGCGGCATAGCCGTGGTCACCAATGGCGTGGCGGCAGGCTTTCCGCAATCGGTCACCACACCATTGGGCAGCACGCTGACCATCACCGGGTTCAATGCCACGACCGGTGTCGTCAGCTACAGCTACACCCTGGATCACAACGACACGCATCCGACTGCCAGCGGCGCCAATACCCTGAGCGAGCAATTCGCCGTCACCGTCGTCGATGACAACGGCACCACGGCGAATGCCAACCTGGATGTAAACATCGTCGACGATCTGCCAAAAGGCGTGGATGACAGCAATACCGGTACTGCCTCGGAGACCAATCTGACGCTGACTGGGAACGTGCTGACCAACGATGTGCAAGGTGCTGACCGTGTACCAACTGGTCCCAATGCCGGCCCGATCACTGCCGGCACCTTCACCGGCACTTACGGCATCTTGGTGCTCAACGCCAACGGTACTTACACCTACACGCTGAACACCAACGATGCCGACTTCAAGAATCTGCATGGCGGCGGAAACGGCACTGAAACCTTCACCTACACCATCACCGATTCGGACGGCGATACCAGCACCGCGAATCTGGTTTTGCAAATCCACAACAACGACGATCCGGTGGTTATCAGCGGCCTCGACGTGAACGGCGGCGAACTTACCGTCTTCGAGAAAAACCTCAGCACCGGTAGCGCACCGGATGCCACTGCACTGACCCAAAGCGGCACGTTCACCATCACAGCGTTGGATGGTGTAACGACGCTGACAGTAGGCGGTATTGCCGTCGTCACCAACGGCGTGGCGGCAGGCTTTCCGCAATCGGTCACGACTCCGTTGGGCAGCACGCTGACCATTACCGGATTCAATGCCACGACCGGCGTCGTCAGCTACAGCTACACCCTGGATCACAACGATGCGCACCCGACCGCCAACGGCGCGAACACGTTGAGTGAGCAATTTGCTGTGACGGTGGTAGATGACAATGGCACCACCGCGAATGCGTCGCTGGACGTCAACATCGTCGACGACCTGCCAAAAGGCGTAAATGACAGCAACGCCGGCACCGCCTCGGAAACCAACCTGACGCTGACCGGCAACGTCCTGACCAACGATGTGCAAGGCGCTGACCGTGTACCGACTGGCCCGAGTGCCGGGCCGATAACCGCCGGCACTTTCACCGGGACTTACGGCACCTTGGTGCTCAACGCCAATGGCACTTACACCTACACGCTGAACACCAACGATACGGACTTCAAAAACCTGCACGGTGGCGGAAACGGCACGGAAACTTTCACCTACACCATCACCGATTCGGACGGCGATACCAGCACTGCGAACCTCGTGCTGCAGATCCACAACAACGACGATCCGGTGATTCTCAACGGCCTCGATGTCAACGGCGGCGAGCTCACTGTCTACGAGAAAAACCTCAGCAACGGCACTGCGCCGGACGCTACGGCGTCGACCCAAAGCGGCACCTTCACCGTCACTGCCCTCGACGGTCTGCAAACCCTCACCGTCGGTGGCATCGCCGTGGTCACCAATGGCGTGGCCGCAGGCTTCCCGCAATCGGTCGTCACGCCGCTGGGCAGCACGCTGACCATTACCGGTTACAACCCGGCTACGGGCGTGGTGAGTTACAGCTACACCCTTGTGGATCACGAAACCCACCCGACCGGCAATGGTGCCAACAGCATCACCGAAAACTTCAACGTGGTGGCCACCGATGGGGATGGCAGCACCGCGTCCGGGCAGATCAACGTCAACATCATCGACGACCTGCCGACCGCCAAGGCCGACACCGGCTCGGTGGCGGAGGGCGGCACGGTCAACATCAGCGTGCTGGGCAATGACATCAGCGGTGCGGATGGCGCGGCCATCGTGGTCGGCGTGCGCGCCGGCGGCAATACCGCGACCTCGGCCATCGGCGGCCTCAACAGCAACATCAATGGCAACTACGGTTACCTGACCCTCGATGCGGCCGGCAACGCGGTCTATCACAGCAACCCGAACTCGGTGAGCCCGCCGGGCGCCACCGATACCTTCACCTACACCATCCGCGACAGTGACGGCGACGAAAGCACCACCACCATCACTGTCAACGTCGCCGACAGCAAACTCGTGGCCTCGACCGATCAGGACGTGACCGTCTACGAGAAAGCCCTCGACCTGACCAAGGACGGGCAAGACCTGGCCCCCGGCACGGTCACCGGCAGCGATCCGACCAACACCGGCGAAACCGCGAGCGGCACGCTGGTCGGTTCGGTCAGCGGCGGCAGCGGAGCGATCACCTACACCCTGGTCGGCAGCGCCACCGGTACTTACGGGCAGATCCAGCTCAACGCCGACGGCACGTACACCTACACCCTGACCTCGGCACCGAAAACCACGCCGAACGCCAACGACGGGCCGAACACCCTGAGCGAAAGCTTCACCTACAAGGCCACCGATGCGCTGGGCAACAGCACCACCAGCACCATCGTGGTCAACATCGTCGATGACGTGCCAAAAGCCGTGGCGTCGGACCGGTCGGTAGCAGCGGTGGAGATCGATTCCAACGTGCTGATCGTGCTCGACATCTCCGGCAGTATGGCCGACGCCTCTGGCGTGCCGGGCCTGTCGCGGCTGGACCTGGCCAAGCAGGCGATCAGCGCCTTACTCGACAAGTACGACGATCTGGGTGATGTGAAAGTGCAACTCGTCACCTTCAGCAGCAGCGCCACCGACCGCACGTCAGTGTGGGTCGATGTGGCCACGGCCAAGACCCTTCTGGCCGGCCTCAGCGCGGGCGGCGGCACCAACTACGATGCGGCCGTGGCGACCATGCAGACTGCGTTCAACACCTCGGGCAAACTCACCGGGGCGCAGAACGTCGGCTACTTCTTCTCCGACGGCAAACCCACCACCGGCCAGGAAATCGGCACCGCCGACGAAACCGCGCTCAAAGCCTTCCTTGATGCCAACAACATCAAGAACTACGCCATCGGTCTCGGCAGTGGTGTGAGCAACGCCAACCTTGATCCGATCGCCTACGACGGCATCAGCCACACCAACACCAACGCGGTGGTGGTCACCGACCTCAATCAACTGAACTCGGTGCTGTCCGGCACCGTGGAAGGCGCACCGGTCACCGGTTCGTTGCTGGGCGATGGCGGTTCATTCGGCGCCGATGGCGGTTTCATCAAATCCATCGTGGTCGACGGCACCACCTACACCTACGACCCGAAAGCCAACAGCGGCCAGGGTTCGCTCACTGCCAGCGGCGGTACCAATCACGGCACCTTCAACACGGTGAACAACACCCTGAGCATCGCCACCAACAATAGCGGCACGCTGGTGGTGAATCTGGACACCGGCGACTACAGCTACACCTCGCAGAAAACCACCACGACGGTGATCACCGAGAACATCGGCTTCACCCTCAGCGACAACGACGGCGACCTCGCCAGCTCCACGCTGACGGTGAAAGTGATCCCGAATTCGCCACCCGTGGCAGTGGACGACCACATCATCACCAACGTGCTGTCGAGCAATGTCGTGGTGCCGGGCGAGTTGCTGCTGGCCAACGACACCGATCCGGACGGCGATACGCTCAACGCCTCGCCAACCACCTTCAACACTGGTTGGGTCGCCAAGGGCGCGGACTTCACCGGCAGCGGTGCGATCAGTTTCACCGGCACCAGCAACACCGCCGCCAACCAGAACCTGGCCGATGTACGCAACTCCTTCGCGGCGAACACGGCGGCCATGACAGCGGTGCTGGTGGTCAGTGGCTATCTCGGTGCGGTGACCAACGCCAATGCCAACGATGAAGACCTGATCACCGTCAAACTGAAACAGGGCGAGACCCTCAACCTCGACCACAACCTGGCGACCGGCCACATCACCATGGAGTATTCGGTGAACGGCGGGGCGTTCGTCAGCATCGCCGATGGCGGCACCATCACCGCCAGCGCCGATGGCACGTACCAGATCCATGTGACCAACATCACCAATACCAGCGGCAGCAACACCAATGCCGCGGAAAACTACCAACTGACCATGACGGTCAACTACGCCGGGGCCCACGACGTCACCCCGGACTTCCACGGCACCTACACCGCCAACGACAACCACGGTGGCAGCGACACCGCCAACGTGACCATCAGCTATCAGGACGGCCACACCCTCACCGGGACTTCCGGCGATGACGTGCTGGTGGCGGGCAACGGCGACAACATCCTCAACGGTGGCGACGGTAACGACGTGCTGACCGCAGGCTCCGGCAACAACGAACTGCACGGCGGCGCCGGCAACGACTTGCTCTACAGCGGCCCGGGCAACGACATCCTCGATGGTGGCGCCGGTATCGACACGGTCAGCTATGCCCACGCGACGGCCGGTGTGACAGTCAACCTGAGCCTGCTCGGTGCGCAGAACACTGTCGGTGCGGGCATCGACACCATCAGCAACGTCGAAAACCTCGTCGGCTCGAACTTCAACGACACCCTCACCGGCGACAACAATAACAACGTCATCAATGGCGGCCTGGGCAACGACATCCTCAACGGCGGCGGCGGTGACGACCTGCTGATCGGAGGCATGGGCAACAACACCCTGACCGGCGGGCCGGGCGCCGACACCTTCCAGTGGCTCAAAGGCAACAGCGGCCACGACACCGTCACCGACTTTACCCCCGGCACCGACAAGCTCGACCTGTCGCAACTGCTGCAAGGTGAAAACGGCACGGCGGCTTCACTGGATGACTACCTGCACTTCACCGTCACCGGCAGCGGCGCCTCGGTGGTCACCAGCATCGACGTCAGCGCCATGGCCGGCGCCACGCCGAACCAGACCATCGACCTGGCCGGCTTCAACCTCGCAAGTCACTACGGGGTAACGCCGGGGGCAGGTGGGTTGATCGCCAGCGGGCATGACACGGCGACGATCATCAACGGCATGCTCAATGATCATTCGTTGAAGGTGGATACGGTGTGAACCGGGGCTGAAACGACAAAACCCGCCGTCCCGGTTATACGGGACGGCGGGTTTTTTATGCCTGGCGAAATCTGTGGCGAGGGAGCTTGCTCCCGCTGGGTTGCGAATCAGCCCCCAAAAGCATTGCGAGCGCTTCGGACTCGAGCGGGAGCAAGCTCCCTCGCCACAATCGCTCACTTGCCTACAGGTTTGCCTCAGCCTTCAGTTCCAGATTATCCAGCACCCGATTCACCGCCAGTTCCGCCAGCATTATCAGTTGCCCGATGCCCAACAGCACATGCCGCTGCGGCGTATCGATCATCCCGGCGAAATCGCTGGCCATGGTTTTGGCCGAGGTCAGGGTTTCGCACGCATCGGCCAGCAGTTCTTCGCTGTCGATGCCGGGGGCGATGAGGTAGCGGGTGTTGGGTTTGAGCAGCGGTTTTCGGGGGAGGAGGGGGTTGAGGTAGTGATCGAGCGCGCGCTCGGCGGCTTCGTGGAATTTCTTGGAATTGAGGGTTTCGTAAGGGGAAGTTGAATCGACTTCCGGCGGGTTTGGCGTGGGTTTGATCATGGCGAATCTCCGTGATTGGATTTAGCCGCCACGACTCATCGCTAAACAAGTAAAGGTGGCGGCTGTACGCAGGTTAGCGATCCGGGTCACAGAAACCCCGGGTAGACCAGAAGGTCTCCCACGCACAGCCACCATGACGCCAAGTGCAGAGAAGAGACTGCAATCGGGATTGGGCGTTGTTGCGTCTGTTGGGAGCCGGATCGCTAAACCCGATCGCTGTTTTTCAGCGACCGCCAAACAATAGAACCCGCCCCCAAGGCGCACAAGCCGGCGGATTCTGGCGGATGCGTAGGCAAAGGCGCAAGGTTGCGTGGCTTTGCGGACATAAGCTTCAACACTATTCAACGAGGCCTTCCAAAGGCGCGGAAACGACAAAAGCCGCTCTCCCGATTGGACGGGAGGGCGGGCTTTCGTAGTTGGGACTGGTAAATAAATACGTCCCCTTTCCTCTGAAGGAAGGAGGGATTTTATGGTTCGGACTGGCAAAAAATGCGCAACTTTCATCACTTAATCGCTCATCCCCTTTATCCGTCTTAATGGACGATTGGGTACGTATTAGAGTCTAAATTCACCCAGATATCTTGAATGAAGTAGTTGATTGTTCCTTTATACGTATGCGTTGTCGTACCCTCCCAGGTTGTTTTTCCAGCATCGATAGGGACAGCTCTATGGCCGCCGTGCTGGCTACGAAGGCCAATGTTCCGAGCAATTGGATAGGCGTAACAGGTTCCAGTGAATTTGACTTGACCATATAGAGCAGTACCACCCGGTGGAAGGTAACTATTACCATTGTAGGGATCATAGGCCGCTGTAATCACTGGAGGGGTGTAAGGAGGGAGTACCGTTATTGAGAACGACGGAGAGACTGGTTGGCTTCCATAAAGTCCCTTGGCTGTGAAGGTGTGTTTGGTTCGTGCTAAAGCGTTGATCGTAAACGTCCATCTACCAGTTGTATCGATAGGCGCTGTACCTAGAGGTGTTTGGCCGTCAAATAGCTCTACTTGCATCGCATTCGCAGCGGTGCCGGACAACCGTACACTTGTTGCATCAGTGTAGCCATCGTTGCCAATTGGGCTTCCGCTTGGCAAGACATAAACCGAAACGATATTCGGTGGAGTGGCGGCAGTCACGGTGAAGGTCCGCGCAGCCGACACCGCGCCCGGCGCATACAACGCCTTGGCGGTGAAGCTGTGGAGCACGGCAGTCAGGCCAGTCACCACCAGCGTCCAGATGCCGGTCACCGGATCGGCTGTTGGCTGCCCTTTGGACACGATGCCCAGTAGCACATCAACTTTCTGGCCCTTGGCGGCGGTGCCGGTCAGGGTGACGCTGGTTTCGACGGTGCTGCCACCGTTGGGGATTTCCACATTGCTCGGCGAGCCCTTGACCGAGGTGATGGTCGGCGCGGTGGCGGCGGTTACGGTCAGCGTGCGCACGTTTGAATACGTCGGAACCTGGTGATAGAGCGATTGGGCATACAAGCGATGCGACTCTTCCGCGACGGGGACCGAGAGTTCCCAATCACCGCTCGCATTGGCGGTCGCCTTGCCCTTGGATACTGCACTTGCGCCAGTACCGTCGAATACCTCGACCTGCTGGCCAAGACTCGCCTTGCCTTTGAGTTTCACGGTGGTGCTGGTTGTCCAGGTGCCTTCCAGCACCTCCGCGTTATTGGCGCCCAGTACGTTGGTGATCGTAGGCACGATCAAGGCCACTACGGTGAAAGTGAGCGGGGCTGATGTCTGCCCTGACGCGTACAGCGCCTTTGCAGTGAATGTGTGCAGCGTGAGTGTCCGGCCGCTAAGTGTGTGTTTCCAGATGCCAGTGACGGGATCGGCTGTTGGCTGGCCATCGGGTGTGGGGCCATCGAATATCTGGACTTTCTGACCTGGGGCTGACGTGCCGATCAGTGTTACGGCGGGGTCGACGGTAAAACCACCAGGCAGGATTTCGACGCCTTTGGAGTCTTCTGCTCGGGTGATCACCGGTTTTACATCCGCGATAGCCTTGATCGTGTAGGTTCGCAGCGGAAAGGACACTGCTTCGACTTCAATCTGACTTCCCCCCAACGCGGCTTTGAATTCGATGGAAAACGATGAGCCATCCTTCAGATTTTTTAATTCGTTCAAAATCGTAGCAGAGACGCCAGAGTCGTAATAATCATTAGTTATCCAACCGCTATTGGTTACGGGCCCCGGTTGGGCCCAGAAAGCTTTGTCATAGGGGGTGTTGTCGTTGAGTGTCCCCTTGAATCGCAGCCATACCCATTGTTTCAGGGCAATCAACGGCCAGCCAAGGGCGCGTAATGTTGCTGACGACTTGATCGCTTCCAGATCCAGTTCCAGCCCATCACCGTTATTGGCCGCCTGAAGAATCTTTGGCACGTTGGAAAGATCCAGCACCAGCGACTGTACCGCCAGGGAACGAATATCCGAAGGCAATGGTGGCGCATTCCCGCGTTCGACCGTGTAGCTGACCGTCACCGCTTTGTTCAGGTTGAAAGCCACCACGCTATTGGTCAGTGCAATTTCCTGCGGCCCGAGCACGGTGACGGTTTTTTCCGGCGCCGTGTGTGAGCCCCCAGCCGGCGTACCCGACGCACCGGTGAATCTGGCACTGATTTTGTCGCCGAGCACCATGCCGACGTAATCCACGATAGCGGTCAGGGTATCTTTCGCAGCATTGGGCACCAGACTGGTGTCGTTCGGCGCTTCCTTGATTTTCGGGGCTTTCAGCTCCAGCGCCACCCCCACACTGAACGCCTTCACATCGGAATAACTCGTAGGCCGCCCATCCGCCCATTTGATTGAATAGGACGCCTCGACCGTTCCGCCTTCATTACCCTTGATCAGCTCAGCCTTGATGGTGAACGGTATCGGTTGGCCGGCGGTAAACGAGGACAGCTTGACCGAGTCGCTGTCCGGCCCGGTTTTCGAGCCATTCCAGAAGTAGGTCACCTCGTCATCCTTGACCGTGTTCAGGTATTCCACAGTCAGCGTGGTGCCGGCCGTATCCGCCGGCAGTACGCCGTCCACCACGCCGTCCACTTTCGGCTCTGGCAGCTCTTGCCTCGGTTCGCCGACGTTCAGGCTCTCGGCGTGGATCGACTCGCGGATGGCGTGGGTGGCGTTGACGCGGTTCATCGTCCCCAGCACCGCATCCTCGATCAGTAACTGGTAATACGGCTCCAGTTTGCCACCTTCGATCTGTTTGAGATGAAGGCCTGGGACGTTGATCAGCAAGGGCGCACCGGCCGTGATATCGCCTTGGGTAATCGGGCGTAGCGGCAGGTCGGGCAAATAGGTGCTCAGGTCAGGCCGGGTGCCGAGCCAGAACAGCTTGATCGCCTGGCCGGCAGCAAAGGACTTGTCAAATGGAATCTGGATGCGGGCCTGTGCCAGTTCCGGATCAAGGGCGCCCTGTGCCGCGTCGAGGGCGACCGGGGCCAGTAATCGTTTAACCTCGCCAATGACATTGATGAACTGGGTCTTCGACAACAGATCGGCGGAACCATCGGCTTTTTTCAGGCGAAAGGACAAGGCGATCTGGGTCTTGGCCAGTTGCCGCAGCGCGGTATTGGGAATTTTGATTTCGGGGATGCTCGGCACACTGGCCAGCGGCTCACCGGTGATTTCGATGTTGATCGGTGCCCCTTCATCCGGTGTGCCCCTGAGTCGGACGATGGGGATGTCACCGACCTTGAACTTGTTGCTGTCCATGGCAATGATCTGCGCCGTGCCATCGGTATCCCCCAGTTTGTCGGCGTCCAGCACATTGTTCAGCGCTTCCTTGCAGATTGGTGCGTTTAATCTGTCGGCGTCGACCGCGACCACCACACGCTGCTCATGACTCCAGTCTTCGGAGCGGTTGTCGACCATGTCGTAGAGCTCAAAGGCCACGGCGAGACCGGAATCTCCGGAGTCACCCGCCTCGCGAATGGTTGCCTCGGTAATGTGCACGACAAGCGGCACTGTGCCGTCGGCCTCAGCCTGAGTCAGCGGTCCGTAGAGCACGAAAACCCCGCCCCAGCTCACCTGGACCCAGTCACCGACCGCTGCGTCGGGATAGGGTTTTGGCCCGTCGTCGGAGGGGCCGATCGTGATCGGCACGCCAGCGGCGATGTTGTCCTTGTCGATGCCGCCCTCGAGAATCTCCTTGGGGACGGTCATTTTCAGTTTCGAGTGGCCCGGGCCTTCGTCGCTGTCATGGCCGCCGGGGCGGGTGAGTTTGACCCGCACCTGCATCACCTCGGAAGGCTCGGCCGTTCCGCCCTGTCGGGTGACGGCGTAGGACAGGGTGGACGAGCCATCACTGAAGCGCGCGGCGGGCACAAACATCGCCAGCGTGGTGTCGACTTCGTGTGCGTCAACGGTTTTGTTAAGTACTGCCTGACCACCCAATGAAATCACCAACTTGTCGCCCCGGCTCATGACCCCCCACGCCCCGGCGCGACACAGCAAACCCTGTTTGGGGAAGTTGTCCTGCACGGCCGCCTTATTGAGCCCCCAGACATTCGGCGCTTGCGACACGGGACCGGTGCGACCGGGAACGTCGAGCTCCTTGAGTACCAGCGGTGAGGAACCAGCGGGATTGTTGACAGTCATCGCGCGAACTCCGATCGAATGGCGGGGCGATGGAGGCATTGAACGGCGCTGTAGCGGGGTTGACTACTGTCAGAAATTACAGGTGCGTGTGGGTTTAAGACAAACGGTGACCTGTAGACCCAAACAACAAAACCCGCCGTCCCGAGTGATCGGGGCGGCGGGTTTTTCTTTGCTCAGGTTACAGCGGACGCCTCAGACTTCAGCTCCAGATTATCCAGCACCCGATTCACCGCCAGCTCCCCCAGCATGATCAACTGCGCAATCCCCAACAACACATGCCGCTGCGAGCCATCCACCAACCCGGCGAAGTCATTAGCCATGGTCTTGGCCGAAGTCAGGGTTTCGCAGGCGTCGGCCAGCAGTTCTTCGCTGTCGATGCCGGGGGCGATGAGGTAGCGGGTGTAGGATTTGAGCAGCGGTTTTCTGAAGATGAGGGGTTGCATCTCCGACGAACGGTCGCAAAACCTGTAATTTCTGACAGTAGCCAGCGAATATGCAACGTCGTTAAATCACGTCAGAGCAACGATTTCTGAACCTGCAGATAACGTGCAGTTGTTCAGGGCGCGTAGCCATTTCGTGAGAGGGCGTCTGTCATGCCGATGACTCGAAACCAGATCGACTCTGTAGCTCCAGATCTGAAAAAACCCAGGGTTCCGATCATTCTCAAGGATGAGAACGGCGATGAAAGCCCCGATGGGCTGCTGCCGCGCAGCGCCTTGAGCGATGATCTGCAGGTGATTGTCCCTGACTGGATACCGCCCCCCGTCGCTGATCCCATCCCCTACATCATTTCCGTCAGTTGGGTGCTGGAGGGCGGCCCGTTCACTACGGTGTGCAGAGAGACATTCGATACGCCGGGGGAGAAGGTCTTGATAGTCCCTCGGGACAAGCTGGCGCATGGCATTTACGCCTTGTCCTACGAAGTGAATTATGGCGGGAACAAACAGTACTCCTTTGATACTCGAGTGACGGTCGATCGGCTGCCTCCGGATGATGGGCAAAGCCCCAGAGCCCTGATACTGCTGGACGTTCCCGGTGACGTCATTACCGACGACTACCTCACCCGTTTTGGCGAGGTCAGGTTTCAAGTCCAGTTCTATGTGGATGCCAAGGCCCGGGACCGTGCGATTTATTACTTGACCGACAACGACAATCCGCCGGACTCCGAGCAGGAAATTCGTGAGCAAGCATTCAGCCAGCAGGACATCGATCAGAGGCAACTGATCATCACGATTTATGAAGCGGACATTCGGGTCAAGGGGCACGGCCAACGTTACTTTTATTACAAGTTGCGGGACTGGTCCGGCAACACCGGACCGCGCTCCACTCTATTGCCGGTGTTTGTCGATCTGAAACCCGGACCCGGTAATCTCAAGCCGCCTCGTGTGCCCTTGTCGGCCCGGGGATTGATCGACCGCGAGCATGCCCGCGAAGGGGCTACGAACCAGAAGGCTGTTACGGTTGAAATCGACCCTTATGACAATCCGGATGCTTCCGACAAACTTCTGATCCAGTTGAACGGTCATGATCTTGCACCCCTCGATGTCGATCCTTCGAAGCCGGTACAGACCGCGACCGTGCCTTGGGCAACATTGACGGCCGACGGGCTCGGTCCCATGGACGTACGTGTCGACTACCGCGTCAGTCGGGGCGGGACGCCGACGCCGCCGTCACCCGAAACACGCGTGCCCTGCAACTTTAAAGTCGCAGGTCAAGACCACCCCGATGCGCCCGCACTGTTGAACACCAGACTGGCGAAAATCGAGATTTACGGCGCCGTTTCAAAACAGCTGAACAAGCTGCTTCCCGATGACTACGAATTACCCGCCGAAGGGCAACTGGCACTTCATGACAATCCCGTACCTGGGGAAAAAGTTTTTCTGTATTGGGGAATCATCAGCACACCTGTTGCGGATTATGAAGTTCAACCCGGTGACACGACCGGGAAAATAATTCCCTTCAGTATCCCCTGGGAGTTTATCGGCCAGGACAAGGAAAATCCGGCGCTGCCTGTGCGGTACTTCACCGATAACGGTGTGAACCAGCAATTGGCCCCGACAACCCTGGTGAACGTGGCAATCATCATCATCAGGAATCTGCCCGAGCCGACCTTCCCCGATGGCGGGCGGGAAGGGGTACTCAATTGCTGCGCTAACCCACGGTTGTGGGTGCATGTGAAAGTCCATGTCAAAGGGAATGCCGCGTTCGACGAGGACGATACTGTCGAGCTGCGTTGGCAAGGGTGTCTGGGCCCTAATGGAACTTCCCCTATTCCGGGCGTCGTGGACTCTTTTGAAACGACGCTGAGTCTTGATCAGGCACGCAATGGTTTTGACGTACTGGTGACTGACTATGAAAAGTTGATTGCGCCCATGGTCAATTATGGATCGGCGCTTTGTCGTTACTTTTTGAGAAAGAGTAATGGCGGGCGAGGAGAGTCCAGGCCGGATTTCGTGGTTGTCAATAGAACCATGCCCAGTACGGAAGTGTGTGGGCCGGATAATGACCTTTGTGATCAGTGATCTCGCCGAAGTGGCAGGTGTTTAAGGAAGTAGGGGCGGGTAATAACTGCTGATGCGCAAAGTCGTGCCGATGCAGTGTTTTTTTGATTTGCGGTTGGTTTCAGGTGTTCTGACACGGGGTTGCAATACCCTTTGTCATTTAATCAAGTCACTGAAAGGATGATCAAGATGAACAGTGTCATTAAGTTGACCCCGGTACAAAGTCGTGAGCGTTATTTGAATATTCTCCGAAATGCACCTAAAGCGGACTTTGAGCCGCCTGTGCTGGATGATGACAATCCGCTGCTGCCTGATGAAAGTGACGATGATCCGAATCAATTGCACAAACAGTATCAAGGATTTTCATTGAAAGTGAATGTCCTCAGGTTCGACGGGGCTGACGATAATCCTCCTGTTGACGGGTTTATAAATCTGGCTTGGGATGGCACTCAGCGAGGCACCCGGCATAGATACACAACCCCTATTGATTCTGGAGTTATTGTAATCCCCATGGAGTTGCCAGAAGGTTTTACGAATGTTTCCGGGCCTCACACGTTGAGCTATGTGCTCAATCATGGAGGGAACACGAAAACTATTCCGGATCTGATCATCAATATCGACACTACGCCACCTGATGTCAGCGGTCTTGTTACTCTTCCTCCCGAGGTGGAGACCAACGGGATTACCAAGCCTTATCTGGATGCCCACGGTTTTGTCCTGATTACCATGCCAACCGTCGCCGACATCAAAAAAGGGGACGAGTATGAATGTTATTTTGGCTCGACATTTCCGACACCGGTACACGTAGGAGATTTTCCTGTTGTCGATCCTCTTGTTCCCGTTACCTTTAGACTGACGACCGCAATGGTCGGAACTGAAGAGGGTGAGAAAGCGATTTTTTACTATCGTAAGGATCGGAAAGGTAACCGAAGTCTAAATTCGCCTTTCAAACGAGTGAACGTAACATTGACGGATCCTCCAGCGAATTTGGAGGATCCAAGTATTCCGCTGTTTGATAACGACACGGCACCGAAGAAGATTGACCTCGCCGACGCTCGGATGCGCCCAGGGGTTGGGATCATCGATCAGTATGACAATTTTGTGGATGGTGATGAACTTGAGGTCACCGTCGATGGCGTTGTAATGTCAGCACAAAAAATCGCTGGCTTCCCTACTTATGTAGAGATTCCTTATTCGTACTGGCATAACGGTGATCTCGGAGAAAAAACCATTGAGGTCAGCTATAAAATAAAACGTGGAACGATTCGGCATCCTGCCAGTAATCCCCCCAAAAACGACGCTGTACTAGTCGATCTGCGTCGGCCAGGGGGCGGCGAAGGTCCAGATGATCCAAATCCCGATTTTCTTCCGGTAGATGTTCAAGGTGCGGGCGGTAATCCGGTTAACGTATTGACGGTGCTGGACAAGGATCAAGATGTTGAAGTAACAGTGGCCGCGTTCCCAGGTATCAAGGATAAAGATATTGCCACGCTGATCTGGAACGGGGTTGAAGTTACAGACGCTGAGGGCGGCGTTCTTACGTTGGATGGTACGGAGACAGATCTGGATTGGACGATCGATTGGTCTGTTGTGGACGCCGGTGGGAACGGTACGGATGTTCAAGTTACTTATAAAGTCACCAACCCTGATGTGAATGATAACGAAGAACGCTCACTTCCACAGGATGTTGATGTATTTATCAGGCCGGGTAGTGTGCCTCAGGCAAAGTTCCAGCATCTCGATCCGGATTTTGAATATTTGAACTGCCCTTCGTTGCGAAGCCATCCGGTACTTGTAAAATGTATCGAGGTTTTCGTTCCGGCCGGTGAGCCACAATTGGAAGGCCAGACGTTGACCTTCACTTATCAGGGGTACAGTGACTCGGCTGGCAGTACAGTGATACCGAATAACAAAGAGGAAGTAACGTACAAGCCAGACTCATCGGATGTGCAGAATGGCTTTACCATCAGTTTTCCGTATCAAAAATTTCTTGATACAGGAAATGCATGGGGGGCTGTGAGTTATAGCGCTGTGATTGATGGGCGGCCTACACCCTCGGAGCGTCACTTGGTCAGGGTGCTCATGAGGAATGGTGATACGACACCTTGCACGATTTGACAGGAAATTTCGGGAGGCCATTGCCTCCCGTTTTTTTGTTCAGAGAGGTTTCAGGGTTTTTCCTTATTCGTTATCGGACTTGTCCTACATTTTTCCGAGAGAAATCCGATTATCTTCCGCGCTCACTTTTTCAAGTAGATGCTTTTCGCATTTTTAATGATCTGGAGGTGGATAAATGAAAGTATTTGGCGGAAGGCTTGTCAGTCCTGCTTTAAAAAGCGCGTTTGGTGTATTGGTTGTCATACCCGCCTTTTCCTTGTCTGGCACTGGTGTGCAGGCCGCGACTATCGTCGACAACACTTCACTGAATATCGATTCAACGACAACGCCGATTGATTACCTGGTGCGCAACAACGGGGTGTTGAACGTCAACGGCGCAACCACCCAGTCGATCACCATTCAATCCGGCTCGACGCTGAACATCAATGGCGCCACGGTCGAAAGCAATCCCGGCGTCGAAGGCATATTGGTCACCAGCAGCCGGGGCACCATCAACCAGGCCAGCGTGACCAGCGACGACATAGGTCTGGCCGTCAACCGCTCTTCGATTGTCGCCGGCGGCTCCACTGTGGATGTTTCCCACAGTCAAATTCGCGGTGACGTCTTTGGTGCGCAAGTCACGGGGCTGAGTACCTTGTCGCTGGTCAATACACAGGTGACTGGCACGGGTGCGAACGGCATCGGCGTGAACATTCTGGGTGGGCAGGTGAATGCCTCCGTCGGGACGCAAATCACCGGTCAGACCACAGGCGTGCGCATGGTCAACGATACGGCCAATGTCGGCGCTCGTACGCTCTCGCTGGATAACGCCACCGTACAAGGCGTTAACGGCTCTGCGATTCTGGTGACGAGCGGTACGAATGCCACCGTCAATCTGTCGAATGGCGCCAACCTGCTGGCCGGCAACAACAACTTGCTCGACGTCCAGGGCGCTTCCACCGCCGCCATGTCCGTCAACAACAGCAGCCTGCAAGGCAACATCAACATCGCCGGCAACAGCACCGGCAACCTCACCTTCGATCAGGGCCGAATGACCGGCGACGTATTGGTCGAAAACGGCTCGACCGCCAACGTCACTCTGCAAAACAGTTCGCAGTTCACCGGCCGTCTCGACAAGGTCAACGGTGTGACGGTCAACAGCAATTCGATCTGGACCCTGACCGGCAATGACACTATCGGAACACTCGCCATGAACGGTGGGACGGTTCGCTTTGGTGCGCAGGATGTGCCGAATACCTTCTACCAGTTGAACGTCGGTACGCTCGCCGGCTCGCCGGATGGTTCCAGTACTTTTGCCATGAAGGGCAACTTCGCCACGGGGCAGCATGACTTCCTCAATGTCACCGGTGTGGCGACCGGGCAGTTCGGTTTGTTGGTGGCGGCGTCCGGCCTGGATGCGGTGAATCCACAGCAACTGACCCTGGTGCACACGGCCGCGGGCGATGCGCAATTTGCTTTGACGGGCGGGCGAGTGGATCTCGGTACCTGGTCCTATGATCTGGCCCAGCGACCGGGAGGAACGGGCGGCACCGAGTGGTTCCTCGATCCGACCACCCAGGTGATCAGTCCCGGCGCCAGTGCGGTGCTGGCCCTGTTCAACTCTCCGATCACCCTGTTGTACGGCGAAGCCAGTTCATTGCGCAGCCGAATGGGTGAATTGCGTTTCAACGGTGGGCAGTCGGGAGCCTGGGCACGCACTTATGGTAATCAGTACAACGTTTCCAAAAGTTCCGGTGTGGCGTACAAGCAGAACCAGCAAGGACTTTCCCTTGGAGCCGATGCCCGGGTGAATGACAGCGATGTGCTGGTGGGTGTGATGGGTGGCTACAGTCAATCCGATCTGAATCTTGATCACGGCACCTCGGGCACAGTCAAGAGTTACTACTTCGGGCCCTACGTGACGTGGATGGACCGCGACACCGGTTACTACGTTGACGGTGTGCTGAAATTCAACCGGTTCCAGAACGAGGCCAAGGTCAGTCTGAGTGACGGCACGCGTGCCAAGGGTGATTACGATAACTGGGGTGTCAATGCATCGGTAGAAGCCGGTCGTCACATCAAGTTAAGCAACGATTATTTCATCGAGCCGTTTGCCCAGTTTTCGGCAGCGCAGATCCAGGGCAAACGCTTCAGCCTGGACAACGACATGCAGGCTGATGGCGATCGCACCCGTTCATTGCTGGGCAAGGCGGGCGCCACGTTCGGGCGCAACTTCGACATTGGCAACGGTGCTGTGGCGCAACCTTATGTGCGCGCGGCCATTGCCCATGAGTTTGCGAACAACAACGAAGTGAAGGTCAACAACAACGTGTTCAACAACGACCTGTCGGGCTCGCGGGCGGAGTTTGGCACGGGTGTGGCGGTGGCGTTGTCGGACAAATGGCAGGTACATGTCGATCTGGATTACGCCAATGGCAAGCATATCGAGCAGCCTTGGGGGGGGAATGTGGGGTTGCGGTATAGCTGGTAAGTCACAGTCCCTGACTATAAGAAAGCCGCTACTCCCTCGCAGAGTAGCGGCTTTTTTGTGCCTGGCTTTTATGCGCGTCGAACGCCGAAGCCATCAGCTGTGCCGCCTCCGATCCCGATATCGAGTCGGGTATCAGCCTGGCCTGTGGCCGGGAAGATCACCATCCGTTTGCCGATGCCGCCCGAGTCGGACGCCCAGCACCAGCGCTCAATGGTGCGTCGACCGCTGTAGTTACTGATAACGGCTCGCCATTCGGCCAGAGAAGGAATTCTTCCTCCCATATTGGCCGCCGTGTTTGCACATACGGTGTAGGTATTGAAGTGGCCTGTGCCAAACAGACGGTCCACGTTTGAAGTGGTGACGGTGTAACTCGCGGTTTGATTCGCATTGTCCGTAACGGTAATGGTTGCTGAACCGTTGCCCTTTGAAATGACGCGGCCGTTGGTGGCGTTGACTTCTGCGACGTTGGGGTTACTGGAGGCATATCTGTAGGGAAGCACGCCTCCACTGGCCGATCGGTCACCAAAGGCGCCGGCAGGAGGGTTGGTAGGGGTGTCGTTATCCCTAAAGTGCCAGGCATTCAGACTCATAGTGGCTGGGTTGATGGTCAGTGGCGGAATCGGAGAGTTGACGGTGAAGCTTCGTGGGTTTGACGTTTGTCCGGTCGTTAAAGCCCGTGTGGTGATGGTATGTCCGCCCAGTCCTACTGCCAGCGTAGTGGTCCATATGCCGGTGTTAAGAGCAGTCGCAATGTGTTTTGGCGTGTTTCCATCGTAGATCTGGACATCATGCAGAGGCGTTACCCGGCCTTGCAACGAGACTGAAGTGTCTGTGGTCGCTCCATTGTTCGGCAGTTCCCCTCGGGAGTCTCTTACTGAATCGAGCGACGGAGCGGTGTGAACTGCGACGGTGAAAATACGAACCGCCGACTCCGGTTGTGCCCCATAAAGTGCCTTGGCCTTGATGTTGTGCGGCGCGACGCTGAGGCCGGTGAAGGTCTTGCTCCAGTCGCCATTGGCATCGACATTGGTGACGGGCGCGACGGGGGTGGTGCCGTCGTAGAGCTGCACGGTCTGGCCGGGGCTGGCCTTGCCGGTGACAGTGACGCTGGTGTCGAAGGTGGTGCCGTTGTGCGGAACGCTGCCCTTGGAGTCGGTGACATTGGTGATGGACGGAGCTGAGGCGACCGCGACGGTAAGGCTGCGAACCGCCGACTCCGGTTGTGCCCCATACAGTGCCTGGGCTTTGATGTTGTGCGGCGCGACGCTGAGGCCGGTGAAGGTTTTGCTCCAGTCGCCGTTGGCATCGACATTGGTGACGGGCGCGACGGCGATGGCGCCGTCATAGAGCTGCACAGTCTGGCCGGGGCTGGCCTTGCCGGTGATGGTGACGCTGGTGTCGAAGGTGGTGCCGTTGTGCGGCACGCTGCCCTTGGAGTCGGTGATGTCGGTGATAGTCGGTGGAACAGCTGCCATCACCGTAAAGGCACGGATCAGGCTGGAAACCGGGTCCGCTGGATATAGAGCGTGAGCTGTAATGTGATAATCCTTGATCTGGAGGTTGAGCAGGGTCTTGCGCCAGACGCCATCGGCACCAACATCAGCATTGCCGTGCGAGGTCGAGCCATCGAAAATCTCGACTGTCTCATCTCGGGTCGCAGAGCCTTCGACAGTTACCTGCTCAAAGAAAGTCTCGCCACCTTCTGTAACCTCCCCATTGGCGTCAGTCACATGGGTGATCTTTGGCGTCAGCCAGTCGTATAGGGTTCTGATCGTAAGCGGCAATCCCGGGAACTCAATTGCATCGACTTCTTCAGCGCTGCCATCAAACGAGACTTTGCAAATCACGTTCGCCGGTGTGGAATGTCCCAGTTTCATTAACTCGCTTCGAAGCAGCACTTCATTCAGCCCGCTGCTGAATTGCGCGGGAGTGATTTCCACGCCATCGAGCATCCGGATGATGTGGTCGCTGCCCACCGCTGTCTTGCCTTCCAGCCTCAGCCAGAGACGTTGCTTGAGCGCAATGTAATGCCACTTGGCAACGAGTATTGTGGCGTTCCCGTTGAACGTCCTCAGATCCAGGACCCGGTTATCGTCTGACTCAGGTACTTGAGGGCGAGGCAGATCGTTCTCGGGGTCGTCGAATCCCGTTACTCTCAGGCCCAACGACTCTGATTCTGTCTCGTGGCCATAGCGGCGCACGAAGTACTTCACGTCCACTGTTTTGTTGATGTTGGGGCCAATGACCGTTGGGGGAAGATGAAAGCCCACGCTGCCACTGCTGTGCCCGGGTAGCTCAAGATCATTCGATGTGCCGGCGCCTGGAGTTCCGATCCAATGCAGGGGAATGATATCGAGGGCCGGATTCATACTGCCGTAGCTGACGTTGACGTCCACACCGTTCAATCCATCCATTGCTTTGAGTACGGCGTTCGGTGCCTGTTTGACTTGTGGCGCTGGCAATTCACCTACCAGCGACCCGATCAGCAGATTGAGTGCGGCGGAGTGACTGTATAAACCTGTGGACGCGTGCTTGAGCGAGTAACGCACTCTGACGTACTGCCCGATACTGATCGTGACGAAGTTCGCGGGCACTCGAAAACGCAGCGGTTTACCGGCGCTCGGCGAGGTGATGGGCACCCAGTCGCTGATGCTGCCCAGCGGATGGGTCGCCTGCCAGTACCAGGTCAATATGTCGTGTTTTTTCGTCGGCGGATTTTCAATGCTTATGTGGACGACATCGAAGACTTTGGAAGGATCGAGCACATCCTTGTCTTTGTCGGCTTCCTCCACCTCGGGTCTTGGCAATGTCGCTGTGACGGCTTGCACCTTGACCAACAGATGCTCCGACTCTCTGACACCGTAGAGTTCCGTTTCGTCATAGGACACGGTGTACCAAAGATCGAGTTTGCCCTTGTCGAGCACGATGATGTGCTCTTTGTCGACGTAAGCAGTGAAAAAGCCTTCTTTCGCCTCGTTGTCAGTGACGGTGTGAGTGAATTCATGGACATAGGGCTGGCCGTTGGACTTTTCACCTATCCAGTGACCGGCGACCAGGTCGCCCTTGGCAATGGTCAGGTACGTGATCCGTACCGTGGCATAGGGCCTGTCCGACTCGAGTATGTCACCCAGCAACTCGACAATCGTCGGTGCGTCCGGCATCGATACGTCACCCACCACGTCGGCGAACTCACGTTTGGAGGATAACGGCAGACTTCCGTCTGCCTTCGTCAGCACGTAGGAGGCATCCGCCCGGCCCATGGCGATGGCGCGGACTTGTGCGTAAGGCACTGCGAAATCCATGACACTCGGGATGTTCGCCACCGTTCTGGATTCGGTGTGAATCAAAGGCTTGCTACTGAAGGGAGTGCCGACCCAGGTCATTTTTACCGAGTCGTTCAGCGCGAAGTCCGAGCCCTGGATATGAACCTGGACCGTGACGTCCTTCTGGTTCAAGTTGATGATCGTTATGATCCCATTGACCGATTCCTTGATAATCGGGGCTGGCAGACGCCAAGCGCCGGCGTCGACGGCGATCCGCGTGCGTTTGGAGTGCCGGGAAGACCAGTTCCATACATCATCGTGAGGGTCGTACTTGATTTCCAGTGCCGCGCTGTCGCCACCGGCCAGAATGTCTTCCTGTTTTGCGACGATCACGATGGGGTCCTTGCCCTCCGCCTGAGCTTGTGTGACGAGGTGCGGCGCCAGGGTATGGCTGCCCCACCGCATCAGAATCGTGTCTCTCAGTGTGATTTCCGGGTAGGCACGGACAGTCAGCGGAACGCCTTTTTTCGCCCAGTCGGCGTCGATCACTCCCTGATCGATGATGTCCTGCGGCAATTGTGCGATGTGCAGTTCTGAGTGCCCGTCAGGTAGATGAGGTTCCTTGTCGCGGCCACCGGGGCTGGTGAGTTTGACCCGAAACAGTGACAACACAGAGGGATCGTCCGGCGCAGTTGCACCGAACCGGGTCAACTCATAAAAGCATTCATGCAGACCGGGAGTGAACAGCTCTTTGGGCAGGTAAAAAAACAGATGCCTGTCCTTTTCCCCCGGTTCAACCGTTCGGGTGAATACCGCAACGTCGTCCCAATAAACAACATTTTTATCCCCTTCCAGCATGTCGAGGTACGCCACAATTACGCACAACACGCCGCTGTCACTTTCCGAAACCACCACAATATTGATCCCGCCATCGGCGTCCTCGATTGGCGTGACTGCACCGCTGATCTGCATGGGCCGAAGCGCCAGCGTGCCGGGCTGGTGGAGATCGGGAAACAGAAGCGGACTGTGGGTGAGCATGACGAAACTCCTTAAAGAGCACGCAATGGGATCGCAGACAGTTTTTTATTGAACCTGAGGAGAGGAGGAGGGGCTACTGTCAGATCTGACAGGTGAACAGGGTTTTTCGACGAGCGGTTGCCGAGCTCTCAGCGTTTGTGCAGGGTTTTCTGTCGCAGAATGTAGACCGTCACCAGCACTGCACTGGTCAACATGAACCCGCGCGCCCACGGCAGCGGCACCAGGTAGCACGAGAACAGAATGCTCGCCCACATCAGCCCGATCGCGTAGACCTTGCCCTTGAGCGGTATGCCGTTGCCGTCGAGGTAGTCGCGGATCCATGGCCCGAGTCGGGGATGCTCGACCAGCCATTGATAGAAACGCGGGGAGCTGCGGGCGAAGCAGGCGGCTGCCAGCAGAAGGAAGGGAGTCGTGGGGAGAACAGGCAGGAAAATCCCGATCACCCCCAATGCCACGCTGAGCCAGCCGATGGCCAGCAGGATGTAGCGCAACATCAGGGGGCGGTTGCCTATGGGGTTGTCCATAGGCCGGATCTTAGTGGTGACGTGGCTTTAGGATCGCCGGTTTTTCGTCGGGTGCCTGGCACAACAGGTACAGCGCGGTCAGGGCTTCCGGGATCTGCACTATCATGTCGTCCATCAGGTTTGCATCCTTGGCGATGTCTTCGAACTCAGGCTGTTCGTCGAACAGGCCCGAACCGACCATGATCGGCAGGAGCATTTCGCTGACTTCTTCTTCGGCGGTTTCGAACCAGGCCGCTTCGCGCAGGAACACGCCTTCCATGAAGCCGATGCACCAGCCGCGCAGTTCGGAATCGTCCGGGTCGTCGCCCAGGTCCAGTTCGCATGGCAGCTCGAACTCTTCATCGGAGGCCAGTTGGCGGGCGATGTGGGCCTTGAGGCCGATCAGCGTGGCTTCGATCTCTTCGCGCTGGGCTTCGCTGCTGTAATGCGGCTCTTCGGCGAACAGGGCGTCGATCCACTCACGATCCGGCACCACGTCGGCGCAGATCGACAGCGCGGTCAGGTAACCGTGAGCGGCCACGTAGTCCAGCGCCTCTTCATGCAGCTCGTCGGCGTCGAGGAAGACTTGCAGGCGGGTTAGTTGCTCGGCGAAGGACATTAAAGGGCTACCTTGGGGGAATAAACAATGCGGGAATTCTAGGCCTTCTTGAGCCCTCAAGCCAGCCGCACGGCAGATTTGCCCGCACAAGCTTCTTATCGGCGGTGCCCTTTGCCGGGGAGGGCTCGGGTATACTGCCGCGCTTTGCGATCCCTGCCGGTGTCGCGGCTGATTTTGTAGAGCGCGATGCAATGCGCCCTTACGTTTTGTTTAAAGCAGCTTCGGCTGTCTTGAATCAGCCTGTGCAGGGATGTTTCGGTGGATTTTTGGAGTTTTTATGCTCGAACAGGCTCAACGCGTCCTCAAGGACATCTTCGGCTACGACAGTTTCCGTGGCCGTCAGGGTGCAATCATTGAGCGCGTGGCCAGTGGCGGTGATGCCCTTGTCCTGATGCCGACCGGCGGCGGCAAGTCCCTGTGCTTCCAGGTACCGGCGCTGCTGCGGGACGGCCTGGCGGTGGTGGTTTCGCCGCTGATCGCGTTGATGGACGATCAGGTCGCCACCCTCGAAGAGCTGGGCGTGGCGGCTGCCGCGTTGAATTCCACGTTGAGCGCCGAACAGCAGCGCGATCTCGCCAACCGGATCAAGCGTGGCGAAGTGAAGATGCTCTATCTGGCGCCGGAGCGTCTGGTGCAGCCGCGCATGTTGTCGTTCCTGCAAGGTTTGAACATCGCGCTGTTCGCCATCGACGAAGCGCACTGCGTATCGCAATGGGGCCATGACTTCCGTCCGGAATATCTGCAACTGGGGCAGTTGGCGGAAATGTTTCCCGATGTACCGCGCATCGCCCTGACCGCCACCGCCGACAAGCGCACCCGGGAAGAAATCGTCACCCGCCTGCATTTGCAGAACGCCGAGCGTTTCCTGTCGAGCTTCGACCGGCCGAACATCTTCTACCGCATCGTGCCCAAGGAGCAGCCGCGCAAGCAGTTGCTGGCGTTTCTTGCCGAGCGACGCAGCGACGCTGGCATCGTTTACTGCCTGTCGCGCAAGAAGGTGGAGGAGGTGGCCGCGTTTCTCACCGAACAGGGCTTCCCGGCGCTGCCGTATCACGCCGGCCTGCCCAACGATCTGCGCGCCTATCACCAGAAACGCTTCCTCAACGAGGAAGGCCTGATCATGGTCGCCACCGTGGCCTTCGGCATGGGCATCGACAAACCCAACGTGCGTTTCGTCGCTCACCTCGACCTGCCGAAATCCCTGGAAGCCTATTACCAGGAAACTGGACGTGGCGGCCGTGACGGCCTCCCGGCGGACGCGTGGATGGCCTATGGTCTGCAAGACGTGGTGATGCTCAAGCAGATGCTGCAGAACTCCGAAGGCGACGAGCGCCATAAGCGTCTGGAGCAGCACAAGCTCGACGCGATGCTCTCGCTCTGCGAAGAAACACGCTGCCGCCGTCAGGCGTTGCTGGCGTACTTCGACGAAGACATGCCCGAGCCCTGCGGGCATTGCGATAACTGCACCGACGGCGTGCAGACCTGGGACGCCACCGAGCCTGCGCGTCAGGCGCTGTCGGCGATCTATCGCACCGGCCAGCGTTACGGCGTCGGCCATCTGGTGGACGTATTGCTGGGCAAGGACAACGAAAAGGTCCGCAGCTTCGGCCATCAACACTTGTCGGTGTACGGCGTCGGCAAGGCGTTGAGCGAGAGCGAATGGCGCTCGCTGTTTCGCCAGTTGGTTGCTCGCGGTCTGGCCGATGTCGATCACGAAGGCTACGGCGGGCTGCGCCTGAGCGATACCTGCCGGCCGCTGCTCAAGGGCGAAGTGAGCCTGGAGTTGCGCCGCGACCTCAAGCCGCAAGTCAGCGCCAAGAGCGGCAGCAAGAGCCCGGCCAGCCAACTGGTGCGGGGTGAAGAGCGCGAACAGTGGGAAGCGTTGCGTGCCCTGCGGCGCAAACTGGCGGAAGAACACGGCGTGCCGCCTTATGTCATTTTCCCCGACTCGACCCTGCTGGAAATGCTCCGCAGCCAGCCGACCTCGCTGGCGGACATGGCCCGGGTCAGCGGCGTCGGCGCGCGCAAGCTGGAGCGTTACGGCGAGGCCTTCCTCGAAGTACTCGGCGGCGAAGCCGAGGCGCCGAAAGTGGTGGCCGACGTACGTCACGAGCTGATCACCCTGGCCCGTGCCGGCATGACACCGCTGCAGATTTCCGGTCAGTTGCAGTGCTCGGAAAAGAACGTTTACACCATGCTCGCCGAAGCCATCGGCAAGCAGCAATTGTCGCTGGAACAGGCGCTTGATTTGCCAGAGGACCTGATGGGCGAAGTCCAGGACGCGTTCCTCGACGGCGAGGGCGAGTTGCCGTCGGTCGCCGAAGTGGCGGAGCTGTTTGCCGGTCGCGTACCGGAAGGTGTGCTGTATTGCGTAAGGGCTGCGCTGCAATCGGAATTCGAGATGTGAGCATTTGCTTACACAAACCGTTATACGGATGTAACGATTCAGTACAGGGCAGCTCTTGCCTATAGCCAAATGTCATGCTTAGCTGACTAATAATTAGTTTTTCTCTATTTCTTCAGTCTAACCATGAGTGTTTTATGCCGTTAACCGATCAACACCGCTTTGGCATGCAACTGGCCCAGATGTCCCGTGGCTGGCGTGCCGAACTGGATCGCCGGCTGGCCGGTCTGGGTTTGTCCCAGGCGCGCTGGCTGGTGCTGCTGCATCTGGCTCGCTTCGAAGAGGCGCCGACCCAAAGGGAGCTGGCGCAAAGCGTCGGCGTCGAAGGGCCGACCCTCGCACGATTGCTCGACAGCCTGGAAAGCCAGGGCCTGGTGCAACGCCAGTCCGTGATGGAAGACCGCCGGGCGAAAAAGATCGTGCTGTGCGCCCCGGCCCGCCCGCTGATCGAACAGATCGAAACCATCGCCACGCAACTGCGCAAGGAGCTGTTCGAGGGCATCGATGAGGCTGACATGAAGGTGTGCATGCGGGTTCACGGCCACATTCTGGCCAACCTGGAAAAATCTTGAGGCACACCGACGTGCCGTTTTTTTGAGGGATCGCGCTGAGCAGACTATAAGAACTACTGGGCAATATCGTGTTCGTACCGGATGTGCGAACCCAGAGAAGTCGGTTTTGCTTATTTAAGGGATGCTCATGCTCGACAGTCGGCACGTAGTACTGCGTTGCGCCAATTCGCTGCTGGTGGCCGGTATGCTCACCTGGTCCACGGCCTCACTGGCGCTGGGTCTCGGTGACATCACCGTGCATTCAGCGCTCAATCAGCCGCTCAAGGCCGACATCGCCCTGGTGGACGCCGCGGGGCTCAGTGCCGGCGAGCTTTCGGCCAGCCTGGCCTCGGCGGACGAATTCGGCCGCGCCGGGGTCGAACGTGTGTTCTTTCTCAACGACCTCAAGTTCACCCCGATCCTGCATGGCAATCGCAACCTGATCCGGGTGACATCGAGCAAACCGGTCAACGAACCTTTCCTGAATTTCCTGGTGCAGCTCAATCAGCCCAACGGCCACGTGCTGCGCGAATACACGGTGCTGATCGATCCGCCGGGTTCGCCGGGCATTGTGCCGGCCACCGATGAACCTGATGTCCATGCGCAGTCTTCGGAGTTTCCAACTCCGGAGGCGCCTGCTGCCACCCTTCAGAACAAGCCTGCTGCAGCGGCCGTGCCGACGCCTCAAACGGCCACGACCAACAACGCGCAAGCGGAACAGTTGGCCGCCAGTGTGCTGCAGAACCAGCAACTGCAGAAAACCATCGATGAGCTGAACCTGAAGCTCCAGGCGCAGGACGTGCAGATCGCCGACGGCAAGAAACAGCTGGCCGATCTGCAGGCGCATCTCGCACAGGTTCAACAGGCGCCTCCGGCACCCGCAGCGCCGGCGGCGCCTGCCTCGATCCCGGCGCCGGTCATTGCGCCGGCGGAGAATCAAGACGACTCCGTCAGTTGGCCATTGCTCGGTGGCTTGCTGGTGTTACTGGGAGGGCTGGTGGCCGGGCTGATCGTGCGCCGCCGACGTCAGCAGGCAGTGATCCCGGACGTGCCGGCACGCGTGCTGCCGCAGCGAAGCGAATCAGAGCTCAATGACAGCGAACAGGTTCGTCCGAATGCTGGCCATGGCGCCGTCGAGCATCGAGACGAACAGACAAACGGCGATGTGCTGGAAGCCGTGGGTATTTATCTGGCCTATGGACGACTGGGTGAAGCGCTCGGGTTGCTGCGCGACGCCTTGCAAAAAGAACCGGAGCGCATCGATCTCGGCATGCAGTTGCTCGAGGTGCTGGGGCGCCAGGGCGATCAGGCGGCGTATGACGAACAGGAAAAACAATTGCGCCAGCTCGGTATCGAGGAGCAGCGGTTGCACGAGATTCGCGCCCGATATCCGAAACTGGCCAGGACTGAACCGTTGGTTGCGGCGGCTCCGGTCATTGCCGCGTTACCCGTTGAGCAAGCTGCACCCACAACGACGTTGGCCGAGGATGACTTTGAGCTGAATCTGGAGCAACTGTCGATGGATTCCAGCTGGGATCTGGAAGACAGCCGCCCGGCAACGGACCCACTGTCCTCTCCGCCATCGACACTTGGCTCTAGCCTGCAAGTCTTGCCGCAGGATTTCGAATTGCCGCCAACCGCCAGCGATGACGTTGAAACCACAGAGCTGGAGTGGATCGCCGAACCGGAAGTTCAGGCTATCGACGAAGACTTTCTCAACGAGTTTGGCGATCCCGGTCAGTCACTGGCCCTGGAGCCGCTGGACCTGCAGGCGCCGGAGCCCGAGCCGGATCCGACAGAAGCCGCCAACGCCGGCAAGCTCGAACAGGCCCAGACCTGCATCGACGACGGCGACCTCGACAGTGCGATCGCCTTGCTCAATGAGCTGCTGAAGGAGGGGGACGAACCCCTCAGGCAAACCGCTCGGACATTGTTGGCGGGGATTCGCTGACCCGGGTCAGAAGGTCTGCCCCAGATTCAGATAAACCGCCTGTTCATTGGCATCGTTCAGGCCATAGCTGAAATTCAGCGGCCCCAGCGGTGTGTCGAAACCGATGAACACGCTGGCCGCATTGATGTAGCCGCTGTCGAACTCGTTGTCGTTGTTCCAGGCCCGGCCACGCTCCAGCGAGCCGCCGGCATACAACGGGAAGTCCAGCGGCAGGTAGGCGCGTGGCGTCAGACGGCGGTAGTACACGGCCCGCATCAGGCTGACGTTCTGCCCGGAGATGGCATCTTCGCGGAAGCCAGACAGCTGCCGGGCGCCACCGAGCAGGAAGCTCGACGTCACCACATTGGCATCGTCCAGCGTGCGCCCGTAACGCCCTCCCAGAATCAGCGTGTTCGGGCCGCTGCTCATGGCCTTGTCCAATTTGAACTCCCATTGCCGGTAGCGTGTGTCGGAGCCCAGGCTCGGTTCGAATTGCATCAGGGTCAGGCTGACGTCCTTGCCGTCGTGGGGGAAGTACACGTTATCCAGTGAGTCAAACGAGTACTTCAACGCATAGAAACCTTCGTTGAAGTGTTCGCTCGGCAGGTTCTGATCGCCGATCCGCACATCCGCCTTGCCCCAGGCCTCGCCGACACCGAAGCGGAGTTCGCCGTTATTGCCGATCTGGCGGCCGACATTGAGGCCGAAGCCGTAGCGTTCGACGCGATACTGGGCGATCGGATCATTGTCGAGCACCGAGTCGACGTTCTGGGCTTCGAACGCCGCATACGGTGCGACGAAGTAGCGCGAACCGACGTCCAGTGGCTGATAGAACTCGGTATAGAGTTCCTGCTTTTCGCCGATCTGCGCCCGGGTCAGCCATTCGGCGCCGAGGCGGTTGATGCCGTTCATTCGGTAGCTGGCGCCGAGATTGAAGGCGCTGTCACCGCGCATGTCGTCCGACAGGTTCAAGCCGACCCGCAAGTAGTCGGTGCCGCTGCGCTTGCCTCGGGCGCTGATCACCAGCGTGTGTTCCTGGCCCTTGTGCACTACTCGGTATTGCACCTGTTCGAAGTAATCCAGGCCGTACAGGGTGCCCATGTCCGAGTGCAGGCGTCCGAGGTCCAACGGCTCGCCGAGGGGTTGACGGATGTAGTAGCGGATCACGTCGTCGCCGACTTTCGAGTCGTTTTCGACCCTGATCGCAGTGATAATCGGCGTGCGCTGGCCCGGTGCGCGGGCGGCGTTGAGTTCGGCGTCCTGAGACACGGCGGGCTTCAATCGGGCGAGGCGGGCGTCGAGGGCCTTGGCTGCACGATAGCCGGCATCGATCATTTCCTCGGCGCGACCGAAATCGGTGGCGCCGAAACTGGCCAGCGGCGGCTGGATCAGCACGTCGTTCGGGTGCAGCGCCGCCAGTTGTTCTTCAGAGTTGCGCCGGGTCATCAGGGTGATCGACTGGTTCAGCACATCGACCACGGTGGTCAGTTGCTTGCGGTTGCGCAGCGGCGTTCCGATGTCGACCACGATGGCCACATCGACACCCATTTCCCGGGCCACATCGAGGGGAATGTTGTCGGTCATGCCACCGTCCACCAGCAGCCGGCCATCGAGTTCGACCGGTGCGAACACGGCCGGGATCGACATGCTGGCGCGAATCACCTGGGGCAGGTGGCCTTTGCGAAACACCACTTTTTCGCCATTGGCGATGTCGGTAGCCACGGCGCGGAACGGGATCGGCAGCTTGTCGAAATCACGGGTGTCGCTGGTGTGGGCCAACAGGCTTTCCAGCAGTAGCGCGAGGTTCTGGCCCTGAATCACACCCAATGGCAAACCGAGACTGCCGTCGTCGCGAAAGCTCAGTTTCTGCTTCACCAGAAAGTCGCGGTCATCCTGTTTGCGCCGAAACGGTACGTCTTCCCGGGGAGGGGCGTCGGACAATGCCTGCTGCCAGTCGATGGTCAGGGCGAGTTTTTCCAGCTCGTCGATCTTGTAACCCGAGGCGTAGAGGCCTCCGACCACTGCGCCCATGCTGGTGCCGGCAATCGCATCGATCTTGATGCCTTGCTCTTCCAGCGCCTTAAGCACGCCGATGTGTGCCAGCCCACGGGCCGCGCCGCCGGACAGCACCAGGCCGACTTTCGGTCGCGGCGCTTCACTGGCATGAACGAATAGCGGAAGGAAACCAAGCAAAAGGCAGATCAGCAGACGACGCATTGTGAGTCTCGGGGCGAGCGTTAAAGCCGGCTATTATAGCGGCGCCCTCTGGCTCAGGAGTTTCAACGATCATGACTGCCACAAAACCGGAAATCGTCATCACCTATTGCACGCAATGCCAGTGGCTGCTGCGCGCCGCTTGGCTGGCGCAGGAGCTGCTCAGTACCTTCGGCGATGACCTTGGCAAAGTGTCACTGGTGCCGGGTACCGGCGGGATCTTTCACATCAGTTGCGACGGCGTGCAGATCTGGGAGCGCAAGACCGACGGTGGCTTCCCTGAGGCCAAGGTGCTCAAGCAACGGGTGCGCGATCAGATCGACCCTGACCGCGACCTCGGCCACAACGATCGAACTCAATGAGACGCGGCCTCGGCCTCCACCTTTTTTTTGCTGGCGCTGCCTGACATCTGGCTCGACACAACGATGGCGACGATGATCAGCGCGCCGCCGAGCAGCATCCGCAAGGTCGGGTTTTCATCGAACAGCAGCCACGCGACGGTAATGCCGTACACCGGCTCCATGGCGAACACCACAGCAGCGGTGCGCGCCTTGATCACCGCAAGGCTGGCAACGAACAGGCTGTGGGCGACGCCGGTGCAGAACACCCCGAGCAAACCGATCCACAGCCAGTCAATGGCGCGCACGTCGCTCAACTGTGGCGCCGCCACCGGCAGCAGACACAACGCCACCACCACGTTCTGACACAGTGCTGCCTGCACCGCCGGAATACGCCCGGAACTTGCACGGTTGGTCAGCGACAGCAGGGAAAACAGCAGGCCTGAGAGGATCGCCCAGAGCAACCCGGTGGTCGCACCGCTGGCCAGGTCGAACGCCGGGGTCACCAGCACCAGACCGACACTGACCAGCGCCACCAGAATGATTTCGTTGGCACGGATGCGTTCGCGGAAAATCAGTCCTTCGAGAATCACCGTGAAGGCCGGGAAACTGGCGAAACCCAAGGTGGCCACCGCGACACCGGCCACCTTCACCGCAATGAAGAAACTCACCCAGTGGCCGGTCAGCAGAACACCGCTCAGGGCCAGGCGTCGCCAGTCCACGGCTTGCAGCTTTTGCCAGCCGTGCTGACTGGCGAAACGGGCGAAAAACGCCAGCGCAAGAACGGCAAACGCGGCCCGTCCAAAGACGATGACCGCCGGCGTTGCGGCGGCGAGTTTGCCGAAGACGCCGGTCAGGCCGAACATCAATGCGCCAATATGCAGGGCGCCGAGGGCGGTACGGGGAGTCATGTCGATCCTTTTTCCAAACACAATTTCATAGGCTCATTGAAGCCGGAAACGACCCATAAGTCTGTCGGCAGACTATCGACTTTTGTCGTCAGCCTCGCGTCGCAATTGTGTGGGAGAGGTCCCGAACTCGCGCAGGACGGCGGCCGAAAACGCACTTTGCGATCCATAACCGACACGGCTGGCGACTTCACCGATGGGCAGCGTGGATTCCCGCAACAGCTTGACGGCCTTGTGCAGGCGTCGACTGCGTATGTAGTCCATGGGTGTCTGACCGCATTCGGCGACGAACCGCGCATGCAATCGGGCGCTGGATAGTCCGGCGACACGCGCCAGATCCGCGACCTGCAGGGGGTAGGCCGCGTACTGCTCGATGTGCGCATCGAGGGCTGCGTAGGGCAGGCGACGTGCGCAAACCTCGGCAGGTTGCGCATGGTTCAGGCTCGCCAGCAACAGCACCGCGCCCTGTTGCGCAATCAGCGGATCGCTCACCGGACTGTTCGCCAGCCAGTTGACCAGTTGGCCTTGCCCGGCATCCAGCGACAGACGCGCGGCGTTATCCAGCAGACGGCGGCTGGCATCGGCATGATCGCCCAGCGAGCGCGTCAGCCATTGCTCGTCTGGCACGTCCAGCACCAGACAACGGCTGCCCTTGGGACTGCCGCACGCGTGATGCGCGCCGGAGGGAATCACCACGAAGCTCTGCTGCAAGACCTGACTGCCGTGCCCTTCGACCTCGAAATCCAGCGCGCCGGACAGGCCGAACACCAGTTGCGCGTGGTCGTGACTGTGAACGATCAGGTCGTGGGTGTAATGGCGCAGGGTCAGGATCGGTTGCATGGCGGTCTCCGGGCGAGCCGCCAGTCTACACCGGCGCGAGAGCGCCGCGTTTGTCACAGGACTGACGCACACCTGTCATGGTCGATTAACCGGGCTCGCGCACAGTGGCGAAAACATCGCAGAGGGTTGCCCATGACCAGCGCCGAGCTCGCCAGACCCAGCCGTAAACAAAGGGTTCGCACCTTGTGGATCTCCGACGTGCACTTGGGCACGCGGGATTGCCAGGCCGAGCATCTGTCGCAATTTCTCAAGGGCTATCACGCCGACAAGATCTATCTGGTTGGCGACATCATCGACGGCTGGAAACTGCGCGGCGGCATGTATTGGCCCCAGGCGCACACCAACGTGATCCGCCGCTTGCTGACCATGAGCAAGCGCGGCACCGAGGTAATCTACGTCACCGGCAACCATGACGAATTCCTGCGCCGCTATTCGAAGCTGATCCTGGGCAACATCCAGTTGGTCGACGAAGCCGTGCATGTCACCGCCGATGGCCGGCATCTGCTGGTGATCCACGGTGACCAGTTCGACGTGATCACCCGCTATCACCGCTGGCTGGCCTTTCTCGGCGACTCGGCCTACGAATTCACCCTGACCCTCAACCGCTGGCTCAATCACTGGCGGGCGAAATACGGTTATGGCTACTGGTCGCTGTCTGCCTATCTCAAGCACAAGGTGAAGACGGCGGTCAGCTTCATCAGCGACTTCGAAGAAGCCATCGCCCACGAATGCGTGAAGCGCGAGTTGCACGGCGTGGTCTGCGGGCACATTCACCACGCCGAGATCCGCAAGGTCGGCGAGGTGGATTACCTCAACTGTGGCGACTGGGTGGAGTCGTGCACGGCGCTGATCGAGCACGGGGACGGCACGATCGAGTTGTATCGCCTGGCCGATGCGCAGGCGCGGGAAGCAGAACTGAAAGCGGCGAAGGTTGCCGAGCTGGCCTGAGCGACGGCCCCTGTGGGAGCGAGCTTGCTCGCGAATGCAGTACATCAGACAAAGCAGTATTGACTGACACTCCGCATTCGCGAGCAAGCTCGCTCCCACAATGGATCGGGATTGTCTTTATGCGGGGGTGTGCTCTTCCATCGCCGCTTTGTAGATCGAGTTTTTAGGCTGGGCGAACAGCCTTTCCATCATCGGCTCGAAGAAGCTCAACGGCAGGGTGTCGTACTCGGGGTCGAACGCCGCCGCGTCGTATTTCGCGCAGAACTCCGCGGTCGCCAGAAACTGCGGGTGGTCGCTGAACTGCTCGCGCAGGTGCCGATCCATGCCCAGGTGATGGAAGAAGTAGTAGCCCTGGAAGATCCCGTGCTTCTCCACCATCCACAGGTTCTCGGCGCTGACGAACGGCTTGAGGATGGCGGCGGCGATGTCCGGGTGATTGTAGGAGCCGAGGGTGTCGCCGATGTCGTGGAGCAGGGCGCAGACCACGTATTCCTCGTCGCGCCCGTCGCGAAAGGCGCGAGTCGCGGTTTGCAGCGAGTGGGTCAGGCGATCCACCGGGAAACCGCCGAAATCGCCTTCGAGCAGTTTCAGGTGGGCCATGATTCGGCCCGGCAACTCGCGGGCGTAGGCGCTGAAATCCGCCGCGATGATCGCCCAGTCTTCCTGCGTGCCGTCCTTCATGTGGGTGAAACGGGCATTGGCATTCATCGGCAATCCTCTTGGTCGGAATTTCTAGAACGGCACGCGGCCCAGGATCATGTCGCGGTACATGACGAAGTCGCCGAGCAGGCTGTAGAGCGGGTGCTGAAAAGTGGCCGGGCGGTTTTTCTCGAAAAAGAAGTGGCCGACCCAGGCAAAGCTGTAGCCCGCCATTGGCAACGCAAGTAAAAGCAGCCAGGCGCCCTTGGCGATGGTCAGGGCGAGAATGAAGATCACCAGCGTCGTGCCGATGAAATGCAGACGACGGCAAGTGCTGTTGCTGTGCTCGCTGAGGTAATACGGATAGAACTCGGCGAAGCTGCTGAAATGCTTGATGGATTCCACGACCGCTATCTCTGTGATTGTTGTTCTGACGGCAAGTTGTTCGGCGGGTAGCTTATTTGAGTCTAGAGTGATCATTGGCGTCGGCCAGTGACAATCGGCGCCACTTTACTATCCTTGGGAAATTGGCCGTAGTATGTGGCTCACCATGTCATCCAAGAAAAAAGCGCCATGAGCGAACGAACGACATCTGCAAGCTGGGCAATGGGGATTGTCAAAGCACTGGAAATGGACGGCCTGGATTGCCGGGTTCTGTTCAAACAGCTGGGGCTCGACTACGCGGCGCTGGAGGATCCGGACGCACGCTTCCCGCAGGATTCCATGACCCGACTCTGGCAACGGGCGGTCGAGCTGTCCGGTAATCCCGCCATCGGTCTGAACATGGGCAAGGTGGTGCGACCTGCTTCGTTCCATGTCGCAGGCTACGCGCTGATGTCCAGCAACACCCTGGCCGAAGGCTTTCAGCGACTGGTGCGTTATCAGCGGATCATTGCCGAAAGTGCCGACTTGAGTTTTCGCCTGCTCGACGAAGGTTATGCGCTGATTCTGACGGTGCACGGCGATCATCTGCCGCCGACCCGTCAGAGTGCCGAAGCCTCGCTGGCTTGCGCGCTGGCGCTGTGCGGCTGGCTGACCGGGCGCACGCTGCACCCGCGCAAAGTGCTGGTGCAGGGCGATGAGCCCGATGATCTCGAACCCTATAAACAAGCCTTCCATGCACCGCTGGTGTTCAACGCGCCCTATGACGCGCTGATCTTCGAACGCGCCGACATGGAAGCACCGCTGCCCACCGCCAACGAGGCGATGGCGCTGCTGCACGACCGCTTTGCCGGAGAATATCTGGCGCGGTTTTCCGAAAGCCGCGTGACCCACAAGGCACGCCAGGTGTTGTGTCGTCTGTTGCCTCAGGGCGAACCCAAACGCGACACTGTGGCGCAGACCCTGCACCTGTCGCAGCGCACTCTGCAACGGCGTCTGCAGGAGGAGGGCACCAGTTTTCAGCAGTTGCTCGATGACACTCGCCGCGAACTCGCCGAGCAATACCTGGCACAGCCAAGCATGACCTTGCTGGAAATCGCCTATCTGCTGGGGTTTGCCGACCCGAGCAATTTCTTCCGTGCCTTCCGCCGCTGGTTCGACACCACGCCCGGCGATTACCGGGCGCGCTTGCTCGATGCACCGAACACGATCAGTGACGCCAGAACGCCGGAATACACAGCACAAACACCGTAATGATCTCCAGTCGGCCGAGCAGCATGCCGAACGACAGAATCCACTTGGCGGCGTCGGGCAGCGAGGAGAAGTTGCCCGCCGGCCCGATGGTTTCACCCAGCCCTGGGCCGACGCCGGAAACTGTGCTGGCGGCGCCGGTCAGCGCCGTCATCCAGTCTACGCCCAGCAACGACAGCAGCAGGGCGATCACGCAGATGGTGATGGCGAAGAAAAACGAAAAGGTCAGGATCGAACGGACGATTTCTTCGTCGAGGCGATGACCGTTGTACTTCTGCTTGATCACCGCGCGCGGGTGGATCAACTGATTGAGGTTGGCCTTGAGCAGAATGTAGGCGACCTGGAAACGGAAGATCTTGATCCCGCCCGCCGTCGAGCCGGAACAGCCGCCGACGAAACCCAGATAGAAGAACAGCATCAGCGAGAAATTGCCCCACAGGCTGTAATCCCCCAGTGCAAAACCGGTGGTGGTGACCACCGAGGTCACGTTCAGCGCCACATGGCGCAGCGCGTCCAGCCAGTGCAGGTCGGTGGTCCACCAGTACCAGGTGCCGAGCACCAGCCAGGTCACCAGCAACATGCCGAGCAAACCCTGCACCTGTTGATCCTTGATCAGTGCCCGGCGGTTGCCGCGCATGGTCGCGACATACAGGGTGAACGGCAGGCTGCCGAGGATCATGATCACCACCGCCACCCAGTGCACCGCCGGTTGCGTCCACTTGGCCAGGGACTGGTCGGAGGTGGAAAACCCACCGGTGGAAATCGCCGACATCGCGTGGTTGATCGCGTCGAACGGGCTCATCCCGGCCCACCAGAACGCCAGACTGCCGAGAATGGTGATACCCACATAGGCCGCCACGATCAGTCGCGCCACCATGTGCGAGCGGGGCATGACCTTTTCCGAGCGGTCTGAGGATTCGGTCTGGAACAGGCGCATCCCACCGATACGCAGTAGCGGCAGAATCGCCACCGCCATGCCGATGAAGCCGATGCCGCCGAGCCAGTGCAACAGCGAGCGCCACATCAGGATGCCGGGAGACATGGTGTCCAGGCCGCTGAGAACGGTCGAACCGGTAGCGGTGATGCCGGACATGCTTTCGAAGAACGAGTCGGTGTAGCTGATGTGCTGGGTCAGCAGAAACGGCAGCGCGGCGAAAATGCACACCACCAGCCAGCTGGTGACGGTCAGCAGGTACATGTCGCGGGGGCGCAGGTGAATGTGTTCCGGGCGTCCAGGGATCACCAGGGCCAGGCCGGCGACGAAGGTGATCATGCTCGCCCAGAGGAACGACGGCAGATCGCCGGTGCGCTCGAAAATCACCAGGGTGGCCATGGGCACAACCATGGCGATGGCCAGGGTGATCAGGAAGATGCCGATGATGAAACCAATGATCCGTAAGGTCGGCAACGCCATGAAGTCCGCTCGGGCTGATGTGGGAAGGGCGCCATTCTACCTGCGGGGCAAGGCATGTAAACCGACGCGGCTGGATCACTTGCAGCTAGAATAGCCGGACATTTTTTTCAGGAGGTGGCCGATGCAGGCTCTCGACGCTTTGCTCAACCGTGTTTCCGTTCCACGACTGATCGATCCGGCCCCCACCGCCGAACAGCGCGAAGTGCTGTTTGCCGCCGCGACCCGTGCACCGGATCACGGCCATTTGCAGCCGTATCGTTTCCTGACCGTCGAAGGCGCGGCGCGTGAGCAGATGGGCGAGTTGCTGGCCGAAGCGGCGCAGATGCAGGAAGGCGAAGTCACTGAAGCGATGATCGACAAGGCGCGCAACGGCCCGCTGCGGGCGCCGCTGGTGGTCGTGGTCATCGCCAGATTGCAGGATCACGTCAAATACCCGAAGGCCGAGCAGTTGCTGGCGGCGGGCTGTGCGGCCCACGGCATTCTGCTGGCGGCTTACGCGCAGGGGATTGGCGCGGTGTGGCGCACCGGTGATCTGGCTTATTCGAAACACGTCGCCAAGGGCCTGGGCCTGACGAACGATGAAGAGGTGATTGCGTTCCTTTACCTTGGCACGCCGCAGAAAGAACCGCGCGTGGCGGAGAAGGTTGATCTGGCCGAGTTTGTCAGTGCCTGGCCGGGTAAAGCCTGACACTGAAAACACCATCAGGGCTGGACAATCGCCCCCGGCTCCAGCGGCAACTCAAGACTGGCCACAAACCCGCCCTGCGGGTGATTGGCCAGTACCAGCGTTCCGCCATGGCGCTCCGCCGCCCGCCGGGCAATCGCCAGGCCCAGTCCATGGCCGGCAGAGGTCTGCCCCGGTGCCCGATAAAACGGTTCGCCCAACTGGCTCAAATGCTCGGCCTGCACCCCCGGGCCGTGGTCGCGCACGCTGACCACGATTCGCTCGCCCTGACGTGAAGCCTGCATTTCAATCGACTGCCCCACCGGATTGAAGCGCTGGGCGTTGCGCAGCAGGTTGTCCACGGCGCGTTCAATCATGGTCGGCCAGCCGGTCAGATTGAGCTGCGGCTCGGCCTCAAGGCGCACGGTCTGCTCCGGCGAGCCGAGTTGCGCGTCCTTTTGCAGGGTGCCCAGCAGGGCATTCAGATCAACGGCTTCGGCACTGGCATTGTCGGCATCGACCCGTGCCAGCACCAGGATTTCACTGATCAACGCTTCCAGCCGGTCGCACTCGCGGGTCAGGCGTGGCCAGAGTTTTTCACGTTCTTCCGGGCTTGCCCGTTCGGCCAGTGCCAGGGCGATACGCAGCCGCGCCAGCGGTGAGCGCAGCTCATGGGATACGTCGCGCAGCAACTGGCGCTGGCTGCCGATCAGGCTTTGCAGGCGTGCGCCCATGCGGTTGAAGTCGTTGGCGAGTACGCCGAACTCATCCCGGCGGTTGGCCAGTTTCGCCAGGCTGTTCTGCTGATAGGTGGTCTGTCCCAGGTCGTGCACCGCGCCGCGCAATCGGTTGAGTGGGCGAGTAATGGAGAGTGTCACCAAAAGGCTGAACAGGGTCAGCACCACCAGCGCGATCCCCAGCGCACTCAATGGCCAGAGCAGACTTTCGCGATGCCAGGCGTCGAGTTCCGGATGCGGGATGCGATAGATGAACAGGTAGGTGTCACCGGTCTTTTCGCTGGTGAACTCATCGGTCAGGCGCCGCCAGGGCAGGCGTCGGTCATCGTTGTTCTGCCGTGCCTCGAACGCCGCCGCGCGGCGGGGGAAGGTGCCGCGCACCACCGGGTCGCCGCTTTCGTTCAGCACCTGGACGTCGATGTGATACTGGCGTTTGCGCTGCTGGAGGATGTCCTGAGCGGCGTCCTCGCCCTGGGATTCGTAGGTCTGCGTCCAGTCGGCAGCCAGCGTATTGAGCCCCGGATGGCGGCTGAGGATCCATGCGTCCTGATTGAGCATGTGCCCCAGCAGGATGGAAAGCCCCGCAACCAGAGCGATGGCCAGCCAGAAGCTCGCGAGAATACGCCAGAACAATGAACGCACAGAAAATCCTCAAACAAAGAAAACCCAACGGCGGTGAGCCGTTGGGTCGGGGCGTGACGCTAGAGCATTATTGCGCCTTTTGCGGCTGTTGCGCTTTCCAGGCCTTGAACTCGGCCCATTCGGCGCGACGCTCGGCCTGTTTCTTCTGGATCTCGTCGAATTTCTTCTGTTGATCCGGTTTCAACACGGCGCGGACATCGGATTCGGCTTTCTTGTGGTTGGCCGCCATCTCGTCCTTCATGGCTTTCTGGTCGGCTGGCGAGAGTTTCTCCAGGTATTTCTCGACCGTCTGCTTACGTTCGTGCATCTGCTCGCCCATGATCTTGCGGATCTGCTCGCGCTGTTCACGGGAGAGGTCCAGCTGGCTGTACGGGCCTTTGCCGTGCATGCCGTGCATCTGACCGCCGTGGCGCCAGCCACCGTCCGGTCCGCCCATCGGGCCACCATCCTGCGGCACGGCCATGGCGACGGTTGGCAGAGCGGCAGCGAACATCAGAGCGATAAGAGTCTTGCGCATGGTGTATCTCCTTGTCTCGTTCCCGGTACGTTCCGGATGAGTACAGATTACGAAGATCAAGGTCAGCGGCGGTCAGCGCTGGGTAAAGCTTGGGTAAAGACGCTTTGTCATCGAACTGACAAAGCGTCCGCGTGCGGGGTTTCAGAGGCTGTAATAGTAGCCACGGCTGCGCAGGGCCACGATGCGCGGGCGGCCGTCGGCGTGGGGGCCGATCTTCTTGCGCAGGTTGCTGACGTGCATGTCCAGGCTGCGGTCGTACAGGGTCAGCTTGCGGCCGAGGGCGATCTGCGCCAGTTCCTGTTTATCCAGCGGCTCGCCCGGCTGCTTGAGCAGCGCTTCGAGCAGGCGGCTCTCGGAAACGGTGAGGGTGAATTCCTTTTCGTCGATGCTGACCACGCCACGCACCGGGCTGAAGCTCAGATCGCCCAGCTCGAGCTGAGTCGACACGGCGGCCGGATGACTGCGGCGCAGCACGGCACGCAGGCGGGCGGTAAGCTCTCGCGGATCGCAGGGTTTGGCCAGGTAATCGTCGGCACCCAGTTCCAGACCGAGGATCCGGTCCAGCGGTTCGCCACGGGCCGAAAGCATCACCACCGGCAGATCGGCGTGTTCACTGCGCAATTGCTTGAGCAGTTCCAGGCCGCTGCCATCGGGCAGCATCACGTCCAGCACCACCGCGGCGGGGGCGGATTCGGCCAAAGCCTTGCGGGCGCTCTGGCCATCGTGGCAGGCACGGACCTGAAAGCCTTCCTGGCTCAGCCAACTGCTCAGAAGCTCACACAGCTCCTGGTCATCATCAATCAGTAACAGCTCGCTCATGACTCACTCAATTTAGCCATTGTCGACGTTTTCGACTTGCACCACTGGCAAAGATACCGCAGAGCAGGGCCAATAGCGCTACCCCGGCGCCGGTGACGAACCATTGCTGCTGTTCGGTCAGCAGGCGCGGCAGCGGGCTGGCCTGGGCTTCCTTGAGTTGCAGCTTCAAGCGCTGGTTCTCCTGGCGCAACCGGGCAAGCTGGGCGCTTTCGCGGGTGTTGTCGGCATCCTGCAGTTGTTTGCTCAGTACTTCCCGCTGCTGCTCGCTGGCCTTCAGGCGCTGCTGCAACTCGGTGATCTGGCTGCCGGCGCTCAACGAAAGCGGCGTGGAATTGCCGCTTTCGGTGCTTTCTTCACCATGGGCGGGCGCCACGATCGACAACGTGACCAACATCAGACACAACGGACCCTTGCGCATCGCGACTCCTGTTACCAAATGGATATTGGGCAGGTTGTCGGCCGGCAAACGAGAATAATGAGCGATTGAGAACGCGATGAACCGACAAGGTTCATCGCGTGGGGAAGGATTACGGCAGGACTTGCTTGAACGGCTTCACGACAACGTTGGCGTAGACACCGGCGGCGATGTACGGATCGGCGTCGGCCCAGGCCTGTGCAGCGCTCAGGGATTCGAATTCGGCAACGATGAGGCTGCCGGTGAAACCCGCTGCGCCCGGATCATTGCTGTCGACCGCCGGGTGCGGGCCGGCCAGGACGATGCGGCCTTCGCCCTTGAGCACTTGCAGGCGTTCAAGGTGGGCCGGGCGGGCGGCGAGGCGCGCGTCCAGGGAGTTGGCGACGTCGGTGGCAATGATTGCGTAGAGCATGTCAGTCCTCGGTTTTTGGTGTTGTGGTATCGGCGTCGTGCAGGTGACGGGACAGGTAAATGCCCTGGGCGACCAGGAACAGTACGGTCAAGCCCAGGCTGCCGAACACCTTGAAGTCCACCCAGTAGTCCTGGAAGGTGAACGCGACGAACAGGTTGGCAGCGCCGCAGAACAGGAAGAAGCCGATCCAGGCAATGTTCAGTCGGGTCCAGACGGCGTCCGGCAGGGTCAGCGCGTGGCCCATGATGCGCTTGATCAGCAGGCGGTCACCGATGAAGTGGCTGCCGATGAAGGCCAGGGCGAACAGCCAGTTGACCACCGGGGCTTTCCACTTCAGGAAGGTTTCGCTGTGGAAGGCCAGGGTCAGGCTGCCGAACACAAGGCAGGCGATCAGGGTCAGCCACTGGCTCTTTTCCAGCTTGCGCTGCTTGATGAAGAGCGCGCCATAGACCACCAGGGAGCTGATGATCAGCACGGCGGTGGCGCTGTAAATGCCGCCTACGGTCAACTCATGGCCGGCAACGTCGACGGTGCGGGGATCGAGTTTGTAGACGATGAAGAACAGCAGAAGCGGGATGAAATCGATGAATTGTTTCACAGTGAGAGCCAGAAGCTGGATGTGGCGGCATAATAACAAACATATGGGCGCGCGATAGCGCCAGCTGATTTGAGGTTACACATCCCCGTGAATGTTGATTTGCACTGCCACAGCACGGCCTCCGATGGCGCCCTGGCGCCTGCGGCACTGGTTGCGCGTGCGTTCGAAAACGGCGTGCGAGTCCTGGCCCTGACCGATCACGATACCCTCGAAGGCCTCGCCGAGGCGCGCATTGCGGCCACGGAGCTGGGAATGCAACTGGTCAACGGCGTCGAGCTGTCCTGCACCTGGGGCGGTGCCACCATTCATGTGCTGGGCTATGGTTTCGACGTCAACGCCGCACCGTTGGTCGAGGCGATTGCGAAGCTGCACGATGGCCGCTGGCTACGGTCTGAAGAAATAAGCCGCAAGCTCGCCCTCAAGGGCATGCCGAATGCGCTCGACGGCGCGCGGCAGATCCAGCAGGAACTGGGCGACAGCGGCAACGCGCCGGCCCGTCCGCATTTCGCCGACTGGATGGTGCGTGAAGGTTTCGTCAAGGATCGCGCCGAAGCGTTCCGCAAATGGCTCGGCGCCGGCAAGCTGGGGGACGTCAAACAACACTGGCCGTCCCTCGAAGATACCGTCGGCACGCTGCGCGCCGCCGGGGCCTGGGTCAGCCTGGCGCATCCCTGGCACTACGATTTCACCCGCAGCAAGCGCCGAAAGCTTATTGCCGACTATATTCAAGCAGGCGGACAGGCGATCGAGGTGGTCAACGGCCATCAGCCTGCGGAACAGGTGGGCAGCCTGGCGATCCTTGCCCGTGAGTTCGGTCTGCTGGTCAGCGCCGGCAGTGATTTTCATGGCCCTGGAGGCTGGTCGGAGATCGGCCAGTACCGGCCACTCCCTGAGGACCTTCCACCCCTGTGGTGTCGGTTCAAACATGACACAGTTATTACCGCCGTCTGAACAGGTAGAGAATGTGAGTCAATTTTTCCAGATCCATCCGGAAAACCCGCAAGCGCGCCTGATCAAACAGGCGGTCGAGATCATCCGCAAGGGCGGGGTGGTGGTCTATCCAACGGACTCTTCCTACGCAATCGGTTGCCAGATCGGCGACAAGAACGCCATCGAGCGCGTTCGACGCCTGCGTCAGCTCGACGAAAAGCACAACTTCGCGCTGATCTGCAGCGACCTGTCGCAACTGGGCAATTACGCCAAGATCGACACCGGGACCTTTCGAATCCTGAAAGCCCACCTGCCGGGACCGTACACCTTCATTCTCAACGCCACTCGCGAAGTGCCGCGTCTGTTGCTGCATCCCAAGAAACGCACCATCGGTCTGCGGGTGCCGAGCCATCCCATCGCGTTGGCGCTGCTGGCCGAACTGGGCGAGCCGCTGATGAGCGTGACCCTGATCATGCCGGGCGAAGAAGACCCGCTGAGCGATCCGTACGAAATGCGCCAGTTGCTCGAGCATCAGGTGGACCTGATCATCGATGGCGGTTCCGGCGGCATCAAGGCCTCCACCGTGATCGACCTCACGGGCGATGATCCGGAAGTGATCCGCGTCGGTTGCGGCGATCCGGCTCCATTCATGGTCGAGGCCTGAATGTCCGCAGTGGAAACCGTTGATCCCCAGGCCGGTGCCCAGCAGGAACTGCCGTTTGCCATGGTCTATGGCCAGGCGGTCACGGAAATGCCGCTGGACCTGTACATCCCGCCGGACGCCCTTGAAGTCTTCCTCGAAGCCTTCGAAGGCCCGCTCGACCTGCTGCTGTACCTGATCCGCAAACAGAACATCAATATCCTCGACATCCCGGTGGCGGAAATCACCCGTCAGTACATGGGCTATGTCGAGCTGATGCAGTCGGTGCGCCTGGAGCTGGCCGCCGAATACCTGGTGATGGCGGCGATGCTGGCCGAGATCAAGTCGCGGATGCTGTTGCCCCGGGCCGAAACCGTCGAAGAGGAAGAGGAAGACCCGCGGGCCGAACTGATCCGCCGACTGCAGGAATACGAACGCTTCAAGGCCGCTGCCGAAGGCATCGACGGACTGAGCCGGGTCGGCCGCGACGTGATCGTGCCCAAGCTCGACGCCCCGGAAGCCCGGGCACGCAAACTGTTGCCGGACGTGGCGCTGGAAGAGATATTGATGTCCATGGCCGAAGTGCTGCGCCGTGGCGACATGTTTGAAAGCCATCAGGTCAGCCGCGAGGCACTGTCCACCCGAGAACGCATGAGCGATGTGCTGGAACGGCTCAAGGGCGCCGGGTTTGTGCCGTTCGTCGAGCTGTTCACTGCCGAGGAAGGCCGGCTCGGCGTGGTGGTGACCTTCATGGCGATCCTTGAACTGGTCAAGGAATCCCTGATCGAGCTGGTGCAGAATGAGCCGTTCGCCGCGATCCACGTGCGAGCCCGAGCCGAATAACGAGTCCCGATATGAACCTGAGTGAACCCCGCGAGCTGGCGCCCCTGCTTGAATCCTTTCTGTTGGCCTCGGGAAAGCCGCAGACCCTTGAACGCCTGTACGAGTTGTTCGAGGAAGGCGAACGGCCGGAACCGCCGGTCTTCAAGAAAGCCCTGACCCTGCTCGGCAAGTCCTGCGAGGGGCGAGCGTTTGAGCTCGTGGAGGTTGCCTCCGGCTATCGCCTGCAGATTCGCGAGAAGTTCGCGCCATGGGTCGGCCGACTGTGGGAAGAGCGCCCGCAGCGTTATTCCCGAGCCTTGCTGGAAACCATGGCGCTGATCGCCTATCGCCAGCCGATCACCCGAGGCGAGATCGAAGACGTGCGAGGCGTGGCGGTCAACACCAACATCGTCAAGACGCTGATGGAGCGCGAGTGGATCCGCGTCGTCGGTTATCGCGACGTGCCGGGCAAACCGGCGATGTTCGCGACCACCAAACTATTCCTCGATCATTTCAACCTCAAGAGCCTCGACGAATTGCCGCCGCTGGCGGAGTTGCGTGAGATCGAGCCGGATCCGGTGCTCGACTTCGACGACGCTCCCGTACCTGCAGGCTTGCAGGAGCAGGCCGATGCCAGCGCCGAGCCGGAAGAGCCGAAAGAGGAAACCAGTTTCCACAGCTTGCTGCTGGAACTGGACAGCATGGAGGAGGGGATCAAGACCGACTTCGACGACTTGCTGCGTGATGTCGCGGATGGCGAGCCGATGTCGTCGGGGTTTGAGTCCGATTCGCTCGAACCGTCGGTCGAGGCAGAGGCCGAAGCAGAGCCGGAGGTCGATTTTGAGCCTGAATCGGAATTTGAGCCTGAGTTTGAGCCCGAGCCTGAGCAGGAAGACGATGTGCTCGGCGTGGCTGAAGCCCGGGAAAAACTGCTGGCCGCTGTCGCCCGCCTCGAACGACCCGCACCAGAACCTGAGGAAGAACTGAGCGAAGAAGAAGCCGAAGCCCGCGCCCTGGCCGAAGCCATCGAAGCCGAACGCCGCGAGTTCGAAGATTGAGCATGAGCTCGACCAAAGACCCGTGCATCAGCCTATGCAAGTTCAGCGACGACGTCTGCCTTGGCTGCGGTCGCAGCAAGCGCGAGATCAGGGCCTGGAAGAAACTCGACAAGGACGACAAGCGCACGGTGCTCGCCGAAGCTTCGCTGCGCCTGATCAAGCTCGGCGCCACCGGTCGGCGGAAAAAGAAATAACCTGGCCTCGATCGACTAGTCTCTGATGCGCGAACGAACACATCCGCGTATGATTCGCGACCCTTCGGCGATCCCTTCGCCCGAAAACCCAGATTTCAATGCTTCGGCAGGCCCAATCCAGAGCCGCTGATCAGATCACACCGGGAGGTGCACAGATGAGTGACAACCAGAAAGACGACCAGGAAATCGGCCCAGCAGGCGAAAAACTGCAGAAAGTCCTCGCCCGTATCGGCGTCGGCTCGCGCCGTGACGTAGAAGCGTGGATCAGCCAGGGCCGGATCAAGGTCAACGGCACAGAGGCCACCCTCGGCCTGCGCGTCGACATGCACGACGCCATCACCATTGATGGCAAGGTCATCAAGCGCGAAGAGGCCGCCGAGTCGGTCCGCCGCGTGATCATGTACAACAAACCCGATGGCGAGATCTGCACCCGTGACGATCCGGAAGGCCGTCCGACCGTGTTCGACAAGCTGCCGCGTCCTAAAGAAGGGCGCTGGATCAACATCGGTCGTCTCGACATCAACACCACCGGTTTGCTGATGTTTACCACCGACGGTGAGCTGGCCAACCGTCTGATGCACCCGTCCTATGAAATGGACCGTGAGTACGCGGTACGTGTTCGCGGCGAAGTCGATGACGAGATGATCGAGCGCCTGAAGGCCGGCGTTGTGTTGGAAGACGGCCCTGCGCGTTTCACCGACATTCAACAGGCACCGGGCGGCGAAGGCTTCAACCACTGGTATCACTGCGTGGTGATGGAAGGTCGTAACCGTGAAGTGCGTCGTCTGTGGGAATCCCAGGGTCTGGTGGTCAGCCGCCTGAAGCGCGTGCGTTTCGGTCCGGTGTTCCTCAACTCCGACCTGCCGATGGGCCGCTGGCGCGAAATGAGCCAGTACGAAGTCGACGTGCTGAGCGCCGAAGTCGGTCTGACCCCGGTGGCCATGCCGCAATTGAACGCCAAGAGCAAAGACAAGCTCGACCGCATGCAGCGCAAGTCGTCGCGCCCGATGCCTCGCACCGAGCGCGTGCGTACCTTGCGTCCGGCCAATGGCGCACCGGCGGCTACCGGCCCGCGTACCGTGCGTGAGCCGCAGATCGAAGGCGAGCGTCCGGGTCGCAAGCCGGCAGCGCGTCCGGAGGGCGAGCGCGCTCCGCGTGGCCGTACCGAGCGCGGTGAGGGTCGTGCACCGACCGGTCGCGGTACGCCAGTGGCGGATCGTCCTGCCGAGACCAAGCGTCCGGCCAAACCGGCACCGAAGCGTCCAGGCATCAAACTGGCTGACGATGACAAGCCGTCGGGCAAGCGTCGTGGCGCTCCGACCGGTTCCGGCCAGCGTCCGGGTTTCGGTCGCAAGAAGCCGGAATAACGCAGATATAAGCTTCGAGCGGCACGCTTCAAGCTGAAAACAGAAACGCCAACCTCAAGGTTGGCGTTTTTTTTTGGATTTTTTATTTCTTTTTTTTGGGTGTTTTTTTCTTGTTTTAAAACAAAAAAATGACGCCTTTCAGATAGTTAGCCAGCTAACGTCAAGCATCGGTCCCGGCTTCGAATGGTCAGGAGTGGAAACTTTACGTTACGCGCTGTCAGCGAATATTTACGAAAAAGCCCATGAAGCCCCGTGGATCCTGTGCTTCTTCCTGGCTGTAAGGAAAATCTGCCGAAGCCCCGTCCGCCGGGCCTGGCGCAGCGCTCTGGCATGCTTGTTTCAGGTTCGTTTGAGAGGTGAGATGCGCCCCATGCCTGTCGTGCAGGTGCATAACAAGAAGGAGGCGCAATGAACGCCGATATCCATTTTCACTTCTCTACGTGGGACGGATTTTCCATCGTCCACGCCGATGGCCTGCAAAGGCCTGACTCAATTTTTGCAGCCGCCCGGGCCTCTCGGGGCGGACACACGCAATCCCGGCAACCGACACGCTGATCCAGCGGGGTCTGGCAGCAGGGGGTTAGCGGTGTACAATGCGCCGCGTTTTAACTGTGACCCTCTGCGTAATCGCGCATACCTCAAGACTATCCGTCTTGTTCACTCCGTCGCGTCACGAGCGTGTCGGGTTCGATTTCGTCACAGATAAAAACAAACAGGTGACGCATGACCGTTGTAATAAAGCTGAATTCCTGGTGCCTGCGCTGGGGTTTGATCAAGGTTGGTTGAAATCGCAACCTTGCAGCAACGTCTACTGAACATCATCAAACCTTGCGTGAGACCTTTTTCATGAGTGGACAAAACTCGCAATCAGGCGAGCTGAAACGCGGCCTGAAAAATCGCCATATTCAACTGATCGCCCTCGGTGGCGCGATTGGTACCGGATTGTTCCTCGGCTCGGCCGGGGTGCTGAAATCCGCCGGCCCGTCGATGATCCTCGGCTATGCCATCTGCGGCTTCATCGCTTTCATGATCATGCGCCAGCTCGGCGAGATGATCGTCGAGGAGCCGGTGGCCGGTTCCTTCAGCCACTTTGCGCACAAGTACTGGGGCGGCTTCGCCGGTTTCCTTTCGGGCTGGAACTGCTGGATCCTGTACATCCTGGTGGGCATGTCGGAGCTGACCGCGGTCGGCAAGTACATCCACTACTGGGCGCCGGACATTCCGAGCTGGGTCACCGCGGCGGCGTTCTTCCTGCTGATCAACGCGATCAACCTGGCCAACGTGAAAGTCTTCGGTGAGGCCGAGTTCTGGTTCGCGATCATCAAGGTCGTGGCGATTGTCGGCATGATTGCTCTGGGCAGCTATCTGCTGGTCAGCGGCCATGGCGGCCCGCAGGCGTCGGTCAGCAACCTGTGGTCCCACGGCGGCTTCTTCCCGAACGGCGTCAGCGGTCTGGTCATGGCCATGGCGATCATCATGTTCTCCTTCGGCGGTCTGGAAATGCTCGGTTTCACCGCTGCCGAAGCCGACAAGCCGAAAACCGTGATCCCGAAAGCGATCAACCAGGTGATCTACCGGATCCTGATTTTCTACATCGGTGCACTGGTGATCCTGCTGTCGCTGACCCCATGGGACAGCCTGCTGGAAACCCTCAACGCGTCGGGCGATTCCTACAGCGGCAGCCCGTTCGTGCAGGTGTTCTCGATGCTCGGCAGCAACACCGCCGCGCACATCCTCAACTTCGTGGTCCTGACGGCGGCACTGTCGGTGTACAACAGCGGCACCTACTGCAACAGCCGTATGTTGCTGGGCATGGCCGAGCAGGGCGATGCGCCGAAAGGTCTGGCGAAGATCGACAAACGCGGCGTGCCGGTGCGTTCGATTCTGGCTTCGGCAGCGGTAACGCTGGTGGCTGTGCTGCTCAACTACCTGATTCCGCAACACGCGCTGGAACTGCTGATGTCGCTGGTGGTTGCAACGCTGGTGATCAACTGGGCGATGATCAGCTTCTCGCACTTCAAGTTCCGTCAGCACATGAACAAAACTAACCAGAAGCCGCTGTTCAAGGCGCTGTGGTACCCGTACGGCAACTACATCTGCCTGGCGTTCGTCGCGTTCATTCTGGGTGTGATGTTGCTGATCCCGGGCATCCAGATCTCGGTGTATGCGATTCCGGTGTGGGTCGTGTTCATGTGGGTCTGCTACGTGATCAAGAACAAGCGTGGTGCGCAGCAAGCACTGTCTGCAGCAAGCGCTTCCAAATAAGCGACGCTGCAGAAACAACAAACCCGGCCAAGTGCCGGGTTTTTTGTGTTAGCAGATTCTGGAGGCTTCTCCGAGTTTCGAGCCACTCCAGCTGCTATGCGTAGTCAGTGATGGGATACAGCGCGCACAGCGCTTCGGTCTGTAGGCGGAATTGCTCCCTCAGTGTGGGGGCCAGCGTGTAATCCTGCTCGCCGAGCGGCGTCACATTGTCCAGGATCCGGCACATCAGATCGACAATCTGTCGACATCCCCGGGCGTCGATGTGGCGTTGCGCGATGGATCCGGTGCCGATGCGCAGCCCACTGGTCACGAGGGATGATCGGGTTTCGCCGGGGACGCGGTGTTTGTTCACGATGATCCCGCAGTGCTCCAGCGCCGCCTCTGCAATGGCGCCGGTGATGCCGTTGCGCAACTGAAGCAGAACCGCGTGGTTTTCACTGCGCCCGCCCACAACCTCGTAGTCATGGGCCTGAAACGCACTGGCGAACTCATCGGCCGTGCTCCGGATCCGCGCCATGTAGGCGTCGAACTCTGCCGACCTTGCATAGCCAAGTGCCGCCGCCTTTGCCGCGATCATGTTGACGGCCGGCGCGCCCTGCATTCCGGGAAACACGGCTTGATCAAGGGCACGACTGAAGGTCGTCCTCAGGCCGGGTACTTTGGTGTTCGCGTCCCGGCCGGAAAGGATCAGGCCGCCGCGGGGGCCCATGAGTTGCTTGTGTGTGCAGGTCGTGGTGACGTGTGCAACGTTGATCGGGCTCGGATGTCGCCCGGTGGCAACCAGTCCGGCGATGTGCGAAATATCAGCGAGCAGGATGGCCCCGGCTTCATCGGCAATCTCACGGAACCATTCGAAGTCCACTACCTGCGAATAGGCATTGGCACAGCACATGATGATGCGCGGGCGGTGGTCGAGGGCCAGTCGGCGTACCTGGTCGTAATCGATCAGACCTTCGGCGGTCGTGCCGTACTGGATCGCCTTGTAGTGGTCGCCCGAGAATGCGGCGGTGTTGCCGTGGGTGAGATGGCCTCCGTGTTCGACGGCCATTCCCAGCAGCGTATCTCCCGGCTCAAGCAGGCCGGTGAGCACCTGGTAGTTGGCGTTCGACGCCGAGTGTGATTGCACGTTGGCGTACTGGGCGTCGAACAGCTCCCGAGCTCTTCGGATGGCCAGCGACTCGACCCGGGTGACGTTCTCGCACCCGGCGTTATAGCGCCTGCCGGGCATGCCCTCGGCCGTCACATTGACCAGCGCCGACGCCGATGCCACCAACGTGCGAGGCTTGACTGCGCAAGAGGAGGAGACCAGCGAGAGCGTCCGGTGTTGACGCGTGACTTCAGCGTCGAGGATCTGTGCGAGTTCGGCGTCTTCCGCCCGGAGATCCGCCAGGCCACGTCGCAGTAAATCGGCCTGATTCGGAAGCTGTTCGGTATTGACTGGCATTGTCTGTATTCCTTCCCTGTTTGTTGCGCGCAACCAACAATCGCGCGCCTTCCCTGGTCTTGCGTGTGCTCACCTGCGTCCATGTTCTGCCAAACGCCATACAGGCCGATCCGTGTTCTGGCGGCGATGCGCGCAAAACTAAAGCCTGTATAAACAGCCGGTTTTCATGACCTCTGCTCGTAACCGTGAGGAGAGTATCGCCGGATGCATCATAGGTTTTTTGCTTGGGAATGCCACAAGATTAATCAGAAAAATGAACATTGTTCAAATAAAATGATTCTTTTTGTCCCCCGGAAGGGTGTAAAACTGCGGCTCGGCAGGCGTGGCTTTCCGGTGCTGTGCGTGATGACAAGGAGAACTAACAAGTCAGTACAGACTTTGCTGGCCTGGACTATTCGGTGTTCGTTTAGTCGCTCAAGGAGGGAGGATGCTATGATCGCGCGCGGCTTTGATACGGATGCAACTGTAATGACCCACTTGACTTGAGTGATCCAATAGCGAGCGCTCGGGGTGTGATGTCAATTACGGTTATAAATGGATGGTAAGCACTTCATGCACAGAAGAGAAAGATCGGAGAATCTGAAAAATAACATCAAGTACTTGATAAAAAGTCGTGGGGAGACGCAGCTGTCCTTGTGTAACTCCAGTGGCCTGACTCGAACGACCATTTACAATATTCTCGAAGGGAAGGTGGTCAACGTACAGCAGTCCACGGTTCGCAAGATTTCTGATTTTTTTGGTGTTTCTTATGAAGAAATAGAAACGATTGATTTTGAAGAGAAGGAGATCATAGAAAGCAGTATTTCTCCGCAAGGGAATATGAACCCGGCGGCAGTACCTATTATAAAAGAGAGCCTGGTTATCCAGAGTCTGGATAAGAGGATAGGCGAGTTGGCCACGATTTACCCATTGACTTATTATTTCGGCACTTCCTTCAACTTGATAGGTGTTCTGCTGGAGAACGAGATCAATGGTTTGCATGAGCCAGGCGATCTATTGATCGTGCAGAAAGGTTCGTCGACCGGCGACAGGGAAAAGCTGGTGTATGACAAAATCACAAACAGGCTGCTTATAACCCAAAAGTCCGACGTGGCTACGGATCGCATTTGTGTTGTAGGGGATATAATCGAGGAACGATTTAATGGGTTGTAGTGTTGAAATGGAAAACAGCAAGTACAAGCTATTGGGATTTGAAAATGGAAAAAGCCTGGCCGTCATCATGGTCATTGCGACCGGAAAGATTATTAAAATAAAACTGAGTGAAGTGTTGAATAGTGAGATTATGGATAATCTGAATAAAATAGAAGTCAAAAACCTGTACAAGAAATTTTATTCCCAGGGAGGGGCGCTCACCGCCTATGATCTTAATGATCGTCATGAGAGTTCCTGGATGATCTATATCATTCTGAACCTTATGTTGTTTACGCTGTACATCTTTACCAGTATCGCCGCGACCAAGCCGATCTATCTGGAATACTTTGATATTATCGTTACGCCGGGTACTTTTCTTTATCCGTTGACCTTTCTGATCGTCGACTTGTTGAATGAGACATTCGGTCTCAGGCTTGCGCGAAAAGCGATACTTTTCGCTTTTATCAGCAACGCGGCCATCATTATCTTGCTGGCCATCACGACTCATCTCCCCGGGCTGCCGGGCTGGAAGCTCGACGGGCCTTACAATGATGTCATCAGTCAGTTGTCTTCTGTCCTGGTGGCGTCTTCTGTTTCGTTTCTGGTTTCCGAGAATATTAACTCGTATTTGTTGTGCAAAATCAAAGAACTCACTAACTCCAGATTCCTGTTTTTGCGCGTGTTTTTAAGTACGTTGTTTGCGGTAATCATCGACAGCTTTCTTTTCTGCTTCATTGCGTTTTATGGCGCGATGGAAACCAGCGCGATACTGAACATGATCTATGTTCAGATTGCGATAAAGGTTGGTTTCGCTTTCTTCAATGTCTTGCCTGCCTACGGGGCAAGGGCATTGTTCAAGAAGTACTTGACCGGCAGTCAGGCGCAATAATGCAGGATGGCGCTCACCGGGTAGGTCGTTACCATAATTCCAGGTGAGCGCTTGTTGTTGTGCAGTTAAATACTCAGTTCAAATTCAGTTTTGCTTTCAGACTGAGCGTAACTTGATCTTTGTTGTTGAGGAACTCATTGAGGCCTTTGGCGCGAAGATTACAGGCATCGCAATTAGAGCAACCGTTACCTTTAATGCCGTTGTAGCAGGTCAGTGTCTGGTCGCGAATAAACTCCAGCCGGTTATGGTAATCGGCCAGGGCCCAGGTTTCCGCTTTGTTCAGCCACATCAGCGGAGTGTCCAGGGTCAATTTATAATCCATACCCAGTTCAAGGGCTTTGTTCAGTGCCTTGACAAAGTCATCTCGGCAATCCGGGTAGCCGGAGAAGTCTGTTTCACAAACACCGGTAATGACGGTCCTGGCCTGAACCTGGTACGCATATATGGAAGCCAGGGTCAAAAACAGAATGTTCCTGCCCGGCACAAATGTACTCGGCAGGCTTTCTCCTGAACTATTAATGGTCGGGACTGGAATGTTGTCGCGCGTCAGGCTGCTGATGGCCAGTTCATTAAGCAGCGACACGTCCATGGTCTTGTGTACGGTTACACCAAGTTCTTTTGCCAGTTGCTGTGCAACTTCAATTTCTGCACGATGGCGCTGGCCATAGTCAAACGTGATGCAGTGGATTTCATCGTAGTGGGTCAAGGCATGGATCAAACAGGTTGTTGAGTCCTGCCCGCCGCTAAATACGATGACTGCTTTATTGCTCATGGTTATGCTTCCTGCATTGAAAGGGTAAATGCAATATTCGAACAATAATCGAGGAGATTCTTGTCTCGGGTGTTCATTGCCGTGGCGATATTCTACGTAGTACGGCGCTCGTTGGCACTGATTAATGCCCCCATGTTGACGGGGCAGTTTTCCCGTTTCGCCAGATAGTCGCCGTGTATAGTGAAAAGACGCGACGCTGAAAGCACACTCAGGGTCATGCTGACCGTAGCTGCTACAGGTGCGGCGAAACAGGCTTTACGATGAGAATGCAATGCTGAAGATTTCCAATAACGTGCATCTGCCGGATGCCGAGATCGAACTGACTGCCATCCGCGCCCAAGGGGCTGGCGGGCAGAACGTCAACAAGGTCTCCAGCGCCGTGCACTTGCGCTTCGATATTCCTGCCTCGTCCTTGCCCGAGTTCTACAAGGAGCGGCTGCTGGCGCTTCGCGACACTCGCATCACCAGCGATGGCGTGCTGATCATCAAGGCTCAGCAATACCGCACGCAGGAACAGAATCGCGCCGATGCACTGGAGCGTCTGACCGAGTTGATCCTCAGCGCCACCAAGGTCGAGAAGAAACGCCGTCCAACCAAGCCGACGCTGGGGTCGAAGAAGCGTCGGCTGGAGTCGAAGACCAAGCGCGGCAGCATCAAGGCCGGGCGCGGCAAGGTGGATTTCTAGTCTTCGCGGTACTTCGACGTGTGGCGATACAGATAGACGCTCAACGCCAGGCCACTCAATGCGGCGATTGCGGCGAACAGGAAGATCGAGGCAAAACCGAAGCCCGCCGCAATCGCCCCGGCCAATGGCCCGGTGATCCCCAGCGACAGATCGATGAACAGCGAATAGGCGCCGACCGCCGCACCGCGACTGGAAGCCGGCACCAGGTTCACCGCTTCCACGCCCAGCGCCGGGAACACCAGCGAGAAGCCGAAACCGCTCAATGCCGCACCCGCCAGCGCCCAGTGCGCGTCCGGCGCCAGCCATAGCAACAGCAGGCCCAGTGTTTCCACCGACAGGCAGGCAATCGCCACGCGAAAGCCGCCGAGGCGGTTGATCAGGTTACCGAACAGCAGTCGCGCGCCGATGAAGCTTGCACCGAACAGACTCAGGCACAGCACCGCGTTTTCCCAATGCTGTGTGGCGTAATACAGAGTGATGAAGGTGGCGATTGTGCCGAAACCGATCGAGCCCAGCGCCAGTCCGCAGCCGTGGGGAAAGACGCGACCCAGCACATGCATGAACGGCAAACGCTCGCCAGCGACAATCGGCGCGGCGGTTTTCGGCCAGGCCAGCAGCAAGCCCAGCGATGCGAGCAACAGAATGCTCACGCCCATGCTCCACAGACCGAAATGGCTGACCAGCCACACACCCAACGGCGCCCCGATGGCCAGCGCACCATAACTGGCGATCCCGTTCCATGAGATGACTTTGGCCGTGTTGGCCGCGCCGACGCGGCCGATGCCCCAGCCGATCGATCCGGAGCCGACGAGACTTTCCGCACTGCCCAGTACCAGGCGGCCGATGAACAGGCTGATCAGACTGAGCATCGGCAGATTGGGCGTCCAGGCCGAAAACAGCATGAACACGCCACTCAGTCCACACCCGGCCAGACCAATCATCACCGCACGTTTGCTGCCCTGGTTGTCGATGATCTTGCCGGCATACGGACGACTGAGCAGGGTGGCGAGGTATTGCACGCTGATCACCAGACCGGCGATGACCGCGCCGAAGCCCAGGTCGCTATGTACGTAGCCGGGCAGCACCGCCAGCGGAATGCCGATATTCAGGTAGCCGATGAAGGTGAACAGGACGATGGAAACGACTTGCAGCGTGACCGCCAGGGGGCGCTGGGGTTCTGGCATAGAGGACGACATGGGTAACGATCCACGGGGAGAGCAGAATAGATAGGCTGCTCATGATACCGGCGTGGACGATTCTGCGGCGGGGAAAAGTAAAACTATTTGGCCGGGGCGACCAGTTGCGTGGTGACCAGTGCGGCGAGGGCGTTTTCTTCGCTGCCGAAACGGGCGAGCAGTGCGGCCTGTTTCTCGGGCGAGAGACGGCTCCAGATCTCGATCATCTTCTCGGTGGCGCCGATAAGGATTTCAGCCTGTTGTTCGTTAAAGGTTTCGTCGGTCATGGCAGGCTCAGGTTTCAGGCAGTGTGGAAAGCGCATGTTAGCGCTTTCCACACGGTCTGTACGGCGGGTGTTGCTTACTCTTCGCTGTCGGCCGGACGGCTTTCGGCGGCTTCTTTCGGCTCGGGCTGTTGGGCACCGGCTTGTTGCGTGGTCGTCTGCTCAGGTACGTGCAGGCTTGGGAAGGGGAGATTCGGAATCTCGTGCATGGTTGCGCTCCTCGCTAAGTCTGTTGATAGATCTGGTAGATCCGCGCTTTCAGAAAGCCTGCGAAGGATACAGCAGTAAAAATGACAAACAGATTTTTAATTCCGCTTGTTGCGACGGGCGGGATTGTCTAGACAAGTGCGACAGGGTGACGCAGGGCAAACGCGGGAGCGGCGGTGTGCCCGTCGCCCCCTGACATTGGTTTATTTGCAGACGTTGGCGATCGCCTCGGCCAGCAGGTCCAGACGCGTCGCATCGATCCCGGCGACGTTGGCCCGGCCCGAGCTGACCATGTATACGCTGTGATGTTCGCGCAGGTTTTTCACTTGTTCCGGCGACAGGCCGGTGTAGGAAAACATGCCGCGTTGCACGCCAATGTGCGCAAAACGCTCGCGCAGACCGTGCGGTTCCAGTGCTTCGACCAAACCGCTGCGCAACTGGGCGATACGCAGGCGCATGGCTTCCACTTCGTCGGCCCAGCGGCGTTTCAGCTCCGGGTCGGCGAGGATCGTGGCGACGACGGCTGCGCCGTGATCCGGTGGTGTCGACCACAGGTTGCGGGCGATGTGGGCCAGCTGGCTGCGGATGTCGATAAGCTTGTCGGCGGTTTTCGCGCAGACGATCAGAGCACCGGTGCGGTCGCGGTACAGGCCGAAGTTCTTCGAGCAGGAACTGGTGATCAGCAGCTCGGGCAACTCGGCAGCGAACAGCCGGGTTGACCATGCATCCTGCTCCAGACCGTCGCCGAAGCCCTGGTAGGCAAAGTCGATCAGCGGCAGCAGATTGCGGCTGCGCACCACGTCCAGCACCCGACGCCAGTCGTCGTGACTCAGGTCGAAACCGGTCGGGTTGTGGCAGCACGCATGCAGCAGCACCACATCGCCCTTCGGCACTTCATTGAGCACGGCGAGCATCGCATCGACGTCGAGGCGGTTGTCGCTGCCCACGTACGGGTAATGACTGATCTTGACCCCGGCGGCCGCGAAAATCGTTTCGTGGATCGGCCAGGTCGGGTTGCTCAACCAGACGCCCTTGCCCGGCAGGCATTGTGCGATGAAGTCCGCCGCCAGACGCAGGGCACCGGTGCCGCCCGGGGTCTGGGTGGCACCGGCACGTTGCTGGGCGATCAGTGCCGAATCGGCGCCGAGCACAAGCTCGTTGATGACCTTGCCGAACAGCGGATTGCCGTGGCCACCGATGTAGGTCTTGGTGTCCTGGCTCTCGACCAGACGCGCCTCGGCGATTTTCACCGCCTCGGGAATCGGCGTCAGGCCTTGGGCGTCCTTGTAGACGCCCACGCCAAGGTCGAACTTGCGCGGGTTGGAATCCTGCGCGTAGGCCTCCATCAGGCCGAGGATCGGGTCGCCGGGCACCCGGCCGATGGCGTCGAAGTGCATTACTTGCGTCCTTCTGCAGTCTTGGCCACTTCGTCAGTGCGCGCGGCCATGATGAAGTCGTTGCGGTGCAGGCCCTTGATCGAGTGGCTCCACCAGGTCACGGTGACTTTGCCCCACTCGGTCAGCAGGCCCGGGTGGTGACCTTCGGCCTCGGAGATCTCGCCGACGGCGTTGGTGAAGGCCAGGGCGTGCTTGAAATTCTTGAACAGGAAGACTTTTTCCAACTGCATGATGCTGTCACGCACTTCGATGTTCCAGTCAGGGATCTGCTTGATCAGGATCGGCAATTCTTCATCGCTGACCTGTGGAGCATCGGCACGGCACGCTTCGCAATGGGCTTGGTTCAAGGTGGACATGGTGTACTTCCTGAAATCTAGAGGTGTTTTTTTATATTGGCTGGCAATGTCGTCACGCTAAACCAAAGCCGCGACGACTGACAGACTCACTTGTAAGTAAAAGCCACGGTTCACGCAGCTTTTGGTTTCGGCGGAAATTTCGGTGCGTGCAGACCCAGCTGCATGCCTTGCTTGACCATGCCCATGATGTCTTCGTGGGCGAGGTCGAACAGGCGCTTGAGGTTCGGCAGGACAAAGTACAGCGGTTGCAGGATGTCGATGCGATACGGCGTGCGCATCGCTTCCAGCGGATCGAAGGCCTGATGCTCGGGCTCGTCCGACAGCGAGTAAACAGTTTCCTTCGGCGATGACAGGATGCCGCCACCGTAGATGCGTTTGCCCTGCGGGGTGTCGACCAGGCCGAATTCGATGGTCATCCAGTACAGGCGCGCCAGATACACGCGTTCTTCCTTGGTCGCTTGCAGGCCGAGCTTGCCGTAGGTGTGGGTGAATTCGGCGAACCAAGGGTTGGTCAGCAGCGGGCAGTGACCAAAGATCTCGTGGAAAATGTCCGGCTCTTGCAGGTAGTCCAGTTCTTCGCGGGTGCGAATGAAGGTGGCCACCGGAAACTGCTTGCTGGCGAGCAATTCGAAAAAGGTCTGGAAGGGAATCAGCGCCGGGACGCGGGCAACCTGCCAACCGGTGGTCTCGCCGAGCACCTTGTTGATCTCGCCCAGTTGCGGGATGCGGTCGTGGGGCAGGCCGAGTTTTTCGATACCGTCCAGGTATTCCTGGCACGCCCGACCCTCGATCACTTTCAACTGGCGGGTGATCAGCGTGTTCCACACCGCGTGTTCTTCGGCGGGGTAGTCGATAAAACCTTGCGCATCGGGCTCGCGGGCCACGTATTGCGTCTGCTTCATACTGCTCTCCTGCGAGGGAAATTCGTTCTTGTTATGTCCTGCTATGGACTGAGAAATACCCCAGAGCGTGCCGTGTTGCAGTAGGTTGAAGACCTGTCGAGTAGGAAAAATCTCTTTAAAACGTAAAATTATCGTTACGCTTTGTGCGATAAGTCGGGATTGCAGTGATTCGCGGGTTTGAAACGACCTGTGTCTGTCACATAATCTTGACGACTATCTTGCGGGCGGCAGAGAAAAATCCGCCCCTCTACCTGTTTCGGGCCTTTATATGCGTATCAAAGTCCACTGCCAGAACCGCATCGGCATCCTGCGCGACATTCTCAATCTGCTGGTGGAGTACGGGATCAACGTCGCCCGCGGCGAGGTCGGCGGTGAGCACGGCAACGCGATCTATCTGCATTGTCCGAACCTGATCAATCTGCAGTTCCAGGCGTTGCGGCCCAAATTCGAAGCCATCGCCGGGGTGTTCGGCGTCAAGCGAGTAGGGCTGATGCCCAGCGAGCGTCGGCACATGGAGCTGAATGCGTTGCTCGGTGCACTGGAGTTTCCGGTATTGTCGATCGATATGGGTGGCTCGATCGTTGCCGCCAACCGTGCTGCGGCGCAGTTGCTCGGGGTGCGGGTGGACGAGGTGCCGGGGATTCCGCTGTCGCGTTACGCCGAAGACTTCGACCTGCCGGAACTGGTGCGTGCCAACAAGTCGCGAATCAACGGCATGCGGGTCAAGGTCAAGGGCGATATCTTTCTGGCCGACATCGCCCCGCTGCAATCGGAGCACGACGACAGCGAGGCCATGGCCGGTGCGGTATTGACGCTGCACCGGGCGGACCGGGTTGGCGAGCGCATCTATAACGTGCGCAAGCAGGAGTTGCGTGGTTTCGACAGCATCTTCCAGAGCTCGAAAGTGATGGCGGCGGTGGTGCGCGAAGCCCGGCGCATGGCGCCGCTCGATGCGCCTCTTCTAATTGAAGGCGAAACCGGCACCGGTAAAGAGTTGCTGGCGCGGGCCTGTCACCTGGCGAGCCCGCGTGGCCAGTCGCCGTTGATGGCGCTCAACTGTGCGGGGCTGCCGGAGTCGATGGCCGAGACCGAACTGTTCGGCTACGGTCCCGGTGCCTTTGAAGGCGCGCGGGCGGAAGGCAAGCTCGGGCTGCTGGAGCTGACGGCGGGCGGGACGTTGTTCCTTGATGGTGTCGGCGAAATGAGCCCGCGCTTGCAGGTGAAATTGCTGCGCTTCCTGCAGGACGGATGTTTCCGTCGAGTGGGTAGTGATGAAGAGGTTTATCTGGATGTGCGGGTGATCTGCGCCACCCAGGTCGACCTGTCAGAGTTGTGTGCTCGCGGCGAGTTTCGCCAGGATTTGTACCACCGCCTCAACGTGCTCTCATTGCACATTCCGCCGCTGCGCGAATGTCTCGACGGTTTGACGCCGCTGGTGGAGCACTTCCTTGATCAGGCCAGTCGGCAGATCGGTTGTCCGTTGCCGAAACTGGCACCGGCGGCGATGGATCGGCTCAGTCATTACCATTGGCCGGGCAACGTGAGGCAACTGGAGAATGTGCTGTTCCAGGCGGTTTCGCTGTGTGATGGCGGGACGGTCAAAGCCGAACATATTCGTCTGCCAGACTATGGCGTGCGTCAGCCGCTTGGCGATTTCTCCCTCGAAGGCGGGCTGGACGAGATTGTCGGGCGCTTCGAGAAAGCAGTGCTGGAGCGTTTGTATTCCGAGCATCCTAGCAGTCGGCAACTGGGTAAGCGGCTAGGCGTCTCGCACACCACGATTGCCAACAAACTGCGTGAATATGAGGTAGGCAAGACCGATTCTTGATCCCTGCGCGATCGCTCCTGCGCAACGCACGGGGCGATCGCGCAGCACCATTGCCGCCAAGCGGCATGACACCGCCGGTTTTTCGTCTTCGATACATTTCCTTCTTTCCCGCAAAACCCCTCAAGTCCTTTGTTTATCGGGTCCTCGACCGCCAGAAAAAAGTTGGTCTGCAAATTGCTTGTGGCTCAGCAGTACAGCGGTGGGCGGCAAACGTCCGGCATGCAGAGGAAAGAGTGTGGACAAGTACCTTTATGTGGCAATGACCGGCGCCAGCCAGAACGCTCTGGCGCAAAAGGCTCATGCCAACAACCTGGCGAACATCTCCACCAATGGTTTTCAGCGCGACCTGGAGCAGGCGCGTTCGATGCCGGTGTTCGGTGACAGCTTTCCGGCGCGTGCGTTTGCCATGAGCGAACGGCCTGCCACCGATTTCACTCCGGGCTCCCTGGTGCAGACCGGGCGTGACCTCGACGTGGCCGTCAGCGGCAACGGCTTCATTGCCGTACAGAACCCCAATGGCGGCGAAAGCTACGTGCGCACCGGCAGCCTGAATATCGACGCCCTTGGCGTGTTGCGTGCCGGCAACGGCATGCCGGTCCTGGGCAATGGCGGCCCGATTGCCATTCCGCCGGAGCAGCAGGTGGAAGTCGGCGAAGACGGCACCATCAGTATCCGTGCGATGGGCGAGGGTCCGCGCGTAATGGCCGAAGTCGACCGGATCAAGTTGGTCAATCCTGACATCAAGAACATGAACAAGGGTCTGGACGGTTCGATCTACACCAAGGACGGCCAGCCTGCGCCGGCCGACGCCAACGTCAAACTGGTGTCGGGTTTCCTGGAGTCGAGCAACGTCAATGCCGTGGAAGAGATGACCTCGGTGCTGGCCCTGGCCAAGCAGTTCGAGTTGCACGTCAAGATGATGAATACCGCCAAAGACGACGACCAGGCCATGGCTCGGGTCTTGCAGATCAGCTAATTATCAGAACGTCGCGCCGTAAAACAGGCGCACGAGGAGAATCGAATGCTTCCGGCTCTATGGGTTGCCAAAACAGGTCTGTCCGCCCAGGACACCAACCTGACCACCATTTCCAACAACCTGGCCAACGTGTCGACCACGGGTTTCAAACGTGACCGCGCCGAGTTCCAGGACCTGCTGTATCAGATCAAGCGTCAGCCAGGCGCCCAGTCGACCCAGGACAGCGAACTGCCGTCGGGTCTGCAAGTGGGTACCGGTGTGCGCATCGTCGGCACCCAGAAAAACTTCACCGCCGGTAGCCTGCAAACCACCGAGCAGCCGCTGGACATGGCCATCGATGGCCGTGGTTTCTTCCAGATCCTGCAGCCGGATGGCACCACGTCCTACACCCGTGACGGTACTTTCCACCTCGACTCCAATGGCCAGATCGTCAACGCCAGCGGTTTCGCTCTGGAGCCGGCAATTGTCATCCCGAACAACGCTCAGACCTTTACCGTCGGCCGTGACGGCACCGTGTCGATCACCGTTGCCGGCAACGCTGCTTCTCAAGTGATCGGCAACCTGCAGACCGCTGACTTCATCAACCCGGCCGGTCTGCAAGCCGTGGGCAACAACCTGTTCCTGGAAACCGCCGCTTCCGGCGCGCCGCAAGTCGGTACTCCGGGCCTGAACGGTTTCGGCACCACCCTGCAGAACACCCTGGAAACCTCCAACGTCAGTACCGTGGAAGAGATGGTCAACATGATCACCACTCAGCGCGCTTACGAGATGAATTCCAAGGTGATCTCCACCGCCGACCAGATGCTCTCGTTCGTAACGCAGAATCTGTAATCAAGTCTATGAGGCGGCCATGAGGCCGCCTGCAACACCGTGAGGTAAGGGTCATGAAACGCTTCGTATCTGTTCTGGCATTGGGTGGGGTGGTCTCGCTCGCGGGCTGCGTCGCTCCGACGCCCAAGCCCAATGACCCTTACTACGCCCCGGTGTTGCCGCGTACGCCGTTGCCGGCGGCCGCCAACAACGGCTCGATCTATCAGGCCGGTTTCGAACAGAACCTGTACAGCGACCGCAAGGCGTTCCGGGTCGGTGACATCATCACCATCACCCTGAACGAGAAGACCCAGGCCAGTAAAAACGCCAACTCGCAAGTGGCCAAGAACAGTAAGACCGGCATCGGCCTGACTTCGCTGTTCGGCGGCAGCGGCACCACCAACAACCCGTTGGGTGGCAATGATCTGAGCCTCGACGTCGGCTACAGCGGCGACCGCGCGACCAAGGGTGACAGCAAGGCAGCTCAGGGCAACACCCTGACCGGTTCGATCACCGTGACCGTCGCTGACGTACTGCCCAACGGCATCATCGCCGTGCGCGGCGAGAAGTGGATGACCCTCAACACCGGCGACGAGCTGGTGCGAATCGCCGGCCTCGTACGTGCCGATGACATCGCCACCGACAACACCGTGTCGTCGACCCGGGTCGCCGATGCGCGCATCACCTACTCGGGCACCGGTTCGTTTGCCGATGCGAGTCAGCCAGGCTGGTTCGACCGTTTCTTCCTCAGCCCGCTGTTCCCTTTCTAGGTGGCTACGTTGAATTTCAAGAGCCTCATGCTCGCTGCGGCGTTGATGTCCGCAGCCTTTGGTGCCCACGCCGAGCGGCTGAAAGATATCGCCAGCATTTCCGGCGTGCGTTCCAACCAGTTGATCGGCTACGGCCTGGTGGTCGGGCTTAACGGCACCGGCGACCAGACGACGCAAACCCCGTTCACCCTGCAGACCTTCAACAACATGCTCTCGCAGTTCGGCATCAAGGTGCCGCCGGGATCGGGCAACGTGCAGTTGAAAAACGTCGCGGCGGTATCGGTCAGTGCCGATCTGCCGGCGTTCGCCAAGCCGGGTCAGCAGGTCGACATCACTGTTTCGTCCATCGGTAACTCCAAGAGCCTGCGCGGCGGCACCCTGTTGCTGACCCCGCTCAAGGGTATCGACGGCAATGTCTACGCCATTGCTCAGGGCAACCTGGTGGTGGGTGGTTTCGACGCTGAAGGTCGTGACGGTTCGAAGATCACCGTCAACGTTCCGTCGGCCGGTCGCATTCCGGGCGGTGCCTCGGTCGAGCGTTCGGTGCCGAGCGGTTTCAACCAGGGCAACAGCCTGACGCTGAACCTCAACCGTTCCGACTTCACCACCGCCAAGCGCATCGTCGACAAGATCAATGACATGCTCGGCCCGGGCGTTGCCCAGGCCATCGACGGCGGTTCGATCCGCGTCACCGCGCCGCTCGATCCGAGCCAGCGCGTCGACTATCTGTCGATCCTGGAAAACCTCGAAGTCGATCCGGGTCAGGCGGTGGCGAAAGTCATCATCAACTCCCGTACCGGCACCATCGTCATCGGCCAGAACGTGAAGGTGTCGCCGGCCGCCGTGACCCACGGCAGCCTGACCGTGACCATCACCGAAGACCCGATCGTCAGCCAGCCTGGCCCGCTGTCCAATGGTCAGACCGCTGTGGTCCCTCGCTCGCGCGTGAATGCTCAGCAGGAAGCCAAGCCGATGTTCAAGTTCGGCCCGGGCACGACCCTCGACGAAATCGTCCGTGCGGTGAACCAGGTCGGCGCGGCACCGGGTGACCTGATGGCCATTCTCGAAGCACTGAAGCAGGCCGGCGCGTTGCAAGCCGACCTGATCGTGATCTGAGGACGCCGCCCATGGATATGCGCAAAAGCGGTCTGGTCAGCAGCAGCGATTCGGGTTCCTACTCCGACCTCAATCGCCTGAACCAGCTCAAGGTCGGCGACAAGAACAGCGACGGCAACATGCGCAAGGTGGCGCAGGAATTCGAATCGCTGTTCCTCGGCGAGATGCTCAAGTCGATGCGCTCGGCCACTGAAGCGCTGGGCCAGGACAACCCGCTCAATACCCCGGCAGCCAAGCAGTATCAGGAAATGTACGACCAGCAACTGGCTGTTTCCCTGTCCCGCGAGGGTGGTGGTATCGGTCTGGCCGACGTGCTGATGAAGCAGATGTCGAAGAACAAACCGATGGCGCCGGGCGAGGCCGCCGCCGCGTCCGCTGCCAAGCAGCAGGAAGCGCTGGCCAAGGCCGCTGCGGTGGAAACGCCGATTGCCGCCGGCACCGTGGCCACCAACGGCCCGCTGTCGCGCCTCAATGGCGAGCGTCCGTTGTGGGCTTCGCGTTCGGTGCATGCGCCGAACACTCAGCTGGCCCATCGCAATGACATGGAAATGATCAACCAGCGTCGCCTGGCGCTGCCGCCGAAGCTGGCTGACCGCCTTCTGGCAGGTCTGGTGCCTTCGGCCACGAACACCGCAGCCACTCAATTGCCGCAGCGCGACACAATGGCTGCCGCCACCGGTTCCGGCCCGCTGTACAACGGCGACTGGCTGGCCCGCGCCGAGGCGGACAAGGCCTCCGGCGGGCAGATGCAGATTTACGGTCGGGCCATGGCGCAGATTCCGCTGGCACCGGCGAAGAAGGCGTTCAGCAACGCCGACGAATTCGTCAACACCATGCTGCCGATGGCCAAAGAGGCGGCGGCGCGCATTGGCGTCGATCCGCGTTATCTGGTGGCTCAGGCCGCACTGGAAACCGGTTATGGCAAATCGGTCATGCGCGCCCAGGACGGCACCAGCAGCCACAACCTGTTCGGCATCAAGGCCAGCAGCAACTGGAAGGGCGATTCGGCCCGGGCGATCACCAGCGAGTTCCGCAACGGGCAGATGGTCAAGGAGACGGCCGAGTTCCGTTCCTACGCCTCGTACAAGGACAGCTTCCACGATCTGGTGACTTTGCTGCAGAGCAATAATCGCTATCAAGATGTGCTGAAGTCGGCCGATAACCCAGAACAGTTTGTACGCGAATTGCAAAAGGCCGGTTATGCGACCGACCCGAACTACGCAAGCAAGATTTCGCAGATTGCCAGGCAGATGACGGTAAATCAGAACTACGCTGCGGCCGGCGTTTCAACAACGCCTTTATAAACACAAGGTAAGGTTTGAATCATGAGTTTGCTCAATATCGGGATGTCGGGGTTGGCCGCGAGTTCGTCCTCTCTGGCTGTGACAGGTAACAACATTGCCAACGTCGACACCGCCGGTTATTCACGCCAGCAAACCGTGCAGGGCACCAAGTCCTCGATCCAGACTGGCAACGTGTTCATCGGTACGGGCACGACCCTGGCCGACGTGCGCCGGGTGTACAACTCTTACCTGGAAACCCAGCTGCATACCGCCACGTCGCTCAACAGTGAAGCGGCTGCCTACGGTGGCCAGGCGACTGCCCTGGACAACTCGTTGTCCGATACCAACACAGGCCTGACCGGCGTACTGCAGAAGTTCTTCACCTCGATGCAGGGTGTGGCGACTTCGGCGACCGACGACACGTCCCGTCAGTCGGTACTGACCGGCTCGCAAGCGCTGACCAGCCGCTTCAACGCCCTGGCCAAACAGCTGAACGATCAGAACACCACGATCAATGGCAACCTCGGCGACATGGCCGCCCAGGTCAACAAGCTGGCCACCTCGATTGCCAATCTCAACCAGAAGATCGGCGAAGTTTCCACCAGCGGCGGCCAGCCGAACGATCTGCTCGACAGCCGTAACGAAGCGGTGCGCCAGCTCTCCGAACTGGTCGGCGCGCAAGTGGTCGAGCGCGGCACCAGCTTCGACGTTTACGTCGGCAGCGGTCAGCCGCTGGTCGTCGGCAACACCACCAACACCCTGAGCACCGTTCCGAGCAAGGACGACCCGTCGCGCATGGGCATCCAGATGGATCGTGGCTCAAGCACCATCGACATCACTTCGGTGATCAGCGGCGGTGAAATCGGCGGGCTGCTGACCTATCGCAATGAAGTGCTCAACCCGTCGCTCAACGAGCTGGGCCGTGTAGCACTGGTCATTGCCGACCAGATGAATCGCCAGCAAGCCCAGGGCATCGACAAGAACGGTGACTTCGGCGCGCCGATCTTCAACGACATCAACAGTGCCGCGCTGATCAGCCAGCGCAGCATTGCCTCGGCAGGCAACAGCGCAGGCTCCGGTAACCTGAACGTCACCATCAAGGACACCGGCAAGCTGACCACCAGCGATTACCAGGTCACCTTCACCAGCGCCACCAACTATTCGGTCAAGCGCTCCGACGGCACCGACATGGGTTCGTTCAGCACCACCACCACGCCACCGCCGGTGATCGACGGCTTTACCCTGGCCTTGAACGGTGGCGCGATGAGTGCCGGTGACTCCTTCAAGGTGACCCCGACTCGTGACGCGGCCACCAACATTCAGACCGTGCTCACCGATCCGAAGAAAATCGCGGCAGCAGCACCGTTGACCGGCGTGGCCAGTGCCAACAACTCCGGCACCTACACCCAGCCGACACTGGTCGATACCATCGACATCACCAACCCGGCCTCCCAGGCCGAGTTGCAGAACGCGCTCAAGTATTCGACGCCGGTCAAACTGGTCATGGGTGCGGTCACCAGCGGCAGCCAGTCGTACAACATGGTCGATGCCAAGGGCAACACCATCGGCACCGGCACCATCGTGCCGGGGCAGGCCAACACCCTGAACCTGAAGATCGGCATGGTCGACTCCACCGGTGCACCGGTGATGGATACCTCGGTCACGCCGAACGTGCAGAAAACCTTCACCGTGCAGACCACCGTGGGCGCGACGCCAAAGCCAGGCGAAACCTTCACGATCAACCTGACCGGCGCCGCCTCTTCGGACAACCGCAACGCGCAGGCGCTGGTCGGCCTGCAGACCAAGCAGACCGTGGACACCGGCACCGGCAGCAAGGGCATCAGCCTGACCGACGCGTACAACAAACTGGTGACCAACGTCGGTACCAAGGCGGCCCAGAGCAAGTCCGACAACGAAGCCACCTCGACGATCCTCGATCAGGCCAAGGGTGCGCGCGACTCGCTGTCCCAGGTCAACCTGGATGAAGAGACCGGCAACCTGGTCAAGTATCAGCAGTACTACACAGCGTCTTCGCAGATCATCAAGGCTGCGCAGGAAACTTTCGCCACGCTGATCAACAGTCTTTAAGGAGTCGTAATTCATGCGCATTTCCACCGCTCAGTATTACGCGACACAAGCTTCCCAATATCAGCGTAACTACAGCAAGACTGTTGCCACCGCGAACGAAGCGAGCAGCCTGCAGCGCATCAATACCGCCGCCGATGATCCGATCGGTGCCGGGCGCCTGCTCAAGCTGGGTCAGCAGGCCTCGATGCTCGAGCAATATCAGGGCAACATCGATACCACCAAGAGTGCACTGACCGTGCAGGAGTCCACGCTGAACTCCATCACCACGGCCTTGCAGCGCGCCAAGGAAATCGGCCTGGCGGCCAACAACGGTATTGCCACCGACGCAGACCGCAAGGCCTACGCATCCGAGCTGAGCCAGATCCAGCAACAAGTGCTGGGCCTGATGAACTCCAAGGACGCCAATGGCAATTACCTGTTTTCCGGCTCCAAGACCGATACCGCGCCGTACTCGCAGAATGCCGATGGCACCTACACCTACAATGGTGACCAGACCCAGATCAACCTGGGCATTGGCGACGGCCTCTCGGTAGCCACCAACACCACGGGTTGGGATGCATTCCAGCAGACCATCAACACCAGCCGCACCACGACCACCATGACCGCGCCTGCCGTCGATGATGGTCGTGTGGTGCTGACCAACGGTATCGTTGGCACTGCTGCGACGTACAACGCCAAGTTCGCGGCCGGCCAGCCCTACACCGTGGATTTCATCAGCAGCACGCAGTTGAAAATCACCGATGCCCTGGGCAACGACGTGACGAGCGAAGCCAGTCAGAGCGGTGCGATCACCAACAGCAACGGTGCCAACCAGACCGTCAGCTTCCGTGGTGTCGACCTGAAGTTGAACATCAACCTCAAGCCTGGCGACACCAACCCGGATGCGGTCATCGCCGGCCACAGCTTCCAGCTGGCGGCCACGCCTGACTCGTTCACCACCTCGCGCAGCGCGGGCAACCCGTCGACCGCGGTCATCACTGGCTCCGGTGTAACCAATCAGGCGGCCTACGACGCGGCATTCCCGTCCGGCGGCGGTGCGATCCTGAAGTTCACCAGCGCCACGGCTTTCGACCTGTACGCCGCGCCGGTCACCGCTGACAGCAAGCCGGTTTCGTCGGGCACGCTGGTCGGCAACAATGCTACCGCCGCCGGTGTGACGTTCACCCTCGGCGGTACGCCAGGTGCGGGCGATCAGTTCTCGATCCAGTCCAACAACCACCAGACCCAGAACGTGCTCGACACCCTGGGCCAGATGGTCACGGCGCTGAATGCGCCGATCGATGGTGATCCGGTGGCCAAGCAGAAATTCCAGGGTGCCATGGAGTCGGCGCTGGGCAACATCGACAGCGCGTCCAACCAGATCGGTTCGGCGGTGACTTCGATCGGTGCCCGCGGACAGTCGCTGGATGACCAGAACACCACCAACCAGAGCCTGACTCAGGCGAATACCACCACTCAGGGTTCGATCCGTGATTCGGATCCTGCCGAAGTGATGACCCGCCTGACCTTGCAGCAGACCATGTTGCAGGCCTCGCAACTGGCGTTCAGCAAAATCAGCCAGCTGGGCCTGTTCAACAAGATCTGATGCTGACCGGGCGCGCAAGCGCCCGGTTGCTCTGACCGTTCTGTATTTATTGTTCTTCTTTTGCGGTTTCAAAGGGCTCGCTGTTCCGGGCGGGTTCCCGCCGCTTGCGAGTCCGCCGTGAATTCACTTCCCCTTGTCAGCCTCGTCATTCCCGCCTTCAACCCGCGCTTTTTTGAAAAGGCCTTGAGCAGTGCCGTGAGCCAAAGCTATGGCAATCTCGAAATCATCGTCTGCGACGACAGTCGTGGCAGTGAGATCGAGGAAATTGTCGCTTCGGTCACCGAGAGCAGCGGGGTTACGGTTCGTTATGTGCGCAATCCCCGGACGCTCGGGCTGGTGGGTAACCTGCATGCGTGCCTGGAGCAGGCGACGGGTGAGTTCATCAAGTTTCTGTGTGATGACGATCAGTTGTTTTCCACCTGCGTCGAACGCCAGGCGCAGACACTGATCGACCAGCAGGACGTCAATCTGGTACTCGCCCAGCGCCTGTTCTGGGATGCTGGCGACCTGCCGTTGCCGTCGCGCCTGGAGAACACGCCGTTGTCTCCGGTGTGTGGATTGTTCAAGGGCGATGACCTGCTGGCGATTTTCGAGAATTTCCCGGTGAACATTCTCGGAGGCTTCAGCAATGCCCTGTTTCGTCGATCCGATGTACAGGAGCTGTTGCCGGCCCTGACTCAGTCCGGTCACTGTTTTGTCGCCACGCTCGATTTTGCTTTGTACGTCTGCCTGCTGCGACGCGGCAACGTGGTGATGTCGAACCATGTTCTGAGCATCGAGCGCCTGTACCCTGAGCGTTTGAGCAGCCAGCAAGCGATGCGCGATGCAGCCGAGGTCGAGCGGCAATGGCTGACGCAGATGCTCAAGGCGCGCAGCGGCGAATCCGCACCGGCGCCGGGCTGGGTCCGTTATGTGCCGATCACCAGGGCCCTGGAAACTCCGCGGGTCTGGGAAGAGTTGCCACTGAGCCGCACGCTGGGCACCAAGCAGACCACGCAGGATTGGCATGTCGGAATTGCCAGTGTCAGTTTCGCCGAGCTGTACGCCCAGTGGCTGGCCTGCCGCGCACTGACCGAAGGCCAGCGCGAACTGTTGCCGGACACGCTGGCCGCCTGGCCGCGCGTGCCGAAAATCGTTCCGGTGATCATCGACGAACAGGGCAGTCGCTCGGCGCTCGAACTCACCCTGCAATCGCTGGCAGCACAGGAATACCTGCCGGAGTTGACCATCGTGCTCTCCGCCTCCTGCACCGAGGCGCAGTTGCAGGAGCGCATCGTGCGCATGCCGCTGCAGGATGACTGGCAGCAACAGATCAACGAATTGTTGCCGCAGCTCGACGGTGCCGACTGGTTCTATCTGCTGCGCGCCGGTGATCGTCTGGTGGTGCCGGCGTTGCTGGTGATGGCCGAACGTATCGCGCTCTCGCGCACCGTTACCTGCCTCTACAGCGATGAAGGTGGTCTGAGCCAGGGTGAGTCGGCCGAGCCTGTGTTCAAACCGGACTTCAACCTGGACCTGATGCGCAGCTACCCGTATGTGGGCAGGGCGCTGGCCTTCGAGCGCGAGCGTTTCCTCGCTCTGGGCGGTTTCGATTCCGCATTCGGTGAGCTGGCGCCCCACGATGTGCTGTGGCGCATGGTCGAGCAGGACGGTACGCACGTCGTCGGTCATGTTTCCGAGGTGTTGCTGGAGTCGGCGTACGACCTCGCCAAGTGGCTGTCCGAACCGCAAATGGCGGACCGCAACTCACAGTTGATCTCGGCTCACCTGGCGCGTCTGGGCATCGCCCACGAGATTCGCGATGGCGCCTCGGCGCTGCTCAACCGGGTCGATTATCACCATGATCGTCAGCCTCTGGTGTCGATCGTCATTGTCAGCAAGGATCAGACGGCAGCCGTACAGCGTTGTGTCGAGAGCCTGCTGGAGAAAACCCTCTACGCCGAATATGAATTGCTGCTGGTCGACAACGGCAGCGAGAGCGCCGAAGCGCGGGCCTGGTTCGAGGGTATGGGGCAACTGGGCAGCGAGCGGATCCGCATTCTGGACTGCCCACAGCAAGACAACATGGCGGCAGTGCGCAATGCGGCGGTGAGTCAGGCGCGGGGCGAATACGTCCTGCTGCTCAATCCTTATGCCGTGATCACGCAGGGCGACTGGCTGGCGGAAATGCTCAATCACGCCCAGCGGCCGGAAGTCGGTGTGGTCGGCGCCAAGCTGTTCAATCCGGATGGCCGGATCCTCCACGCCGGCCTAATTCTCGGCCTGCAAGGTCCGGCCGGCGTACCGTTTTACGGAGAGACCCTGCAGGCGACGGGGTACATGTACCGGCTGCTCGTCGCTCATGACCTGAGCGCCGTTGGTGGCGATTGCCTGATGGTGCGCAAGGCCGTGTTCGAGGCGGTCGGCGGCCTCGATCAGCAAGACCTGGCACAGTCGCTCAATGAAGTGGATCTGTGCCTGCGGGTCGGTCGGGAAGGTTACCTGGTGGTGTGGACGCCTTACGCTCAGCTGGCGTTGGGCGCACAGCCGGCACAGGCGCCGAAGGACGGCGAAGAAGCACGGCTCGGCCAGGAACAGGAAACGTTCTACAAGCGCTGGTTACCGATCGTCGCGCGGGATCCGGCGTACAACGCCAACCTGGCGCTCAATGGTCTGGGCGGTTCGAGCTTCCGACTCGATCCGGGCCTGCGTACCGGCTGGAGTCCGTTTTCGCAACCGCAATTGCCGAAGATCCTGGCGCTGCCGGTCAATGCGTCGGCCATCGGTCACTACCGTGTGACCCAGCCACTGATCGAGCTGGAAGCGGCGGGCAGGGCGCTGGGGCGGATTCACTACAACCTGCCGACGATCATCGAAGTCGAGCGCCAATCCCCTGACGTGATCATTTTGCAGGGGCGCTATGCCGAAGCGCCAATCAACGAAATCCCGATCCTGCAGAAATACTCGAATGCCCGGCGGATCTATGAACTCGATGACTATGTGATCGACGTTCCCCATCGCAATGCCCACATCCGCAACATGCCGAACAAGGACGAGATGGAAAAACTGGTCCGGCGTGCCATCGGCATGTGTGACCGGGTCGTGGTGTCCACGGCGCCGCTGGGTAATGCACTGTCGAGCATGCACAGCGACATTCGGGTCGTCCCCAACATGCTGGCCAAACACCTGTGGAGCGATTTGCGCAGTCAGCGTCGCACCTCGAAAAAGCCTCGGGTCGGCTGGGGTGGTGGCACCAGTCACCATGGCGACCTCGCGGTCATCGCCGATGTGGTGCGCGAACTGGCCAACGAAGTCGACTGGGTGTTTTTCGGCATGTGCCCCGACGATCTGCGACCGTATATGCATGAGTTCCACGGCGTGATCGGACTGGACGTGTACCCGGCTAAGCTGGCCAGCCTCAACCTCGACCTGGCCCTGGCGCCGCTTGAGTTCCACATCTTCAACGACTGCAAGAGCAACCTGCGTCTGCTGGAATATGGCGCCTGCGGCTACCCGGTGATCTGCACCGACACCGAGGCCTATCGCGGTTATCTGCCGTGCACGCGGATCAAGACCAACACCACGGATGAGTGGCTGCAGGCGATCCGCATGCACCTGGCCGATCCGGACGCCAGCTACCGCATGGGCGACGAATTGCGCGAGGTCGTGCTGCGTGATTACGTCCTGCGTGGCGACAACCTGCGGTACTGGGAAAACGGCTGGCTGGCGGATTGACCGGTTCATTCGTTCTCCAGAAAAACAGGCGACTATTGCAGTCGCCTGTTTTTTTTTGCCTGCCTGTCCGTCTTTATTTCATTCTTGATACATTTCTTTGCAACGAGCTCAAGCGCAGGGTGCTTCCTGTCGATATCAACACATTGCAGTTCAAGAAAATGATGCCGCGGTGACGTGTGATCGCCACGCTGGCCTGTACCGGTTCACAAACAAGGCAAGGAAGATGTAATGGCAGTAATCAACGGGACAAACGGCGCGGATACGCTGAACGGTACGAGTGGGGATGACGAGATCAATGGCCTGGGTGGCAATGATGTGATTATCGGGAGTGCCGGGGCTGACAAAATTGACGGTGGCGCCGCTTTCGACACGGTCGATTACTCGGCTTCACCCGCCGGGGTCAATGTCGACATCCGTCCGGGCACCGGTTTGCCCGGCACCGGTGGTGATGCGCAAGGCGACACGCTGACCGGTATTGAAAAGGTCATCGGTTCGGCGTTCAACGATACCTTCACGACTGAGGCATCGTTGTATGCCACCTATGAAGGCGGCGCCGGAGATGACATCTATTACGTCAACGGCGGTGGTGTGACCATCATCGAACAGGCCGGTGGTGGCAATGATGAGGTGAGGGTCAGCTGGAAGGATCACACCCTGGCGGCCAATATCGAGCGCCTGACTTATGTCGGCACCGGTTCGTTCACCGGCGTAGGCAACGCCAGCGACAACATCATCACTGGCGGTGCAAATAACGACATCCTCAAGGGCGGCGGCGGTGCCGACCAGTTTTTCGGTGGCGCGGGGCGCGACACGGTGTCCTACGACGACAGCACCGTTGCAGTGAGCATCAACCTGAAAACCGGCGTCAACTCGGGCATTGCAGCGGGTGACACTTATAACAGTATCGAAGTGATCGCCGGGTCCAATTACAACGACACCTTCGTGGTCGATAGCCGGATCACTGCTATTGATGGCGGCGCCGGTTTCGATACGGTCGATTACTCGACATCGTCGGCGGCAGTCAATGTGGATATTCGTCCGGGCACTGGACTGGCAGGTGTTGGTGGCGATTCGCAAGGCGTGACCCTGACCGGTATCGAAAAGGTCATCGGTTCGGCGTTCAACGATACCTTCACGACTGAGGCATCGTTGTATGCCACGTATGAAGGCGGCGCCGGAGATGACACCTATTACGTCAATGGCGGTGGTGTGACCATCATCGAACAGGCCGGCGGTGGCAACGATGAGGTACGGGTCAGCTGGAAGGACCACACCCTGGCGGCCAATATCGAGCGTCTGACCTATGTCGGCACCGGCTCGTTTACCGGCGTGGGCAATGACAGCGACAACATCATCACTGGCGGTGCGGGCAACGATATCTTCAAGGGAGGTGGCGGCGCCGACCAGTTCATCGGTGGCGCAGGCATGGACACCGTGTCCTATGACGACAGTACCGTAGGTGTCACGCTCAATCTGAAGACCGGGGTCAACAGCGGAATCGCTGCGGGTGACGTCTATGACAGCATCGAAGCGATCAGTGGCTCCAAATACAACGACACATTCATTGCCGATGGTCGCGTGTTTGCGTTCAACGGTGGTCTCGGTGGCTTCGATACGGTCGATTACTCATCTTCGTCGGCGGCAGTCAACGTGGATATTCGCCCGGGCACTGGACTGGCAGGTGTTGGTGGTGATGCGCAGGGCGACACCCTGACGGAGATCGACAAGGTCATCGGTTCGTCCTTCAACGACACCTTCACGGCCGCTGCCATCAGCTTCGCGACTTTTGAAGGCGGCGCCGGAGATGACACCTATTACGTCAATGGCGGTGGTGTGACCATCATCGAACAGGCCGGCGGTGGCAACGATGAGGTACGGGTCAGCTGGAAGGACCACACCCTGGCGGCCAATATCGAGCGTCTGACCTATGTCGGCACCGGCTCGTTTACCGGCGTGGGCAATGACAGCGACAACATCATCACTGGCGGTGCGGGCAACGATATCTTCAAGGGAGGTGGCGGTGCCGACCAGTTCATCGGTGGCGCAGGCATGGACACCGTGTCCTATGACGACAGTACCGTAGGTGTCACGCTCAATCTGAAGACCGGGGTCAACAGCGGAATCGCTGCGGGTGACGTCTATGACAGCATCGAAGCGATCAGTGGCTCCAAATACAACGACACATTCATTGCCGATGGTCGCGTGTTTGCGTTCAACGGTGGTCTCGGTGGCTTCGATACGGTCGATTACTCATCTTCGTCGGCGGCAGTCAACGTGGATATTCGCCCGGGCACTGGACTGGCAGGTGTTGGTGGTGATGCGCAGGGCGACACCCTGACGGAGATCGACAAGGTCATCGGTTCGTCCTTCAACGACACCTTCACGGCCGCTGCCATCAGCTTCGCGACTTTTGAAGGCGGCGCCGGAGATGACATCTACTACGTCAATGGCGGTGGTGTGACCATCATCGAACAGGCCGGCGGTGGCAACGATGAGGTACGGGTCAGCTGGAAGGATCACACCCTGGCGGCCAATATCGAGCGCCTGACTTATGTCGGCACCGGTTCGTTTACCGGCGTGGGCAATGACAGCGACAACATCATCACTGGCGGTGCGGGCAACGATATCTTCAAGGGAGGTGGCGGTGCCGACCAGTTCATCGGTGGCGCAGGCATGGACACCGTGTCCTATGACGACAGCACAACGGGCGTCAGCATCAATCTGAAAACCGGTGTCAACTCGGGGATCGCAGCAGGCGACACCTACAACAGCATCGAGGCAATGACGGGCTCGAAGTACAACGATGTCTTCGTTGGCAACTCTGCGGCAATCGCAATCAACGGCGGCCTTGGCCTGGACATGGTCAGCTATGAGTCATCGGACAGCGCGGTCACCATCGACCTGAAAACCAACGCCAACGCCGGCGATGCCGCGGGCGATACCTTCACCGGGATCGAGATCTTCCAGGGCAGTCGTTTCGCTGACACGTTCCTGGGTTCCACCGCCAACGACAACTTCGTGGGTGGAGCCGGTGCCGACGTGTTCGACGGTCGTGAAGGCATTGACACGGTCTGGTACGCCAACAACGCCACCGCCGTGAATATCAACCTGCAGACCGGTGTCAGCCAGGGTGGTGATGCCGAGGGCGATGTCTTCATCAATATCGAGAGTCTGATCGGGACGAACTTCAATGACACGTTGATCGGCAATGCTGCCGCCAATGGTCTGGAGGGCGGTCTGGGTAACGACGTCATTTATGGCGGGGATGGCAACGATGTCATCTATGGCAGCCTGTACACCCCGCTCGGACCGTTCGCCGTGAATGTCGCAGCGGGTGGGCCGCAGGCTGACCTTCTGTATGGCGGCAATGGCGACGACGTCATCGTTGCCGCCACCGATGACCGAGGCACCCAGGCCTTTGGTGAAGCCGGCAATGACACCATTACCGTGGGGTATGGCGTGGCTGACGGTGGTGAGGGCAACGATCTGCTGACCGGGATTGGCGCCGGCTACTCGCTGTTCGGTGGAGCGGGTGCTGACAAACTGGTTCTGGTAGGTGGTCCGGGTTCGGCGTTCGGCGGCGAGGATAATGACACCTACATTGTCAATACCACGAAACTGGTCACCATTCAGGACACCGGCACCAGTTCCGGCGACACGTTGATCCTGACGAACATCAGTACTCAGCAACTGCTGCTTGACCGGGTCGGCAATGACCTGTTCCTGCATCAGTACAGCGTCTTCGAAGGCCAGACTCCGGAAGACGGCGTGCGACTGAAGGACTGGTTCGCCGGTTTCAACAATATTGAGTATATCCAGACCTCTGACGGCAAGTTCATCAACCTGCCAACCGGCAATGACGGGTTCGCCATGTTCGGTTGATAGCAGGACAGACGCCTCCATGATGGTTTGGTGGTGGCATCGATGATTGAAAACAGGCGATCCCGGATCGCCTGTTTTTTTATTTTTTTTCGAGTCGATTCCTTCCCTGCGAAGTCGTTTGAAATGACCGGAGTCATGGGTTCGGAGTTTATTTTCAGCAAGCTGACGCTCAGCGCTCTTTGACGGTATCCGGTTCAACAACAACGCAAGGAAGAAACAAATGTCAGTAGTGAATGGAACGAGTGACGTGGATTACCTGGTGGGCACCGATGGCAATGATGAACTCTATGGACTGGAGTCGGATGACCAACTGATTGGCAGTGCCGGATCGGACGTACTGGATGGTGGGGAGGGGTTTGATGCGGCGGACTATCGCGTGCTGTCTTCGGCCGTCAATGTCGAGATCGGCAATGACGCGTCGACTGTCACGGGCGCCGATGGCAAGCACGATACCTTGCTCAACGTCGAGAAAGTCATCGGTACGTCTTTCAACGACACCTTCACCGGCAACATTGCCGGTGTGACGCTGGACGGTAGCTGGGGTGACGATGTGTATATCGTCGGCAGCGAAGGCGTGACCATCATCGAAGAAAGCTACGGTGGTTACGACGAGCTGCGCACCAGTCTCAACACCATCAAGATGGATCCCTTCATCGAAAAACTGACCTTCACCGGGACAGGTGATTTCAAGGCCTGTGGCAGTGACACCGACAACGAGATCGTTGGCGGTGCCGGCAACGACTGGATGTGGGGCGGCGGCGGGGCGGATCACTTCGTGGGTGGCGAAGGTTTCGATACCGTCAGCTACAGCGACAGTCTCGAAGGGGTGAGAATCGCGGACTGGAGCAACTATGACGGGTTGACCATTGCCTACGGAGACACCTTCACCGGTATCGAAGCCATTGAAGGTTCGAAGTTCGACGATCTGATCTATCGCTCCGAAGGGTCGATGATCATTGACGGCTCCGATGGCTACGACACGGTGAGCTATAAATGGAACGCGGGGCCGGTCACCATCGAGATCGGCAGTGGTATCAATGCAGTGGGCGACACCTTTCGCAATGTCGAAAAGATCGTTGGCACCAACAATGCCGATCAGTTTACCGCCAACATCGGTGGTGTGACCCTGGCCGGTGGCGATTGGAATGATGTGTACATCATCAACAGCACTGGTGTGACCATCGAAGAAGTCGAGGGCTTCATGGGCGGCACCGATCAGGTGTACACCACGCTGTCCGAGATGCACCTGGATCCGTTCGTTGAAAACCTGACGTACACCGGGACCGGCGATTTTACCGGCTACGGCAACGACACCTGGAACACGATCGTCGGCGGCAGTGGCAACGACGTGCTGTTCGGCGGTGCCAAAGGCGACTCCTTCGACGGTGGCGACGGTATCGATGTGCTCAGCTACGGCGACAGCACGGTCGCCATGACGCTGAACTGGGCAACCCGGGAGTTTTCGGGGATCGCTGATGGCGATACGTTCCAGAACATCGAGATCATCCGTGGCAGTGACTTCAACGACACTTTTTACGCGACCGGCATGGCCTGGTATTTCGGCCTGGATGGCGGACAGGGGCAGGATCTGCTCAGTTTCAAATACGCCTTCATGCCGATGACGATCGACCTGAGCGGTGCAGTCTACAAGCCTTGGGATCCTATGCCTGAATACACCAGCATCGAGTTGATCGAAGGCAGTCAGTACGTTGATTTCTTCATCGGTTCGGCCGGCAACGAAACGTTCATCGGTGGTGGTGGCGGTGATACGGTCGATGGTCGCGACGGCATCGATAACGTCTGGTACCTCACCAGTGCCACGGCGGTAGAGATCAATCTGCAGACCGGTATCAACCTGGGTGGCGATGCACAGGGCGATACGCTGGTCAATGTCGAAGGCGTGATGGGCAGTCATTTCGACGACACCTTGACCGGCAACGAAGCGGACAACTACCTGGAAGGCGGGCGCGGCAGCGATCTGATCAATGGCGGTGACGGCAACGACGTCATCTACGGCGGCCTGGTATCCGACATCGGACCGTTCAGCCTCGAAGGTGTGGCTGATAATGCGCAGGCCGATCAGTTGTATGGCGGGGCGGGCGATGATGTGATCATCAGTGCCGAAAACGATCTGGGCACCAACGCATTCGGTGAAGACGGCAACGACACCGTGACGGTGGTCAACGGCAACGCCATCGGCGGTATCGGCAACGACGTATTGACCGGCAAGGGCAGCAGCTACTCGTTGTTCGGAGGTGAGGGTGACGACCGGTTGATTCTCAACCTTGCCGGCCAGCAAGTCTCCGGTGGTTTCGCCAATGGCGGTGAAGGTGATGACACTTACGTGGTGAACACCTCCGGTCTGGTGGTGATTCAGGACAGCGGCACCAGCCTGAACGACACCCTGATCCTGAACACCATTGCCAACGCCAGCCAGTTGAACGTGACCCGTATCGGCGACGACGCCTATTTGCACAGCGCCAATGACGGCAGTGTCGGTGCGCCGACCGGTGGCGTGAAACTGGCGGGCTGGTATGCGGGCTTCAACAACATCGAGCACATTCAGACCGCGGACGGCCAGGCCTTCACCCTGCCAGCCGCTACCGACGGGTTTGCCCTGTTCGGTTGATCCGATCGATTGATTGAGGCCGCTCGATGAAAGGGATGAGTCCGGCAACGACTCATCCCTTTTTTCATGCCCGTGTCCCCATCGACGCAGTGCCGGTGGAGCTGGCGCGTTTCCTGCAAGTCCCCCTCAAATCGCCATAAAACGAGCGCTCGCGGCCATTGCCCCGACGCCCGGACCGGCAGAAAGGTTTAGCCAGACGGCCGCAAAGCTTGGAAAGCCACGCGCAGCCCTGTGACGAACGAGAGGGGAGACCATGAAGGCAGTTATTTTGGCGGGTGGCCTGGGCACGCGCATCAGTGAAGAGTCGCACCTCAAGCCGAAACCGATGATCGAGATCGGTGGCAAGCCAATTCTCTGGCACATCATGAAACAGTATTCCGCCCACGGAATTCACGACTTCGTGATTTGCCTCGGCTACAAGGGCTACGCGATCAAAGACTTCTTCGCCAACTACTTCCTGCATACCTCCGACGTGACCTTCGACATGCGTGAAAACCGCATGGATGTTCACCAGAACTACAGTGAGCCATGGCGCGTGACGCTGGTGGACACGGGTGAGGAAACCATGACCGGTGGCCGTCTGCGCCGGGTGTCGCGCTATCTGGAAGACGAAAAAGCCTTCTGCTTCACCTACGGCGACGGCGTTTCGGATCTGAACATCAGCGCACTGGTCGACTTCCATCTGACCCACGGCAAACTGGCTACAGTGACTGCCGTGCAGCCACCGGGCCGCTATGGTGCTCTGGATCGCGACGGTGACCGGGTACTCGGGTTCACCGAAAAACCGCGGGGTGACGGTGGCTGGATCAACGGCGGTTTCTTCGTGCTGTCACCGAAAGTCCTGCCGCTGATCGAAGGTGATTCGACCTCGTGGGAATCCGGCCCGCTGGACGGTCTGGCCGAGCGCGGTGAACTGTTGGCCTACCAGCACGAAGGTTTCTGGCAGCCAATGGACACCCTGCGCGACAAGAACCATCTCGAAGCGCTGTGGCAGAGCGGGGAGGCCCCATGGAAGCAATGGGCCTGAGTCCTGAATTCTGGCGCGGCAAGCGGGTTCTGGTCACCGGGCACACCGGTTTCAAGGGCAGTTGGCTGACCCTGTGGCTGCAAAGCCTCGGCGCGCAAGTCAGCGGTTTCTCCCTCGACCCGTCGACCGAGCCGAGCCTGTTCGAACTGGCGCGGGTGCACGAAGGCATCGACGATCAGCGCGGTGATCTGCGTGACCTCGGCGCCTTGCTCGAGATCATCGCCGACACCGAGCCGGAGATCGTCCTGCACCTGGCGGCCCAGCCGCTGGTGCGCGAAGGTTATCGCGATCCGCTCGGCACCTACTCCAGCAACGTCATGGGCACCCTGAACCTGCTCGAAGCGATTCGTCAGGTCGGTTGCGTGCGGGCCTGTGTGCTGGTGACCACCGACAAGGTTTACGCCAACAAGGAATGGCTGTGGCCGTACCGCGAAGACGAAGCCCTCGGTGGACACGATCCTTATAGCAGCAGCAAGGCTTGCTGCGAATTGCTGGCGCAGTCTTACGCGGCGTCGTTTTTCCCGGCCGACAAGTACGCCGAACATGGTTTGGCGCTGGCCACCGCGCGTGCCGGCAACGTGCTGGGCGGCGGTGACTTCGCGCCTGAACGGCTGATTCCCGATGTACTGAAAGCCTGGTCGGCCGACGAGCCGGTGACCCTGCGTTACCCGCAAGCCGTGCGCCCATGGCAGCACGCGCTGGAGCCGCTGGCCGGCTACCTGCAACTGGCTGCCGGGCTCTACGAAGAAGGTCCGGAGTACGCCGGGGCGTGGAACTTCGGCCCGGGCGAAGCGGACATGTGCAGCGTCGGCGAAGTGGTCGAACTGCTCGCCAACCGCTGGCCTCAGGCTCGTGGTCTGCGCATCGAACCGAGCGAACTGCACGAAGCCGGCCTGCTGCGTCTGGACAGCAGTCGCGCCCGTCAGGTGCTCGGCTGGCAACCGCGCTGGTCGTTGCAACAATGCCTGACCCAGACCCTCGACTGGCACCTGGCGTGGCAGAACGGCGACGACATGCGCACTGTGACCCTCGGCCAACTGAACCTGTACCGGGGCGCGCTGTGAGCGAGTTTTCCTTGAAACAGTTACCGCTGGCCGGGCTGTTCAGCGTCCAGCACAAACGCTTCGAAGATCAGCGCGGACACTTCGCCCGGCTGTTCTGCGAGGGCAGCCTGAAAGCGTTCGGCAGCGAATTCCATATCCGCCAGATCAACCATTCCTGCACCCGTGAAAAGGGCAGCGTGCGCGGTCTGCATTACCAGAATGCCAATGCGCCGGAAGCCAAGCTGATCACCTGCCTGCGCGGTGAAGTGTGGGACGTGGCGGTGGACCTGCGCCCGGATTCGGAAACTTTCCTGCACTGGCACGCCGAGCACCTGAAGGCCGGCGACGGTCGCAGCCTGTTGATTCCCGCCGGTTTCGCCCACGGTTTCCAGACCCTTACCGACGATGCCGAGCTGCTTTACCTGCACAGCGCCGATTATGCGCCGGAGCACGAGGGCGGGCTGTCGGTGAATGATCCACGGCTGGCGATTGCCTGGCCGTTGCCTGTCAATAATTTGTCAGCGCGTGATTCCAGCCATCCCGCGCTCGATCAACACTTTGCTGGAGTGCGTCTATGAATTGCCGTGGGTGCGCCGCACCGCTGAGCCTGCCGCTGATCGACCTCGGCACCTCGCCACCGTCCAACGCCTACGTGCATGCCGATCGCCTGGAACAGGCCGAGCAATGGGTGCCGCTGAAGGTCGCCGTGTGCCAGCAATGCTGGCTGGTGCAGACCGAGGATTACACCAGCGCCGACAGCCTGTTCGACGCCGAGTACGCCTACTTCAGTTCGTTCTCCAGCACCTGGCTCGCCCACGCCGAGCGTTATGTGGCGGAGATGGTCGAGCGCTTCGGCCTGACCGCCGACAGCCGGGTGGTGGAAGTTGCCGCCAATGACGGCTACCTGCTGCAATACGTCGCCGGTCGCGGCATCCCGTGTCTGGGCGTCGAGCCGACCCGCAGCACCGCGCAGGCTGCCCGGGAAAAAGGCCTGGAGATTCGTGAACTGTTCTTCGGTCGCGACTCCGCCGCACAGCTGAAAAGCGAAGGCTGGGCCGCCGACCTGATGGCCGCCAACAACGTGCTCGCTCATGTGCCGGACATCAATGACTTCCTCGGCGGTTTCGCCGCGCTGCTCAAGCCGACCGGCGTCGCCACCTTCGAATTCCCGCAACTGCTGACGCTGATGGCGGGCGCACAGTTCGACACGCTGTACCACGAACACTATTCCTACCTGTCCCTGACCGCCGTGCAGACGTTGTGCGAGCGCAACGGCCTGGAAGTGTTCGACGTCAGCCAACTGAGCACCCACGGCGGATCGCTGCGGGTGTTCGTGCAGCGCAAGGACGGCGAACGCCGCGCCGTGCAGCCAGCGGTGCAACAGCAGTTGCAGGCCGAACTCGACGCAGGTGTGAAAACCACCGAGTACTACGCCACGCTGGCGCCGGCCGCCGAACGCATCAAGCATGACCTGCTGCGCTTCCTGTTGCAGGCCAAGGCCGATGGCAAGCGAGTGGTCGGCTACGGCGCCGCCGCCAAGGGCAACACGTTGCTCAACTACGCCGGGGTCAAACCGGATCTGTTGGCCTGGGTCGCCGACGCCAACCCGCACAAACAGGGCAAGTGCCTGCCGGGCAGCCGCATTCCGATCGTGGCGCCCGAGCGTATTGCGCAAGAGCGGCCTGACTACATCCTGGTTCTGCCGTGGAATCTGCTGAGCGAAGTGACGCAGCAGTTGTCGTCGGCCAAAGCATGGGGCGCACGCTTTGTCGTCGCCGTTCCGGAGTTGATCATTCAATGAGCAGAATTCACTACACCAAACCGAGTGTCGGCGAACTCGAAGCGCAATATGCCCTGGACGCCGTGCAGAACGGCTGGGGCGCGCGTTGCTACGAATACCTGACCCGTTTCGAGCACGGTTTCGCCGAGCATCTGGGGACGACCTACGCGATCGCTACTTCCAGTTGCACCGGAGCCCTGCACATGGGCATGGCGGCATTGGGCATCGGTGCCGGCGACGAAGTGATCCTGGCCAACACCAACTGGATTGCCTCGGCGGCACCGATCACCTACCTGGGTGCCACACCGGTGTTTGTCGATGTCCTGGCCGACAGCTGGTGCCTCGATCCGCAGCAGGTCCGCAACGCCATTTCTCCGCAAACCAAAGCCATTCTGGCGGTGCACCTGTACGGCAACCTGTGTGACATGGATGCCTTGCTGGCCATCGGCAAGGAGTTCGGCATTCCGGTGATCGAGGACGCCGCCGAAGCCATCGGTTCGCAGTGGCGTGGCAAGGCTGCTGGTTCGCTGGGGGCCTTCGGTGCGTTTTCGTTCCATGGCACCAAGACCATGACCACCGGCGAGGGCGGTATGTTCGTCACCTCGGACAAGGCCTTGTATGAGCGCGTGCTGACCCTGTCCAACCATGGCCGTGTAGCGGGTTGCACAAAGCAGTTCTGGCCGGAATTCGTCGGTTTCAAATACAAGATGAGCAACCTGCAGGCGGCGGTCGGCTGCGCGCAGGTCGAGCGCATCGAAGAGTTGATCGCGCGCAAACGGGCGATCTTTGCCAACTATGCGCAGGCGCTGGAAGGCGTGCCGGGCGTGTCGCTCAATCCCGAACCGGCTCACGGGCGCAACGGTTACTGGATGCCGACCGTGGTGTTCGATGCCGATACCGGTATCCATCGCGAGCAACTGATCGCGGCGTTCCAGGTCGCCGACATCGATGCCCGAGTATTTTTCTGGCCGCTGTCGACGCTGCCGATGTTCAGCGAGCACAACGTTGACACCCCGGTGTCCTTCGCCCTGCCGGAGCGCGCTTTCAATCTGCCGAGTTATCACGAAATGACTGACGCCGATCAGCAGCGCGTGGTGCAAGTGGTGCTCGACTTGCTGGCCAGCAGGAACGCACCGTGAAGATGTATCTGCTGGGCGCCGCCAACCCGGAAGCGGTGCGCATGCTGCAAGCCGTCAAGCGCAGCACGCCGAACATCGAGTTTGCGTTTCTCGACAACGATCCGCGCAAGCAAGGCACGCTGTTTTACGGCGTGCCGGTGGTCGGCGGTTCGGATCGGGTGGCCGAGCTAAATGGGCCGGATGTGCGCTTCGTCAATCTGATCACCGGCAGTACCCGTTTACGCTACGAAACCACCTGCCAGTTGGTAGAGGCCGGCGCGCAATTGGGTCAGTTCATTCATCCCGGTATCGACCTGAGCATGATTCGCATGGGGCAGGGCAGTTACCTGCAGGAAGGCGTGTTGATGCAGGCCGAAGTCGAACTCGGCGACAACACCAGCATCAGCGCCGGCAGTGTGGTGGGGCATGAAGGAAAGATCGGCCACTCGGTGTTCATGGCACCCGGCGTGTGTATCGCCGGCTGCGTGGAGATCGGTGACGGCACCTTTATCGGTACCAACGCCACGATTCTGCCGCGCCTGCGCATCGGTCGCTGGGTGACCATCGGCGCGGGCGCCGTGGTGACGAAAGATGTCCCGGATTTTTCGGTCGTGGTGGGTAATCCCGCCAGGATCATCAAGAACAACACGGTGCCTTACCCGGACGCCAAGGTGTTCAAGTAAGCCGTTTTCCCGAATTTTTGGAGAGTCGCAATGAATCCACATGAGCAGTTTCGCGAAGAAGTGAAGGCCAACATCGAAGGCCTGCAGAAAGACAAAGCATTGCAAACCGAGTCCCTGGACTGGGTCGGCACCACTGCCAAACACAAATACACCTACAACTTCAGCTGGATGGGCCGGCCGATCATCCAGTTCCCGCAGGACATGGTCGCCATGCAGGAAATCATCTGGAACCTGCGTCCGGACGTGATCGTTGAAACCGGTATCGCCCACGGCGGTTCGCTGGTGTTCTACGCCTCGATCCTGGAGCTGATCGGTCATGGTGAAGTGCTGGGTGTCGACATCGACATTCGTCAGCACAACCGTGAAGCCATCGAAGCGCATCCGATGTTCAAACGCATCAGCATGATCCAGGGTTCGAGTATCGATCAGGCCATCGTCGACCAGGTCCGCGAGCGCGTGCAGGGCAAGGAGGTGCTGGTGGTGCTGGACTCCAACCATACCCACGAGCACGTCCTCGAGGAACTGCGCCTCTATGCACCGCTGGTGTCGGTGGGCAGCTACTGCGTGGTCATGGACACCGTGGTCGAAGACATGCCGGAAGACGCCTTTCCGGATCGTCCATGGGGCAAGGGTGACAACCCGAAAACCGCCGTGTGGGCGTACCTGGAAGAGAACCGCGATTTCGAGATCGACCAGGCCATTCACAGCAAGTTGCTGATCACAGTCGCGCCGGATGGTTATCTGCGCCGCGTACGTTAATCGACAAACAACGCAGAGTTTTCGGCGACTCGCCGCTTGTGGGGAAAATATGCAAGGCAAGAACACTTCTGAACACGGTGTGGCACTCAACGACCAGTTGACCGTTGTGCTGATCTCTCACGAACGCCCGGCGTTTCTGCGCAGGGCCGTGCGTTTCTACAGCACACTGCCGTGCCGGATCCTGGTGCTCGACTCGTCCGCCGAGGCGCTGCCGGGCGTGGCCGGGCAATTCACCAACGTGGATTATCAGCACCTTCCGCAGTTCGGCTATTGGGGCATTCGTGCCAAGCTGGCCTACGGTGTTCAGCAGTTGCAGACGCCCTACATGGTGTTCGCCGCCGACGATGATTTCCTGGTCCACGATGCCTTGCATGAAGCTGTTGCCTTCATGCAGGCCAATCCCGACTACAGCCTTTGCCACGGCTACAGCATGATGTACCTGACGCTGGCCAACGGCGTCAGCTACTACCGGCGTGACAAGAAAGTCTGCGAAGACTACGCGTCCGATCGTGCCCAGGATCGTCTGCTGGATTACATGTCGCAGTACCTCCCGCCGTTTTATGCGGTGCAGCGCACGCAGGTGCTGCGCGACTGGTATGACGCGATGCCGGAAGACACGATCTTCCAGTGGCAGGAAGTCGGTCACACCTATTACATGCTGGCGAGGGGCAAGGCACGCATTTTGCCGATCCCTTATGTCGTTCGGGAAATCAACTACCAGCACTCCGATCACAACACCGAGATCTTCCACTCGCTGGCTTACACCGACGCCAGGTCGGTGTCCGAGCGCGAAGCCTTCGCCGCTTTCCTGGCCGGCCTGCCGACCCAGGTCGAGCATCAGGACCCGCAGCAGGGCAAACAGTTTGTCCTGGAGAGTTTCGAGGCCCTGGCCGACAGCCTGCGTACCGGTCGGGCATTGACCGCAGAGCTGATTATCGAGTCGGCCTGGACGGATATCGAAACCGGCCCGCAGCGCCGTTTCGGGCCGCGCCAGTACGTTGAAATGCCGTTCTACAATCAGGCGTTTTTCGATCAACTGACTCAGTTCGAGTTTCTGCTGCACGCCATGCCGGCCGGCCGCATTCAGTTGCAAGGGCTGGAAGGTATCTGGGCCCGCCAGGAAAACCTGATGCTGGCCCGCAACAACGACACCGCGGAAAGCGTGGTGGATCGTCTGTGGCAGGCTCACGACAGCAACGTTTTCAACCGCACCGTGATTAAACGCCTGATCGCTCAATTGCAGTTGCTGGGCGAGGATGAGGACGCCAAAAAACTGAGCGACTGGATCGTTCGACTCGAAGCGGTTTCCCTGGAAGGCAATCAGGCTGCATTCAGCAAGATGCGCACCGGGCGCTTGCTTAAATGGCTCGATGCACGTCAGCCCGACACCGAGCAGGCCGAAGCGATTGCCCGTCACCTGGCGGCGAATGGCGGCGGCCCTCAGTTCGGCATTTTCCTGCTCGATCTGGATAACGACATCGACAAGTTGCAGGTCACCCTGGACAGCTTGCTCGAAGGTCACGGCAAGGCGTTCAAAGTGGTGGTGTTCACCACCGGAGAGCCACCGGCGGCAACCACCGCGCAGAACACCCTGCACTTTGTACGGGTCACTCAGAGTAACTTCGTCGACAAGCTCAATCTGAGCGTGCGCCAATCGCCTTGCGACTGGTTGCTGCTGGCAGAAGCGGGCGACGAGTTCACGGCGGGCGGCCTGTTGCGCGCCGGCCTGGAACTGATGTCGGCCGGTGAATGCCGTGCCGTGGCCACTGACGAAATCCTGCGCACCGCCGAAGGCGCATTGATCGATGCCTTCCGTCCGGGCTTCAACCTTGACTTGCTGCAAAGCCTGCCGGCGCAGATGGCGCGGCACTGGCTGATCCGTCGTGACGTGTTGATCGAAGCCGGCGGCTATCAGGCTGATTTCAGCAAGGCGCTGGAGTTTGATCTGTTGCTGCGCATCATCGAGCAGGGTGGTCTCAATGGTCTGGCGCACCTCGATGAACCGTTGCTGATTTCCCGGGCAGCGGAACCGGAAGAAAACGCCGACGAGCGTCAGGCCCTGCTGCGGCATCTGGGCAATCGTGGCTACAAGGCCAAGATCACCTCGACGCAACCTGGCACCTATCAGGTCGACTACCGTCACACCGAGCAGCCGCTGGTATCGGTCATCCTGCCTGCCAGTGATGATCTGCCGGCACTGCAGCGTTGCCTGGAAGGTATTTTGCTCAGAACGCGCTACACCCGTTATGAAGTGTTGATCGCGGCCAATCCGAACCTCTCGGCTGACGTCAATGACTGGCTGGGAACCCTGCGCAACGCCAAGGTCCGCGTGCTGCGCGCCGAGCAGGTCCTGAACGACGTGGCTCTGTGCAATGCTGCCAGCCAGGAGGCACAGGGCGAGTTCCTGGTGCTGATGGCGGCCGATGGTGAAGTGGTCAACCCGAACTGGATCGAGCAGTTGCTCAATCATGCCCTGCGGCCGGAGGTCGGTATCGTCGGTGCGAAACTGGTCGACCGTGACGGCAAGATCTCCCAGGCGGGTCTGATTCTCGGCTTGAATGGCGGCGTAGGTTCTGCCTTTGTCGGCGAGAAACACGACGCCAACGGTTACATGCATCGCCTGGCGGTGGAGCAGAACTACTCGGCGGTATCGGGCGTCTGCCTGATGGTGCGCAAGGAACTGTTCGATGCGCTGGGTGGCCTGGATGAACAGGCATTCGCCGACGGTTACAGCGATGTCGATCTGTGCCTGAAGGCGGGCCAGGCCGGTTTCCTCACCGTCTGGACGCCGCTGGTCCAGGTGATTCATTCCGGTCATCAGGCGCAGACGCCGCAAGCACTACAGGCACTGCGTGAGAAATGGTCTGGCGCGTTTGCGGGCGATTCGGCGTACAACGCCAACCTGAGCCTGGTCGGCAAAGGGTTTGTCCTGGATGAAAGCGCTTCGCTGAACTGGGCACAGTTGATCGCCTAGGTCGACAGGGAACGGGACTCAAGACATGTTCAACGGTAAATCGATTTTCATCTCCGGTGGCACCGGCTCGTTCGGGCGCAAGTTCATTGCGCGCCTGCTCGAGCAATACCAGCCCAAGCGCGTGGTGGTGTTCTCCCGGGATGAACTCAAGCAATACGAAATGCAGCAGACGTTCAACGCGCCGTGCATGCGTTACTTCCTTGGGGATGTGCGCGACGCCGAGCGTCTGCGCCAGGCCATGCGCGGCATCGATTACGTGGTGCATGCCGCGGCGTTGAAGCAGGTGCCGGCGGCGGAATACAACCCGACCGAGTGCATCCGTACCAACGTCAATGGCGCGGAGAACATCATTGCCGCCGCCATCGACAACGGCGTGAAGAAAGTCGTCGCACTGTCCACCGACAAGGCGGCGAGCCCGATCAACCTGTACGGCGCCACCAAGTTGCTGTCGGACAAGTTGTTCGTCGCGGCCAACAACATTGCCGGTGAGCAACAGACGCGTTTTGCCGTGGTGCGCTACGGCAACGTGGCGGGTTCGCGCGGGTCCGTGGTGCCGTTCTTCAGCAAGCTGATTGCCGATGGCGCGACCGAACTGCCGATCACTGACGAGCGCATGACCCGTTTCTGGATCACCCTCGATCACGGCGTGCAATTCGTGCTCGACAGCTTTGTGCGGATGCACGGCGGTGAAGTCTTCGTGCCGAAGATCCCGTCGATCCGCATTGTCGATCTGGCGCGTGGCATGGCCGAGCACCTGCCGCACAAGAACGTCGGCATCCGTCCCGGCGAGAAGCTGCACGAACTGATGGTGCCGCTGGACGATGCGCGGATGACCCTGGAGTTCGAAGATCACTACACCATCCAGCCTTCGATCCGCTTCACCAGCGTCGATGTGGATTTCGCCGTCGATAAACTTGGCGAGCGCGGGCGGCCGGTGGGCGAGGACTTTGAGTACCGCTCTGACACCAATCCGCACTTCCTGTCGGTGGGGCAGATCGCCGACCTGCACGCGAAGCTGTCGGTATGATTCCCTACGGTCGGCAAAGCCTCGACCAGACGGACATCGACGCGGTGGTCGAGGTGTTGCAGTCCGACTGGCTCACTCAAGGCCCGACCATCGAGCGCTTCGAACAGGCGATGGCCGAGCGTTGCCAGGCGGATTTCGCGGTCGCGGTGTGCAACGCCACGGCGGCGCTGCACATTGCCTGTCTGGCGGCGGGGCTGGGAGCGGGCGACCGCTTGTGGACCACGCCGAACACCTTTCTCGCGTCGGCCAACTGCGGCCGATACTGCGGCGCCGACGTTGACTTCGTGGACATCGATCCGTTGACCTGGAACCTCGATACCGAGGTGCTGGCCAGCAAACTCAATGCCGCCGAGCGTGACGGCACCTTGCCCAAAGTGCTGGTGGCGGTGGCGTTTTCCGGGCAGAGCTGTGACATGCGGCGAATCGCCGAACTGGCCGAGCGCTACAACTTCACCGTGATCGAAGACGCCTCCCACGCCGTCGGCGCCAGCTATGCCGGGCGTCCGGTGGGTTGTGGTGAGTTTGCCGCGATGACGGTGTTCAGTTTCCACCCGGTAAAGATCATCACCAGCGGCGAAGGCGGCATGGTGCTGACTAATCGCCCGGAACTGGCCGAGCGTCTGCAACGCCTGCGCAGCCACGGCATGACCCGCGATCCGCAGCAGATGACCGAGCCCAGTCACGGCCCGTGGTATTACCAACAGGTCGAGCTGGGTTTCAATTATCGGATCACCGATCTGCAAGCGGCGCTGGGCCTGTCACAGCTGGGCAAACTGGACGACTTCATTGCCCGTCGCCGGGAGCTGGCAGCACGTTACGACCGTTTGCTGGCGTACTTGCCGGTCACCGTGCCGAGTGCTCAGCAGGACGCCGAATCAGCATGGCACTTGTATGTGGTGCGCTTGCAGACCGAGCGCATCAGCCTCAGCCATCGTCAGGTGTTCGAAGGCTTGCGCGCGGCCGGCATCGGCGTGAACCTGCACTACATTCCGGTGCATCTGCAGCCGTACTATCGTGAACTGGGTTTCGCCGAGGGAGATTTCCCCGAAGTCGAGCGTTATTACGCCGAAGCGATCAGCCTGCCGTTGTTTCCGTTGCTGAGCGATAAGCAGCAGGATTACGTGGTCGAGCAATTGCGTCGATTGACTGAATGAGTGCCGCTGCGGCGGTGGATGGAAAACGGCAATGCGTGATCTGAGCGAGCAGGAACAATTCTGGCAGGGCGAGTTCGGCAACCAGTACGTTGACCGCAACGTCGGCCAGCCACTTGTGGCGGCCAATCTGGCGTTGTTCGCCAAGGCGCTGACCCGGGCCGGGTGGATCGACAGCCTGCTGGAACTGGGCACCAATGCTGGCAACAACTTGCAGGCATTGCGTCAGTTGTTGCCGCGCTGCGAACTGTTCGGAGTCGAAATCAACGCCAGCGCCTGTGCCCAGGCCCGGGCGCTGGAGATTGCGAACATCTGGCACGGTTCGCTGTTCGACTTTCCCCGTGAGCGCCAATACGACCTGACCCTGAGCAAAGGCGTGTTGATCCATCTGGCGCCGGAGCTGTTGGCGACGGCCTATGCGCAACTGTATGAGTTGAGTTCGCGCTACATCCTGATCGCCGAGTACTACAATCCGTCGCCGGTGGAAGTGTCCTATCGCGGCAACAGCGGCAAGCTGTTCAAGCGTGATTTCGCCGGGGAAATGCTCGATCGCTATCCGGATCTGCAACTGCTGGATTACGGCTTTGGTTATCACCGTGATCCGCAATTCCCGCTGGATGACGTCACCTGGTTCCTGCTGGAAAAACGCCCTTGAGCAACGTCGCAATCATCCCGGCCCGCGGGGGCAGCAAACGTATCCCGCGCAAGAATCTCAAACCGTTCGACGGTGTGCCGATGATTGCCCGTTCGATTCGCACGGCGCTGGATTCGGGGGTGTTCGACCAGGTGGTGGTCAGCACCGATGACGAGGAGATTGCCGAGCTGGCACAGGCTCATGGTGCGCAGGTGCCGTTCTTGCGCCCGGCGGAGCTGGCCGATGACTTCGCCGGCACCGCAGCGGTGATCGTGCATGCCTTACAGCAACTGCCGCACTTTGATTACGCCTGCTGCGTGTACGCCACGGCGCCGTTGTTGCAGGCTCGCTTTCTGCGCCAAGGGCTTGAGTTGCTGGAGCAGCATCCCGACAAGTCCTTTGCTTTTTCGGTCACCGATTTCGGCTTTCCGGTACAGCGTGCCTTGACCCTCGACGGGCAGGGTGCGCTGACGGCGATGTACCCCGAGTTTCGCAATACCCGTTCGCAGGATCTGCCCGCTGCCTATCAGGATGCCGGCCAGTTCTACTGGGGCCGCAGCGAGGCCTGGTTGCGTGGCGAGATTCTGTATTCGCCGGCCAGCCTGCCGGTGATCCTGCCCCGGCATCTGGTGCAGGACATCGACACCGCTGAAGACTGGAAACGCGCCGAGTATCTCTACGCCGCACTCAAGGCCGGCGGGGAACTGCAATGAGAGTGCTGATCCGCGCCGACGCCTCGCCGACCATCGGCAGCGGCCACATCGCCCGTTGCCTGACGCTGGCGCGAGTACTGCGCACGCAAGGCAGTCATGTCGCGTTCGCCTGTCGTCGTTTGCCGGGCCATCGGCTCGATGCGTTGCAGAGTGAAGGTTTCGAGACTTTTGCGTTGCCGGATCGCTACGCCGGTGAAGACCCGGAGCAGGCCATCGAATCGATGCTGCCGTGGCAGGCGGATATCGATGCATTGGCGACGCAGCTGGAAGGGCAGGCCGAATTCGACTGGGTCATCGCCGACCATTACGGCCTCGACCATCACTGGCAGACCGCTGCCCGGCGTTTCGCACCACGGATCGCCGCCGTGGACGATCTGGCGACCCGTCGCTATAGCGTTGAACTGCTGCTCAATCAGAATCTCTCCGGCCTCAGTGAAAACTATCAGCCGCTGCTGCCGGCAGGCTGCCGGACGTTGCTTGGCCCACGCTTTGCCATGCTGCGCGAAGAGTTCAGCGGCCCGCCCATCGAGATCAAACCCGTGGCGCGGCGGGTACTGGTGAATTTCGGCGGCTTCGACGCTGCCCGGCAGACCCATCACGCGATGCTGGCGCTGGCGAATTTTTCCGGGCTTGAAGTGGACTTTGTCGCGGGTGCCGACAACCCGGCATGGGCAGAGATGCAGGCACTGGCCGAGACGCGGCCGAACTGGCGTCTGCACAGTTTCGTCAGCGATTTCCATCGCCGTATGACCGAAGCCGACCTGTTCATCGGCGCCGGTGGTGGCACCAGCTGGGAGCGCGCGGCCATGGGTCTGCCGACGATCTGCATTGCCGTGTCGAACAACCAGCAGAACAATGGCGAGGTGATGGCGGCGGCCGGCGCCCATGTGTTCATGGGCGCACGGGAGCGGGTGAGCGTCGAGCAACTGCGTGATGCCATCGGTTTTGTCGTCGACAATTTTTATCTGCGCCAGAGCCTGGCCGAGCGTTCGCGGCAACTGGTCGACGGGCGTGGGGCATTGCGGGTCGCCGCGGCATTGGCGGGGGCAGTGCTCAAGATGCGTGAGGCAACACTGGACGATGCGCAGTTGCTGTTTGATGGGCGCAATGCCGAAGCGGTGCGTCGCTGGTCGCTGGAAAGCGGCGCGATCGAGTGGTCGCAGCATCTGAACTGGTTGAACGCCAGTCTGCGCAATCCTCAACGACTGTTGTTGGTCGCCGAGGCCGATGACGGCCCGGTCGGTGTGTTGCGCTACGATCTGCGCGGTTTCGAGGCCGAGGTTTCGCTGTATCTGCTGGAGGGGCGATTCGGTCTCGGCTGGGGCAGGGCGCTGCTGACGAGGGGCGAGGCGTTCGCCACGACGCACTGGCCGCAGATGAACGCGATCAGCGCACAGGTCTTGCCGGCCAATCAGGCCTCATTGAATGTATTTCGTGACGCCGGGTTCACCCAAAGTGCCTGCGCGTTCACCAAGGATTTGAAGGAACACCGTTCATGAACAGTTTCAAGATTGGCGATCGCCTGATCGGTGCCGACGCACCGCCGTTCATCATTGCCGAAATGAGCGGCAACCATAACCAGTCGCTGGACGTCGCCTTGCAGATTGTCGAGGCGGCGGCCAAGGCCGGTGCCCATGCCTTGAAGCTGCAAACCTACACCGCTGAAACCATGACCCTGGATCTGGCGGAAGGCGAATTCTTCATCAAGGATCCGAACAGCCTGTGGGCCGGCACGTCCCTTTACGACCTGTACGAAAAGGCCCACACCCCTTGGGAATGGCACGCGCCGATCTTTGCCCGGGCCAAAGAGCTGGGCCTGCTCGCGTTTTCGACGCCGTTCGATGACAGCGCCGTGGACTTTCTCGAAAGCCTCGACGTGCCGGCTTACAAGATCGCCAGTTTCGAAAACACGGATCTGCCGCTGATTCGCCGTGTGGCGGCCACCGGCAAACCGCTGATCATTTCCACCGGCATGGCCAGCATCGCCGAGCTCGACGAAACCGTGCGCGCGGCCCGTGAAGCCGGGTGCAAGGATCTGGTGCTGCTCAAGTGCACCAGCACCTACCCGGCGACACCGCTCAACAGCAATGTGCGCACCATCCCGCATCTGCGTGAGCTGTTCGGCTGTCAGGTGGGGCTATCCGATCATTCGATGGGCGTTGGTGTGTCGGTGGCCGCTGTGGCGCTCGGGGCTACCGTGGTTGAAAAGCACTTCACCCTTGATCGCGCGGCGGGCGGGGTGGACGCAAGTTTCTCGCTGGAGCCCGCGGAAATGGCCAGCCTGGTGGTCGAAACCGAACGCGCCTGGCAGGCCATGGGCCAGGTGCATTACGGCGTGACCGAGGCTGAGAAAAAGTCTTTGGTTTACCGTCGGTCGCTGTACGTCACGGCCGATATGGCGGCCGGTGAGCCCTTCACGGTGGCCAATCTGCGCGCCATTCGTCCCGGTCTCGGTCTGCCGCCCAAGCACACCGACGCCGTCCTCGGCCGCCGCGCGCGCGCGCCGATCAAACGCGGTACGCCGCTGGACTGGTCGCTGGTCGAATAACCCGATCTGCACCGATTCGGCAAAATAGCGTGACCTGCGAGTCATAACGCGCATCTTCACTGTATTGTATTGACCGGGGAGATGGCGCCTGGCCCGTTATCGGTTCCAGTGATAGCCCTTTGCGCTCCCCGTGGCTGCCCGTTGTGGCGGCCGTTTTCTGTTTGTCGGCGCCCCTCGAATCCTTGCGAGCGGTGGTATTGGGCTGTTTATTATTGGGAAGCCGTAATGATTGGCATAAAAAGCATTGCGAGCTACGTTCCTGTAGCCGGCGTGGACAATTACGCACAAGGTGCAAAATTCGAGAAGGATGAAGAATTCATCCTCGGCAAGATCGGTTCGGCCTTCCTGCCACGTAAAGACGCAGAACAGGAAACTTCCGATCTGTGCGTTGAAGCGGCCAATGCGCTGTTTGCCAGCAACCCTGAACTGAAACGTGAATCCATCGATGCGCTGATCGTCGTGACCCAGAACGGTGACGAAGAAGGCCTGCCGCATACTGCTGCAATCGTGCAGGACAAGCTCGGCCTGCCGACCAACGTCGCAGCGTTCGATATTTCCCTGGGCTGCTCCGGTTACGTCTACGGCATCTACGCGATCAAGGGCTTCATGGAAGCTGCCGGCCTGAAGAACGGCCTGCTGATCACTGCTGACCCGTATTCGAAGATCGTTGACCCGGAAGACCGCAATACCACCATGCTGTTCGGCGACGCCGCCACCGCGACCTGGATGGGTGAAGACCCGGTTTGGGCACTGGGCAAGGCCAAGTTCGGCACCGACGGTTCGGGCGCGCCGCACCTGAAAGTCACCGATGGTGTGTTCTTCATGAACGGTCGTCAGGTGTTCAACTTTGCATTGCTGAAAGTCCCGGCACACTTGCATGAGTTGCTCGACGACTCCGGTCTCAACGCCGATGACATCGATGCGTTCTGCATTCACCAGGGCAGCGCGGCGATTGTCGATGCCGTGGCGCGGCGCTTCGAAGGCGAGCCGGAGAAGTTCATCAAGGACATGGTCGAGACCGGCAACACCGTGTCATCGAGCATTCCGCTGCTGCTGGAGAAGCACGCGCTGGATTCCAGCTGGAACCGAGTGGCGCTCAGCGGTTTCGGTGTCGGTCTTTCGTGGGGTTCGGCGATTATCTATCGTCCTTGAATCCGCTGAAAACGACGGATACAAAAATAGCGTTCAAGGGGTAACCTTGAACGCTATTTTTTTGCCTGAAAGGAGCGCGAGGCGCCATGAGCGAGTTTTTCCAAGCCAACGCCAACGTCATTGAGCGACGCTGGCCGGCGCTGTCCGCGCGATTGCTGAACGAAGACAGTTCGGTGATCGAGGCCGGATTGACGCAGGGGCTGGGTTCGACGCTGAACATCAACGGCATTCAGCTCACCAGTCGCCACGACCGCGTCCATGAGGCCCGGATTCAGGCCGCCAGCCTGCCGGCGGACAAGTCGCGATTGCACGTCTATGGCACCGGCCTCGGAGATTTGCCGACCGTGCTGCTGGAGCGTGCCGGGCTTGAGCGCTTGTATGTGCATATCCTCAATGGCGCGCTGTTCGCACTGGTGTTGCAACTGATTGATCAGCAGCAATGGCTGGAAGATCCCCGGGTAGAGCTTCTATACGCCGGTGACCTGCCGGACATCTGCACGCCGTTCTTTGCCTTGCCGGCGGAGATGCTGCTGGCCGACGACTTCAACGCGAAGATTCGTGATCGACTGGTCAGTGAAGTGCACCTGAGCTTCAACAACCGTGAGTTCGATCCGCAGTCGCCCTTCATTCAACAACGCCTGCAGGACTGCCTGCCGGTGTTGCTCGCTGACGATGACGTGGCGCAATTGTTCGGCACCTGCGTCGGTCGGGAGATCTACGTGATCGGCACCGGGCCGACCCTTGAGCAGCATTTCGAGCGACTGGCCGCCATTCGCGAGCGAGACGAGCGCCCGCTATTCATTTGCGTCGATACCGCTTACCGGCCGCTGCGCGAGCACGGGATCGTGCCCGACTATGTTGTGAGCATCGACCAGCGCATCAGCTTTCGGCATTTGCCCTTTGAAGAGTCCGACGGCATCCCGCTGGTGTATCTGCCGATGAGCGACCCCGAGGTGCTGCGGGCCTGGAGAGGCAAACGCTACGGCGGCTATTCGCTGAGCCCGGTCTATGCGGCATTGCGTGAGCAACACCCGAGGGCGCTGCTGCATGTGGGCGGCAGTGTGATTCATCCGGCGGTGGATCTGGCGGTGAAGATGGGCGCGGCGCGGATCACGCTTTTTGGCGCCGATTTTGCGTTTCCGATGAACAAGACCCACGCCGGCTGGGGTGATGGTGATCTGGGGCCATCGGTGAATCAGGCGCGGCACTGGGTGCGTGACGGCTTCGGTGAGCGGGTCAGTACTCAGCTCAATTTTCGCGGTTATCTGTGTGTGCTTGAGCGTTACATCGCCAGTCAGCCGCAAGTGGAGTTTTTCAACAGTAGCCGCGCAGGTGCGTTGATTGCCGGGACGCGTTTCAATCAGGAGTTCGTGCAATGAGTGCGCTGCAAGGCTGTGTCGACGAATGTCGACGCTGTGCAGGCCTGTTTCGCCTGGGGCGTGATGTTGAAGCGGCGCTGGACATGGTGGATGTGTTCGAAGATGCACAGCTTCTGCTGGTGTCCGCTCCGCCGGATATCCAGCAGTCGTGGGCGCAAGTACTCACGCAAATGCTCGAATGTCAGGAGCGCCAGGACTGGCTCGGGCTCGCCGATTTCATGGAGTACGAATTGATCGGGTTGCTGGAAAAATCTGCGGTTTGAAGAAAGCCGACAGCACTGGCCCGCAGGTTTGCGCCGCGGACGGTTTTATGGCGTCATTTTTTCGGGGGTGAAGTGCTGCTAAGTCTTTGTTTTCGCGGGGGTGGCAGGGTGATGGCAAAAATTTTCAAAAAAGCCCTCAAGCAACCTGCAAACCCGACGATAACTATTACGAAGGTTCTCTAGGCCATACCCGGCGGTTGCCAGGGCCGGAAGCCGCAGTACCCAACCAACGAGGAATTCGTCATGGCTTTAACAGTAAACACCAACACCACGTCGTTGAACGTTCAGAAAAACCTGAACCGCGCCTCCGACGCTCTGTCGACTTCGATGCAGCGCCTGTCTTCCGGCCTGAAAATCAACAGCGCTAAAGACGACGCCGCTGGCCTGCAGATCGCTACCCGCATGTCCTCGCAGATCCGTGGTAACACCCAGGCTATCCAGAACGCCAACGACGGTATCTCCGTTGCCCAGACCGCTGAAGGCGCTCTGCAAGCTTCGACCGACATCCTGCAGCGTATGCGTGAACTGGCTGTTAAAGCTCGTAACGGTACCAACGGCACTGCTGACCAGACCGCAACCAACGCTGAATTCGCTCAGATGTCTGACGAAATCACCCGTATCTCGGCTGCTACCAACCTGAACGGCAAAAACCTGCTGGACGGTTCGGCTGGTACTGTAACTCTGCAAGTTGGCGCCAACACTGGCTCCGCCAACCACATCGACCTGGTACTGAGCGGCAAGTTCGACGCCGTCAGCCTGTCGGTAGGTAGCGGTACTGTTGTTCTGACCGGTGCTACTTCGGCTGCCGCCGCTTCGAACATCGACAACGCGATCACCGCGATCGACGCTGCAATTGCGAACATCAACGCCACTCGCGCCGCTCTGGGTGCTTCGCAAAACCGTCTGACCAGCACCATCCAGAACTTGCAGAACATCACCGAGAACACCACTGCTGCACAAGGTCGCGTACAAGATACCGACTTCGCCGCAGAGACTGCTAACCTGACCAAGCAGCAAACCCTGCAACAGGCTTCGACCTCTGTTCTGGCTCAAGCCAACCAACTGCCTTCCGCTGTACTGAAGCTGCTTCAGTAATTTCGGAATGAGTTTGGCGGGGGAGTGCGCTTGCGTGCTCTCTCGCTTTTTCACGTTAAGAGGTGATGAGCATGGACATGAGCGTAAAGCTTAACGTGACTTATCCGGCTCCCAAACCAGCCAATACTGTCACTGACAAGCCGTCGGAAACGAAGCCGCAGGCTGCTGATGCCGTTACTGCCGTGAAAGACAGTCAGGAAACGGATGAAAGCAAATTGAAGTTGGCGGTGCAGGAGATCGAGAAGTTCGTGCAGTCGATCAAGCGCAATCTGGAGTTCTCTATTGATGAGCATTCCGGGAAAGTCATCGTCAAAGTGATTGCAAGCGAGACGGGCGAAGTCGTACGGCAGATCCCCTCCGCAGAAGCGCTGAAGCTGGCAGACAGCCTCGCCAACGCGAGCCACGTGTTGTTCGACGCCAAAGTCTGATAGCTGGCATGAATCGTGTTTGAAGTGCTTTAGACCCCACAAGGGTCAAAAGACTGGCAACAACCCCAAGGGAGATGCACATGGCAAGTCCAATTTTACCGGGTACGGGCCTGGGTTCCGGCCTGGACATCGGTGCGATCGTTACTGCGCTGGTCAACGCGGACAAGTCGCCGAAGCAGACGCAGATCGATAACGCCACCAAAACCAACACGCTGAAGATTTCCGGTATCGGTACGCTGAAGAGCGCGCTGACCGCATTCCAGACAGCGATGACCAACCTGGGCAGCAAGACCAACCCTGCCTTTGCCGGTTACACGGCGACTTCGGGTACGCCGTCCGTGCTGGGTGTCACTGCGGATAACACGGCAGTCTCGGGTACTTACAGTGTTGTTGTGAATCAACTGGCCACCGGCTCGAAAGTTGCCAGTGCATCCTTTGCCGGCGGTGCTGCCAGTGCCATTCCGAGTGGTACCCTGAAAATCAGTCAGAATGGCACTGATTACAATGTCACGATCCCGGCCAACGCCACATTGCAGAGCACCCGGGACGCGATCAACTCGGCGCAGGCCGTCAACGGTATTTCCGCCAACATCGTGACCGACAGCACGGGTGCTTCGCGTCTGGTGATCAGTTCGAGCAAGACAGGCGCCGGCTCTGACATGAAAGTCAGCGGCATTGCCGGTCTGGAAATCGACGGCACCCAGACAATGGGCGCCAACCCGGCCGCCGGGGCTTCCGGCGCGGTCAACGGCCTCGCTCAGGATGCGTCGTTGACGATTGACGGCCTGGCGGTGACCAGCAAGAGCAACACGGTCACCGGCGCCATCAGTGGTCTGACGATGAACCTGACAACGGTCAGCGCCGGCACCCCGCCATCGACACCTGTCACGGTGACTGTCGACGGGAACACCAAGGGTTTGCAGACATCGGTTCAGGCGTTCGTCGATGCCTACAACACCTTGAAAAGCACCATCGACACCTTGTCCAAAGCGACACCGGATGAAGATGGCAAGCTGACCGTTCAGGCGGCGTTCACCGGTGACTCCCTGGCGCGTTCGCTGGTTGCCGATATCCGCGGACAGATTACGGCCCCGAGTGCTACCGCTGGCAGCCCTATAGCCTATCTGTCGCAGTTGGGTGTCATGACCGACCGCAATACCGGTAACCTGACGTTCGACACGACTGCATTCAACAAGGCTATGTCCACGCCGGGCATGAGCGGCAAGGTCCAGGAGATGTTCACCGGCACCAACGACACCAATGGTCTGTTGGCGCGCATGAGCAAGGCGGTGGATCCATACCTCAAGGCTTCGGCCGATGGCAAGACCACCACCGGTCTGCTGGATCAGCGCCTGACCATCCTGAACAACAACACCAAAAACATCACCAGTCAGCAACTGGCGCTGGATCTGCGGGTCGCCAACCTGACCAAGACGTTGACTGCCAAGTACAACGCCATGGACTTGCTGGTAGGGCAGATGAAGGCCACGGCGAGCAACATTACTTCGTTCTTCAGCTCGCTGAACGCTCAGCAATCTGCGAAGTAACATGCAAGCGCGACAAAAACCCGGCTACGCTTTCGAGCGTGTGCCGGGTTTTTGTCTTATGGTCTAAAGTTTTTCGACTCGCAGGCGATACACTGTTCATACGAGTCATTGTGGCAAATGAGGTAGAACATGAATCCGATGTTAGCCCTTCGGCAATACCAGAAAGTTGGCGCCCACGCTCAGACGTCCGAAGCGAGCCCTCACCGTCTGGTACAAATGCTGATGGAAGGTGGCCTGGCACGTATTGCCCAGGCCAAAGGTGCGATCGAGCGCAAGGACATTCCTGCCAAATGCACGGCAATCAGCAAGGCCATCGGTATCGTCAGCGGCTTGCGTGAAGGTCTGGACCTTGAGAATTCCGCCGATACGCTGGCTGATCTGGACGGGCTGTATATCTACATGATGAAGCGCCTGGCCGAGGCCAACATCAACAGCGATCCGCGTATTCTGGATGAAGTAGCCGGCTTGCTGAGCACGGTAAAAGAAGGCTGGGACGCCATCGCGCCTGTGCCCGCTCCTCAGTTCTAAGGAGATCACCATGAGTCTTGTATTGCAGCGAATCGAAGAAACCCGAGAGGCGTTGGTCGGTGCACTGGCCGAGCGCAACTGGGAGGCCATCGGTCAACTGGATCTCGATTGTCGTTCCTGCATGGAAGATGTCTTGAGTGAGGCTTCGCTGGATGAAGTGGCGCTGCGTGACAATCTTGAGGAGTTGCTGCATGTCTACAAGCAGCTTCTTGAGGTCGCCATGGGTGAGCGTCAGGCGATAGTCGACGAGATGTCGCAGATCACCCAAGCGCAGAACGCGGCAAAGGTTTACCATCTGTTTGGTTAATTAACCCTCAGTTAATCCAGACATGTGCGCCATAAATTTGACTGTGCACGGTTTTTTGACTTAACTAGTGGCTGTTTTCAGATTTCAGGCGTCTACAGGCACGAAGTGTCCTGCAAGCGTCTCGCTTGCCCCTCGTTTCGGGCATTGAGTTGACTAGGGAAGTTGCTATTGCATGTGGCGTGAAACCAAAATTCTGCTGATCGATGACGATAGCGTCCGCCGCCGCGACCTGGCGGTGATTTTAAATTTTCTTGGCGAAGAAAATTTACCCTGCGGAAGCCATGACTGGCAGCAGGCAGTCGGCTCTTTGTCGTCTAGTCGTGAGGTCATTTGCGTACTGATCGGGACGGTCAATGCTCCTGGTGCGCTTTTGGGCCTGTTAAAGACACTCTCAACCTGGGATGAGTTCCTTCCGGTTTTGCTGATGGGCGATAATTCTTCGGTGGACCTGCCCGAAGACCAACGCCGCCGGGTGCTTTCGACTCTCGAAATGCCGCCGAGCTACAGCAAATTGCTGGACTCCCTGCACCGTGCCCAGGTCTATCGCGAAATGTACGACCAGGCACGCGAGCGCGGCCGTCATCGCGAACCCAACCTGTTCCGCAGTCTCGTCGGCACCAGTCGGGCGATCCAGCATGTGCGCCAGATGATGCAGCAGGTGGCCGACACCGACGCCAGCGTACTGATCCTCGGCGAGTCTGGCACCGGCAAGGAAGTGGTCGCGCGCAACCTGCATTACCATTCCAAGCGTCGTGACGCGCCGTTCGTCCCGGTCAACTGCGGGGCGATCCCGGCAGAACTGCTGGAAAGCGAGCTGTTCGGCCACGAGAAGGGCGCTTTCACCGGCGCCATCACCAGCCGTGCCGGCCGCTTCGAGCTGGCCAACGGCGGTACGCTGTTCCTCGATGAAATCGGCGACATGCCGCTGCCGATGCAGGTCAAGCTGCTGCGCGTGCTGCAGGAGCGCACCTTCGAGCGCGTGGGCAGCAACAAGACCCAGAGCGTCGATGTGCGCATCATCGCCGCGACCCACAAGAACCTCGAAAGCATGATCGAGACCGGCACCTTTCGCGAAGATCTCTACTATCGCCTGAACGTGTTCCCGATCGAGATGGCGCCGCTGCGTGAGCGCGTCGAAGACATTCCGCTGCTGATGAACGAACTTATTTCGCGGATGGAGCACGAGAAGCGCGGTTCGATCCGTTTCAACTCCGCTGCCATCATGTCGCTGTGCCGCCACGGCTGGCCGGGCAACGTCCGCGAGCTGGCCAACCTGGTGGAGCGCATGGCGATCATGCACCCGTACGGGGTGATCGGTGTGGTCGAGTTGCCGAAGAAATTCCGCTACGTCGACGATGAAGACGAGCAAATGGTCGACAGCCTGCGCAGCGATCTGGAAGAGCGCGTGGCAATCAACGGCCACACGCCGGACTTCACCGCCAACGCCATGCTGCCACCGGAAGGTCTTGATCTGAAGGACTACCTCGGTGGTCTGGAGCAAAGTCTGATCCAGCAGGCGCTGGATGATGCCAACGGTATCGTGGCCCGTGCTGCTGAGCGCCTGCGTATTCGACGTACCACTCTGGTGGAGAAAATGCGCAAGTACGGCATGAGCCGGCGTGAAGGTGATGAACAGGCGGATGATTGACGCCTGTTTTTCAACTGTTTCATTTATAAGCAGTTTTTTTTAGGCACGGGTATTGCTACGTCCTTCGCAACGTTCCGTTTAACTGACGGTCAGCCAAGCGAGAGAGCACAATGCCCCAAGCCTCCCAGATGTCTTCTGTTCCCGATTCCTCGGGGCAACTGCCGTCCGTAGAGGAGGCCAGTCGGCAGGGTCTTGAGCAGGCGTTTGCGCTGTTCAGCCAGATGTCGAGTCAACTCACCGATTCCTACAGCATGCTTGAAGCGCGGGTCACCGAGCTCAAGGGCGAGTTGGCCGTGGTCAGTGCCCAGCGCATGCAGGAGCTGGCCGAAAAAGAGCGTCTGGCCAACCGTCTGCAAAATCTCCTTGATCTGTTGCCCGGTGGCGTCATCGTCATCGACGGTCATGGCATCGTGTGCGAGGCCAATCCGGCCGCCATCGATCTGCTCGGTTTACCGCTCCAGGGCGAGCTGTGGCGCCATGTCATCGCGCGCTGCTTCGCGCCCCGTGAAGACGATGGTCATGAAATCTCCCTGAGAAACGGTCGACGCCTGTCGATTGCCACCCGCTCGCTGGACGCCGAGCCGGGGCAGTTGGTGCTGCTCAACGACCTGACTGAAACCCGTCACTTGCAGGATCAGCTCGCACGCCACGAGCGGCTGTCGTCGTTGGGGCGCATGGTCGCCTCGCTGGCTCATCAGATTCGTACTCCGCTTTCCGCTGCGCTGCTGTATGCCAGTCATTTGACCGAGCAGGCACTGCCGGTCGCCACCCAGCAGCGGTTTGCCGGACGCCTCAAGGAGCGCCTGCATGAGTTGGAGCATCAGGTGCGCGACATGCTGGTGTTCGCTCGCGGTGAATTGCCGCTGACCGACCGCATCACACCCAATGCCCTGATGCAGTCGTTGCAGGCGGCGGCGCTGACCCATGTGCAGGATCTGCCAATTCGCTGGCAGTGCGACAGCCATGCAGGCGAGTTGCTGTGCAATCGCGACACGCTGGTCGGCGCAATCCTCAATCTGATTGAAAATGCGATTCAGGCCGGTGGCGGTGACGTGCGCCTGAAAGTGCATTGCTACACCCGCGACAACTCCCTGCGCCTATGTGTGAGTGATAACGGCGGCGGTATCGAGCCGGTGGTGCTGGCGCGGCTGGGCGAGCCGTTTTTCACCACCAAGGTCACCGGCACCGGTCTGGGCCTGACCGTGGTCAAGGCCGTGGCCCGTGCTCATCAGGGAGAATTGCAGTTGCGCTCGCGAGTCGGGCGCGGCACGTGCGCGCAGGTGATCCTGCCGATGTTTTCCGCTGTACAGGGAGCTGAGTGAAGGTCATGGGCATCAAGGTTCTGCTGGTCGAGGATGACCGTTCATTGCGCGAGGCGCTGGCCGATACGCTGCTGCTGGCCGGTCACGACTATCACGCCGTGGGTTCTGCCGAGGAGGCGCTGAAGGCCGTGGAGTGCGAGGCGTTCAGCCTGGTGGTCAGCGACGTCAACATGCCGGGTATGGACGGTCACCAGTTGCTCGGCCTGCTGCGCGCGCGCCAGCCGCAATTGCCGGTGCTGCTGATGACGGCTCACGGCGCCGTCGAGCGCGCGGTCGATGCCATGCGTCAGGGCGCGGCGGACTATCTGGTCAAGCCATTCGAGCCCAAGGCGCTGCTGGATCTGGTTGCGCGCCATGCCCTGGGCAACCTCGGCACAGTCGACGCAGAAGGGCCGGTTGCCGTCGAGCCGGCCAGTGCGCAGTTGCTGGATCTGGCGGCGCGGGTCGCCCGCAGCGATTCCACTGTGCTGATTTCCGGCGAGTCCGGTACCGGCAAGGAAGTGCTGGCGCGCTACATTCACCAGCAATCCCATCGCGCGAGTCAGCCGTTCATCGCGATCAACTGCGCGGCAATCCCCGACAACATGCTTGAAGCGACATTGTTCGGTCACGAGAAAGGTTCGTTCACCGGCGCCATCGCGGCGCAGGCCGGCAAGTTCGAGCAGGCCGACGGCGGCACCATTCTGCTCGACGAGATTTCCGAAATGCCCCTGGGCTTGCAGGCCAAGTTGCTGCGAGTCTTGCAGGAGCGCGAAGTCGAGCGGGTCGGCGCACGCAAGCCGATCACCCTCGACATTCGTGTCGTCGCCACCACCAACCGTGATCTGGCGGGCGAAGTGGCGGCGGGGCGGTTCCGTGAAGACCTCTACTATCGCCTGTCGGTGTTTCCGCTGGCCTGGCGTCCGCTGCGTGAGCGCACCGCCGACATCCTGCCGCTGGCCGAGCGTCTTTTGGCCAAACACGTCAATAAAATGAAGCATGCGATGGCGAAGTTCTCGCCCGAGGCGCAGGCGTACCTGATCGGTTATCCATGGCCGGGCAATGTGCGCGAGCTGGATAATGCGGTCCAGCGGGCGTTGATTCTGCAGCAGGGCGGCTTGATCCAGCCCCAGGATTTCTGTCTCTCCGGGCCTGCGCTGTTCGCCCCGTTACCGGTGGCAGTGCCGACTGCACCAGTCATTCGTGAAGTCGACATCGAGGCGGACTCGGCCGGTGCACTGGGCGATGACCTGCGTCGTCGCGAGTTCCAGATGATCATCGACACCCTGCGCACCGAACGCGGTCGACGCAAGGAAGCCGCCGAAAAACTGGGTATCAGCCCGCGTACGTTGCGCTACAAACTGGCGCAAATGCGCGATGCGGGGATGGACGTCGAAGGGTATCTGTTCGCCACGTAAGCGGTGGCGCAAACGTTTGAAAACGCATTTCTCGAAGCGGTGCCCGTGAGCTGGCACCGTTGTTGCTAACACCTGAGTACCCGCCGAGTGAGTGTCAAAAAATTGCGGGCCGCCCAAGAGAGTAGACCATGAGCCAAGGTATTGAATTTAATCGGTTGATGATGGACATGAAGGCCATGCAAATGGACGCCATGTCGAAGCCGAAATCGACTGCAGCCGTCCCTGAAGTGGCGGGCAGCAGCTTTTCCGACATGCTCGGTCAGGCCATCAACAAAGTGAACGATACCCAGCAGGCTTCGAGCCAATTGGCCAACGCGTTCGAAATCGGCAAGAGCGGCGTCGATTTGACGGACGTGATGATTTCCTCGCAGAAGGCCAGCGTGTCGTTCCAGGCTCTGACCCAGGTGCGCAACAAACTGGTTCAGGCTTATCAAGACATCATGCAGATGCCGGTTTAAGGACGAGATTGAGTCATGGCAGAAGCAGTCGCCGATAACGTTCCGGCCAAGGCCACCCCGATAGACGGCAAACCGCCGCTGTTCGGTCTGTCCTTCCTGGAAAACCTCTCCGAGATGACCGTGCTGCGTCAGGTGGGCCTGTTGGTCGGCCTGGCCGCGAGCGTGGCGATTGGCTTTGCCGTGGTGCTGTGGTCGCAGCAACCGGACTACCGGCCTCTGTACGGCAGCCTTGCCGGTATGGACGCCAAGCAGGTCATGGACACCCTGGCCTCCGCCGACATTCCCTACACCGTCGAGCCGAACTCCGGCGCCTTGCTGGTCAAGGCCGATGACCTGTCCCGTGCGCGACTCAAACTCGCGGCCGCTGGTGTCACTCCCAGCGACGGCAATATCGGTTTCGAGATTCTCGACAAGGAACAGGGTCTGGGCACCAGCCAGTTCATGGAAGCGACTCGTTATCGTCGTGGCCTCGAAGGCGAACTGGCTCGCACCATTTCCAGCCTGAACAACGTCAAGGGCGCGCGCGTTCACCTGGCGATCCCGAAAAGCTCGGTATTCGTACGTGACGAACGCAAGCCAAGCGCTTCGGTACTGGTCGAGTTGTACTCCGGTCGTTCGCTGGAGCCGGGCCAGGTTGTCGCTATCATCAATTTGGTGGCCACTTCCGTCCCTGAGCTGAGCAAGTCGCAGATCACCGTCGTCGACCAGAAAGGCAACCTGCTGTCGGATCAGGCGGAAAATTCCGAAATGACCATGGCCGGCAAGCAGTTCGATTACAGCCGCCGCATGGAAAGCATGCTGACCCAGCGTGTGCACAATATTCTGCAACCGGTACTGGGCAACGATCGCTACAAGGCTGAAGTGTCGGCCGATATCGATTTCAGTGCCGTCGAATCTACCGCCGAGCAATTCAACCCGGATCAACCGGCACTGCGCAGCGAGCAGTCGGTCAACGAACAGCGCACTGCCAGCAATGGTCCGCAAGGCGTGCCGGGTGCCCTGAGCAACCAGCCACCTTCGCCTGCCTCGGCACCGCAGACCACCGGTGGTGCCCAGGCTTCTACCGGTATGATTCAGCCCGGCCAGCCACTGGTTGATGCCAACGGTCAGCAGATCATGGACCCGGCCACCGGCCAGCCGATGCTCGCGCCGTACCCGGCGGACAAGCGTCAACAATCCACCAAGAACTTCGAGCTCGACCGTTCCATCAGCCACACCAAACAGCAGCAGGGACGCCTGAATCGCCTGTCGGTGTCGGTGGTCGTGGACGATCAGGTCAAGATCAACCCGGCCAACGGCGAAACCACCCGTGCGCCGTGGAGCGCCGACGAATTGGCGCGCTTCACGCGTCTGGTGCAGGACGCCGTCGGTTTCGACGCCAGCCGTGGCGACAGCGTCAGCGTGATCAACATGCCGTTCTCCGCCGAGCGCGGCGAAGTGATTGCCGACATTCCGTTCTACTCCCAGCCATGGTTCTGGGACATCGTCAAACAAGTGCTGGGTGTGTTGTTCATCCTGGTGCTGGTGTTCGGCGTGCTGCGTCCGGTGCTCAACAACATCACCGGCGGCGGCAAAGGCAAGGAGTTGGCCGGTCTGGGCGGTGACGTGGAACTGGGTGGCATGGGCGGTCTGGACGGTGAACTGTCCAACGATCGCGTCAGCCTCGGCGGCCCGACCAGCATCCTGCTGCCGAGCCCGAGCGAAGGCTATGACGCTCAGTTGAACGCAATCAAGAGTCTGGTGGCAGAAGACCCGGGTCGTGTGGCCCAGGTCGTGAAAGAGTGGATTAACGCAGATGAGTGATAACCGAGCCGCCGTCGCCAAACTGTCCCGGGTCGATAAAGCCGCGATTCTGCTGCTGTCCCTGGGGTCGACCGATGCTGCACAAGTGCTGCGCCACATGGGCCCCAAAGAGGTTCAGCGAGTCGGTGTGGCCATGGCCCAGATGGGCAACGTCCACCGTGAGCAGGTCGAGCAGGTCATGAGCGAGTTCGTCGACATCGTCGGCGACCAGACCAGCCTGGGCGTCGGCTCCGACGATTACGTGCGCAAAATGCTCACCCAGGCCTTGGGTGAAGACAAGGCCAACGGCCTGATCGACCGCATTCTGCTGGGCGGCAACACCAGCGGCCTCGACAGCCTGAAATGGATGGAGCCGCGCGCCGTAGCCGACGTGATCCGTTACGAGCACCCGCAGATCCAGGCGATCGTGGTCGCGTACCTCGATCCGGATCAGGCCGGTGAAGTGCTGGGCAACTTCGACCACAAGGTGCGTCTGGACATCATCCTGCGCGTCTCGTCGCTGAACACCGTGCAGCCGGCGGCACTGAAAGAATTGAACCAGATCCTCGAGAAGCAGTTCTCCGGCAACTCGAACGCCTCGCGCACCACCCTGGGTGGCATCAAGCGGGCGGCGGACATCATGAACTTCCTCGACAGCTCGATCGAAGGCCAGCTCATGGACTCGATCCGCGAAGTCGACGAAGACCTGTCCGGTCAGATCGAAGACCTCATGTTCGTGTTCAACAACCTGGCCGACGTCGACGACCGCGGTATCCAGGCGCTGTTGCGCGAAGTGTCCTCCGATGTGCTGGTACTGGCCCTCAAGGGTTCGGACGAGGGCGTCAAGGAAAAGATCTTCAAGAACATGTCCAAACGTGCTGCCGAACTGCTGCGCGACGACCTCGAGGCCAAAGGCCCGGTGCGCGTCAGCGACGTGGAAACCGCGCAGAAGGAAATCCTCACCATCGCCCGCCGTATGGCCGAAGCCGGAGAAATCGTGCTCGGTGGCAAGGGCGGCGAGGAAATGATCTAACACCATGGGCCAGAATGACGACGATGTGACGGACCTGATCCGTGCCCGGGACGTCCGCGGTTTCGAAACCTGGGCAATCCCAAGCTTCGATCCGCCGGCGCCGGAACCCGAGCCGGAACCAGAGCCCGAACCGCCGGAAATGGAAGAAGTGCCGCTGGACGAAGTCCAGCCACTGACCCTGGAAGAACTCGAAAGCATCCGTCAGGAGGCTTACAACGAGGGCTTCGCCATCGGCGAAAAAGAAGGTTTTCATAGCGCCACCCTCAAAGTGCGCCAGGAAGCCGAAGTTGCCCTGACAGCCAAGATCAACAGCCTTGAGCAGTTGATGGCGAACCTGTTCGAACCCATAGCCGAACAAGATACCCAGATCGAAAAGTCCCTGGTCGACCTCGTGCAGCACATCGCCAAACAGGTGATTCAGCGCGAGCTGGCCATCGACTCGACGCAGATCGAACACGTCATGCGCGACGCCCTCAAGCTGTTGCCGCTGGGCGTGGGCAATGTGCGGCTGTACGTCAATCCGCAGGATTTCGAACAGGTCAAAGCCCTGCGCGAACGTCATGAGGAAACCTGGCGTATCGTCGAGGACGAGTCGCTGCTGCCGGGCGGTTGCCGGGTCGAAACCGAACACAGCCGGATCGATGCGAGCATCGAAACCCGTGTCGGCCAGGTCATGGCCAAGCTGTTCGATCAGTTGCACGAACAGGCCTTGCACCCGGCCGAGTCGGACCTGAGCCTGGATCTGCCGGAAACGCCGAAACCGGCCCCTGTCACCGACGAGCCGCTCGCGGACGCCTCCGATGCGCCTTGAACGCACCAGTTTCGCCAAGCGCCTGAGCACCTACGCCGAGGCCACCGAGATCCCCGGTGCGCCGATCCTCGAAGGGCGGCTGCTGCGTATGGTCGGCCTGACCCTCGAAGCCGAAGGCCTGCGCGCCGCCATGGGCACCCGCTGCATGGTAATCAACGACGACAGCTATCACCCGTCGCAGGTTGAAGCGGAAGTGATGGGTTTCTCCGGCAACAAAGTTTTCCTGATGCCGGTTGGCAGTGTTGCCGGTATTGCGCCGGGCGCCCGTGTGGTGCCGTTGGCCGATACCGGTCGCCTGCCGATGGGCATGAGCATGCTCGGTCGCGTGCTGGATGGCGCCGGACGTGCGCTGGACGGCAAGGGCGGCATGAAAGCCGAAGACTGGGTGCCGATGGACGGCCCGACCATCAACCCGCTCAACCGTGACCCGATCAGCGAACCGCTGGACGTCGGCATTCGTTGCATCAACGGTTTGTTGACGGTCGGTCGCGGTCAGCGTCTGGGCCTGTTCGCCGGTACCGGTGTCGGTAAATCGGTATTGCTCGGCATGATGACCCGCTTCACCGAGGCCGACATCATCGTCGTTGGCCTGATCGGTGAGCGGGGTCGCGAAGTTAAAGAATTCATCGAGCACATCCTCGGTGAAGAAGGCCTCAAGCGTTCGGTGGTGGTTGCATCCCCAGCGGACGATGCGCCACTGATGCGTCTGCGCGCAGCGATGTACTGCACGCGGATCGCCGAGTATTTCCGCGACAAGGGCAAAAACGTCCTGTTGCTGATGGATTCCCTGACCCGTTTTGCCCAGGCCCAGCGGGAAATCGCTTTGGCTATCGGCGAGCCGCCGGCGACCAAGGGTTATCCACCTTCAGTGTTCGCCAAACTGCCGAAACTGGTAGAGCGCGCCGGTAATGCGGAGAAGGGCGGTGGTTCGATCACGGCCTTCTACACCGTGTTGTCCGAGGGCGATGACCAGCAGGACCCGATTGCCGACTCGGCGCGAGGCGTGCTCGACGGGCACATCGTGCTGTCCCGGCGTCTGGCCGAAGAAGGTCATTACCCGGCCATCGATATCGAAGCGTCGATCAGCCGGGTGATGCCGGCTGTGGTCGCGCCGGAGCACATGACCCGTGCGCAGTACTTCAAGCAACTGTGGTCGCGCTATCAACAGAGTCGCGATCTGATCAGCGTCGGCGCGTACGTCGCCGGCGGTGACCGCGAAACGGACCTTGCCATCAATCTGCAGCCGCAACTGGTCAGATATTTGCGTCAGGGCCTGAACGACAGCATCAGCCTGGGTGAAAGCGAGGCGTACCTCGAAACGATTTTCGCCCCTGCGGCCGGCGGGTAACCGGCCATGGCCCTGAGCCGAGCCGCGCGTCTGGCGCCGGTGGTGGAAATGGCCGAAAAAGCCGAGAAAACCGCCGTGCAGCGCCTGGGTTATTTCCAGGGGCAGGTGAAGGTGGCCGAAAGCAAACTCGCCGACCTGCATGCCTTTCGTCTGGATTACTCCGAGCAATGGATCGTACGCGGCAGTACGGGCGTGTCTGGGCAATGGCTGCTGGGTTTTCAGGGCTTTCTGGCGCAACTCGATACTGCGGTCGATCAACAGCTGCAAAGTCTGCAATGGCACCAGAACAATCTGGACAAGGCCCGCGATGCGTGGCAGCAGGCGTTTGCTCGGGTCGAGGGGCTGCGAAAACTTGTACAACGCTACCGCGACGAAGCCCAGCGTGCCGAAGACAAGCGCGAGCAGAAGCTGCTGGACGAGTTGTCCCAGCGCCTGCCGCGCCGTGATGCCTACTGACGGGTAGATCTATGACAGTTTCCGGCGACTTCCTGCCTTGCCCCTTATCCTTGCAAGTGCTAAACCTTGTACAGGTTCGTCAATGACAAGGAAGCCAGTACATGTCAGTCGTTACAGAAGTCTCTCCGGATGGGCAAAAGCTGACGATTTCGATCAAGGGCCGGTTCGATTTCGGACGCCATCAGGAGTTTCGCGAGTCCTACGAGCGACTCAATAAAAAGCCCGACTCCATCGTGGTGGATCTCAAGGATGCCACCTATCTCGACAGTTCTGCCCTGGGCATGCTGCTTCTGCTGCGCGATCATGCCGGCGGCGACGACTCGGACGTGCGGGTGGTCAACAGCAATTCGGATGTGCGCAAGATCCTCGCCATCTCCAACTTCGACAAACTGTTCGACATCAGTTGACGGCCATGCAGCCGCAAGAACCGCTGACGATTCTGATCGCCGAGGACAGCGCCGCCGATCGGTTGCTGTTGTCGACCATCGTGCGTCGTCAGGGGCATGCCGTGCTGACGGCTACCAATGGGGCTGAAGCGGTCGAGGTATTCTCCAGTCAGCAGCCGCATCTGGTGTTGATGGATGCGATGATGCCAATCATGGACGGCTTCGAAGCTGCGCGGCAGATCAAGGTGCTGGCGGGTGAAAACCTGGTGCCGATCATTTTCCTCACCTCGCTGACCGAGAGCGAAGCCTTGGCGCGATGCCTTGAGGCTGGCGGTGACGACTTTCTGGCGAAGCCGTACAACCAGGTGATTCTGTCCGCCAAAATCAAGGCGATGGATCGCTTGCGTCGCCTGCAAGCCACGGTGCTTGAGCAGCGTGACCTGATTGCCCGGCACCACGACTACCTGCTCAACGAGCAACGGGTCGCCAAGGCTGTTTTCGACAAGGTCGCGCATTCCGGTTGCCTGAGTGCGCCGAACATCCGCTACCTGCAATCACCCTATGCGTTGTTCAACGGCGATCTGCTGCTCGCGGCCTACACGCCCGCCGGTGACATGCATGTGTTGCTCGGTGATTTCACCGGGCACGGTCTGCCGGCGGCGGTCGGTGCCATGCCCCTGGCGGAAGTGTTCTACGGCATGACCGCCAAGGGCTATGGCCTGGCCGAAACCCTGCGGGAGATGAACGCCAAGCTCAAGCGTATCCTGCCGGTAGACATGTTCTGCTGCGCCACGCTGCTCTGCCTGAGTTTTCAGCGGCGCAGCGTGGAAATCTGGAACGGCGGCATGCCCGACGGCTATCTGCATCGCATCGCCACGGGCGAGCGGGTGCCGCTTGCCGCGCGGCATCTGCCTTTGGGTGTGCTCAGCCCGCAGGCCTTCGACGATCAAACCGAAGTGCTGCCGATGGCGGTGGGTGATCGGGTGTTCCTGTTGTCGGACGGCGTGATTGACACCTGCGACGCCAATGATCAGTTGTTCGGTGTCGAACGCTTGCAGCGGGTGTTTGCCGGCAATCGCGAGCCGGATCGGCTGTTCGCCGAAATCGAGCAGGCGTTGCAGGATTTTCGCGGCGAAGCCCGGGACGATGTGAGCATGGTCGAGGTCATCCTGCTGGAAATGGCGCAGGTCAATCCGTCGGCACCGGTGTATTCCGACAGCGGTCAGTCGTGTCCACTGGACTGGTCGGTGAGCTTCGAATTTCGCGGTTCCACCCTGAAACGCTTCAATCCGTTACCCTACCTGCTGCAATTGCTGCTCGAAGTGCATGGCTTGCGCACGCAGAGCGGGGCGTTGTACAGCGTGCTCGCCGAGCTTTACTCCAATGCGCTGGAGCATGGGGTGCTGGGGCTGGATTCCAGTCTCAAGCGCGACGCTTCGGGTTTCGCCCGTTACTATGAGCAACGCAATGCGCGCCTCGATGCCCTGCAGGAGGGTTATGTGCGCGTGCATCTGGAAGTTCGTCCAGAGGGCGAGGGTGGTTGTCTGGTCGTGCGTGTCGAAGACAGTGGCAAAGGCTTTGACGTGGCTCGGGTGATGGAGCGGCCGCTCGACGGTGTCCGCCTGTCGGGGCGCGGCGTCAGTCTGATCCGGCAATTGAGCAGGAATCCAAGCTGGTCGGACGATGGTCGTAGTGCTCGCGTGGAGTTTTTCTGGGAGGCTCTGGCATAATCCGCGCATTCTTGATCAAGGAGTGAACAAGTGACTGATGCCTGTGTAGATCGCGACGTGCTGAGTGCGTTGCAAGAAGTCATGGAGGATGGCTATCCGGAGTTGCTGGATACGTTCCTGGCAGATTCCGAAGCGCGCCTGCGTGAATTGCAAAAAACCGCCGATGCCGAAGCCCTGTCGTCTGTCGCCCACAGTTTCAAAGGCAGTAGCAGCAACATGGGCGCAACCCGCCTGGCCGAGCTCTGCCAGGAGCTGGAGCAGCACGCCAAAGACAAGAGCCCGTCCGAAATTATCAAGCTGGTGGCCGAAATCCACGATGAATTCGCGGATGTGCGCCCCGTCTATGAAGCCGAGCGCCAGCGCTCTCCCGCCCATTGAGTCAACCGTCCGGCGTTTTTATCCGGCGCCGGACGAAACTGGCCCGGCACTTGCAGTCATCTCGTTCAACTGTACCTACGATCCCAGTGCAGCGGAGACCGTGCCATGCCTGCAACCCCTAACATTCTTCTTCAGACTGCCGCCCAGGCCAAGGCGCAAGCCGCCTCTGCCAAACCGTCAGTGGTGGCCGCAGGCCCCGGGGACAAGGCTTCGAGCTTCGCTCAGGTATTTTCCGATCAGGGGCAGAACAAGCCTTCCGCAACGGTCGATAACTCGGTAAAACCCGCACGCGACAAGGTCGCCGACAACAGCGGTAAGAAAGACGCCGGCAAGGATCAGTCTGCCGCTCCGGACGCGACGGTTGCCGATAGCGGCAAAGCCTTGCCCGCCGACAAAACCTCGTCGACTGCAACGGATGATCCGGTGGCCAGCGACGATACCTCCGATACGCCGACCACGCCGGTCGCCGACACCACACCGGTTGTGGATCCGACGCTGGACCCGGCGCTGATGCAGGTCCTGCAGCCGGTTGTCACGCCACCGGTGGTCGCTGCGCCGGTCATTGAGGCACCGGTGAAGCCTGAGACCCAGGCGCCCGCGGTGGCGGCATTGCCGGCTGCTGCCACGGCAGAGCCTGCCGCCGACAGTGATTTCGATCCCGAGGCTGATCCACTCGATTCGTTGCCGGCCGTGCGCATGGCGATGGAGCAGAGCGGTCATATTTCCGCGTCCAGCCAGTCGCAACCCAAGGCGACGCCGGCCCAGACCCAGGCTGACGGTGAGTTGACCTCGGCGCAGACCTTCGCCGCCGGCATGGCCAGCATGCTGGATGTGCAGGCCGACAAGGACAGCACCAGTCAGGGGGGCGAAAAAGCCTTCAGTGGTCTGATCGACGATGGTCTGAAAGACCTGAAATCCGCCACCAGCGATACCCGCGTCGATGATTTCGCCAACCGTCTGGCGGCACTGACTCAGGCGGCCACACCGAAAACCGCCAACGCGGTGCCGGTGAATCAGCCGATTGCCATGCATCAGAACGGCTGGACCGAGGAAGTGGTCAACCGCGTCATGTACCTGTCGAGCAACAACCTGAAGGCTGCCGATATCCAGTTGCAACCGGCTGAACTGGGTCGCCTGGATATTCGGGTGAACATGGTGCCGGACCAGCAGACCCAGGTGACCTTCATGAGCGCTCACCCGAGCGTTCGCGAAGCCCTCGACGGTCAGATGCATCGCCTGCGTGACATGTTCACCCAGCAAGGCATGGGGCAGGTCGATGTCAACGTGTCCGACCAGAACCGCGGCTGGCAGGGGCAGGGTCAGGAACAGGCCCAGCAGGGCCAGACGGGGCGCACCAGTGCCGCTGGCGGTCGTCTGGACTCATCGGAAGAAGAGTTGACGTCTGCGGCCGTGGCTGAAGCGGCTGCCGCCACCACTCATGTGATCGGTTCCAGCGCTGTCGACTACTACGCCTGATTCATCCTCCCCCGAGGGAGCGGCCCTGTCGGCTCCCTCGTCTGTTTTGCCACTGCTCTCCATTTCACTCCGACACTTCTGGCATAACACTTGCTCTTGCCTTGCCGTGCGACTGTGAAAACCCGATTAGTGACGGATTATTGGCATGGCGAAGAGCGAAGCAGCAGCAGTAAAAGACCCCGCAACCAAAGGCAAACTCAAGATGATCATCGCGATCGTGCTCGGGTTGCTGCTGGCCATCGGCGCGTCTGTGGGGGCGACGTGGTTCTTCATGCACAGCGCCCAGAGTAAACCTGCGGCTGCCGTGGAAACCGCTCCGGTCGGCAAGCAGCCGGCGATTTTCGAGCCGATGGCGCCGGCCTTCGTGGCCAACTACAACCAGAACGGCCGTCAGCGCTACATGCAGGTGAGCATCACCATGCTGGCGCGCAACCAGGCCGACCTTGAAGCGCTCAAAGTGCACATGCCGGTGATCCGCAACAACCTGGTGATGCTTTTCTCCGGTCAGGACTTCGCCACGCTGGCGACGCCGGTCGGTCAGGAGATGTTGCGCCAGAAGGCCACGGCCAGCGTCCAGGAAGTGGCGCAGAAAGAGCTGGGCAAAGTGGTGATCGAACAGTTGCTTTTCACTAATTTCGTACTGCAGTAGGAACACGACATGGCCGTGCAGGATCTGCTGTCCCAGGATGAAATCGACGCGTTGTTGCATGGCGTCGACGATGGTCTGGTACAGACCGATAACGCTGCCGAACCCGGCAGTGTCAAAAGCTACGACCTGACCAGCCAGGATCGCATCGTCCGTGGACGCATGCCGACTCTGGAAATGATCAACGAGCGTTTTGCCCGCTACACCCGCATCAGTATGTTCAACATGCTGCGCCGCTCGGCGGACGTTGCCGTCGGTGGCGTGCAGGTGATGAAGTTCGGCGAATACGTGCACTCGCTGTACGTACCGACCAGTCTCAACCTGGTCAAGATCAAACCCCTGCGCGGCACCGCGCTGTTCATCCTCGACGCCAAACTGGTGTTCAAGCTGGTGGACAACTTCTTCGGCGGCGACGGCCGTCACGCGAAGATCGAAGGGCGTGAATTCACCCCGACCGAACTGCGCGTGGTGCGCATGGTGCTGGAACAGGCGTTCGTCGATCTGAAGGAAGCCTGGCAGGCGATCATGGAAGTCAATTTCGAGTACATCAACTCGGAAGTGAACCCGGCCATGGCCAACATCGTCGGCCCGAGCGAAGCGATCGTGGTCTCCACGTTCCACATCGAACTCGATGGCGGTGGCGGCGACCTGCACGTGACCATGCCGTACTCGATGATCGAGCCGGTGCGCGAAATGCTCGACGCCGGTTTCCAGTCGGACCTCGACGACCAGGACGAGCGCTGGGTCAACGCCCTGCGCCAGGACGTGCTCGATGTCGATGTGCCGATCGGTGCCACCGTGGCTCGCCGCCAGTTGAAACTGCGCGACATCCTGCACATGCAGCCGGGTGACGTGATCCCGGTCGAGATGCCGGAAGACATGATCATGCGCGCCAACGGCGTGCCGGCCTTCAAGGTCAAGATGGGCTCGCACAAAGGCAACCTCGCGTTGCAGGTGATCGAGCCGATCGAGCGCCGCTGAAGCGGCGCAACACCCCTTACGCCTTTAACTGAATTGTTGCCCGCCGAGGACAAATGATGAACGACGAAATGAACGCCCAGGACGATCAGGCACTGGCCGACGAGTGGGCTGCCGCCCTGGAAGAAACCGGTGAAGCCGGGCAGGCCGACATCGACGCGCTGTTGGCCGCCGACGCTGGCGTTTCGAGCTCCAACCGTCTGCCGATGGAAGAGTTCGGCAGCGTGCCGAAGAACAATGATCCGGTGACCCTCGACGGTCCGAACCTGGACGTGATCCTCGACATCCCGGTGTCGATCTCGATGGAAGTGGGCAGCACTGACATCAACATCCGCAACCTGCTGCAACTCAACCAGGGTTCGGTGATCGAGCTCGATCGACTGGCCGGTGAGCCGCTGGACGTGCTGGTCAACGGCACCCTCATCGCTCACGGCGAAGTGGTTGTGGTCAACGAAAAGTTCGGCATCCGCCTGACCGACGTGATCAGCCCAAGCGAACGCATCAAGAAGCTGCGCTGAGTGAAAAAGGTTCTGGGTTCCTTGCTGGCCGCGGTGCTGGCGCTGCCATTGACTGTCATGGCCGCCGAGCCTGCGGCCGCGACTGCCGCTGCGGCGTCTCCTGCGGCGCCCGCGATTGCTCCGGCGGTCAGCAGCGGCGTCGCCGGGCAATTGACGCAGCTGGTGTTCGGCCTGCTGCTGGTGCTGGGGTTGATCTTCTTCCTCGCCTGGCTGCTGCGCCGGGTGCAGAACGCAGGGCCGGCGGGCAAGGGGCAGGTGATCGAGCTGATCGGTTCCCGCGCGCTCGGTCCGCGTGACCGACTGATGCTGGTTCAGGTCGGCAACGAGCAGATCCTGCTGGGCCTTAGTCCCGGCACCATCACCGCGCTGCACGTACTCAAGGAACCGGTGGACGTCCCGGCCACCTCCGAAAAAGCGACTCCGGAATTTGCCCAGCATCTGTTGAAGATCCTCGGCAAGGATCAGAAGGATACGAAGTAATGGGTGCGTTGCGCATCGTCTTGACCCTGGCCTTGATGTTGGCCACGCCACTGGCGTTCGCCGCTGATCCGTTGTCTATCCCGGCGATCACTCTGGGCACCAATGCCAACGGGGCGCAGGAGTATTCGGTCAGCCTGCAGATCCTGCTGATCATGACGGCGCTAAGCTTCATTCCGGCCGCCGTCATCCTGATGACCAGCTTCACCCGGATCATCATCGTCTTCTCGATCCTGCGTCAGGCCCTCGGCCTGCAACAGACGCCGTCGAACCAGATCCTCACCGGCATGGCGCTGTTCCTGACCCTGTTCATCATGGCGCCGGTGTTCGACCGGGTGAACAACGATGCGCTGCAACCGTATCTGGCGGAGAAACTCACCGCCCAGCAAGCGGTGGAAAAGGCCCAGGTTCCGATCAAGGACTTCATGCTCGCGCAGACCCGCTCCAGCGATCTCGAGCTGTTCATGCGCCTGTCCAAGCGTACCGACATCGCGACGCCGGATCAGGCGCCACTGACCATTCTGGTGCCGGCGTTCGTCACGTCCGAGTTGAAAACCGCGTTCCAGATCGGCTTCATGATCTTCATCCCGTTCCTGATCATCGATCTGGTCGTGGCCAGTGTGCTGATGGCGATGGGTATGATGATGCTCTCGCCGCTGATCATTTCCCTGCCGTTCAAGATCATGCTGTTCGTGCTGGTTGACGGATGGGCGCTGATCATCGGCACCCTGGCCAGCAGTTTCGGAGGTGTTTCGCCATGACCCCAGAAGTAGCGGTCGACATCTTTCGCGAAGCCTTGTGGCTGACCACGATGATGGTCGCGATCCTGGTGGTCCCGAGTCTGCTGGTGGGCCTGCTGGTGTCGATGTTTCAGGCGGCGACGCAGATCAACGAACAGACCCTGAGCTTTCTGCCGCGTCTGCTGGTGATGCTGGTGACCCTGATCGTCGGCGGTCCGTGGATCATCCAGACTTTCATGGAATACATCATCCAGCTGTACAAAAACATTCCGCTGGTCATCGGCTAGGCCATGCAATCGCTGCTTCAGTTGACCGACACCCAGATCAGTACCTGGGTGGCGACGTTCATGCTGCCGTTGTTTCGCATCGGCTCGATGCTGATGGTGATGCCGGTCTTCGGCACCACGCTGGTTCCCAAACGCATTCGGCTGTACCTCGCACTGGCGATCACCGTGGTGATCTCGCCCAACCTGCCGCCCATGCCGGCGGTCAGTCCTCTCGATCTCAGCGGACTACTGATGATTGCCGAGCAGATTCTGGTCGGGGCGGTGCTCGGGTTCTCTCTACAGCTGTTCTTCCAGGCCTTCGTCATTGCGGGGCAGATCGTTGCGATTCAGATGGGCATGGGCTTTGCCTCGATGATCGACCCCACCAACGGTGTGTCGGTGGCGGTGATCGGGCAGTTCTTCACCATGCTGGTGACGTTGCTGTTCCTCGGCATGAACGGTCACCTCGTCGTCTTCGAGGTGCTGACTGAAAGCTTCACCACGCTGCCGGTCGGCGCCGGTCTGATGACCGCGCATTACTGGGAGCTGGCCGGCAAGCTCGGCTGGGTGCTGGGCGCGGCGTTGATGCTGGTGCTGCCGGCGGTCACTGCGCTGCTGGTGGTCAACATTGCGTTCGGCGTGATGACCCGGGCGGCGCCGCAATTGAACATCTTTTCGATCGGTTTTCCGCTGACCCTCGTACTCGGCCTGTTCATTGTCTGGGTCGGGCTGGCGGACATTCTCAATCAGTATCAGCCGCTGGCCGTCGAAGCCTTGCAGCTGCTACGCGAACTGGCACAGGCGCGCTGAGTCATGGCAGAGAGCGAGAGCGGTCAGGATAAAACAGAAGACCCCACGGAGAAGCGCAAGAAGGACTCCCGGGAAAAAGGCGAGGTTGCGCGCTCCAAGGAACTCAACACCCTGGCGATCATGCTCGCCGGTTCCGGCGCGCTGCTGGTGTTCGGCGGCATGCTTGCGCAGGACTTGATGGAGCTGATGCGCATGAACTTCACGCTGTCGCGCGAAGTGATCATGGATCAGGGCTCCATGGGCAAGTTCCTGATGAGTTCCGGGCTGTCAGCGCTGCTGGCGATTCAACCGATCATGATCACCTTGCTGCTGGCTGCGTTTCTCGGGCCGATCGCCCTCGGCGGCTGGTTGTTCGCGGTGGGCTCTCTGGCACCCAAGTTCAGTCGGATGAACCCGTTGTCCGGTATCAAGCGCATGTTCTCCATGAAGTCGGTGGTCGAACTGCTCAAGGCGCTGGCCAAATTCCTGATCATTCTGGCGGTGGCGCTGGTGGTGTTGTCCGGCGATGTCGACGACCTGCTGCGCATCGCTCATGAGCCGCTGGACCGGGCGATCATTCACAGTCTGCAACTGGTCGGTTGGAGTACTTTGTGGATGGCGTGCGGTTTGATCATTATTGCGGCCGTCGACGTCCCGGTGCAGCTCTGGGAGAGCATTAAAAAGCTCAAGATGACCAAGCAGGAAGTGCGCGACGAGCACAAGGACCAGGAAGGTCGGCCGGAGGTCAAGCAGCGCATTCGCCAGGTTCAGCGCGAGATGTCGCAGCGGCGGATGATGGCGGCGATCCCGGATGCCGACGTGGTCATCACCAACCCGACCCACTACGCCGTGGCACTCAAGTACGACTCGGAGAAGGGCGGGGCGCCGGTGCTGCTGGCCAAGGGCAGCGACTTCTTGGCGCTGAAGATTCGCGAAATCGCCGTGGCCAACAACGTCATGCTCCTCGAATCGCCGGCCCTGGCGCGTTCGATCTATTACTCCACCGAGCTTGAGGAAGAAATCCCCGGTGGCCTGTATCTGGCGGTCGCCCAGGTACTGGCTTACGTCTACCAGATTCGCCAGCACCAGGCCGGCAAGGGCAAGCGCCCGGATCCGCTCAGTGATGACTTGCCGATCCCGCCGGATCTGCGGCGCGATTCCTGATTTGCTTCCATTCTCGTTGGGATGCGTGACGCTTCCTGATAGCCCCTCCTTTTTCAATTATCCGTAAGGTTTGAGGCGCTTCTTAAATTTGCAGTCGATTGTTTCCCAGCGCGCAAATGCGGTGTCTTTGTTCGACGGGATATTGCTCGTTCGTCATTGGGTTTGTGATAGGCGAACGTGACGACTCCAAATGCAGAACAATTATTTCGCAGCCTTCGTAAAACTGGATTTTTGTTGATGATGGTGTATTCAATGTGTTTCCGTGCATTTTTGTACAAAAGACCACGTTCCCCTTTTCGTTGTAAGCCAAAATGGCGCTGTAGATTGAGTTGAAATAAGTATGAGGATGGGTAGGAAGTATCTGGATCTCAGCTGTTTCAAGTTCAAGATCAATATCAATTTTAGTGAAGGGACCGCTCAGGCCATATTGATCCCAGTTGATTTTTTTTTCGGTCAAGATTAATGGGTTGTGATTGAGGTGTGTGCTGTAAAGGTATTTGTATGTTTCCTCCAATTGATTTTTTTCTGGCGTTGAATAGGAGTCGATAGCCTGAAATATTGAATCTTTCCAAGGATCATTTCTGTGCAGTAAAATTTCTGGCTGTAATTTTATTTTTTCGGATTGCCTTTCAATTTCGGTGGCAAGTATTTCTCCTGTAGGGGTGGAGAGTGCTCTGTTATAAAGACCTTGGCGGGTGATCTCAAGGGTTGTGAGTTTGTTTGATGTTTCCAGAACTTTGTCTGCGTGTGGTTGTAAAATATTTCTGGATGGCTCCTCGTGGAATATTTCCAGTGTGTAGGCATAGCCAAACGGGATCTTATTAAGGGAAGGTTTGGAGTCGTCTCCCAGTAAAACCTTGTGGAAGACCATATTTTGATATGTGTCTCTTATCGTGATTGTTGCATATATTTTTCCGTGAAAGTATGAGTGTGGGGCGCTGCTGGAAACGCTGATCGTTATATTTTTTTGCTCAGTATCTACATTGATGGAGGCGAATTCTCCATTGAGGCCATTTAATTTAATTATTTGGGAAGCAAGTCGCGATCCCTGTGATATCTGATATTCGAGTTCGATGGGGTTGTTGTTGGTGATGGCAATCAGGTGTGAGGTGCTGATTTGCAAGCCGTCACTGGTGGTTGTTGGAGCGATTAGGGTGTATGGCCCAGCGGGGATGTCTGAGAATGTTATTTGGGGTGAGGTTATTTTTTCAATATAAGTGACGCTGCTGCCGTTTTGTATAAGTAAATCTCGATTTTCTATTCTTGAAAATAGAGTTTGGTCGAGTCTCAATTCAATTTTGCCTACGAGATTTAGAGGTCTTAGAGTATTGCAGTCGACGATTGAGAAGCGGTTTTTCAGCTTAAGTGTTGCTATAGCGTTCGTCAGATGTTCCGCGGGTATCAGTTTGTAAAGGGGGTAGCGAGGGCTCGGGTTCTGATAGTGGCTTGAGCTGTAGCGGAAGTCTTCCATGGGGATTTGCACGAGGCTGAGTAATGGCTGTATATCGATATTGGAAATTCTGGTGCAAAGGTCTCGAATCAGTTCTGTGAAGGGATGGTCTGAAAAATTGAAGTCTGGAGCATTGCTGAGTACTCTGTATTCCTTGTTGAATTTACTTAGGAGGTCAGCATTTGTATCAAATATTAATGTCAATAAAAACAGAATTTCATGTAGTTGCCAAGTGTTGACGGGGTGATTCGATTCGAAGAGCTGTTCGACCTCGTTGTAGAGGTGCTCTGGGTTTCCATTATAGAGCCATCCTGTCTTGAATATGTCCTCACCGAGATATTTTTCTTGATAGTAGTGCGCGTAGATATTGTTCCAGACTTCTCCCAAGTGAATTTTACTGTTCTGCATGAAAAGTCCTTGGTATCCATGCCCGACTTCATGTAACGACCCCCAATTGGTTGCGCGGGTATCCAACCAGAAGGCGAAAACTGAGCCATTTGACTGGGCGGTGTGGTGATGTCCATAGTAAGCGGAGCCACCTCCTGTTTTGTTGGCTTTCATGAAATATCTGTTAATTGAGTTTTTATTTGTCGGGGTGTCCGGAGTGAACGACAGTCCTGCCAATAGGTTGAAAAACTCAAAGAGTTGTTGGTAGTAAGTGCTAATGCTCTTTATGTTGTTTGAGTGATGAAGTTCTTTCAGCAGCGCTTTGTCTGTTGCCGGTATCAGTATGTCTGCATAAACGGTGTTGATAAGAGCAAAGGGTGCTTGTCCTTCATCCCATTGCCTGAAAAAATCCGCTGCGTCCGAATTATCCTTGTAGGTGGGTAGTGGCTGAGGAACAGAGCTGTACTCGATATCGACATCAATGTTTGTTTCGGTTTGGCTGTGAGGTGTACTGATAAAAGGCACTGAGTAGTGTTTAATTGTATGCAGAACTGTCTGGCCCGTAAAAGGTAGATACTCTTCAGTTTGCTCGTCGTCATTCAGTAGCTCAAGTTGGAGCCTTTCATCAGTCTTGCTGGAAAGATGCCTGATCTGAATGGTTGTTCCCGGAGCAAGAATGACCCCCAGCGCCTGTTTGTCGTGGTAGATACCTTTGCTCATCCCAGCATTGAGCAGCCATGTGGGTAGGTGAGGGTATATGCCTTAAATGTTTGCTTTTGTCCGACAGTTGTCATGTTGCTCTCCTTGGGCGAGTTAGACGCTAAGAGGAGAGTAGGTTCATTGCGTATGTTTTTAACCTGTAAAGTTTGACAGTTTTTTATATCATTTTGTGCTTATACCACTGCTATTGACGGCGATCCCGGATGCCGACGTGGTCATCACCAACCCGACCCACTACGCCGTGGCACTCAAGTACGACGCCGAGAAGGGGGGGCGCCGATGCTGCTGGCCAAGGGCAGCGACTTCCTGGCGTTGAAGATCCGCGAAATCGCCGTGGCCAACAACGTCATGCTCCTCGAATCGCCGGCCTTGGCGCGTTCGATCTATTACTCCACCGAGCTTGAGGAAGAAATCCCCGGTGGCCTGTGTCTGGCGGTCGCCCAGGTACTGGCTTACGTCTACCAGATTCGCCAGCACCGCGCGGGCAAGGGCAAGTTCCCGGAACCGCTCAAGGACGATTTGCCGATTCCGCCGGATCTGCGGCGCGATTCCTGATGAAGCAAAAAAACCGCCTCCGGTTGAATCCGGTGGCGGTTTTTTTATTCCTGATGAACTGTGTTGGCTGTGGGACCGCTTTCGCGAGCCGGTCGAATCATCGTACCGTCGCTCCCACAGGGAAATACATTCCAAATGTGGGAGCGGGCTTGCCCGCGAAGGCGTCAGTCGCCACGACGCATTTCTCAAGCCTTTACACAGAGGTCTGCGACGGCGTTAGTTCCAGATTATTCAGCACCCGATTCGCAGCCAGCTCCCCGAGCATGATCAGTTGCCCGATGCCCGTCAGTGTCCTGCGCTGCGAAGCGGGCATGAAGTGAGCGAAGTCATTGGCGATGGTTCTGGCGGAAGCGAGGGTTTCGCAGAGTTCGACCAGCAGCTCTTCGTTTTTGAAGTCCGCGGTGACGGCAAACATCCGGCGGGTTCTGCGGGGCGGTGGCGTGGAGCCGGGCGGGCAGAGATAGTGATCGAGGGCGCGGTCGGCGGCTTCGTGAAGCTTTCTGGAGTCGAGGGATTCGTAGGGCGAGGCGGGGTCGGTTTCGGGTGGGTTGGGTGTTGGTTTGATCATGGTGAAACTCCTATAAAGTGGAGCCGCCCGGAACTATCGCTAAACAGTAAGGTGGCGGCTGTACGCAGGTTAGCGAACCGGTTATAGGCACCCGGCAGACCCGAGGGTCTCCCGCATACAGCCACCATAGCGGAGTTGCAGACATAGAGTCTGCGACAAGGCATGGAGCGCTGGTGCACCTATTTATGATTCGAGTCGCTAAACCCGATCGCTGATTCGTCAGCGACCGACCCACAATAGAACCCGACCCCAAGGCGCACAAGCCGGCGGATTCTGGCGTAGCTGTAGGCAATGGCGCAAGAATTCGTAGCCTTCAAGGCGTATCTGAAGGTGTCTTTTAAACACCCGAGTTTTAAAGACTCTGGGTGCCGTCGGTCTGAAAGGTCCCGCGACCTGTTAGTTCTGACAGTAGACGCGTGTTGTTCCCTGGCGCCTCATAAACCCGGAACTCACGCCGCTGCCTCTTCGCACTCTGCGAACGCGGCGGGTGATAACTCATTCAGTGGAGATCCGGGGTAGATCATGACGAGGCGCATTTATCGAAAACTGCCGGGCATGGAGATGGAGTTCGATTCAGGGAAGCTGGAAAGGGACGCAGGAGAGCGGGCCATTTTCTATGAGGTGACGTTCAACCTGAAGCTGGACTTTCTCAACTTTCTGGTCACGGCCAATCAGTTCATTCCGAATTATCTGGATAATCCCATCAATGCGATCCGACCTGAACTGGCCGGGTTTGCGTATCACTACTCCTACAACTACTTCTTTGGCGCCGCCGGTAATATCAGCGATAACCCTTCGTTGTTCGCTCTATTCACCGACCCCGGTCATTACATGAACCAGTGGGCGAGTGATGGCGGGCCCGTAGAGCGACGGTATGGAAAACCCTCATTCACGGTGGCCGGCAACCAATTGCGCATTACGACGCGGCAGTATTTTCGACTGGATGCGGGGGCTCCTCCAATCGAAATAACAGATCTGCCGTTCATTCGTTTCGAATGGGCCTTGAACCTGATGGAGGGTCATGTGCAGCCTGTTGGTGTCGCGCCTGTCACCGTTGTAGTGCTGATGTATACGGAGGAAGACGTTGTCGATGTCGATGGTCACAGTGTGTTCAGGGGCACACGCTATCTGGATAATGCAGCCCTTTCCTTCGGTCCGATCACTTCAGCGCACATTTTGGTAGCCAGTTGACTGTCGAGGTTCCACCTCAGTGAAGATTGCTGCATAGGGGGCGGGCGCACGGCGTGCGAGCCGCCCATTTGTGCATTCGCTACCCCCTCTGTTTCACGCCTTGGCAAAAGTTGGAAGGCTTCTTGCAGTAGCCGCCGTGCGCCCGCTCTGGGCGTCAAAAGTTTGCTTTAAAGGAACGGGGAAAACCGGTGGATCGCTCTCAGTTAATCAACAGTGCTCGCTCGAACATTGCCGACCTCAGTCGGGGCAATCTGGGTGTGCCGCTGTTGCTGCTGGTCATGCTGGCGATGATGATGTTGCCGGTGCCGCCGTTCCTGCTCGACGTGTTCTTCACCTTCAACATTGCCCTGTCCATCGTCGTGCTGCTGGTCTGCGTGTACGCCTTGCGGCCGCTGGATTTTGCGGTGTTCCCGACGATCCTGCTGGTGGCGACGCTGTTGCGACTGGCGCTGAACGTGGCGTCGACGCGGGTGGTAATGCTCCACGGTCAGGACGGCCACGCCGCCGCCGGTAAGGTGATCCAGGCCTTCGGTGAGGTGGTGATCGGTGGTAACTACGTGGTCGGTATCGTGGTCTTCGCGATCTTGATGATCATCAACTTCGTCGTGGTGACCAAAGGTGCGGGGCGGATTTCCGAGGTGAGCGCGCGCTTCACCCTCGACGCGATGCCCGGCAAACAAATGGCCATCGACGCCGACCTCAACGCCGGTCTGATCGACCAGGCGCAGGCCAAGGCCCGTCGTCAGGAAGTGGCCCAGGAGGCAGAGTTCTACGGTTCGATGGACGGTGCCAGCAAGTTCGTCCGCGGTGACGCCATCGCCGGCCTGCTGATTCTGTTCATCAACCTGATCGGCGGTATGGCGGTCGGTATCTTCCAGCACAACATGTCCTTCGCTGACGCGGGCAAGGTTTACGCCTTGCTGACCATCGGTGACGGTTTAGTGGCGCAATTGCCATCACTGTTGTTATCTACAGCTGCAGCAATCATGGTGACCCGTGCTTCCGGTTCGGAAGACATGGGCAAACAGATCAATCGCCAGATGTTCGCCTCGCCAAAAGCGCTGGCGGTGGCGGCCGGTCTGATGGCGGTCATGGGGCTGGTGCCGGGCATGCCGCACTTCTCGTTCCTGAGCATGGCCGCCCTGGCTGCCGGTGGCGCTTACCTGTTCTGGAAGAAGCAGAGCGTGGCCAAGGTGCAGGCGCTGGAAGAGGTCAAGCGGCAGCAGGAACTGCTGCCGTCGCCGGCCCGCGCCATGGAAACCAAGGAGCTGGGCTGGGACGACGTGACCCCGATCGACATGATCGGCCTGGAAGTCGGCTACCGCCTGATTCCGCTGGTGGACCGCAACCAGGGCGGGCAATTGCTGGCGCGGATCAAGGGCGTGCGCAAGAAGCTCTCGCAGGATCTGGGCTTCCTGATGCCGACCGTGCACATCCGCGACAACCTCGACCTGGCGCCGAGCGCCTATCGCCTGACCCTGATGGGCGTGATCCTGGCCGAGGCCGAGATCTACCCGGATCGCGAACTGGCGATCAACCCGGGGCAGGTCTACGGCACGCTCAACGGCATTACCGCCAAAGATCCGGCTTTCGGCCTGGAGGCGGTGTGGATCGAAGTCAGCCAGCGCTCCCAGGCGCAATCGCTCGGGTACACCGTGGTGGACGCCAGTACCGTGGTCGCCACGCACTTGAACCAGATTCTGTACAAGCACTCCAGTGAGTTGATCGGTCACGAGGAAGTGCAGCAACTCATGCAATTGCTGGCCAAGAGCTCGCCGAAACTGGCTGAAGAGCTGGTGCCGGGTGTGGTCACGTTGTCGCAGCTGCTGAAAGTGTTGCAGGCGCTGCTGGCCGAACACGTGCCGGTGCGCGACATCCGCAGCATTGCCGAAGCCATCGCCAACAACGCCGCGAAGAGTCAAGATACCGCCGCGCTGGTGGCTGCCGTGCGCGTCGGCGTTTCGCGCGCCATCGTCCAAAGCATTGTAGGGACTGAGTCCGAGCTGCCAGTTATCACGCTGGAGCCAAGGTTGGAACAAATATTGCTCAATAGTCTGCAGAAGGCAGGACAAGGCTCGGAAGAGGGCGTTCTGCTGGAGCCAAGCATGGCCGAGAAGCTGCAGCGTTCGCTCATCGAAGCGGCGCAGCGTCAGGAAATGCAAGGTCAGCCGGTGATCCTGTTGGTAGCAGGCCCGGTTCGCGCGATGCTCTCGCGCTTTGGCCGCCTGGCAGTCCCAGGACTGCACGTGCTGGCCTACCAGGAAATTCCGGACAACAAGCAAGTGACCATCGTTGCGACAGTAGGGCCCAACGGCTGAGGTAGTGGTTTATGCAAGTTAAGCGTTTTTTCGCCGCCGATATGCGTCAGGCCATGAAGCTGGTTCGTGATGAGCTGGGCGCTGATGCCGCCATCATTGGCAACCGCCGCATTGCCGGCGGCGTCGAGCTGACGGCGGCGCTGGATTACAAACTGTCGGCTCTGGCGCCACGGGTTCCGAACATGGAACTCGAAGACGAGCTGCGCAAGACCCAGTCGCGCATCGTTACCGCCCAGGCCGAGCTGAGCATGCGTGGTGAGGCCGACGGCAACACCAATCGCCAGTTGTTCTCCGGTCTGCCATTGACCGCCGGCCTGCCGCTGACGGCGGCCGAGCCTCTGACAGAACCGACGTACGCCGCACCGGCCCGTCCAGCCCCGGCACCTGCGCCGGCTGCCGCTGGCGTCGATCCGCGTGCGCTGGATTCGATGCGTTTCGAACTCAACAGCCTGCGCGAACTGATGGAAGTGCAGCTCGGCACCCTGGCCTGGAATCAGCTGCAAGGCAGCCGTCCGGCCCAGGCCAATCTGTATCGTCGTCTGCAGCGCATCGGTCTGTCCGGTCCGTTGTCCCGCGACCTGCTGGCGCTGACCAGCGATATCGAAGAGCCTCGTCAGGCCTGGCGCATGTTGCTCGCGCACCTGGCGCGGATGATTGCCACGCCGGAAGTCGAGCCGCTGGAAGAGGGCGGAGTGATTGCCATGGTCGGCCCGGCCGGCATGGGCAAGACCACCACCCTGGCCAAGCTGGCTGCCCGTTATGTGCTCAAGTACGGCGCGCAGAACATTGCGCTGGTGAGCATGGACAGTTTCCGCATCGGCGCTCAGGAACAGCTGAAAACCCTGGGCCGGATCCTCAATGTGTCGGTGACCCACGTCGACCCGGGCCAGTCCCTGGTGCAGGCGCTGGATCCACTGCTGCGCAAACGCGTGGTGCTGATCGATACCGCCGGCCTGCAGGCCAGCGATCCGGCACTGCGCATGCAGCTGGAAAGTCTGGCCGGTCGTGGCATTCGGTCGAAAAATTATCTGGTGCTGGCAACCACCAGCCAGAAACAGGTTCTAACCGCCGCTTATCACAGTTACAAGCGTTGCGGGCTCGCCGGGTGCATCCTGACTAAACTGGATGAGACGGCCAGCCTTGGCGAAGTGCTGAGTCTGGCGATCAGTCATGAACTGCCGGTCGCCTACCTGACCGATGGCCCCCGGATTCCGGATGATCTGCATCTGCCGCGCCGTCATCAATTGGTCAGCCGCGCCGTCAGCGTGCAAATGCAGGAAGAACCCAGCGAAGAAGCCATGGCTGACATGTTCGCTGATATCTACCACAGCCCGACCAAGCAGGTTGGCTGAGGTAATGAACAGTTTTTGTACCTACATCGATGGTCTGCCACGCATTGTTCCGGTTGTGAACGCGCAGCCAGTAATGTGGCCTCCGTCTATGCAAGACAAGGTAAAGAAATAACATGGGCAGCATGCATCCCGTACAGGTGATCGCGGTGACCGGCGGCAAAGGTGGCGTCGGCAAGACTAACGTGTCAGTGAACTTGTCCCTGGCGCTGGCAGAGCTTGGCCGTCGGGTCATGCTGCTGGACGCCGACCTGGGTCTGGCGAACGTCGACGTTCTGCTGGGCCTCACGCCCAAACGTACCCTGGCCGATGTGATCGAGGGCCGCTGCGAGCTGCGCGACGTGCTGTTGCAAGGTCCCGGCGGGATCCGCATCGTGCCGGCCGCTTCTGGCACCCAGAGCATGGTTCATCTGAGTCCGGCCCAGCATGCCGGCCTGATCCAGGCGTTCAGCGATATCGGCGACAATCTCGATGTGTTGGTGATCGACACCGCTGCGGGTATCGGTGACTCGGTAGTCAGTTTTGTTCGCGCTGCGCAAGAAGTGTTGCTGGTGGTCTGCGACGAGCCGACCTCGATTACCGACGCCTACGCGCTGATCAAACTGCTGAACCGCGATTACGGCATGAACCGCTTCCGCGTCCTGGCCAACATGGCCCAGAGCCCGCAGGAAGGTCGCAATCTGTTCGCCAAGTTGACCAAGGTCACGGATCGCTTCCTTGACGTCGCCCTACAATACGTCGGCGCGGTGCCTTACGACGAAAGCGTGCGCAAGGCGGTGCAGAAGCAGCGTGCGGTCTATGAAGCTTTCCCGCGTTCCAAGTGCGCACTGGCGTTCAAGGCGATCGCACAGAAGGTCGACACCTGGCCGCTGCCCGCCAACCCGCGCGGCCACCTCGAATTTTTCGTCGAGCGCCTCGTGCAGCAAACGGCAGGACCTGTGCTATGACCGCCAGCGGTATGAATTTCTACAAGAAGTCGGCACGTGACGCGCAGTACGAACTGATCGAGCGTTACGCGCCACTGGTCAAACGCATTGCTTACCACTTGCTGGCGCGATTGCCTGCCAGTGTGCAGGTCGAAGACCTGATCCAGGCCGGGATGATCGGCCTGCTCGAAGTCTCGACCAAATACGACGCCAGCAAAGGCGCCAGTTTCGAAACGTACGCGGGCATCCGGATCCGCGGCGCCATGCTCGATGAAGTACGCAAGGGGGACTGGGCACCACGCTCGGTTCACCGTAACACCCGTATGGTCAGCGACGCGATTCGCTCGATTGAAGCTAAAACCGGCCGTGACGCTAAAGATCACGAGGTTGCGGCCGAACTCCAATTGAGTCTCGACGATTACTACGGGATTTTGAATGACACCCTGGGCAGCCGACTGTTCAGTTTCGACGACCTGTTGCAGGACGGCGAACACGAAGGGCTGCACGAGGATGGCGCCAGTGCTCATCTTGAGCCGTCGCGCGATCTGGAAGATGAGCGCTTCCAGGCTGCGTTGGCGGACGCGATTGCCAATTTGCCGGAGCGTGAGCGACTGGTGTTGGCGCTGTACTACGACGAAGAGCTGAACCTCAAGGAAATCGGTGAAGTCCTTGGCGTCAGTGAATCGCGGGTCAGCCAGTTACATAGCCAGTGCGCGGCCCGCTTGCGGGGGCGTTTGGGGGAGTGGCGAGCGCGCTGAAGGCAGTGTGGGGACGCTGCGAACGAGGCTGGTGCGGTGGTGAACGGCACCGGTCTTGCTCTGTTGTGCTCCAGACAGTCATCGAGTGTTTTGCCGGATTGATTGAAATGGCGCGTCCAGGTGCTGGGCGCGTTTAAGACTGCTTGGAGGTCGAATTGAACAAAGACATGAAAATCCTCATCGTTGATGACTTCTCAACGATGCGGCGGATCATCAAGAACCTGTTGCGTGACCTCGGGTTCACCAACACCGTTGAAGCCGACGATGGCACCACTGCCATTCCGGTACTCAACAGCGGCAGCATCGACTTTCTGGTGACCGACTGGAACATGCCTGGCATGACCGGTATCGACTTGCTGCGTCACGTGCGCGCCGATGAAAAACTCAAGCACCTGCCAGTGCTGATGGTGACTGCTGAAGCCAAGCGCGAGCAGATCATCGAAGCGGCCCAGGCCGGTGTTAACGGCTACGTGGTCAAACCTTTCACGGCTCAGGCGCTGAAAGAAAAAATCGAGAAGATTTTCGAACGCATCGGCTGATGACGCGCGGGGGAGCTATGGAGCATAAAGAATCTTCACAGGGCGACTTCGAGTCGACGCTGAAAAAACACGCGGTCGAACTGGTCGAAAGCCTTGAAAAAGGCAGGTTCGGCGACGCTGTGCAACTGATCCATGAGCTCAATCAGACCCGTGACCGTGGCCTGTACCAGGAAGTCGGCAAGCTCACGCGCGAACTGCACAGTGCAATCGTCAACTTCCAGATCGACCCGCACATGCCGCAGGCCGAGGAAGTGTCGCAGATCACTGATGCGACCGAGCGCCTGAGCTATGTGGTCAAGCTGACCGAAGCGGCGGCCAACCGCACCATGGACCTGGTGGAAAGCGCCACGCCGGTGGTCAATGGTCTGGCTGACGAAGCCCAGGCATTGAGTGCCGACTGGGGACGCTTCATGCGTCGTGAAGTCGGGGCTGAGGAGTTCCGCGAGCTGGCGCGTCGGGTCGACGGTTTTCTGACACGCAGCAGCACCGACAACCGCGCAGTGTCGAGCAACCTCAACGACATTCTGCTGGCCCAGGATTACCAGGACCTCACAGGTCAAGTGATCAAGCGCGTGACCCAGTTGGTCACCGAAGTCGAAAGCAATCTGCTCAAACTCGTGCTCATGGCCAGCCAGGTGGACCGCTTTGCGGGCATCGAACATGACCGTGCTGCAATGCTCGCTGAAAAAGATCCACAAAAACATCTCTCGCAGGGTGAAGGTCCGCAGATTCATGCCGATAAACGAGAAGACGTTGTGTCCGGTCAGGACGATGTGGACGATTTGTTATCCAGCCTTGGATTTTAGTTTTCTGGGTTTTTAGACCTGTAGGAGCACCCCATTAATGAGCTTCGGCGCCGATGAAGAGATCCTTCAGGATTTCCTGGTTGAGGCCGGCGAGATTCTTGAGCAACTGTCCGAACAACTGGTCGAGCTGGAAAGCCGCCCGGATGACGCAGATCTGCTCAACGCAATTTTTCGCGGTTTCCACACTGTAAAAGGGGGCGCCGGCTTCCTTCAGCTCAATGAGCTGGTGGAGTGCTGTCACATCGCCGAAAACGTGTTCGACATCCTGCGCAAGGGTGAGCGTCGTGTAGATGCAGAACTGATGGACGTGGTGCTCGAAGCGCTGGACGCGGTGAACAGCATGTTCAGCGAAGTCCGCGATCGCAGCCCGATCACCGCTGCAACCCCGGAACTGCTGGCCGCCCTGGCGCGTCTGGCCGAACCGCAATCGGCGGATGAAGCCCCGGCTTCGCCCGTGGCCGAGATGATCGAAGAGCTGGTCGTTGAAAACGAAACCGGCGACTCCGGCGACATCACCGATAACGAATTTGAACAGTTGCTGGACTCGCTGAACGCCGTCAAGGCCGAAGCCGAAGCCCCCGCGCCTGCCTCCAGCGAAGCGGCCAGCGATGAAATCACCGATGCCGAATTCGAGTCGCTGCTCGACCAGTTGCACGGCAAGGGCCAGTTCGCGGCCGACGCCGTGGCACCGGCGGCCGCTGCGCCTGCGACTCCGGCGGCGGGCGACAGCTCGGACATTACCGACGACGAATTCGAAGCCTTGCTCGATCAGTTGCACGGCAAGGGCAACTTTGCCGTCGATGCGCTGGAGTCGGCCATTGCTTCCGTCCCTGCGAATGCAAGTGCTGCCCCGGCAGCGGCGGCGGCCGGTAGTGATCTGATCACCGACCACGAGTTTGAATCGCTGCTCGACGATCTGCATGGCAAAGGCAAGTTCACTGACGTCAACACCGGAGCCGTCGTGACTGCCGGCAATGCCTCGGCTGTTGCGACGCCGGCTGCGAAGACGCCAGCCACTGCGGCAAAACCTGTTGCAAAAGCGCCTGAGCCTAAAACCGAACCGGCCAAACCGGCTGCCGCTGCTGCACCGGCTCCGGCCCGTGCACCGGCGACGCCACCACCGGAAAAACCGGCGAGTGAAGCCGAGACCACCGTGCGTGTGGACACCGCGCGTCTCGACGAAATCATGAACATGGTCGGCGAGCTGGTACTGGTGCGTAACCGTCTGGTGCGTCTGGGCCTGAACAGCGGCGACGAGTCGATGCAGAAGGCCGTGTCGAACCTCGATGTGGTCACCGCCGACTTGCAGACCGCTGTCATGAAGACCCGGATGCAGCCGATCAAGAAAGTCTTCGGCCGCTTCCCGCGACTGGTTCGCGACCTCGCGCGTCAGCTCAAGAAAGAAATCAACCTGGAACTGGTGGGTGAAGAGACCGACCTCGACAAGAACCTCGTCGAGGCACTGGCCGACCCGCTGGTCCACTTGGTGCGCAACGCGGTCGACCACGGCATCGAGTCGCCGGAAGAACGCGAAGCCTCGGGCAAGGCCCGTGGCGGCAAGGTGATCCTGGCTGCTGAACAGGAAGGCGACCACATCCTGCTGTCGATCTCCGACGACGGCAAAGGCATGGACCCGAACGTCCTGCGCGCCATCGCCGTGAAACGCGGTGTGATGGACAAGGATGCCGCCGACCGCCTGAGCGACACCGAATGCTACAACCTGATCTTCGCCCCGGGCTTCTCGACCAAGACCGAGATCTCCGACGTGTCCGGCCGCGGTGTCGGCATGGACGTGGTGAAGACCAAGATTTCCCAGCTCAACGGTTCGATCAACATCTATTCGACCAAGGGCGCCGGCTCGAAAATCGTCATCAAGGTGCCGCTGACGCTGGCGATCATGCCGACCCTGATGGTGATGCTCGGCAACCAGGCGTTCGCGTTCCCGCTGGTGAACGTCAACGAAATCTTCCACCTCGACCTGTCGACCACCAACGTGGTGGATGGCCAGGAAGTGGTGATCGTGCGGGACAAGGCGCTGCCATTGTTCTACCTCAAGCGCTGGCTGGTCAGCTCCGCCGCTCACGAAGAGCAGCGCGAAGGCCATGTGGTGATCCTTTCGGTGGGCACCCAGCGGATCGGCTTCGTCGTCGATCAACTGGTCGGCCAGGAAGAAGTGGTCATCAAGCCATTGGGCAAAATGCTGCAGGGAACCCCGGGCATGTCCGGCGCCACCATTACCGGTGACGGCCGCATTGCACTGATTCTCGATGTTCCAAGCATGCTCAAGCGTTACGCCGCGCGGCGTATTTGAATCCGGGGCAGCGGAGCGACAACGTCCCGCTGCACCTAATGGAGTGTTTATGGCAGTCAAAGTCCTGGTGGTGGACGATTCGGGTTTTTTCCGCCGCCGCGTCTCGGAAATTCTTTCAGCGGATCCGAGCATCCAGGTTGTCGGTACGGCAACCAACGGTAAAGAGGCGATCGATCAGGCCCTGGCCCTCAAGCCGGACGTGATCACCATGGACTACGAGATGCCGATGATGGACGGCATCACGGCCGTGCGGCACATCATGCAGCGCTGCCCGACCCCTGTGTTGATGTTCTCCTCGCTGACTCATGAAGGTGCCCGGGTAACTCTGGATGCGCTGGATGCTGGCGCGGTGGATTTCCTGCCGAAGAATTTCGAAGACATCTCCCGTAATCCGGAGAAGGTCAAGCAACTGCTGTGCGAGAAGGTTCACAGCATCTCGCGCAGTAACCGTCGTTTCAGTGCCTACAGTGCCCCGGCGCCTGCCGCTGCACCTGCACCTGCACCTGCGCCGACTCCGGCAGCAGCGCCGTCGAGTTTTGGCAGCCACGGTGCTCCGGCTCGTCCGGCACCTGCGCCTGCACCGGCTCGCGTTCCGGCTGCCAGTGCTTCGTCGCCTGCTCCGAAACGCAAGGCCTACAAGCTGGTGGCGATCGGCACCTCGACCGGTGGCCCGGTTGCGCTGCAGCGGGTTCTGACCCAGTTGCCGGCCAACTTCCCGGCGCCGATCGTGCTGATCCAGCACATGCCGGCAGCCTTCACCAAGGCCTTCGCCGAGCGTCTGGACAAGCTGTGCCGCATCAGTGTCAAGGAGGCCGAGGATGGCGACATCCTGCGTCCGGGTCTGGCGCTGCTGGCACCGGGTGGCAAGCAGATGATGATCGACGGCCGTGGCGCAGTGAAAATCCTGCCGGGCGATGAGCGTCTGAACTACAAGCCTTGCGTGGACATCACCTTCGGTTCTGCGGCGAAATCCTACAGCGACAAAGTTCTGGCGGTCGTACTGACCGGCATGGGCGCCGACGGTCGCGAAGGCGCGCGTCTGCTCAAACAGGGCGGCAGCACCGTCTGGGCCCAGGATGAAGCCAGTTGCGTGATCTACGGCATGCCGATGGCGATCGTCAAGGCTGACCTCGCGGATGCGGTGTACGGTCTGGACGATATCGGCAAGCACATCGTCGAGGCGTGTATCTGATGGATGTTCTAAGCCTTATCGGGATCATCATGGCGTTTGTCGCCATCATCGGCGGCAATTTCCTTGAAGGCGGTCACCTCGGCGCACTGGCCAACGGCCCGGCGGCGCTGATCGTGCTCGGCGGGACCATCGGTGCCGCCTTGCTGCAATCGCCGATGAGCGCGTTCAAGCGTGCCATGCAGATTCTGGCCTGGATCTTTTTCCCGCCGCGTGTGGATCTGGCCGGCGGCATCGACCGCGTCGTTAACTGGAGCCTCACCGCACGCAAGGAAGGCCTGCTGGGCCTGGAAGGCGTGGCGGATGCCGAACCCGACGCCTACTCGCGCAAGGGCCTGCAACTGCTGGTCGACGGCGCCGAGCCGGAAGCGATCCGCAGCATTCTCGAAGTGGATTTCTACACCCAGGAAGCCCGCGACATCGAAGCCGCGAAGGTTTTTGAAAGCATGGGCGGCTACGCGCCGACCATCGGTATCATCGGTGCGGTGATGGGCCTGATCCACGTGATGGGCAACCTGGCCGATCCGTCGCAACTGGGCAACGGCATCGCCGTGGCATTCGTCGCCACCATCTACGGTGTGGCCAGCGCCAACCTGGTGTTGCTGCCGGTCGCCGCCAAGCTCAAGTCAATTGCGTTGCGGCAGTCGCGTTATCGCGAAATGTTGTTGGAAGGTATTTTGTCGATCGCTGAAGGTGAAAACCCACGCTCCATCGAGTTGAAGCTTCAGGGCTTCATGGATTAAGGGACTAACCTCATGGCACGTCGTCGCCAGCATGAAGAGCACGTAAACCATGAACGTTGGCTGGTTTCCTACGCCGACTTCATCACCTTGCTCTTTGCCTTTTTCGTGGTGATGTACTCCATCTCGTCGATCAACGAAGGCAAGTACAAGGTCATCTCCGAAGCGTTGATCGGAGTCTTCACCGACTCCGACCGCTCGCTCAAGCCGATCCCGATCGGTGAAGAACGCCCGAAGACCGTGACCCCGGCCAAGCCGCTGGTCAAGGACAGTGAGCAGGTCGATGCCGGCATCGCCGGGGCCAGCGATCCGCTGAAAAGCATCGCCGACGATATCAGCGCCGCGTTCGGCGACCTGATCGCGAGCAACCAGATGACCGTGCGCGGCAACGAGCTGTGGGTCGAGATCGAACTCAACTCCAGCCTGTTGTTCGGTAGCGGCGACGCCATGCCGAGCGACATCGCGTTCAACATCATCGACAAGGTTGCGGCGATCCTCAAACCGTTCGACAACCCGATTCACGTCGAAGGCTTCACCGACGACCAGCCGATCCGCACCGCGCAGTACCCGACCAACTGGGAGCTGTCTTCGGCGCGTTCGGCGAGCATCGTGCGCATGCTGGCGATGCAGGGCGTCAACCCTGGCCGCATGGCTTCGGTGGGTTATGGCGAATTTCAGCCGGTGGCCAACAACGCCACCGCCGAAGGCCGGGCGAAGAACCGTCGCGTCGTGCTGGTGGTGTCGCGCAATCTCGATGTTCGTCGCAGCCTGACCGGCACCGGGACCGCCAATGCAACACCGGACGCTGCGTTGAAGCGTGCTGGCACACAAACTGCACCGACCCCGGTCAAGACGCCGGGACGCGAGAGTGCCGTCAATTCTCCGTCGCCCGCATTAATACGCTGAGCCATGTCTCGGCCGAGCATCTCGGCCGGGAGGAACAATCCGAATGAGAGTCTGGGCAGTCGCCAATCAAAAGGGTGGTGTTGGTAAAACCACTTCTTCCATCGCTTTAGCCGGTTTGCTGGCAGAGGCGGGCAAACGCGTGGTCGTGGTCGATCTCGACCCGCACGGCTCGATGACCAGCTATTTCGGTTACGACCCCGACAGCCTGGAACACAGCAACTACGACCTGTTCCTGCACAAGGGCAGTGTGCCGCAGGGCCTGCCGGGCCAGTTGCTGCTGTCCACCAGCGACGAGCGCATTTCCCTGTTGCCGTCCAGCACCGCGCTGGCCACCCTCGAGCGTCAGTCGCCGGGGCAGAGTGGCCTGGGCCTGGTGATCGCCAAGAGTCTGGCGCAGCTGTGGCAGGACTTCGATTACGCGATCATCGACAGCCCGCCGTTGCTCGGTGTGCTGATGGTCAACGCCCTCGCCGCGAGCCAGCAACTGGTGATTCCGGTGCAGACCGAACACCTGGCCGTCAAAGGCCTGGAGCGCATGGTCAACACCCTGGCGATGATCAACCGTTCGCGCAAACAGGCGCTGCCGTTCAGCATTGTGCCGACCCTGTTCGACCGCCGCACCCAGGCGTCGATGGGCACCTTGCGCGTGCTGCGCGACAAATTCCCCGACGAGATCTGGCAGGGTTACATCCCGGTCGATACCCGTCTGCGCGACGCCAGCCGTGCCGGTGTCACGCCTTCGCAGTTCGACGGCAAGAGCCGTGGTGTGTTGGCTTACCGCGCGCTGCTCAAGCATCTGCTGGCGCAACAACTCGTTCCGCAGGTGGCCTGAGCATGAATCGGCCGATCAAGCTGACATCGAAGCCGCAACTGGCGCTGCAGTCCTATCTGGACGGCTTGCTGCAGGAGGTGACGGACGAGGTCGAGCAGGAAATCGCAACGCCGGTCGAGGTGGTCGAGAGCGCCGCGGCGCTCGATGAATTCCAGGCCGCCGTGCTTGAAGAGCAGGCCCGCGATGCGCAGCAAGCCGCCCGGCCGGTCACCCCGGTTGCAGCGCCTGCAGCTGTGATGGCGAAGGCACCTGCGACGTTGATCAAAGAGCCTGAGTCGGTGCGCGTGGTCTCGACGCTGGCACCGCTGCTGCAAACACAATTTCTGCAAACGCCTCCGGTTCCGGCGGCGCCCGAGCCCGAGCCTGAGGCGCCTGTTCCAGCCCCGGTCGAGCCGACCCTGGTTGCGCCGCTGGTGGAGGTGCATCTGCCACCGAGCAATACACCGCCACCGGTAGAAACCGACGGTCGTCCTGCCTGGGCGTCGGAAGCGTTCGAATGCTTGCTGTTCGACGTGGCCGGGTTGACCCTGGCGGTGCCACTGGTGTGCCTCGGCTCGATCTATTCGCTGGCCGGCCATGAGCTGACGCCGCTGTTCGGTCAGCCGGAATGGTTCCTCGGCATCCTGCCGAGCCAGGCCGGCAACCTGAAGGTGCTGGACACCGCACGCTGGGTCATGCCGGATCGCTATCGCGATGACTTCCGTCAGGGCCTGCAATACGTGATTTCGGTACAAGGTTACGAGTGGGGGCTGGCGGTGCATCAGGTCAGCCGCTCGTTGCGCCTGGATCCGAATGAAATCAAATGGAGAAGTCACCGGGGTCAGCGGCCATGGCTCGCGGGCACGGTGATTGAACACATGTGCGCCTTGCTCGATGTCTCCGCACTGGCCGAGCTGATCGCCAGCGGTGGGGCAAAGCACATGTCCGGCAGTAAGCCGAACCACAAACCGACATAACACTTACATAACAGACAGCACCGGCATACGCATGGCGGCGCACAGAACACACACCGCCAGGCGCGGTTTTTCGAGGGGCTAGGGTATGAACGACAAGGCTACTGCGGCAAAGGGTTCCGAAGATCCGATCCTGCAATGGGTGACCTTCAAGCTGGACAACGAAACCTATGGCATCAACGTGATGCGCGTTCAGGAAGTCCTGCGCTACACCGAGATCGCTCCGGTTCCGGGTGCACCAAGCTATGTGCTGGGCATCATCAACCTGCGCGGCAACGTGGTGACCGTGATCGACACCCGTCAGCGCTTCGGCCTGATGAGCGGCGAGATCAGCGACAACACCCGTATCGTCATCATCGAAGCCGACAAACAAGTAGTTGGCATCATGGTCGACAGCGTGGCTGAAGTGGTTTACCTGCGTCAGTCGGAAATCGAAACCGCACCGAACGTCGGTAACGAAGAGTCGGCCAAGTTCATCCAGGGCGTGTGCAACAAGAACAACGAGTTGCTCATCCTGGTCGAGCTGGACAAGATGATGAGCGAAGAAGAATGGTCGGAACTGGAGAATATCTGATTGATTCTCGAGGTAGCGGTCATTGTCCTGTTCCTGTTCTGGGCAGGCACGCTGGCGATGTTTCTGGCGTACATCAAGGCGCAGCGCGTGATCGCTGCGCAACAGGCCCAGGGCGATGCGCTGCGTGACCAGCGCATCAAGGACCTGGCCAAGCGCGTCGACGATTACCAGAACGGCAACGTGCGCATGGGCGAAGCCCTGCACGAGCTGCGCGCGGTCGTCAGTCCGATCCCTGACAAGATCACCCAGCTCGAACAGCGCGATCCTTCCAGCCTGTCATTCGCTCAAGCGGCGAAACTGGTCGGGATGGGCGCAAGCGTTGATGAGTTGACTCAGTCCTGCGGGTTGACCCAGGCTGAGGCGGAGTTGATGCGCAAGCTGCATAGAAGCAGCTGAGCGTTTCGAGCTTCGAGCGGCAAGTGGCATCAAAAAATCGCAGTCGATGATTGCGATTTTTTTTGCCTTCAGTAATCGTCGCCGCGGTCGGTGATGTCCTTCTCGACCATCGGTGCCTCCGGGTCATGTCCTTGCGGGAACTTGCCCTTGAGGTTCCAGGCAAACGCGATGATCTCGGCAATCGTCAGGTACAGCTCCTGCGGGATGCTATCGCCCAGTTCCATGCGCGCCAGCAACTTCACCAGCTCGGCGTTTTCGTAGATCGGCACTTCACAGTCGCGGGCAATCCGCAGGATTTCCTCGGCCAGTTCATCGTCGCCCTTGGCGGTGAGGGTCGGAGCGTGGCTGCCGTCGTACTTGAGGGCGATGGCCTGGCGTGGAGCGGTGGTATCGTTCATGCGGTTTCGTCGACCCAGCGGTGTTCGAGACGGGTTTGGTTGCCTTGCGGCGGGGTGCCGAGGTGGCAGTCGAGATCGCCGACGTTGAGCCCGCGATCCAGCAAGCGCTGACGCAATGCGGCGAGATTGGATTCGATCAGGTCGGCAGTGTATGGCCGTTCGGCCCATAGCTGGCTCGACAGGCTGCCGCTGATGAGTTGCGCCTGAATCTGCATCGGTCCCAGCGGTTCCATGTCGAACGCCAGATCGACGCGCCACAGTTGCTGTTTGGTTTCGCGTTCGCTGTCACGGCGGTCGTTCTGTCTTTCTTCTTGTGGCGCTTCTTCGCGCTGGAACTTGACCTGCAACGGCACGATGTCCTGCATGTTGCGCATCGGGATTTCCAGTTGCCAGGTGCTGAGCAGGCGCCCGTCGTCGGTCACGCCGGTCTGTTCCAGGCTCGACAGTTGATGGCTTTGCAGGCGTGAAACAGCTGCAGCGGCGAGGCGCAGCAAGTGTTCCAGATCGCCTTCACCTTCCAGGCTTTGCAGCAGCCGGTCCGGCAGCGGAAAACTGCCCGGCACCGGTTTGGCGCTGACCTGGCCGAGCATGCCGAGGGCGTTGCGCACGAAGCTCGGCATCGCCTGGGCCAGGGTGTTGGCGGCAATGATGGCGTTGAGATTGGTATTGCCGGGCAGGCCGGGGGTGAGTTGCGCGATCAGCTTGAGCAGATCGCCTTTCATATCCGGATTCAGCGTCGGGTTTTGCCCGGCCAGCAATTTGGCTTCGAGAAATGCGCCGCTGTTGAGCAGCGCCTGGGCCAGGCCTTTGGGGGTGGTCAGTTGCCCGACGTCCGGCAGGTTGGCCAGCAGCCGGTCCACGGCAGCGCGCAGATCACTGGAGGTCTGATCGTCGGCGGGCGGCAGGCTCTGGAGCATTTTCAGCAAGCCATCCAGCGAACCCTGGCGACTTTGCTGGCTGACCAGTTGCTGACTGACCGCCAGTTGTTCCTGACGACTGCTCAACGGCAAGAATTTCAGGGTCTGGGAATCCTGTACCAGCGCTGACAGCAGGGTGCCAATGCGTAATGGCTGCGGGCTGTCGAGGCTCAGGGTGCTGCCACTCAACACGGTGTTGAGCAGGCTGACCGTCGAGCGGAACACCGTCGGTTGCCCCGGCACCTGCGGCAACGCCTGATTCGTCAGCACCTTGCCTTGCAGCAGCGTACCGACCGGCAATTGCGCCGTGTCGATGCGGGTGAGGGTGGCGACAGCCGTGGCGATGGCCTGTTGCACGGTAACCGCCAGATTGCCCGCCGACGGCTGGGTGACGGCCAGATTGGTGCCTTGCGGCAGCGGCAGGGGACTGGTCGCCTGCACGGTGGTCTGACGGCCGCCGTCGAGGGTGACCTTGAGCAGCACCTGAAAGGCCTGGTCCGCCGGTTTCAGCGCCAACACCTCGGCCTTGGCGCTCTGGCCGGCGGCAATCAGCCCGTCCATCGGCGTCAACAGCTTGAGCAGCTCACCGACCTGCGGGCGAGCGGTCGCCGGGGTGGTGGGCGGGAGCGGGAGGATGTTCATTTCGCCTGTCATACGCGGACACAACCTGAGGAAAATGCACTCGGGAGAGCAGGGGACGCCATGTATAATGCCGCCCGTCCTTCCGTTCGTTCAAAAAACATAGCAATTGTTTGACCCAGCTCTCTGGATTGAGCCGTCATTGCATTTATGCTGCAACTCTTTAACGGCCGCCCCAGAGCCGACTTGAACCGTATAAGGCCCGTGAACCCTTGACCAGCCCTGTCCTGCAAACCGTCGGCCTCGCCTGTGAGCGCGATCTCAGACTGCTCTTCGAGAATCTCGAATTGAGACTGGCCAGTGGCGATATGGTGCAGATCAGCGGTCCCAACGGCAGCGGCAAGACCAGTCTCTTGCGCCTGCTGGCCGGCCTGATGCAACCGACCGACGGTCAGGTGCTGCTCAACGGTCAACCCCTGGCCGAGCAACGCAGCGAACTGGCGCGCAACCTGCTGTGGATCGGTCATGCCGCCGGGATCAAGGACCTGCTGACCCCGGAAGAAAACCTCGCCTGGCTCTGCGCCCTGCATCAACCCGCCGGACGCGACGCGATCTGGCAGGCGTTGGCGGCGGTTGGATTGCGCGGTTTCGAGGATGTTCCCTGCCACAGCCTGTCCGCCGGTCAGCAGCGCCGCGTGGCGCTGGCGCGGTTGTATCTGGACAGCCCGCCACTGTGGATCCTCGATGAGCCGTTCACCGCGCTGGACAAACAAGGCGTGGCGCAACTCGAAGAACACCTGGCCAATCACTGCGAACGCGGCGGTCTGGTGGTGTTGACTACGCACCATACGCTGAGCCGGATGCCGGCCGGTTATCGCGACATCGATCTGGGGAAGTGGGCAGTATGAGTGTGTTCGGCCTGCTGGTTGCCCGTGAATCCCGACTGCTGTTCCGCCGCCCGGCGGAGCTGGCCAATCCGCTGATTTTCTTCGCCATCGTCATCGCGCTGTTCCCGCTGGCCGTCGGACCTGAAACTCAAGTATTGCAAAACTTGTCCCCGGGGTTAGTCTGGGTGGCGGCGCTTTTGTCGGTCCTGCTCTCGCTGGACGGGCTTTTCCGCAGTGATTTCGAAGACGGATCCCTTGAACAGTGGGTCCTTTCGCCGCACCCCCTGCCACTTCTGGTGTTGGCCAAGGTGCTGGCACACTGGCTTTTTTCCGGGCTGGCACTGGTTTTGCTCTCGCCGTTACTGGCGTTGATGCTTGGGTTGCCGGCTGCGTGTCTGCCGGTATTGCTGCTTTCGTTGTTGCTGGGTACACCAGTGCTGAGCTTGCTCGGCGCGGTGGGGGCGGCGCTGACGGTCGGTCTGAAACGCGGCGGCCTGTTGCTCGCGCTGTTGATTCTACCGTTGTACATCCCGGTGTTGATCCTCGGCAGTGGCGCCTTGCAGGCAGCGTTGCAGGGCATGCCGGCGATCGGTTATCTGTTGTGGCTTGGCAGCCTGACCGCCCTGGCGATAACCCTGACACCTTTTGCAATAGCTGCTGGCCTGAAGATCAGCGTCGGCGAATAATGAGGTCTGGTTAAAATTTAACCAGCAAAGACCCTGAGACTGCTCACACCGATGAGCGGCACCCGTGATGGAAACAGTATGAACTGGACCTGGTTTCACAAGCTCGGCTCGCCCAAGTGGTTCTACGGCATCAGCAGCAAGTTCCTGCCGTGGCTGAGCATTGCAGCGTTGCTGCTGATCGCTGTCGGCGTCGTCTGGGGCCTGGCCTTCGCGCCGCCGGACTATCAGCAAGGCAACAGCTTTCGCATCATCTACATCCACGTACCCGCCGCGATGCTCGCCCAGTCGATCTACGTGATGTTGGCGGTGTGCGGCGTGGTCGGGTTGGTGTGGAAGATGAAACTGGCCGACGTCGCCCTGCAATGCGCCGCACCGATCGGTGCCTGGATGACCGCCGTGGCGCTGGTCACCGGGGCGATCTGGGGCAAGCCGACCTGGGGTTCGTGGTGGGTCTGGGACGCGCGGCTGACCTCGATGTTGATTCTGCTGTTCCTGTACTTCGGCGTGATCGCCCTGGGCAACGCCATCAGCAACCGCGACAGCGCCGCGAAGGCCTGCGCGGTGCTGGCCATCGTCGGCGTGATCAACATCCCGATCATCAAATACTCGGTGGAGTGGTGGAACACCCTGCACCAGGGCGCGACCTTTACCCTGACCGAAAAACCGGCGATGCCCGCCGAAATGTGGCTGCCGCTGCTGCTGACGGTGCTTGGTTTCTACTGTTTCTTCGGCGCCGTGCTGTTGCTGCGCATGCGTCTTGAAGTGCTCAAGCGCGAAGCCCGCGCCAGTTGGGTCAAAGAAGAAGTGCAGAACAGCCTGGAGGCCGCTCGATGAGTTTCGCGTCATTCGGCGACTTCCTCGCCATGGGCCATCACGGCCTGTACGTCTGGTCGGCCTACGGCATCTGTCTGGCGGTACTGATCCTCAACGTGGCGGCGCCGATCGCGGCCCGCAAGCGTTATCTGCAACAAGAGGCGCGTCGTCTGCGCCGGGAGAACGGCAAGTGAATCCGCTGCGCAAAAAGCGTCTGATCATCATTCTGGCGATTCTGGTCGGGGTCGGCGCTGCCGTCGGCCTGGCCCTGAGCGCCCTGCAGCAGAACATCAATCTGTTTTACACCCCGACCCAGATCGCCAACGGCGAGGTGCCGCAGGACACCCGCATCCGCGCTGGCGGCATGGTCGAGAAAGGTTCGCTGCAACGCTCCCCGGATTCCCTGGACGTCAAATTCGTGGTCACCGACTTCAACAAGTCCGTGACCATCACCTATCGCGGCATCCTGCCGGACCTGTTCCGCGAAGGGCAGGGCATCGTCGCACTGGGCAAGCTCAACGCCGATGGCGTCGTGGTCGCCGATGAAGTGCTGGCCAAGCACGACGAAAAATACATGCCGCCGGAAGTGACCAAGGCCCTGAAGGACAGCGGTCAATCCGCGCCGACCCAAGCGAAGGAGGGTTGATCGATGACGTCCACCATTTTCATTCCCGAGCTTGGCCATCTGGCCATGATCCTGGCGCTGTGTTTCGCGCTGGTGCAGGCCGTGGTGCCGTTGCTCGGTGCCTGGCGCGGCGACCGTCTGTGGATGGGCCTCGCCCAACCGGCGGCGTGGGGGCAGTTCGCATTTTTGCTGTTTGCCTTCGGCGTTCTGACCTACGCGTTCATGACCGACGACTTCTCCGTGGCCTACGTCGCGATGAACTCCAACAGCGCGCTGCCTTGGTACTACAAATTCAGCGCCGTGTGGGGCGCCCACGAAGGTTCGCTGCTGCTGTGGGCGTTGATCCTTGGTGGCTGGACTTTTGCGGTCTCGGTGTTCTCCCGGCAGTTGCCGCAAGTCATGCTTGCTCGCGTGCTGGCGGTGATGGGCATGATCAGCACGGGTTTCCTGTTGTTCCTGATCCTGACGTCAAACCCGTTTTCGCGGATCCTGCCGCAGATCCCGGCCGACGGTCGTGATCTCAATCCGTTGCTGCAAGACATCGGCCTGATCGTGCATCCGCCGATGCTGTACATGGGTTATGTCGGTTTCTCCGTGGCCTTCGCGTTCGCCATCGCTGCACTGCTCGGTGGTCGTCTCGATGCCGCGTGGGCGCGCTGGTCACGTCCGTGGACCATCGTTGCCTGGGCTTTCCTCGGCATCGGCATCACCCTCGGTTCGTGGTGGGCTTACTACGAACTCGGCTGGGGCGGCTGGTGGTTCTGGGACCCGGTGGAAAACGCCTCGTTCATGCCTTGGCTGGTGGGCACGGCGCTGATCCACTCGCTGGCGGTCACGGAAAAACGTGGCGTGTTCAAGAGCTGGACGGTGTTGCTGGCAATTGCCGCATTCTCCTTGAGTCTGCTCGGGACGTTCCTCGTACGCTCCGGTGTACTGACTTCGGTGCACGCGTTTGCTTCGGATCCCGAGCGTGGTGTGTTCATTCTGATCTTCCTGCTGTTCGTGGTCGGCGGCTCGCTGACCCTGTTTGCGCTGCGTGCACCTGTGGTCAAGAGCCAGGTCGGTTTTAACCTGTGGTCGCGGGAAACGCTGCTGCTGGGCAACAACCTGGTACTGGTGGTGGCCGCGTCGATGATCCTGCTCGGCACGCTGTATCCGCTGATTCTTGATGCGATCAGCGGCGCCAAACTGTCGGTCGGCCCGCCGTACTTCAACGCGCTGTTCATTCCGTTGATGGCGCTGTTGATGGTGGTGATGGCGGTCGGTGTGATCGTGCGCTGGAAAGACACACCGGTGAAATGGCTGGCCAACATGCTGACCCCGGTGCTGCTGGGCAGTGTTGCACTGGCAGTCGTTGCCGGTGTCGCCTACGGCGATTTCAACTGGGCTGTGATCGCAACCTTCCTGCTCGCAGCCTGGGTGTTGCTGGCCGGTTTGCGTGACATCTTCGACAAGACCCGGCACAAAGGCCTGATCAAAGGTCTGCCGACCCTGACTCGTAGCTACTGGGGCATGCAACTGGCCCACATCGGTATCGCCGTGTGCGCCCTGGGCGTGGTGTTGTCGAGTCAGAACAGTGCCGAGCGCGACCTGCGTCTGGCGCCGGGCGAGTCGATGGAACTGGCCGGTTACCAGTTCGTGTTCGAAGGCGCCAAGCATTTTGAAGGCCCGAACTTCACCTCTGACAAAGGCACCATCCGGGTGATCCGCGATGGTCGCGAAATCAGCGTGCTACACCCGGAAAAACGCCTGTACACGGTGCAGAGCTCGATGATGACCGAAGCCGGGATCGACGCCGGTTTCACCCGCGACCTCTACGTTGCTTTGGGTGAACCACTGGGCGACGGCGCCTGGGCAGTGCGGGTGCACGTCAAACCGTTTGTGCGCTGGATCTGGTTCGGCGGTCTGCTGACCGGTCTGGGCGGAATGCTGGCAGCGCTGGACCGGCGTTACCGGGTCAAGGTCAAAGCCAAGGTGCGTGAAGCGCTGGGCATGGAAGGAGCCGCTGCATGAGACGTTGGTTGATGCTGGTGCCGTTGGCGATTTTCCTGCTGGTGGCCGTATTCCTTTATCGCGGTCTGTACCTGGATCCGGCGGAGCTACCGTCGGCGATGATCAACAAACCGTTCCCGGAGTTTTCCCTGCCGGCCGTGCAGGGCGACAAGACCCTGACCAAGGCTGACATTCTCGGCAAACCGGCACTGGTCAACGTCTGGGGCACCTGGTGCATTTCCTGCCGGGTCGAGCACCCGGTGCTGAACAAACTCGCCGAGCGTGGCGTGGTGATCTACGGCATCAACTACAAGGACACCAACGCCGATGCGTTGAAGTGGCTGGCCGAGTTCCACAATCCGTATCAACTGGACATCCGCGACGACGAAGGCTCCCTGGGCCTGAACCTCGGTGTCTACGGCGCGCCGGAAACCTTCTTCATCGACGCCAAGGGCATCATCCGCGACAAGTACGTCGGCGTGATTGACGAGCAGGTCTGGCGGGAAAAACTGGCGGCCAAGTATCAGGCGCTGGTCGACGAGGCCAAGCCATGAAGCGCTTTTTAGCCGCCATGGTGTTGGGCTTGAGTCTGGCCGGTGTAGCTCACGCCGCCATCGACACCTACGAGTTCGCCAAAGAAGGTGATCGTGAGCGTTTCCGCGAGCTGACCAAGGAACTGCGCTGCCCCAAATGCCAGAACCAGGACATAGCCGACTCCAACGCGCCGATTGCCGCCGACCTGCGCAAAGAGATTTTCCGCATGCTCGGCGAGGGCAAGGACAATCAGCAGATCATTGACTTCATGGTCGATCGCTACGGTGATTTCGTCCGCTACAAACCGGCGTTGAATGCCAAGACTGCGCTGCTGTGGTTTGGCCCGGCGGGATTGCTGCTCGGCGGTTTTGTCGTCATCGCCGTGATCGTCCGCCGCCGTCGCGGGCAACGCGCCGAGACTCCGCAATCGCTGTCCCCTGAAGAGCGTCAGCGCCTCGACCAACTGTTGGATAAAAACCAAGAATGATTGATTTCTGGCTTGCCGCAGGGCTGTTGCTTTTGGTCGCCCTGAGTTTTCTGCTGATCCCCGTTCTGCGTGAGCGTCGCGCCCAGCGTGAAGAGGATCGGACTGCCCTGAACGTCGCGCTGTATCAGGAGCGTGTCGCCGAGTTGCAATCGCAGCAGGCCGAAGGCGTTCTCGACGCTGCGCAAATGGACAGCGGCCGTGCCGAAGCGGCGCGGGAACTGCTGGCCGACACCGAAGGTGCGGCGCCGGCGCGGGTTTCGCGTTTGGGCAAGCCACTGCCATTGCTGGCAGCCGTGCTGGTGCCGGTGTTGGGCCTCGGTCTCTATATGCATTTCGGTGCCGCCGACAAAGTCGAACTGACCCGGGAATTCGCCCAGGCACCGCAGTCGATGGAAGAGATGACCCAACGTCTGGAACGCGCCGTAGCCGCGCAACCGGATTCCGCCGAAGGCCTGTACTTCCTCGGTCGTACTTACATGGCTCAGGATCGTCCGGCGGACGCGGCGAAGATGTTCGAACGCGCCGCCAACCTGGCCGGTCGTCAGCCGGAACTGCTCGGCCAGTGGGCGCAGGCGCAGTACTTCGCCGATGGCAAGAAGTGGTCGGACAAGATTCAGGCCCTGACTGACGAAGCACTGAAGGCTGATCCGAAAGAAGTCACCAGCCTTGGCCTGTTGGGGATCGCCGCGTTCGAAGGCGAGCGCTATCAGCAAGCCATCGATTATTGGAACCGTCTGCTGGAGCAACTGCCAGCGAATGACAAATCCCGCGAAGCCCTGCAGGGCGGTATCGCCCGCGCTACTGAAAAACTTGAGGCCAGCGGCGGTAAGGTCGCCCAGGCTCCGGCGGCGAAAACCGCGCTGCTCAAGGTCAGCGTCGATCTGGCCAGCGAGCTCAAGGGCAAGGTGCAACCGGGTGACAGTGTGTTCATCTTCGCCCGTGCAGTGTCTGGCCCTCCAGCACCGCTGGCGGCCAAGCGTCTGACCGTCGCCGACCTGCCGGTGACCGTCGAGCTGGGCGATGCCGATGCAATGATGCCGCAGTTGAAACTGTCGAACTTTCCTGAAGTCCAACTGGTTGCGCGCGTCTCCCGTGCCGGTCAGCCGACCGCCGGTGAGTGGGTAGGCCGCAGCGGGCCTCTGGCCAGCAGCACCACCGCGCCACAAAAACTCACCATCGACAGCCCGGACAAATAGCCGGAACCAACAGGAAAGCACCGCCATGAACGCCATCGCCCGAATCACAGTCCTCACACTGGCCCTGGGCTTGAGCGCATGTGCGGTGCAACGACCCGAGTCGACCACAAGGCTCCCGCCGATCCCGCCGTCACAACCCAGCCCGACACCGTCCACCAGTCCGACGCCGGGCAAACCGGGCATTCCGGCCAAACCCTCGAAATCCGCCCCCCGCACCTCGGCAAGCTTCGCCCCGCCACCGGGAGGCAACAGCCACTGGGATCAGAAACTGGGCGTGTACGTACTGGATGACCAGCCCAACACCTTCTACCGCCAGCGCACCTACTACCGCTGGAACAACGGCTGGAGCCGCTCGATCAGCCCGAACGGACCGTGGGAGGACACCAACATCCACGGTGTGCCGGCGGGGTTGGGCAAGCAGTTCGGGGAGTAATGAAAAACGGCGATCTTTGGATCGCCGTTTTGCTGTCTGGTTTTTTACAGCGCTCGCACCAACAACCCCTGCACATACTCAACAAACGCCCGCGCCTTGGCGCTGGCCATCCTGCCCGTCGGAAACACCGCCCACAGCTCCTGTTTCGGCAAAACCCAATCGCTCATGACAGCCTTAACAACGCCACTGGCCAGTTCCGGTGCGAACATCCACTCCGAGCCCAGCCCCAGACCTTGATGGGCCAGCACCGCCTCACGCAACCCTTCGGCGGCGCTGACGCGCAGGCGGCCATTGACGGCCACAGACTGTTCTTCGCCATCCTTGTTGAAATGCCAGGTCGTACCACCGCCACGGTTGTAGATAACGGCGCGGTGTCGGGTCAGATCGGCAGGGCCGGTGGGTTCACCGTGGCTGGCGAAGTAGGCCGGCGTGCCCAGCACAACGCGACGGCATTCGGCGATCTTGCGCACGGTCAGGCCGGAGTCGCTGAGCGGGCCCAGGCGCAGGGCGACGTCGATCCCTTCTTCCACGAGGTTGATGTTCTGGTCGTCGAGCAGCAGATCGACATTGAGTTGTGGGTGCTGATCGAGGAACGGCCCCAGGTGTGGAACCACATGCATCCGGCCGAAGGTGACGGCGGTGCTGATGCGCAGGTTGCCACTCAGGCCGCTGGCGGTGCCGCGAGCAGCGTTGTCGGCCTCGTCGGCTTCTTCGAGCGCACGCCTGGCCCGCTCGAAAAAGGCCAGCCCGGCCTCGGTCGGCGTCAGGCCTCGGGTCGAACGCAACAGCAAGCGTACGCCGAGGCGGGTTTCGAGTTGGGCGATGGTTTTCGACACGGCCGGCTGACCGATATTCAGCCGCCGGGCGGCGGCGGAAAACGAGCCGGTTTCCACGACGTAGACAAAGGTTTCCATGGCGGCGAGGCGGTCCATCGGCGGTCCCGTGCAAGTGTTGTTGAGGGGGATTACGACTGTGATGAGTCCATCACAGTCGTTACGGATCTTATGCCGTCACAAGCGCCGACTTTTGCGAAACACTCAAAAACCGCACCAGCGCCAGCAGCGGAAACGCACTGCCAACAATCACGATCCACAGCCAGCCGCCATGCTCGTACACCGCACTGGCCACCGACGAACCGAAGGCGCCGCCGATGAAGATGCTGGTCATGTACAGCGCGTTGAGGCGGCCGCGGCTTTTGGCGTCGAGGGAGTAGACCGCGCGCTGGCCGAGCACCATGTTCATCTGCACGCAGAAGTCGAGCACCACGCCGGTCACCGCCAGGCCGATCACGCTGTAGGCCGGGTGAATGAAGGCCGGCAGGAAACTCAGGCTGGCGAACAGCATGGCCAGCAGAGAGGCGACGCGGGTGTGGCCGGCGTCGGCCAGGCGTCCGCTGATCGGGGCGGCAATCGCACCGATGGCGCCGACCAGGGCAAAGATCGCGATTTCACTCTGGGACAGGCCATGGTTGCGCGCCAGTTCCAGCGGCACGGCGGTCCAGAACAGGCTGAAGGTGGCGAACATGCAGGCCTGGTAGAACGCCCGCTGACGCAGCACCGGTTGCTGGCGCAGCAGCGTCCACAGCGAGCCGATCAACTGGCCGTAGGAGGCGCTGTGATCCGGCTGGCGCTTGGGCACGGTCAGTGCCAGCACGATGCTGATTGCCGCCATCAACACCGCCGCGATCATGAACATTGCCCGCCAGCCGAAATGGTCGGCAACGACGCTCGACACCGGACGCGCCAGCAGAATGCCCAGTAACAAACCGCCCATGATTCCGCCGACTACACGGCCACGGGATTCCTCCGGCGCCAGATGCGCCGCCAGCGGAATCAGGATCTGCACCGACACTGAGCTGAAGCCCACCAGCAGCGAAATCATCAGGAACACATTGGGCTGATCGGTAAACGCCGCCCCCAGCAGACTGGCAATCGCCACCACGGTGGTGATGATCATCAGACGGCGGTTTTCCAGCAGGTCCGCCAGCGGCACCAGGAAGAACAGCCCCAGTGCGTAACCGATCTGGGTCAGCGACACGATGAAGCTGGCCATGGTGTCGGTCAGGCCGATGTCCGGCGCGATCAGGCCGATGATCGGCTGGGCGTAGTAGATGTTGGCAACGATGGCGCCGCAGCAGAAAGCGAACAGCAGCACCATGCCTCGGGTCATTGCGTGAGTTGTGGCGGTCATAGGGTTTCTCGATCCAGCGAAAAGGAATGCGGTGAGGCTAAGGGACGAACCGGGTCGGCGGTAGAAGCCTTGGATCGATATCAGTTATTCCGTTGCGGAATAGATTCCAGCCGGTGAGGTGTCGTCCATCGGCGAACCTTGCGTCCGACCGGGGAGGGGTGATGATACATTCACTTACATCTTGTTCGATAGCGTGCTTATGTTGTCATTGGATTTCTACCTGAAAACAACCGGAGGATTGCGATGTTTCGTCAGCTGCTTCGCCACACCACGACTCTTGCATTGATCGGCGTGCTTGGCGCCGGCAGCGTCTACGCCGGTGAGGCCCCGGGGATGCGCATTGGTGTGCGCGGCGAAATCACCGGGGTCAGCCCCGACTCGCTCAAGGTTCACGTCAACAGCGGTGAAAACGTGGTGGTCCGGTTGACCCCGGACACCAAGGTCCGCGCCGTCACCCTGGCCAATATCGAAGACATCAAGCCCGGCAGCTACATCGGCTCGGCAGCCATTCCTCAGGAGGATGGCACGCTCAAAGCGCTGGAGGTGCATGTATTCCCTCCGGAGTTGGCTGGCAGCGGCGATGGCCACCGGCCGTTCGACCTGACCAAGGACAGCAGCATGACCAATGGCAGCGTCGGTGATCTGGTGGTGAGCAACGGCCGGGTGCTGACCGTCAACTACAAGGGCGGCCAGCAGAAGATCCTGGTGCCGGAGGATGTGCCAATCGTCAACCTGACGCCGGGCGATCGCAACCTGCTCAAGGTTGGCGTGAGGATCGTCACTTTCGTGACCCAGAGTGCGGACGGAACGCTGACTGCGCAATCGATCTCGGCCGGCAAGGATGGCGTGAAACCGCCCATGTGAACGCATACAAAAAAGGCGACCTCTTCAGGTCGCCTTTTTCATTTCAGCTCACGTCTTACTTGTTGGTGTAGATCTGGTCGAAGATCCCGCCATCGTTGAAGTGGGTCTTCTGCACGGTGCGCCAATCGCCGAAGGTTTTCTCGACCGACAGGAAGTCGACTTTCGGGAAGCGGTCGGTGTACTTGGCCAGTACCGCCGGGTCACGTGGGCGCAGGTAGTTGGCGGCCGCGATTTCCTGGCCCTCCGGCGACCACAGGTACTTCAGGTATTCTTCGGCCGCCGCGCGGGAGCCTTTCTTCTCGACGACTTTGTCGACCACCGATACAGGCGGCTCGGCTTCGGCGGAGACGCTTGGGTAGATGACTTCGAACTGGTCGCGGCCGAACTCGCGGGCGATCATTTCGGCTTCGTTCTCGAAGGTCACCAGCACGTCGCCGATCTGGTTGGTCATGAACGTGGTCGTCGCGGCGCGGCCACCGGTGTCCAGCACTGGCGCTTGCTTGAACAACTTGCCGACGAAGTCTTTGGCCTTGTTCTCGTCACCGCCGTTTTTCAGCACATAGCCCCAGGCGGACAGATAGGTATAGCGGCCGTTGCCCGAGGTTTTCGGGTTCGGCACGATCACCTGCACGCCGTCCTTGAGCAGGTCCGGCCAGTCTTTCAGGGCTTTCGGGTTGCCCTTGCGCACGATAAACACGGTCGCGGAGGTGAACGGTGCGCTGTTGTTCGGCAGACGGGTGACCCAGTTTTCCGGGACCAGTTTGCCGTTGTCGGCCAGGGCGTTGATGTCGGTCGCCATGTTCATGGTGATGACGTCAGCCGGCAGGCCGTCGATCACCGAGCGCGCCTGTTTGCTGGAGCCGCCGAAAGACATCTGCACGGTGATGTCCTCTTTGTGTTCGGCTTGCCAGTGTTTCTGGAACGCAGTGTTGTAGTCCTTGTAGAAATCGCGCATCACGTCGTAGGAAACGTTAAGCAGGGTCGGTGCGGCTTGAGCCACGCTGCCGAAGGCCAGACCTGCGGCGAGAAGTGAGGCGCCAAAGAGTTTTTTCACTGCGCATTCCTTGTTCTGTGGGGGTGTTTTTACAAAGGTGAGGCCATTTGCCAGCGACTATAGCGGGGCGCGCATAGTCGCTTAAAGATTAAAAAGAACTTTGCTTATTCCATTTTCTTGAACAGCGCATTGCCACAACGGGAGCAGAACGAGGCTTCGTGTTCATGGCTGTTTTTCTTGCACACCGGGCAGTCGTGCTGCAGCTGACCGCCACGCATGGCAGTGGCCAGTTCGGCGGTGAAAATCCCGGTGGGCACGGCGATGATCGAATAACCGGTGATCATCACCAGCGACGAAATCACCTGGCCCAGAACGGTCCTTGGCACGATGTCGCCATAACCCACGGTGGTCAGGGTCACGATAGCCCAATAGATGCCTTTGGGAATGCTGGTGAAGCCGTGCTCCGGGCCTTCGACTACGTACATCAAGGTGCCGAACACCGTGACCAGGGTGCAGACGCTGAGGAGAAACACGAGGATTTTCTGCTTGCTGCCGCGCAAGGCATCGAGCAGGTAATGCGCCTGTTTCAAGTACGGCCCGAGCTTGAGTACCCGGAAGATCCGCAGCATCCGGATCACCCGGATGATCAGCAGGTATTGGGCATCGCTGTAATACAACGCGAGGATGCCCGGCACGATCGCCAGCAGGTCAACCAGCCCATAGAAACTGAAGGCGTAGCGCAACGGCTTGGGCGAGCAATACAGGCGCAGCAGGTACTCGCCGAGGAAGATGACCGTGAAGCCCCATTCGATGTACGCCAGCACATTGGCGTAGTTCTGGTGAACTTCATCGATGCTGTCGAGGATCACGGTCACCAGACTGGCGAAGATGATCAGCAGCAAAGTCTTGTCGAAACGGCGGCCAGCCACCGTATCGGTCTGGAAAATGATCACGTACAGGCGATCACGCCACGTGTTGTTACCGTTCATGCACATCGCCTTGGCCGTCAATCAGCGCAGCCTAGGTTGATTCTCCCCGTTAGTGCAAGGCGCGGCGTTGATCTCCGCTTGGCGCATCAGGCGAATGCCGGTGCGCAGCAGCCAGCAGGCGAGAATGAACGGTGCCGTGAGGGTCGCAAGACCGATGGCACTGAACAGAGGCGTCAGCAGCAGCGCCAGACCAATGCCGAACAGCGGCAGCCACGGTTGCTGGCGCTGGGCGCTGAAGGCGAGGGCGGCGAGCACGGTGTTGTAGCCACCCAGCCCCAGCAGCGCTATCTGGCTTTCGTGGTGCAACAGGCTGGAACCGAGGCCAATCGCCGATGCCAATAGCGCCCAGGCAAACGCCCGGCGATCAGCGATCAGCAACCCGGCGGCGATCAATCCACCGGCCAACGGATGGTCGAGGAACATCACCTGACCGAATCCTTTCAGGGCGGCAGCGAGCAGGTTCAGGGTGTTCAGCTCAAGCGCCGGCACCGGTGTCGAAGGCTCGGCGAAACACAGGAACACCCAGCTCAACAATACGAACGGCGCAGTGTAGGCGGGCAGGTACTCGGTGAGGCGTGCGCGTTTGAGCCACTGCTGCGTGATCATCGCGCTCAGGCCACCGGCCGCCAGAATCAGCGGTGGCAGCATCGGCGACCAGGGGAAATACAGGCTCAACAACAGGCCGACCAGCACGCCGTTGTAGCTGAACAGTCCGGCCTGGCGGTCAGCCTTGGCGTAGTTGCGCCGTTGCGCAGTGAGCAAACCGGCGACCGCGCCGAGCAGCGCGCCGGCGAACAGCACCGGCGCGGTGAATAAAATGGCCAAAAGGCACAGCAGGCCACACAGCGGATGACGCTGGAGGAAGATTTGACTGAAACCGTTGAGCAAAGCCTCGGCCCAGTCGGGGCAGTGGGTGTTGAAATGGTTGGCAGGCATGTCTGGAGAATCTGGGCAGTTGGAAAATCAAAAGGTCTTGCTTGAAGCTGTGGCGAGGGAGCTCATGCCCGGCGAATGCGGTGTCTCTTGTGGAAACCGTCATGCCGGGCGACGGGAGCACGCTCCCTCGCCATACAGGTGTTGCTTAAATCAATGTTTCGATCCGCAGCGAATTAGTCGATCCCGGCTGGCCAAACGGCACACCCGCGGTGATCAGCAACGTATCGCCACGCTCGGCCATTCCTTGAGCCTGAGCGATTTCCAGCGCGGTCGAGCACACTTCATCTACCTGACGCAGGCGATCATTGACCACCGAATGAATGCCCCACGCCACGCTCAGCCGGCGGGCGGTCTGCAGGTTCGGCGTCAGGTTGAGGATCGGCGCTTTCGGCCGCTCCCGCGCCGCACGCAAACTCGATGCGCCGGACTCGCTGTAGTTGACCAGCACCGCCACCGGCAGCACGTTGCTGATGCGGCGAATCGCACAGCTGATCGCATCGGACACGGTCGCTTCGGCTTTCGGCCGGCTGACGTCGAGTTGGGTCTGGTAATCCGGACCGTTCTCCACCTGGCGGATGATCTTGCTCATCATCTGCACGGCTTCCAGCGGGTATTCGCCGGACGCGGTTTCTGCCGACAGCATCACCGCATCGGCGCCTTCGGCCACGGCGTTGGCGACGTCGGTGACTTCAGCGCGGGTCGGCGCCGGGGAGAAACGCATCGACTCGAGCATCTGCGTCGCCACCACCACCGGTTTGCCGAGCTGACGGCAGGTGGTGATGATGTTTTTCTGGATCTGCGGCACGCTTTCGGCCGGCACTTCCACGCCGAGGTCACCACGAGCCACCATGATCGCGTCGCTCAGTTCGGCGATCTCGCGCAGTTGCTCGACGGCCGACGGCTTCTCGATTTTCGCCATCAGGAACGCCTTGTCGCCGATCAGCTCGCGGGCCTCGATGATGTCTTGCGGACGCTGCACGAACGACAGCGCCACCCAGTCCACACCCAGCTCCAGGCCGAAGCTCAGGTCGCGGCGATCCTTGGTGGTCAGCGGGCTCAGATCGAGTACCGCTTGCGGCACGTTCACGCCTTTGCGATCTGACAGTTCACCGCCGTTGAGCACGGTGGTGTCGATCGCATCGCTGTACTTGGTGACGACCCGCAGCCGCAGTTTGCCGTCATCGAGCAGCAGGTCCATCCCGGCTTCCAGCGCCGCGATGATCTCCGGATGCGGCAGGTTCACCCGGCGTTCGTCGCCCGGCGTCGCGTCCAGATCGAGGCGGAAGGCCTGACCGCGATGCAGCTGAACCTTGCCGTCAGCGAACTTGCCGACCCGCAGTTTCGGCCCTTGCAGGTCCATCAGGATCCCGAGCGGGTAGTTGAGCTGGCGCTCGACTTCGCGTATCCACTGATAGCGCTTGGCGTGGTCGGCGTGATCGCCGTGGCTGAAGTTGAGGCGGAAGATGTTGACCCCGGCCTCGACCAACTCGCGGATGTCTTCGATGCCGTCGACGGCAGGCCCGAGGGTGGCGAGGATTTTGACCTTTTTGTCAGGCGTCATGATTTGGAACTCTCGAGGATCAGAATGGCGCGGAAGTCGTTGACGTTGGTGCGGGTCGGCTCGGTGACGATCAGCGCATCGAGCGCCGCGAAGTAGCCGTAGCCGTTGTTGTTATCCAGCTCGTCGCTGGCGCTCAGCCCAAGGGCGGCGGCGCGGGCGTAGCTGTCCGGGGTCATGATCGCGCCGGCGTTGTCTTCCGAGCCGTCGATGCCGTCGGTGTCACCGGCCAGCGCATAGACGCCGGGCTGGCCCTTGAGGCTGTCGGTGAGGCTGAGGAGGAATTCGGCGTTGCGTCCGCCACGGCCATTGCCGCGCACGGTCACGGTGGTTTCGCCGCCGGAGAGAATCACGCACGGTGCCGCCAGTGGCTGGCCGTGATGAATGATCTGGCGCGCGATACCGGCGTGGACTTTCGCCACTTCCCGGGATTCGCCTTCCAGGTCGCCGAGGATCAGCGTGCTGAAACCGGCCTGACGGCATTTCACTGCCGCCGCATCCAGCGATTGCTGAGGGCGGGCGATCAGCTGGAAGTGACTGCGGGCCAGGCTCGGATCGCCGGGTTTGACGGTTTCCGATTCCGGGCTTTGCAGCCAGGTACGCACGGAAGCCGGGATCTCGATACCGTAGCGCTTGATGATCGCCAGTGCTTCGGCGCTGGTGCTCGGGTCGGCCACGGTCGGGCCGGAGGCGATGACCGTGGCGAGGTCGCCCGGTACATCGGAAATCGCGTAGGTATAAACAGTCGCCGGCCAGCAAGCCTTGCCCAGGCGTCCGCCCTTGATCGCCGAGAGGTGCTTGCGCACGCAGTTCATCTCGCCGATGGTCGCGCCGGATTTGAGCAGGGCTTTGTTGATCGACTGTTTGTCGGCCAGGGTGATGCCTTCGGCCGGCAGCGCCAGCAGGGCAGAGCCACCGCCGGACAGCAGGAAGATCACGCGGTCGTCTTCGGTCAGGTTGCTGACCAGATCCAGCACGCGTTTGGCCACGGCCAGACCGGCAGCGTCCGGCACCGGGTGCGCGGCTTCGACCACTTCGATTTTTTCGCACGGGGCGCCGTGACCGTAACGGGTCACCACAAGGCCCGAGACTTCGCCTTCCCAGCAGCGCTCGACCACTTGCGCCATGGCAGCGGCAGCCTTGCCGGCGCCGATGACGATCACGCGACCTGTGCGGTCGGCTGGCAGATGGGCTTCGAGGACCTGGTTCGGATGGGCCGCGTCGATGGCTGTGGCAAACAGCTCGCGCAGCAGTTGTTGCGGATCGACCGACATGGCGGGCTCCCGGAATTCTTGTTATTGGAAGGGCAACTCGGTCCAGTGTGGAAGCAGGGCTGCTTCCACACCGGGGGCGGGGCAGGGCTTACTTCTTGTCGCGAATCGAGAAGTTGGCCATGTGTTCCAGGCCCTTGATCAGCGCCGAGTGGTCCCAGTTGCTGCCACCGATGGCCGCGCAGGTGCTGAACACCTGCTGGGCGTTGGCGGTGTTCGGCAGGTTGATGTTCAGCTCCTTGGCGCCTTGCAGGGCCAGGTTCAGGTCCTTCTGGTGCAGGCTGATGCGGAAGCCCGGATCGAAGGTGCCCTTGATCATGCGCTCGCCGTGCACTTCGAGGATCTTCGAGGAGGCGAAACCGCCCATCAGTGCTTCACGCACCTTGGCCGGATCGGCACCGTTTTTCGAAGCGAACAGCAGGGCTTCGGCGACGGCCTGAATGTTCAGGGCAACGATGATCTGGTTCGCCACCTTGGCGGTCTGACCGTCGCCATTGCCGCCGACCAGGGTGATGTTCTTGCCCATGGCCTGGAACAGCGGCAGTGCGCGTTCGAAGGCATCGGCGTCGCCGCCGACCATGATGCTCAGGGTCGCAGCCTTGGCACCGACTTCACCACCGGACACTGGAGCGTCGAGGTATTGCGCGCCTTTTTCGTTGATCTTCGCGGCGAAAGCCTTGGTGGCGGTTGGCGAGATCGAGCTCATGTCGATCACGACCTTGCCTTTGCCAATGCCGGCAGCGACGCCGTCGGTGCGGAACAGCACGTCGTCGACCTGCGGGGTATCCGGCACCATGACGATGATGAATTCAGCTTCCTGGGCCACTTCTTTCGGGTTGGCCAGGGCGACGGCGCCAGCGGCGACCAGATCGGCAGGAGCGGCGTCGTGGTGTGCCGACAGGAACAGGCTGTGACCGGCTTTCTGCAGGTTCGAAGCCATTGGGTGGCCCATGATGCCGGTGCCGATAAATCCGATTTTAGCCATGAGAAATTCCTCTTGTTTTTGTCTTGCTCAAGCAAATAGGGGGTCAGATCGCGTTGTGGGTCTTCAGCCAGCCGAGGCCCGCTTCAGTGGTGGTCAGCGGTTTGTACTCGCAGCCGACCCAGCCCTGATAACCGAAGCGATCCAGGTGTTCGAACAGGAAGCGATAGTTGATCTCGCCAGTGCCCGGCTCGTTGCGGCCCGGGTTGTCGGCCAACTGCACATGGTTGATCTCGCCCAGGTGCGATTGCAGGGTGCGGGCCAGATCGCCTTCCATGATTTGCATGTGATAGATGTCGTATTGCAGGAACAGATTGGCGCTGCCGACCTGCTCGCGAATCGACAGGGCCTGCGCCGTGTTGTTCAGGTAGAAGCCCGGAATGTCGCGGGTGTTGATCGCTTCCATCACCAGTTTGATACCGACGGCTTGCAGCTTGTCGGCGGCGTACTTGAGGTTGGCGACGAAGGTCTTTTCAACGGTGGCATCGTCCACGCCCTGCGGACGGATACCGGCCAGGCAGTTGACCTGGGTGTTGCCCAGCACCTGTGCGTAGGCGATGGCCAGATCGACCCCGGCGCGGAACTCTTCGACCCGGTCCGGCAGGCACGCGATACCGCGCTCGCCCTTGGCCCAGTCACCCGCTGGCAGGTTGAACAGCACTTGGGTCAGACCGTTGGCGTCGAGTTTGGCCTTGATTTCGGCAGAGCTGAAATCGTACGGGAACAGGTACTCGACACCGCTGAAGCCCGCCTTGGCGGCGGCGTCGAAACGGGCAAGGAAATCCTGTTCGGTGAACAGCATGGACAGGTTGGCTGCGAAACGCGGCATGGTGGTCTCCCGTTAGAGTGATCGTTCCCGCGCCCGGCGCGGGAACGAACGGCAAGCAGTTTTAATCGAGCAGCGAAATCGCCGTTGGCGCATCGTTGCCGACCAGCGCCAGGTCTTCGAATTCGTTGACGGCGTTGATCTCGGTACCCATGGAGATGTTGGTCACACGCTCCAGAATGATCTCGACGATCACCGGCACCTTGAACTCTTCGATCAGCTCTTCGGCCTTGCGCAGGGCAGGGGCGATGTCAGCCGGTTCGAACACACGCAGGGCCTTGCAGCCCAGGCCTTCGGCGACTGCGACGTGGTCGACACCGTAACCGTTGAGTTCCGGCGCGTTCAGGTTATCGAAGGACAGCTGCACGCAGTAGTCCATTTCGAACCCGCGCTGTGCCTGACGGATCAGACCCAGGTACGAGTTGTTCACCACAACGTGGATGTACGGCAGATTGAACTGGGCGCCGACCGCCAGTTCTTCGATCATGAACTGGAAGTCATAGTCCCCCGACAGGGCCACGACTTTACGGTTCGGATCGGCCTTCACCACGCCCAGCGCTGCCGGAATGGTCCAGCCCAACGGACCGGCCTGGCCACAGTTGATCCAGTGACGCGGCTTGTAGACGTGCAGGAACTGCGCGCCGGCAATCTGCGACAGACCGATGGTGCTGACGTAGCAGGTGTCCTTGCCGAACACCTGGTTCATTTCTTCGTAAACGCGCTGCGGCTTGACCGGCACGTTGTCGAAGTGGGTCTTGCGTTGCAGGCTGGCCTTGCGCTGCTGGCAATCCTGCAGCCAGGCGCTGCGGTTTTTCAGCTTGCCGGCGGCTTGCCATTCACGGGCGACTTCGATGAACACGGTCAGCGCGGCAGCAGCGTCGGAAACGATGCCCAGGTCCGGGGTGAACACGCGGCCGATCTGGGTGCCTTCGATGTCGACGTGAATGAACTTGCGACCTTCGGTGTACACGTCGACCGAACCGGTATGACGGTTGGCCCAACGGTTACCGATGCCCAGTACCACGTCGGACTTCAACAGCGTGGCGTTGCCGTAGCGGTGCGAAGTCTGCAGACCGACCATGCCGACCATCAGCGGGTGATCATCAGGAATGGTGCCCCAGCCCATCAGGGTCGGGATCACTGGAATGCCGGTCAGCTCGGCGAATTCCACCAGCAGATCGCTGGCGTCGGCGTTGATGATGCCACCACCGGCCACCAGCAATGGACGTTCAGCCTGATCGAGCAGCGCCAGAGCCTTTTCAACCTGCAAGCGAGTTGCGCTCGGCTTGGCCAGCGGCAGTGGCTGGTAGGCGTCGATGTCGAATTCGATTTCGGCCATCTGCACGTCGAACGGCAGGTCGATCAGCACCGGGCCAGGACGGCCGGAGCGCATTTCATAGAAAGCTTTCTGGAACGCGTAAGGCACCTGGCCCGGCTCCAGAACGGTGGTCGCCCACTTGGTCACTGGCTTGACGATGCTGGTGATGTCGACGGCCTGGAAGTCTTCCTTGTGCATACGGGCGCGAGGGGCTTGCCCTGTGATGCAGAGGATCGGGATCGAGTCCGCGGAGGCGCTGTACAGACCGGTGACCATGTCGGTACCGGCCGGGCCGGAAGTACCGATGCACACGCCGATGTTGCCGGCCTTGGTGCGGGTGTAGCCCTCGGCCATGTGCGAGGCGCCTTCAACGTGGCGAGCGAGGACGTGATCGATGCCACCGACTTTCTTCAGGGCGGAATACAGCGGGTTGATCGCAGCACCCGGAATGCCAAAAGCGGTATCGACCCCTTCACGGCGCATCACCAGAACGGCGGCTTCGATTGCTCTCATTTTGCTCATGGTTTTGTGCCTCTTTACGTTTTGTAATTGTATACAAGTGGCTTTGCGCAGAGTGTATTCACGGCGGACGGCGCAGGTCAATCCATTTTCTCAAGCGGCTGTTTCATTCGTCGGAAGCCGTTTCTGCTGTGGCTTTTCGTCGCATGAGGCGCTTTTCGAGAATTATTGTATACAAAAAAATAATTCATTGTGTTCTATTTGTTGCATCGGGCTGCGACGCAAGCGCGCAGCAAAAAAACGCAGCCCAACGGCTTTCCCAATAACAAAATGAGGACGGCACCATGAGCGCTTTAACCTTGAAAGTCGCAGTTAACCTGGTCAACGAAGCCATCAGCGCAGGGCGGGCGATCTCCGCTGCGCCGCTGACCATTGCAGTACTGGATACCGGCGGCCATCTGGTCACCTTGCAACGAGAAGACGGCGCCAGCCTGTTGCGCCCGAACATCGCCATCGGCAAAGCCTGGGGCGCCATCGCCCTGGGCAAGGGCTCACGACTGCTGGCGCTGGACGCGCAACAACGCCCGGCGTTCATCGCCGCGCTCAACAGCATGGGGCAGGGCAGCGTCGTGCCAGCACCGGGTGGTGTGCTGATTCGTGATCAGGCGGGGAACGTGCTGGGAGCGATCGGCATCAGCGGCGATCTGTCGGATGTTGATGAGCAAGTGGCGATCAAGGCTGTGGAAGCTTTGGATCTGCGGGCGGATGCGGGGGTGGCGGCCTGACGGGAACTGAATCACCCCGGTTGGTATTGAGGTGATGACGAATCGGGGGGGCGTCGATAGACTGCCGCCCCGTTTTTGTATCAAGGAAGATCAGCGTGAAGACGCTACTTGGCTTTTCTCTGGCCACGGCCATGACCCTCATTACTCCCTTTCTGCACGCTGCCGAACCGCTGGACGCCGAAGACATTGCATTCCAGGCGCTGAGCCCGGTGGTTACCGCGTTGATCAATGCCGACGATGTTTCTGAATTGATGGCGCGGGCCGAGAAGCTCGAAGACACCGATACCTTGCAGGCCATTGCGGTTTATCTGGCAGCCACTCGCGAAGATCCCAAGCAAATGCTCGCGCCTTATCAGGTCGCCGCGCTGTTTGCCCGCCGTGGCGATGACAAACTGGCCTTGCGCTTCCTGCAAGAGGCTGATGATCGTGGCATGTGGTTCGGCCCTTTGCTGGCCGGCGACGAGGACTTTTCCGATCTGCGCGAGACCGCCACCTACAAAACCGTATTGGCCAATGCGCAGCAGCGCTACAAGACAATCGCTCCCGGCAAGGTCGGCGCCATTTCAGTGCTCAATCCGTCGGCGGAAATTCCCGCGCCCAAGGCGTGCCGTCCGGTGGTGGTCTGGCTGCACGGCTACGGTATCAACGGCGAGCTCGACGAGAGCTACCAGCCACTCGCTGATACCGGGGCCATTATCCTTGGCATCAACGGTACAGAGATGATCAATGCGGTCGACAGCTTCCGCTGGATCGGCCCGGGCTTCGAGGGTACCCATAAAGCGGTGCAGAACGGCTTGAACCAATTGGCGGCGCAGCAATGCATCGATCGCAAGCACGTCTACCTGATGGGCTTCTCTCAAGGTTCACAACACGCGGGCGCCTTGCTGGCGCAACATCCGGATGACTACGCCGGTGCTCTGTTGCTCTCACCTGGCGGCCGGCAGCCGACTCCGACAGTGAGCAAGGCGCACGGCAAAAGAGTGTTTGTGATCAACGGCAAGATGGAAGGCGCGGGCAATCAGCAGATGGCCACTGACTTGCGCAAGCTGTTCAGTGACGGCAACGAAGTCAAATCCCGTACCCATGAAGGCGGGCATTCCTTCCCGGACGACTGGAGCACCTCCTTGCCGCAAGCGCTGCGCTGGTTGATGGGTAGCGACGCCTGAAACAAAAAAATCGCAGGTCTGGCCACGTCTTCAGGATGCTTTGGCCAGGCCTGCGATTTTTTTTTGCGTGAGTTTCGCGCTGTCAGTCCGGCTCGCAGCCCTTGAGCACCAACCGGATGATGGTTTGCGCCGCCGCTTCATAGTCGGCTTCGTCGAGCTTTTCCTTACCGGTCACGGCGGAGATCTGCCAGTCGAAGTCGGCGTAGGTCTGGGTCGCGGCCCAGATGCTGAACATCAGGTGGTTGGGGTCGATCGGGGCGATCTGGCCGCGGTCGATCCAGCTCTGGATGCAGTCGATGTTGTGCTTGGCCTGGCTGTTCAGTTGCTCGACCAGGTCGGCGCTCAGGTGCGGGGCGCCATGCATGATTTCGCTGGCGAACACCTTCGAGGCAAACGGCAGGTCGCGGGAGATGCGAATCTTCGAGCGGATGTAGCCGCTCAGCACTTCGCTCGGTACGCCGTCTGGGTTGAACGGGGTCGAGGCGTGCAGGATCGGTACGATGATGCTTTCCAGAACCTCGCGGTAGAGGTTTTCCTTGGACTTGAAGTAGTAGTAGACGTTGGGCTTGGGCAATCCCGCCTTGGCGGCGATGTCGCTGGTTTTGGTCGCAGCGAAGCCTTTGTCGGCAAACTCTTCACTGGCGGCACGCAGGATCAGTTCTTTGTTACGCTCGCGGATTGTGCTCATAAACCCGGTGGTTCCTTGCCTGTTCTGGCGGTTGCGCATGGTAGCACCGGCCTCGCGCACCGCTCAACAATGCCCCGTGTGGCCTGCAGTCGCGGTATGCTGCGCGGCATTATTCACATAAGGAAACAAGATTCATGGCAGGAAGCAGTTTGCTGGTGCTGATCGACGATATCGCCACCGTTCTGGATGATGTGGCGTTGATGAGCAAAATGGCCGCCAAGAAGACCGCCGGGGTACTCGGCGATGACCTGGCGCTCAATGCCCAGCAAGTTTCAGGTGTACGCGCCGAACGGGAAATTCCTGTGGTATGGGCGGTGGCCAAGGGCTCGTTCGTCAACAAGTTGATCCTGGTGCCGTCGGCGCTGGCGATCAGTGCCTTCGTGCCGTGGCTGGTGACGCCGCTGTTGATGGTCGGTGGCGCCTACCTGTGCTTCGAGGGTTTCGAGAAACTCGCCCATCCGCTGTTGCACGGCAAAGATGAAGATCAGGCCGAGCATACGCAGTTGACCGAAGCGGTGGCCGATCCTGCGACCGATCTGGTGGCCTACGAGAAGGACAAGATCAAAGGCGCGATCCGCACCGACTTCATCCTCTCGGCAGAAATCATCGCCATCACCCTCGGCACCGTGGCCGAGGCTTCGCTGACCCAGCAAGTGATCGTGATGTCGGGCATTGCCATCGTCATGACCGTAGGCGTTTATGGACTGGTGGCCGGTATCGTCAAACTCGATGACCTCGGCCTGTGGCTGACGCAGAAGCCCGGCGCTGCGGCGAAACGCATCGGCAACGCGATCCTGCGCGCCGCTCCGTACATGATGAAAGGCCTGTCGGTAATCGGCACGGCGGCGATGTTTCTGGTCGGCGGCGGCATCCTGACTCACGGCGTACCGGTGGTGCATCACTGGATCGAGAGCGTTGCCGCAGCGGCGGGCAGCGCCGGGTTTGCAGTGCCTGTGTTGCTCAATGGGGTGGCAGGGGTTGTGGCGGGGGCGGTGGTGCTGGCGGTTGTGTCGGTCGTCGGCAAAGTCTGGAAAGCGCTGAAGGGCTGATTTACGGCTCAATGAAAAAGGCCATTCGATTCCCATCGAATGGCCTTTTTTGTGGCTGCCGTTTTTATTCGGCGATCTGCAGTTTGCGCGATTCGGTGTATACGTAGCGCACCTTCTCGTACTCGAACGGCGAGTTCATCTGGCCGTAGCGGAAGCGGGTCTGATAACGCTTGTCGACTGCCCGCAGCGCCCAGATTTCCGGGTGGTTTTCGCTGACTTTCGACACGTTCAGGTAGTTGATCGCCGATTCGGCGGTGTAGTCCACGGCCAGGCCGGCGGTGTCGCGGATGTTCGAGGGGCCGAGGATCGGCAGCACGAAGTAGGCGCCGCCCGGCACACCATAGAAGCCCAGGGTCTGGCCGAAGTCTTCGCTCTGGCGTGGCAGGCCCATGGCAGTGGCCGGGTCCCACAGGCCGGCGATGCCGATGGTGGTGTTGAGCAGCAGGCGCGCAGTGGTTTCCATCGAGCGCTTGCCCTTGAACTGCAGCAGGCTGTTGACCAGATTCGGCACGTCGCCGAGGTTGTTGAAGAAGTTGCTCACACCGGAGCGCACGAAGCCGGGCGTGACATAGCGATAGCCATCGACCACCGGCAGGAACACCCATTGGTCGAAGCGGTAGTTGAAGTGGTAGACCCGGCGGTTCCACGACTCCAACGGGTCATACACGTTCAGTGCGTTGAGGGTCGAACGCTCGAATTCGCGCTGGTCCAGCCCCGGGTTGAATTTGAGTTTGGACAGTGGCTCCTTGAAGCCGTCACTGTCGACCACCACCGGTGCGTTGGCTTTGCTGTTGTCGGCCTGGGCCACGCCTGCACAGAGTAACGCTGCAAACAGCAGGAGATATTTAGCCACGGAAGAACTCCAGCATGGCGTCGCTGTTGACGCGGTAGTTAAGGTTGCCGCAATGGCCGCCCAGTGGATAAACCGTCAGGCGATCGCCGAAGGTTTTGCGCAGGAAGCCGAGGTCGCCCGGGCCGAGGATCACGTCGTCGGCGTTGTGCATCACGGCGATTTTCGGGCTGTCGTGCAGGTAGTCCTTGAGGGCGTACAGGCTGACCTGATCGATCAGTTGCAACAGGCTGCCGCCGTCGGTGCGGGCGCGCCACATCGGAATCACCTGTTCGGTCAGGTAGCAGTCGAAGTCGCATTGCAGCGCACGCTTGAGGAACGGCGTGAGGCTGGTGCCTTCGGTGATCGGGAATTTCGGCGGGGTGATCAGGCCGCGACGGTTGATCAGGTCCGAGGTGAAGGCGATGTCCGCCGCCGAGAAACGGAACGAGGTGCCGATCAGCATCGCCATCTGCTCGTTGCTCAGGTGCTGTTTGGACTGCTGGAAGTCATAGAGCAGTGCATCGTTGAGGTCGATGTAGCCTTTCTGCTGGAAGTAGCGGGTCAGCTTGGCCAGCACCAGTTCATAGAACGTGGTGCTGTTGTTGATGCCCTTGACCTCGGTCTGCACCAGCTTGTCGAGGTTGGTGATCGAGGTGTAGAGGTTGACCGGCGGGTTCAGCAGCAGGACTTTCTTGAAGTTGAAACTGCGGCGGGTTTCGTCCAGGTGGGCGACGAACGCTGCGTCCAGCGCACCGAGGCTGTAGCCGCTCAGGTAATAGTCGGTGACCGGCACTTTCGGGTTCTGCGCACGCACGGCCTGCATTACCCGGTACATGTCTTCGGCGTCTTCCTTGGTCACGCCGGGGGTGGCGAAACGCGAGGCGGCACTCATGAAGTCGAAACTGGTCGGGGAGGACAGCTGCACTACGTGGTAGCCGGCTTTGTAGTAGAGCTTTTTCAGGTATTCGTTGAGGCTGCTGTCATAACGCGCGCCGGTGCCGGCGATCAGGAAGATCAGCGGGGCTGCCTTGTCCTGGGTGGCGATGCGATAGGTAAGTTTTTTCACTGCCCAGAAGTTGTCCGGCAGGATGAACTCGCGTTCCGGGCGCAGGGTGACGCTGCGGTCGGTCTGATTGATGTCGTCGTCCGACGGCAACTCCGGACGCAGGTCCGGTGGCGTGGTGGCGATGGTCGCTTCGAACGGGTTGGTCAGGGGGTAGCCATAACTGGCGGCGTCGATATCCACCGCCAGCGCGGACGCACTCAGAATAAGGCCGCCAAACAGGGCGGCGAAGCGCAAGGATCGGAGCATGAGTGAATCCCTTAAAGGAAGGTGCCGAATGAGGTTCGCAGGCTATGACCACTGGGTTTGCGCCAAAGTGCCATGCATCGGCACCAATCAGACGGAATTCGGGGTAATAGTAGCCGGACGATACACTTTGCGCGGATCGAATGACCAGTTAAGAGTTGTTAGTTCTTGCACACGGCTGGCAGGCGATTAAGCTGGCCGCCGATTTCATCGTTTGGAGTGTTCCATGTCCCGCCGCTTGCCCGTGATTTTGCTGCTCGTTCTTTTGCCGTTATGGCTGGCCGCCAGTTATGGCGCGCGTTATGGCTTCATGGAGGACGCGCAGTGGGTGGGCATCTGCGTTGACGAGGCGAGCCGTTGGGAATGCTCGGTGCGCTCGAACCTGGGCCTGATGATTCATTTCCAGATGCTCGGCTGGGCGGCGGTCGCAGCTGCGGTGATCGGTTTTGTCGTGCCGGGACGGGCAGGGTGGTGGCTGGCGGTGCTGGCGCTGGTGTTCGGGTTTCCGGCACTGGCGTTGTACAACACCACGCTGGCGGTGTTTGCGGTGGTGATTGCAGGGCTGCGATTGGTTCGGGAGTCCCGCGTCGTCAACTGACTGGTCGTGCTGCATCGCGGGCTCGCCCGCGATGCTTTCAGAGACTGAAGGTCAGACTTTGAGAACCCGCAGGCAGCGCCACAATGCGGCCACCATCAACCCGCTGACCAGCGCCCAGCCCCAGGCCTGCTGGTTCTGCAAGCCTTCACGGAACAACTGCGGCGCGATGCATGCCCCGATGATGAAGGTCAGCAGGGCAATCTCCCGGTGGGCCACCGGCACCGGGCGGCACAGGTAAACCAGCGCCGGCAGAATGAACGCCGCACTCGCGAAGCTGCGATAGCGCGGATCGAACACCATCTCCAGCACCATTACCGCAGCTGCAAAACCGGCCGCCGCAACCAGCCAGCCGGCGTGTCGTTCGAAGGCATTGAAGGCGCGCGCACGCCAACCGCTGCGGGCGCTCAAGGCGAGTGCGGCATGGGCCAGCACCAGCAGATTCAGCACCGTCAGCAGACCGACCCACACCCATTCGCTGGCGAAGCGCGTGGTCAGCCATGCGAGGTTGGCCCAGGCACCGATCGAGCAAGCGGCGAGGGCGCCGAGCAATGGCAGTGCCAGTGCTGAGTCCGTGGTGCGAACCCGGCCGCCAAGCACCAACGTGCCGACAAAGATCAGACCGCCGAGTGCCAGCCAGCGCGACCAGTCAGGCACGTTCGACACCGGTCCGGCCAGCACGCCTTTGTCCTGGCGATCCGCATCGAACAGCCCCCAGTAACCGCCGACCGCACCTTCGCTGCCGCGCTTCCACGGCTGGTCGAAAGCTTCGATCAGGTTGTAATGCCAGCCCTGCTGTTCGGCGAGGGTGACAAAACCACGAATGAACCTGGCTTCGTTGACCCGGCTCGGCAATGCGGTCTCCCGCTGACGGCCTTCGCTCGGCCAGCCGGTTTCGCCAATCATCACGTCTTTGGGGGCAAACTTGTTGCCGAACACCTGACGCACATCGGCCACGTGTTGCAGGGCGGCGTCGATGTTCGAAGGATCATCTTCCCAGTACGGCAGCAAGTGAATGGTCAGGAAATCCACCGCCGGTGCGACTTCCGGGTGCTTGAGCCAGAACTCCCAGACATCGGCGTAGGTCACGGGTTGCTTGATGTGGTTCTTGACCTTGTTGATCAGCTTCGCCAGTTGCGCGCCGGTGACTTCCTTGCGCAGCAAGGCTTCGTTGCCGACGATCACCGCGCTGACCACATCCGGGTTGGCGTTGGCCGAGGCGATCAGCAGATCGACTTCTTTCTCGGTGTCGACCGGGTTGCTGTTGACCCAGGCGCCGATCATCAGCTTCAAACCATGCTTGCGCGCCAGATCCGGCAGGGCTTCGAGGCCGGTCATGGAATAGGTGCGGATGCATTCGAAGCGGGTGGCGAGCAGGGCGAGGTCGGCGTCCATGCGCTCCGGGCGCAGTTTGAACGGTACGTCGAACGGCGACTGATCCTTGTCGAACGGGGTGTAGGAGGCGCACTGCAACTTGTGGGTCGGAGTGGCGACGTCCGGCAGGATCACCGGTTTGCCGAGGCCGTACCAGAAGCCACAAAGCGCAAACAGGCCGAGCAGGCAGGCGAACAGATAAGGAAGAAAAGGGAAGCGGGAGGATGCGGACATGGTCAGGCCGAGTGGCTGCAAAGCGACGCATGTTACCTGCATTTATAGAGGGGTTGGTGGCCCGCATGCGTTTGACATGCAAAGTTCGGGCGGATTGTCTGGCGCCAATTATCCGGTTGCAGTTAATGGCTTTCTGATGTCGTTTCTCGTTGTATCAAGGTCGCTGACAGAGCAGGTCGCTGTGTGCGTCAGGTTGATGATCGGACTCGTCAGTACTCCGCTGATGTTCGAACGAGTTTGCGGTCAGGCGTGATGGGGGCGCTGTGCACCATAACAATACGTTGACGATGCCCGGCATCCGTCGGGCGCAGCATTTCGGGGAAGTAACGATGAAGATGCGACGACTTTTAGGCGCAGGTGCCGCTCTGGTGCTTGCGATGAGCTCCACTTTCGCCAGCGCTGAAAAACAGACCCTGAACATCGGTTACGTTGACGGCTGGTCCGACAGCGTCGCGACCACCCATGTGGCGGCCGAGGTGATTAAACAAAAACTTGGCTACGACGTGAAACTCCAGGCTGTCGCCACCGGGATCATGTGGCAGGGCGTTGCCACCGGCAAACTCGACGCCATGCTGTCGGCCTGGCTGCCGGTGACTCACGGCGAATACTGGGCGAAGAACAAGGATCTGGTCGTCGATTACGGCCCGAACTTCAAGGACGCGAAAATCGGCCTGATCGTGCCCGAGTACGTCAAAGCCAAATCCATCGAAGACCTGAAAACCGACGACAGCTTCAAGAATCGCATCGTCGGCATCGACGCCGGCTCAGGCGTGATGCTCAAGACCGACCAGGCGATCAAGGATTACGGCTTGACCGGTTACACCCTCAAGGCCAGTTCCGGCGCCGGCATGATCGCCGAGCTGACCCGCGCCGAGAAAAAGAACGAATCCATTGCCGTGACCGGTTGGGTGCCGCACTGGATGTTCGCCAAGTGGAAACTGCGCTTCCTCGACGACCCGAAAGGCGTGTATGGCGCGGCTGAAACCGTGAACAGCATCGGCAGCAAGGAGCTGGAGGCCAAGGCGCCGGAAGTGGCGAAGTTCCTGAAGAACTTCCAGTGGGCCTCCAAAGACGAAATCGGTCAGGTCATGCTGGCGATTCAGGACGGTGCCAAACCTGAAGCCGCCGCAAAGGACTGGGTCGCCAAACACCCGGACCGCGTGGCTGAATGGACCAAGTAATATAAGTCGAAGCGTCTAGTCTGCGCTTCCCAGGGCCGCCCGGCATCACCGCCGGGCGGCCTTTTTTATGTCGCTTCTTTTTATAAGGGATGTTGGTCGTTTTCGAGCGGTCTGGAAATTGGCAAAAACGCCATGGCGTTCTACTACTAAGGTCGTCTGGAAGCCGGCTCGCAGCCGCATACAGTGGATACGTTCCAAAAATAAAAATCTGTGCTGCGAGGATAAAAACAATGAACGACAGCATTTACCTCTCTATTCAGAACAGCCCGCGCTTCAAGGAGCTGGTGAAAAAAAGGGAAAGGTTCGCCTGGATACTCTCGGCGATCATGCTAGGGCTCTACTCCGGTTTCATTCTGCTGATCGCGTACGGGCCGCAACTGCTCGGGACCAAGATCAGTGCCGGTTCATCGATCACCTGGGGCATCCCCATCGGTGTCGGGCTGATTGTCTCGGCCTTCATCCTGACCGGTATCTACGTGCGCCGCGCCAATGGCGAGTTCGACGACCTGAACAATGCGATTCTCAAGGAGGCTCAGCAATGATCCGGCGTCTACTGGCTCTTTTGAGCATCGCAGCGTTCGCTCCAGCCGCCTGGGCTGCTGACGCCCTGACTGGCGAAGTCCACAAACAACCGCTCAACGTTTCCGCGATCGTCATGTTCGTGGTGTTCGTCGGCGCGACTCTGTGCATCACTTACTGGGCGTCCAAACGCAACAAGTCGGCTGCCGACTACTATGCGGCGGGCGGCAAGATCACCGGTTTCCAGAACGGTCTGGCAATCGCCGGTGACTACATGTCGGCGGCATCCTTCCTGGGGATTTCCGCGCTGGTGTTCACCTCCGGCTACGACGGCCTGATCTACTCGATCGGCTTCCTGGTGGGCTGGCCGATCATTCTGTTCCTGATCGCCGAGCGTCTGCGTAACCTGGGTAAATACACCTTTGCCGACGTGGCGTCCTACCGCCTCGGGCAGACCCAGATCCGCACACTGTCTGCCTGCGGTTCGCTGGTGGTGGTGGCGTTCTACCTGATCGCGCAAATGGTCGGTGCCGGCAAGCTGATCCAGCTGCTGTTCGGTCTCGACTACCACGTTGCGGTGATTCTGGTCGGTATCCTGATGTGCCTGTACGTGCTGTTCGGCGGCATGCTGGCGACCACCTGGGTGCAGATCATCAAGGCGGTGCTGTTGCTGTCCGGTGCCTCGTTCATGGCGCTGATGGTGATGAAGCATGTCAACTTCGACTTCAACACCCTGTTCTCCGAGGCCATCAAGGTTCACGCCAAGGGTGAAGCGATCATGAGCCCGGGCGGTCTGGTAAAAGACCCGATCTCGGCATTCTCCCTGGGGCTGGCACTGATGTTCGGTACCGCCGGCCTGCCGCACATCCTGATGCGCTTCTTCACCGTGAGCGACGCGAAAGAAGCCCGTAAGAGCGTGCTGTATGCGACCGGTTTCATCGGCTACTTCTACATCCTGACCTTCATCATCGGCTTCGGCGCGATCCTGCTGGTCAGCACCAACCCGGCCTTTAAAGATGCGGCGGGCGCACTGCTCGGCGGCAACAACATGGCGGCGGTACACCTGGCGAACGCCGTGGGCGGCAGCGTGTTCCTCGGCTTCATCTCGGCGGTGGCGTTCGCGACCATCCTGGCGGTAGTGGCCGGCCTGACCCTGGCGGGTGCTTCGGCGGTGTCTCACGACCTGTACGCCAGCGTGATCAAGAAGGGCAAGGCCAACGAGAAGGATGAAATCCGCGTTTCGAAGATCACCACCGTCGCGCTGGGCGTCTTGGCTATCGGCCTGGGCATCCTGTTCGAAAGCCAGAACATTGCGTTCATGGTTGGCCTGGCGTTCTCCATTGCGGCGAGCTGCAACTTCCCGGTGCTGCTGCTTTCGATGTACTGGAAGAAGCTGACCACTCGCGGTGCGATGGTTGGTGGCTGGCTGGGGCTGGTGAGTGCGGTGGGGCTGATGATTCTTGGTCCGACCATCTGGGTCCAGATCCTGCACAACGAGAAGGCGATCTTCCCTTACGAGTATCCTGCGCTGTTTTCGATGATCATTGCGTTCATCGGCATCTGGTTCTTCTCGGTCACCGACAAGTCGGCGGCGGCTGAGAACGAGCGTGCGCTGTTCTTTCCGCAGTTTGTGCGTTCGCAGACTGGGTTGGGGGCTAGTGGGGCGGTTTCGCACTGAGGCTTCTAGGTTGAATATGTAGGTTGAGTTGGATGGAAATGCCCTGGTCGAGAGATTGGGGCATTTTTTTGTGGGCGGTTATCGGACTTTCTTTGGGTGGTTTTGGTTTGTGTGTATATCCGTTGCTGCGGTAACGGCTTCTTAGGGTTTCGCCCTTACGGCGAGTCACCTTTTCCAAACGCCGAAAAGGTAACCCAAAAGGCTTTACCCTGACGTACGGCCCTCGCTGTGGCTCGGGTTCCTTCGCTCCGGGATCGATCCGGGGGCATCGCCTACGGTTTGCTTCGCTGCACCTCCTCTCGATGCATGCGGCTGCGCCGCACGGTCGCTGCGCTCCCACCCCCGGATCAATCCCTCCACTCAGCCTGCCGACGGGCCCTGCGATCAAAAGCGGTACTCGAGCTAACGCTCATCGTTTTGAGTGGGGGGGGGCGGGGCGTGTTTGGCTTTTGCGGCGGGGTTGGCTGAGAGGGCTAGGGAGAGGGGCTCTTGATCTGGCTTTTGCTCTGGCTCTGGATCTGCTTTTGATCTCCAGCCCCTTCGGCAGGCCGAGCGGAGGTGTCCATCAGGGGGTAGGCGCGCAGCGCCGTGCGGCGAAGCCGCATACATCGAGAGGAGGTGCAGCGAAGCAAACCGTAGGCGATGCCCCCTGATGGACACCGTAGCGAGGGAACACTGAGCCTAAGCGAAGTGCCGTACGCCGGGGCAAAAGCCTTTTGGTTCCTTTTTGGCGTTTGAAAAAGGGACTCGCTGTAAGAGCGAAACCGCCAGCGGCAGCACCCGAAGCAACGGATATACACCCAATCCAAAGACCGCGAAAACCCGCAAAAACGAAAAAACGGCCCCCATTCTCATGGAGGCCGTTCCCGGTACAACGCTAAGAGGCTATCGCAAGACAGCCCTTATTTGCGGTCTTCCAGCTTGGTGATATCCCGCGACTCGTAACCAGTGTACAACTGGCGCGGACGGCCAATCTTGTACGGGCTGGAAAGCATTTCCTTCCAGTGCGAAATCCAGCCGACAGTACGTGCCAGGGCGAAAATCACGGTGAACATGCTGGTCGGAATGCCGATCGCCTTGAGGATGATCCCCGAGTAGAAGTCGACGTTCGGGTACAGCGAGCGCTCGATGAAGTACGGGTCGGTCAGGGCGATCTCTTCCAGGCGCATGGCCAGTTCGAGTTGCGGATCGTTCTGGATGCCCAGTTCTTTCAATACTTCGTCGCAGGTCTGCTTCATGACAGTCGCGCGAGGGTCGCGGTTCTTGTAGACGCGGTGACCGAAGCCCATCAGCTTGAACGGGTCGTTCTTGTCCTTGGCCTTGGCGATGAACTTGTCGATGTTCGAGACATCGCCGATTTCATCGAGCATGGTCAGCACGGCTTCGTTCGCACCGCCGTGGGCAGGGCCCCAGAGTGCGGCGATACCGGCGGCGATACAGGCGAACGGGTTCGCACCCGAGGAGCCCGCCAGACGCACGGTGGAGGTCGAAGCGTTCTGCTCGTGGTCGGCGTGGAGGATGAAGATCCGGTCCATGGCCTTGGCGAGTACCGGGCTGATCGGTTTGATCTCGCACGGGGTGTTGAACATCATGTGCAGGAAGTTTTCCGCGTACGACAGATCGTTGCGCGGGTACATCATGGGTTGGCCCATGGAGTACTTGTAAACCATCGCGGCCAGGGTCGGCATCTTGGCAACCAGGCGGATCGCGGAGATTTCGCGATGCTGCGGGTTATTGATGTCGAGGGAGTCGTGGTAGAAGGCCGAGAGGGCGCCGACTACACCACACATGACGGCCATCGGGTGGGCGTCACGGCGGAAGCCGTTGAAGAAGGTTTTCAGCTGCTCGTGAACCATGGTGTGGTTCTTCACGGTGCCGACGAACTGGGCCTTCTGTTCTGCGGTTGGCAGTTCGCCGTTCAGCAACAGGTAGCAGGTTTCCAGGTAGTCCGACTTTTCAGCCAGCTGTTCGATCGGGTAGCCGCGGTGCAGCAGGATGCCGTTGTCGCCATCGATATAGGTGATCTTCGATTCGCAGGAAGCGGTCGACATGAAACCGGGGTCGAAAGTGAAGCGGCCCGTGGCCGTGAGGCCCCGAACATCGATTACATCGGGACCAACGGTGCCGGTTAAAATGGGCAGCTCGACGGGGGCTGCGCCCTCGATGATCAACTGCGCTTTTTTGTCAGCCATGTGGCCTCCTATTTATGCTTGAAATCATCAGACAGACCCCCCACGCAGGGCCCGCACCACTATAGTGAGATAAATTCGAATGTCAATTTGCCTAAAGTCTTGCTCCAGAAGGCTTTAACCGCACTTTTTCCTCGAAATTGCCTGCCATTTACGCCTTTTATACAACTTGTGCAATCAGCTATTGGAGGTAGGCGATTGCGTTGTCATTAGTAGCCTAACTGTCTATACTCGGCGACCGACCGCCAAGGGCTTTTGGGCTTGCTTTCATTGGGGGTCGCATCCCTGGGTGGTGGTTACCTGACCAGTGCACTCCCCAACAACTTTGCCCTGATTGTTAGGGGCTCTTCAGTGTGAAAAAAAAGCCGTGAAAAGCCAACGACCTGTAAACCTAGACCTAAGGACCATCAAACTCCCCATCACCGGCGTTACGTCGTTTCTTCACCGTGTTTCCGGCATCATCCTCTTCCTGGGCCTCGGCATCATGCTTTATGCATTGGGCAAATCCCTGGGTTCCGAGGAAGGTTATGTCGAGGTGAAGGCATGCTTGACCAGCCCGCTGGCCAAGTTCGTAGCATGGGGCCTCCTGTCCGCTCTGCTGTATCACCTGGTTGCCGGTGTGCGCCACTTGATCATGGACATGGGCATCGGTGAGACGCTGGAAGGCGGCCGCCTGGGCTCGAAACTGATCATCGCCGTTTCCGTGGTGCTGATCGTTCTGGCAGGAGTTTGGATATGGTAACCAGCGTTACAAACCTTTCGCGTTCGGGCCTCTATGACTGGATGGCACAGCGTGTGTCTGCGGTCGTTCTCGCGGCTTATTTCATTTTCCTGATCGGCTACCTCGCCGCTCACCCGGGCATCGGCTATGAACAATGGCATGGCCTGTTCGCCCACAACGGAATGCGTATCTTCAGTCTGCTGGCACTGGTTGCCCTGGGCGCTCACGCCTGGGTCGGCATGTGGACCATCGCGACCGACTACCTGACGCCGATGGCGCTGGGCAAGTCCGCGACTGCAGTACGTTTCCTTTTCCAGGCAGTATGCGGCGTCGCGATGTTCGCTTACTTCGTCTGGGGTGTGCAGATTCTCTGGGGTATCTGATTCATGGCTAACATTCCAACGATTTCTTTCGACGCCATCATCATTGGTGGCGGCGGTGCCGGCATGCGCGCTGCGCTGCAGCTGGCACAGGGCGGTCACAAGACTGCCGTGATCACCAAGGTCTTCCCGACCCGTTCGCACACTGTATCCGCCCAGGGCGGCATCACCTGCGCCATCGCGTCGGCCGACCCGAACGATGACTGGCGCTGGCACATGTACGATACCGTCAAGGGCTCCGACTACATCGGTGACCAGGACGCTATCGAATACATGTGTCAGGAAGGCCCGGCTGCCGTTTTCGAGCTGGATCACATGGGTCTGCCGTTTTCGCGTACCGAAACCGGTCGTATCTATCAGCGTCCGTTCGGCGGTCAGTCGAAGGATTACGGTAAAGGCGGGCAGGCTGCCCGTACCTGCGCCGCTTCCGACCGTACCGGTCACGCGCTGCTGCACACCCTTTATCAGGGCAACCTGAAAGCCGGTACTACGTTCCTGAACGAGTACTACGCTGTCGATCTGGTCAAGAACGACGCAGGCGACTTCGTCGGTGTGATCGCAATCTGTATCGAAACCGGTGAAACCACCTACATCCGCGCCAAGGCCACCGTGCTGGCGACCGGCGGTGCAGGCCGTATCTACGCATCCACCACCAACGCCCTGATCAACACTGGTGACGGCGTCGGCATGGCTCTGCGTGCTGGCGTGCCGGTACAAGACATTGAAATGTGGCAGTTCCACCCGACCGGCATCGCCGGCGCCGGTGTACTGGTTACCGAAGGTTGCCGTGGTGAAGGTGGTTACCTGATCAACAAGCACGGCGAGCGTTTCATGGAGCGTTATGCTCCGAACGCAAAAGACCTTGCCGGTCGTGACGTGGTTGCCCGCTCGATGGTTAAAGAAATCATCGCCGGCAACGGTTGCGGTCCGAATGGCGACCACGTAATGCTCAAACTCGACCACCTGGGCGAGGAAGTGCTGCACAGCCGTCTGCCAGGCATCTGCGAACTGTCGAAGACTTTCGCGCACGTTGACCCGGTGGTTGCTCCGGTTCCGGTTGTTCCGACCTGCCACTACATGATGGGCGGCGTTGCCACCAACATTCACGGCCAGGCAATCACCCAGAACGCCGAAGGCGTGGACCAGATCATTCCTGGTCTGTTCGCCGTAGGTGAAGTGGCTTGCGTATCGGTTCACGGCGCCAACCGTCTGGGCGGCAACTCGCTGCTCGACCTGGTGGTCTTCGGTCGCGCTGCCGGCCTGCACCTCGAGAAAGCTCTGACTGACGGCATCGAATACGATGACGCCACCGAAGCCAACATCGAAGCTGCCCTGGCACGCCTGAGCGCGCTGAACAACCGTACCGATGGCGAAGACGTCGCTACCCTGCGTCGCGAGCTGCAAAGCTGCATGCAGAACTACTTCGGTGTATTCCGTACCGGCGAATACATGCAGAAGGGTATTGCCCAACTGGCCGATCTGCGCAAGCGCATCGCCAACGTGAAGATCAACGATAAGTCGCAGGCGTTCAACACTGCACGTATCGAAGCGCTGGAACTGCAAAACCTGCTGGAAGTGGCTGAAGCTACCGCCATTGCTGCCGAAGTACGTAAAGAGTCCCGCGGCGCTCACGCCCGTGAAGACTTCGAAGACCGTGACGACGAAAACTGGCTGTGCCACACCCTGTACTTCCCGGGTGAGAAACGTGTCGCCAAGCGTGCCGTGAACTTCTCGCCGAAGACTGTTCCGACTTTCGAACCAAAAGTCCGGACTTATTAAGGGTGACCGCCATGTTGAAAGTCAGTGTTTATCGTTACAACCCTGATCAGGACGCTGCGCCGTTCATGCAGGAATTCCAGGTCGATACCGGTGGTAAGGACCTGATGGTGCTGGACGTGCTGGCCCTGATCAAAGAGCAGGACGAAGGTTTCTCCTATCGTCGCTCCTGCCGTGAAGGTGTCTGCGGCTCCGACGGCATGAACATCAACGGCAAGAACGGCCTGGCGTGCATCACGCCGCTGTCCGCTGTCGTCAAAGGTAACAAGCTGGTCATCCGTCCTCTGCCAGGTTTGCCGGTTATCCGTGACCTGGTCGTCGATATGAGCATCTTCTACAAGCAATACGAGAAGGTTAAGCCATTCCTGCAGAACGACACGCCGGCTCCAGCCATCGAGCGTCTGCAGTCCCCTGAAGAGCGTGAAAAACTCGATGGTCTGTACGAGTGCATCCTGTGCGCCTGCTGCTCGACCTCTTGCCCGTCCTTCTGGTGGAACCCGGACAAATTCCTGGGTCCAGCTGCACTGCTGCAAGCGTACCGCTTCCTGGCAGACAGCCGTGACACCAAGACATCCGAGCGTCTGGCGTCCCTCGATGACCCGTTCAGCGTCTTCCGCTGCCGGGGCATCATGAACTGCGTCAACGTATGTCCGAAAGGCCTGAACCCGACTAAGGCCATCGGTCACATCCGTAACATGCTGCTTTCGAGCGGCGTGTGATTCAGAAGCTGTAACTGCCGCTGTAAAAAGCGGCAGCGCTGTACCCGTAGAGGGCTTAGGCGCGGGCTTCAACCCGCGCCATGGCTATAACCAGAGCAGCAGCCATAAGCTGCGGCTCTTATTTTGAAGAAATGAGACAAGCAGGGGCATCCGGGCTGGTACCCGGACTATCAGTGTGATCCTAAGTGGCTTGTTTTGGTCGCTGCATTCGGACTTCTGCAAGTTTGCTCGGTGTCGACACCGATGGTGTTCCCCTAACCGAGGGTGACCAAGCATGCAAGAAAGCGTGATGCAGCGCATGTGGAACAGCGCCTACCTTTCAGGTGGAAACGCTGCCTATGTGGAAGAGCTTTATGAGCTCTACCTGCACGACCCTAACGCTGTGCCAGAAGAGTGGCGCACCTACTTTCAGAAGCTGCCCGCCGACGGCGGCTCTGCCACCGATGTTTCGCACTCCACAATTCGCGATCATTTCGTGCTGCTGGCAAAGAACCAGCGCCGCGCCCAACCGGTTTCCGCCGGCAGCGTGAGCAGTGAGCACGAGAAGAAGCAAGTTGAAGTGCTGCGATTGATCCAGGCCTACCGTATGCGTGGCCACCAGGCAGCCCAGCTTGACCCGCTGGGACTGTGGCAGCGTCCTGCACCTGCAGACCTGTCGATCAATCATTACGGCTTGACCAATGCCGATCTTGATACGACCTTCCGTGCCGGCGACCTGTTCATCGGCAAAGAGGAAGCGAGCCTACGCGAAATTCACGAAGCGTTGCAGCAGACATATTGCCGCACCATAGGCGCTGAATTTACGCACATCACCGATTCCGAGCAGCGCCAGTGGTTCCAGCAGCGTCTGGAAAGCGTACGTGGCCGTCCGGAATACTCCGCCGACATCAAGAGCCATCTGCTCGAGCGCGTGACTGCCGGTGAAGGCCTGGAAAAATACCTGGGTACCAAATACCCGGGCACCAAGCGTTTCGGTCTGGAAGGCGGCGAAAGCCTGATTCCGATGCTCGATGAACTGATCCAGCGTTCCGGTTCCTACGGCACCAAGGAAGTCGTCATCGGCATGGCCCACCGTGGCCGTCTGAACGTGCTGGTCAACACCTTCGGCAAGAACCCGCGCGAGCTGTTCGACGAGTTCGAAGGCAAGAAGAAGGTCGAGCTGGGTTCCGGTGACGTTAAATACCACCAGGGCTTCTCGTCCAACGTGATGACCGCCGGCGGTGAAGTTCACCTGGCCATGGCGTTCAACCCGTCCCACCTGGAAATCGTTTCCCCGGTGGTTGAAGGTTCGGTGCGTGCCCGCCAGGACCGTCGCAACGACGCGACCGGCGAAAAGGTGCTGCCGATCTCCATCCACGGTGACGCGGCATTCGCCGGTCAAGGCGTGGTGATGGAAACCTTCCAGATGTCGCAGACCCGCGGTTTCAAGACCGGCGGTACCGTGCACATCGTGATCAACAACCAGGTCGGTTTCACCATCAGCAACCCGCTGGACTCGCGTTCCACCGAGTACGCCACCGACGTTGCGAAGATGATCCAGGCGCCGATCCTCCATGTGAATGGCGATGATCCGGAAGCCGTATTGTTCGTGACCCAGCTGGCCATCGACTACCGCATGCAGTTCAAGCGTGACGTAGTGATCGACCTGGTCTGCTACCGTCGTCGCGGCCACAACGAGGCCGACGAGCCAAGCGGCACCCAGCCTCTGATGTATCAGCAGATCACCAAGCAGCGCACCACCCGTGAGCTGTACGCTGATCGTCTGACCCAGGCCGGTGTGCTGGACGCAGAGCGTGTTCAGGCGAAAGTCGACGAATACCGCAACGCGCTGGACAACGGTCTGCACGTAGTGAAATCGCTGGTCAAAGAGCCGAACAAAGAGCTGTTCGTGGACTGGCGTCCGTATCTGGGCCACGCCTGGACTGCGCGTCACGACACTCGCTTCGATCTGAAGACCCTGCAGGAACTGTCCGCCAAGCTGCTGGAAATTCCAGAAGGCTTCGTGGTTCAGCGCCAGGTCGCGAAGATCTACGAAGACCGTCAGAAGATGCAAGCCGGCGGCCTGCCGATCAACTGGGGTTACGCTGAAACCATGGCGTACGCGACCCTGGCATTCGAAGGTCACCCGATCCGCATGACCGGTCAGGACATCGGCCGCGGTACGTTCTCGCACCGTCACGCTGTTCTGCACAACCAGAAAGATGCCGGCACCTATATTCCGCTGAAACACCTGTACGAAGGTCAGCCACGCTTCGACCTGTACGACTCGTTCCTGTCGGAAGAAGCGGTACTGGCGTTCGAATACGGTTACTCGACCACCACGCCGAACGCGCTGGTGATCTGGGAAGCCCAGTTCGGCGACTTCGCCAACGGTGCACAGGTTGTTATCGACCAGTTCATCACCAGCGGCGAGCACAAGTGGGGCCGTCTCTGCGGTCTGACCATGCTGCTGCCGCACGGCTACGAAGGCCAGGGCCCTGAGCACAGCTCGGCGCGTCTTGAGCGTTACCTGCAGCTGTGCGCCGAGCACAACATTCAGGTGTGCATGCCGACCACGCCGGCCCAGATCTACCACTTGCTGCGCCGTCAGGTGATCCGCCCGCTGCGCAAGCCGCTGGTAGTGCTGACTCCGAAGTCTCTGCTGCGTCACAAACTGGCAATCTCGACGCTGGAAGATCTGGCCGAAGGTTCGTTCCAGACCGTTATCCCGGAAATCGATGCACTGGACCCGAAAAAGGTCGAGCGCGTGGTTCTGTGCAGCGGCAAGGTCTACTACGACCTGCTGGAAAAACGCCGTGCCGAAGGCCGCGAAGATATCGCCATCGTGCGTATCGAGCAGCTGTACCCATTCCCTGAGGACGACTTGAAAGAAGTCCTGGCTCCTTACACCAACGCCAAAGCGGCTGTCTGGTGCCAGGAAGAGCCGATGAACCAGGGCGCCTGGTACTGCAGCCAGCACCACCTGCGTCGCAGCATCAGCAACCTCAACAAATCTCTCGTACTCGAGTACGCGGGCCGTGAGGCTTCTGCTGCACCTGCATGTGGTTACGCATCGATGCACGCCGAGCAGCAGGAAAAACTGCTGCAAGACGCGTTTACCGTTTAACGCCTTCGCGCACCTGAAACCGAATTTAAGGAACCACAGACAATGGCTATCGAGATCAAAGCCCCCACTTTCCCGGAATCGGTTGCCGATGGCACCGTTGCCACCTGGCACAAACAACCGGGCGACGCCGTCAAGCGTGACGAGCTGATCGTCGACATCGAAACCGACAAAGTCGTACTGGAAGTGCTGGCTACCGCCGACGGCGTGCTGGGCGCGATCGTCAAGGGCGAGGGCGACACCGTCCTGTCCGACGAAGTCCTGGGCTCCATCGTTGAAGGCGGCGCTGCTGCCGCTGCTCCGGCTGCCGCTGCTGCTCCGGCCGCTGCTGCCGCTGCCCCGGCTGCTGCCGGCGCTGACGAAGATGCGATCGCTGCTCCGGCTGCTCGCAAGCTGGCCGAAGAAAACGGCATCAACCTGGCTTCCGTAAAGGGCACTGGCAAAGACGGCCGTGTGACCAAGGAAGACGTGGTTGCTGCTGTTGAAGCCAAGAAAGCCGCTCCGGCTGCTGCGCCGAAGGCCGCTGCTCCGGCCGCTGCCGCTCCTGTGTTCGCTGCTGGCGACCGCGTCGAGAAGCGCGTTCCGATGACCCGCGTTCGTGCCACCGTTGCCAAGCGTCTGGTTGAAGCCCAGTCGAACATGGCGATGCTGACCACTTTCAACGAAGTCGACATGACCGAAGTCATGGCCCTGCGTTCGAAGTACAAGGATCTGTTCGAGAAGTCCCACAACGGCGTACGCCTGGGCTTCATGTCGTTCTTCGTGAAGGCTGCCACCGAAGCGCTGAAACGCTTCCCGGCGGTCAACGCTTCGATCGACGGCAACGACATCGTTTACCACGGTTATGCCGACATCGGCGTTGCTGTTTCCAGCGACCGTGGCCTGGTAGTTCCGGTTCTGCGTAACGCCGAACACATGAGCCTGGCTGAAATCGAAGGCGGCATCGCCACCTTCGGCAAGAAAGCCCGTGACGGCAAACTGTCGATGGACGAAATGACCGGTGGTACCTTCACCATCACCAACGGTGGTACCTTCGGTTCGATGATGTCGACCCCGATCGTCAACCCGCCGCAGGCAGCGATTCTGGGCATGCACAACATCATCCAGCGTCCGATGGCCATCAACGGTCAGGTCGTTATCCGTCCGATGATGTACCTGGCACTGTCCTACGATCACCGTTTGATCGATGGCAAAGAAGCTGTGACTTTCCTGGTGACCATCAAGAACCTGCTGGAAGATCCGGCTCGTCTGTTGCTGGATATCTGATAGAAGCGGCCATGAGCTGCAGGTTTCAGGCTGCCGGAAACGGCAGTCTGGCTTGCAGCTTGCGGCTTGAAGCTTTTCGCTAAAGAGGATTTTTTGAATGTCGCAGAAATTTGACGTAGTAGTGATCGGTGCGGGCCCTGGCGGCTACGTGGCAGCTATCAAGGCCGCGCAACTCGGCCTGAGCACTGCCTGCATCGAGAAGTACACCGATGCTGAAGGCAAGCAAGCCCTGGGCGGCACCTGCCTGAACGTAGGCTGCATTCCTTCCAAGGCGCTGCTGGACAGCTCCTGGAAATACAAGGAAGCGAAAGAGAGCTTCAACGTCCACGGTATCTCGACCGGCGAAGTCAAAATGGACGTCGCTGCGATGGTTGGCCGCAAGGCTGGCATCGTCAAGAACCTGACCGGTGGCGTTGCCACCTTGTTCAAGGCCAACGGCGTTACTTCGATCCAGGGCCACGGCAAACTGCTGGCCGGCAAGAAAGTCGAAGTCACCAAGCCGGACGGCTCGGTTGAAGTCATCGAAGCTGAAAACGTCATCCTGGCTCCGGGTTCGCGTCCGATCGACATTCCACCGGCTCCGGTTGATCAGAAAGTCATCGTCGATTCGACTGGCGCTCTGGAATTCCAATCCGTACCTAAGCGTCTGGGCGTGATCGGCGCTGGCGTGATCGGTCTGGAACTGGGTTCGGTATGGTCGCGTCTGGGTGCAGAAGTGACTGTCCTGGAAGCTCTGGACACCTTCCTGATGGCAGCGGACACCGCTGTTTCCAAGGAAGCGCTGAAAACCCTGACCAAACAAGGTCTGGACATCAAGCTGGGCGCTCGCGTAACCGGTTCGAAAGTGAACGGCGACGAAGTCGTTGTGAACTACACCGATGCCAACGGCGAACAGACCATCACCTTCGACAAGCTGATCGTAGCCGTTGGTCGCCGTCCGGTGACCACTGATCTGCTGGCTGCCGACAGCGGCGTGACCCTGGACGAGCGCGGTTTCGTGCACGTTGACGATCACTGCGCTACCACCGTACCGGGCGTCTTCGCCATCGGTGACGTGGTTCGCGGCATGATGCTGGCTCACAAGGCCTCGGAAGAGGGCATCATGGTTGTCGAGCGCATCAAGGGCCACAAGGCTCAGATGAACTATGACCTGATCCCTTCGGTTATTTATACTCACCCGGAAATCGCATGGGTTGGTAAAACCGAGCAGGCCTTGAAAGCTGAAGGCGTTGAAGTTAACGTCGGCACCTTCCCGTTCGCAGCATCCGGCCGTGCCATGGCCGCCAACGATACCGGTGGTTTCGTCAAGGTCATCGCCGATGCCAAGACTGACCGCGTATTGGGCGTGCACGTGATTGGCCCGAGCGCTGCAGAACTGGTTCAGCAGGGCGCGATCGGTATGGAATTCGGCACCAGCGCTGAAGACCTGGGCATGATGGTTTTCTCCCATCCGACCCTGTCTGAAGCCTTGCACGAAGCCGCTCTGGCAGTGAATGGCGGCGCCATCCACATTGCCAACCGCAAGAAGCGTTAAGACACAATAAGAAACCACGGCGGTTCGGCCCGTCGTGAGCCTTGCGTGCAAGACTCACCGCGGAATGTCCGCTGGACGCAGCCTTGCGTAGCTGCACCGGGTATCCGGAAAGGCTACGCAAGCAGCAGTCACAGGTGGCGCGGCACTCATCAAGAGCGCAGCGCCGAATGCGCAGTACCTAACGAAGACGGTAAAAAGCATGAATCTTCACGAGTATCAGGGTAAGCAGCTGTTCGCTGAATACGGCCTGCCAGTTTCCACTGGTTATGCAGTAGACACCCCGGAAGCAGCAGCAGAAGCTTGCGACAAAATCGGCGGCAACGAGTGGGTTGTCAAAGCCCAGGTCCACGCCGGTGGTCGCGGTAAAGCGGGCGGCGTAAAGCTGGTTCGCAGCAAAGAAGACGCCAAAGCCTTCGCACAGCAGTGGCTGGGCAAGCGTCTGGTGACTTACCAGACTGATGCCAATGGCCAGCCAGTCACCAAAATCCTGGTTGAATCGTGCACTGATATCGCTAAAGAGCTGTACCTGGGCGCTGTCGTTGACCGTTCGAGCCGTCGCATCGTGTTCATGGCTTCCACCGAAGGTGGCGTGGACATCGAGAAAATCGCTCACGACACTCCAGAAAAAATTCTGAAAGCCACTATCGATCCACTGGTTGGCGCTCAGCCATTCCAGGGTCGCGAGCTGGCATTCCAGCTGGGTCTGGAAGGCAAGCAGGTTGCCCAGTTCGCCAAGATCTTCGTAGGTCTGGCCAAGCTGTTCAAGGATCACGACCTGGCTCTGCTGGAAGTGAACCCGCTGGTGATCAAGGCTGACGGCGATCTGCACTGCCTGGACGCCAAGATCAACATCGACGCCAACGCAATGTACCGTCAGCCTAAGCTGAAGACTTTCCACGATCCGTCGCAAGACGATCCGCGCGAAGCGCACGCTGCCAAGTTCGAACTGAACTATGTAGCGCTGGAAGGCAACATCGGCTGCATGGTGAACGGTGCCGGCCTGGCCATGGGTACCATGGACATCGTCAACCTGCACGGCGGCAAGCCAGCCAACTTCCTCGACGTAGGTGGCGGTGCTACCAAAGAACGCGTTACCGAAGCATTCAAAATCATTCTGTCCGACACCAATGTCGCTGCAGTACTGGTTAACATCTTCGGCGGCATCGTTCGTTGCGACATGATTGCCGAAGGCATCATCGGTGCAGTGAAAGAAGTCGGCGTGAAAATCCCGGTTGTTGTTCGTCTTGAAGGCAACAACGCTGAACTGGGCGCTAAAGTACTGGCAGAGAGCGGTTTGAACATCATCGCTGCTACCAGCCTGACCGACGCTGCTCAACAAGTCGTTAAAGCTGCGGAGGGCAAGTAATGAGCGTCCTGATCAATAAAGACACCAAAGTTATCTGCCAGGGTATTACCGGTTCGCAAGGTAGCTTCCACACCCAGCAAGCCATCGAATACGGCACCAAGATGGTTGGCGGCGTAACTCCGGGCAAAGGCGGCACCGAGCACCTGGGTCTGCCAGTGTTCAACACCGTGAAAGACGCCGTAGCTGCCACTGGCGCCACCGCCAGCGTGATCTACGTTCCGGCTCCTTTCTGCAAGGACTCGATCCTGGAAGCAGCTTTCGGCGGCATCAAGCTGATCGTCTGCATCACCGAAGGCATTCCTACTCTGGACATGCTGGACGCTAAAGTTAAGTGCGACGAACTGGGTGTAATCCTGATCGGCCCTAACTGCCCAGGCGTAATCACCCCAGGCGAATGCAAGATCGGCATCATGCCAGGTCACATTCACTTGCCAGGCAAGGTCGGTATCGTTTCCCGTTCCGGCACCCTGACCTACGAAGCTGTCAAGCAGACTACTGACGCCGGTTTCGGTCAGTCGACTTGCGTCGGCATCGGTGGTGACCCGATCCCGGGTTCGAACTTCATCGACATCCTGAAACTGTTCCAGGAAGACCCGAAGACCGAAGCGATCGTGATGATCGGCGAGATCGGCGGTTCGGCTGAAGAAGAAGCGGCTGCCTACATCAAGGCTCACGTGACCAAGCCGGTTGTTTCCTACATCGCAGGTGTGACTGCTCCTCCGGGCAAGCGCATGGGCCATGCTGGCGCAATCATCTCCGGCGGCAAAGGCACTGCAGACGAGAAATTTGCTGCTCTGCAAGACGCAGGCGTGAAAACCGTGCGTTCGCTGGCAGACATCGGCAAGGCCCTGGCCGAGCTGACTGGTTGGACTGTCAAGTAAGCCTCGCGCTTAGCTGACGCTTTACCAAACAAAGGCCACCTTCGGGTGGCCTTTGTCGTTTCTGATGTTCGGTTTGACGATGGCGATTTATAGGCACCTGCCCAATTACATGCGAAAACGCGACACAGACACGTCGCGTATCGGATAGTTCGCCCTCAAACAGTGCGTTTGTCAGACAAATTCGTTAGGCTAGCAGCCATTTTTGCGTCTGCCGCCCACAAGGCATGCAACGCGCTAAACGGGTCAGTCCCATACGGATTGACAGCATTTCCCTAACCCCACAGGGAAATCCCCCTCTAAATTCCGATTCAGTAGTGTGGTATTTCCTTAATGAAAGTTTTGAAAGGTCAGGACATCCTGGCACTTGGCTTTATGACATTCGCCCTGTTCGTCGGGGCCGGCAACATCATCTTCCCGCCTATCGTCGGTTTGCAGTCCGGACCCAACGTCTGGATGGCGGCGCTGGGCTTCCTGATCACGGCGGTCGGTCTGCCGGTGATCACCGTAGTCGCGCTGGCCAAGGTCGGCGGAGCGATGGATTCTCTGAGCAGCCCGATCGGCAAGATTGCCGGTGGCGTGCTGGCTGCGGCTTGCTATCTTGCGGTCGGCCCATTGTTCGCAACGCCGCGTACCGCGACTGTGTCGTTCGAAGTAGGCCTGGCACCGCTGACTGGCGAAAGCCCGCTGGCGCTGTTCCTCTACAGCTCGGTGTACTTCCTGCTGGTGTTCTTCATCTCGCTCTATCCGGGTCGTTTGCTGGATACCGTAGGACGCTTCCTCGCGCCGCTGAAGATCATCGCCCTGGCGGTACTCGGCATTGCTGCGTTTGCGCTGCCGGCGGGTGATATCGGTGTGGCTACTCCGGAATACGTCGCGGCACCGTTCTCTCAGGGCTTCATCAATGGTTACCTGACCATGGATACCTTGGGCGCTCTGGTGTTCGGCATCGTCATCGTCAACGCGATCCGCTCCCGTGGCGTCGAGTCGCCTGCGCTGATCACCCGTTACGCGATCATCGCCGGACTGATTGCCGGCGTCGGTCTGGCGCTGGTGTATGTCAGCCTGTTCCGTCTGGGTTCCGGCAGCCATGAAGTGGCCGCTGGCGCTACCAACGGCGCGGCGGTGCTGCACGCTTACGTGCAGCATACCTTCGGTTCGCTGGGCAGCGGTTTCCTTGCGGTGCTGATCTCCCTGGCGTGTCTCGTAACTGCGGTTGGCCTGACCTGCGCTTGTGCCGAGTACTTCAGCCGCGTGTTGCCACTGTCCTACAAGACGCTGGTGATCATCCTGGCTGCGTTCTCGCTGCTGGTGTCCAACCTGGGCCTGACCAAGCTGATCGCGTTCTCGATCCCGGTACTGACCGCGATCTACCCGCCATGCATCGTGCTGGTGGCCCTGAGTTTCTGCGCTGGGTTCTGGCATGAGCAGAGCCGCATCATGGGCCCGGTGATGCTGGTGTCGTTCGTATTTGGCACCATCGATGCGTTGAAAGGTGCCGGTCTGGCGGACTGGATGCCATCGCAACTGGCCCACCTGCCGCTGAGCGAGCAGGGTCTGGCGTGGCTGGTGCCGTCGGTCATGACCCTGGTGGTCGCCGTGGTTTGCGATCGCCTGCTGGGCAAGCGCGCCGAAGCCCTGGCATAAGATTGCCCGGCCGCCACAAGCGGCTTCCGAGCGATTAAACAGAAATGCCCCGTATCAATCGATACGGGGCATTTTTTATGGGCGTGAGGCAGTGTCTTTTTCCCTGAGCTAACGTCGAAGGGTTGCCGAAATCTTCATCACAGGGAATTGCATGTCATTCATCCAAGCCAATCAGATCCACTTGTTTGCCGCGCTCTGGTTCGTCATCTGCTGGGGCGGTTACACCCGTTATGCCACCTGGAAGGGCCGTGACACGGCGTGCCTGGCCAGCGTGTTGCACCTGTACCGCGAAGACTGGATGCGCCGCATGTTGCTGCGTGACAACCGCATCGCCGACACCAGCGTGATCGGCAACCTTGAGCGCAACGCCTCGTTCTTCGCTTCCAGCACGCTGATCATCCTGGCGGGCATTCTCACCGTGCTCGGCGCATCGGAACGTGCGGTGTCGTTGCTGGCGGATATTCCGATGGTGCAGCAGGCTTCCCAGGGCATGTCGGAAATCAAGTTGCTGTGCCTGGCGCTGGTGTTCGTCTACGCCTTCTTCACGTTCAGCTGGTGCATGCGCCAGTACAACTTCGCGGCGATCCTGATCGGCTCGGCGCCGATGATCGGCGAGCGACACGTGTCCGAGCAGGAGCGCAAGGCGTTCGCTTCGCGGGCGGCGCGGGTGATTTCAATGGCAGCCAACCAGTTCAACTTCGGTCTGCGTTCCTATTACTTCGGCATCAGCATGCTGGCATGGTTCGTCAGCCCGTGGCTGTTCATGCTGATGAGCGCGGGCGTGGTGCTGGTGTTGTATCGCCGCGAGTTTCATTCCGACGTACTTGATGTAATGGTCTATACCCCTACAGAGGCGCCATTGCCCGAAACGATCAAAGAGGCCGCTTGATGAGTATTCCGTTCTGGTGTGTGTTTATCAGTGCGTTGTTGATCTACGTGGCACGTATACCGGTGGGCAAGGCCATGAAAGAGCAGGGTGGTTACAACAACCACTTGCCGCGTCAGCAACAGGCGCAACTCACCGGCTACGGCGCCCGGGCACTGGCGGCACATCAGAACAGCATTGAAGCGTTCATCCTGTTTGCCGTTGGTGTGCTGATGGCGCATACCACGCAAACGGCGGGGTGGTTGATCGATACATTGGCGATCATCTTTGTGATCGCACGGGTTCTCTATCTGTGGTTCTACCTGGCCGATATTCCCAAGCTGCGCAGTCTGGTCTGGCTGGTCGGATTAGTATGTTCATTGTTGCTGATGATTAGTCCGACTTTTAGAACCGCAATGCTCTAACAAGGCATTACCAAAAAATGACAGGCAAAAAAAACCCGCACTTGGCGGGTTTTCTTTTTTGCCATCGAGAAGCGGCTTATTGCTTCTTGGCAGCTTCGTCTGCAGCGGCTGCGTTCGATTCGGCCTGATCTTTGGCGGCTTCGGCGTTTTCTTTCGCCGCGTCGTTCACTTTATCCTGAGCTTCATTCATTTTCTGCTGAGCTTGTTCAGCATGTTGGTTGGCATCTTGAGCTTTGTCCTCGGATTTTTTATCGCAGGCTGCGAGACCGAGGGAAGCGGTCAACATCAAGGCAATAGCTAAAGTCTTACGCATGGGGTGTTTCTCCTTATGGAAAATAACTACTGGCCTTAAGAGCGCAGCCCCAAGGGTTAAGTTCCTCATTTCTCTCAGATATATAAGTTTGTTTTGCAATGGAACTTTTGCTGTTCTTTCCACTACCGGGAACAATGACTGACAAGAGTAATGATCAAATGGCCGAAAACCCTGTTTTTGAGCGCGCGACCCGCTTTCTCTCGGCCCTGCGCCACTGCCAGGTACTGGGATTGAAAGTGCACAGCGCCAGCAGCGAAGGCCTGACGGTGGTCTTGCCGTACAGCGCACAAATCGTTGGCAACCCGCTGACCGGCGTGGTCCACGGCGGGGCGATCACGTCGCTGATGGACACCGCCTGCGGCATGGCTACCTTGTGCGTGCTGCCGGAATTCGAAGTCTGCCCGACCCTGGATTTACGCATCGACTATATGCACGCCGCCGAACCGCACAAAGACGTCTACGGTTTCGCCCAGTGCTACCGGGTCACCACCGACGTGATCTTCGCCCGGGGCTTCGCCTATCAGGACGATCCCGAGCACCCCATTGCCCATGTCGTCGGAACGTTCATGCGCATGGGCAAGGGACTCAAAGGTACCAAAGGCTTTGGTGGCGCGATCAAGGGAGAAAACCCATGAGCGATGATTTCAAGCAGCAACTGCAAGAAGCCCACGAGAAGGGTGACTACGCTCCGCTGCTGAAGCTGATTCCCTATGCCGGGTTGATCGGTGTCGAGTGTTCGCGAGTCGGTGATGACCTGCTGTTCAAGTTGCCGGCGAACAGGGACAACATTGGTAACCCTTTATTGCCCGCGATTCACGGTGGAGTCATTGCCGGGTTCATGGAGTTGTCCGCTGCCCTGCATCTGTTGATTTTCACCGGTGCGCCCGGTGTGCCGAAGATCATCGACTTTTCCCTCGATTACCTGCGGGCCGGGCAGTTTCGCGATACCTGGGCATGTTGTCAGGTCTGCCGTCAGGGGCGGCGGGTGGCCAATGTCGCGGTCACGGCCTGGCAAAGCACCGAGAGCGAGCCGATTGCCACCGCCCGCGCCCACTTCAAAATCGACGAGCCCTTGAAATCCTGAACACCGCCCCCAACTCAGTGAACAACCCGCCGCAGGCCATTTGGGTCGCGGCCAATGCCATCTGATTGGAGTTTGATGACCATGAGTGTGGAAACTCAAAAGGAAACCCTGGGCTTCCAGACCGAGGTGAAGCAACTGCTGCACCTCATGATCCATTCGCTGTATTCCAACAAGGAAATCTTCCTTCGCGAATTGATCTCGAACGCCTCCGACGCCGTCGACAAATTGCGCTTCGAAGCCCTGGCCAAGCCTGAGTTGCTCGAAGATGGCGCTGAACTGAAAATCCGTGTGAGCTTCGACAAGGACGCCAAGACCGTCACCCTCGAAGACAACGGTATCGGCATGAACCGTGACGATGTGATCACCCACCTGGGGACCATCGCCAAATCCGGCACCGCCGATTTCATGAAAAACCTGTCCGGCGATCAGAAGAAGGATTCGCACCTGATCGGTCAGTTCGGTGTCGGTTTCTATTCTGCGTTCATCGTTGCCGACAAAGTTGACGTGTACAGCCGTCGCGCCGGCACCGCTGCCAGCGAAGGCGTGCATTGGTCGTCGAAAGGTGAGGGCGAATTCGAAGTCGCCACCATCGACAAACCAGAACGCGGCACCCGCATCGTCCTGCATCTGAAAAAAGGTGAAGACGAATTCGCCGATGGCTGGCGTCTGCGCAACATCATCAAGAAATACTCCGACCACATCGCGCTGCCGATCGAGCTGCCGAAAGAAGTGGCCGCTGCCGAAGGCGAAGAGAAACCTGAAGTTGAATGGGAAACCGTCAACCGCGCCAGCGCCCTGTGGACCCGTCCTCGCACCGAAGTGAAGGATGAGGAATACCAGGAGTTCTACAAACACATCGCCCACGACTTCGAAAATCCGCTGTCGTGGAGCCACAACAAGGTCGAAGGCAAGCTTGAGTACAGCTCGCTGCTGTACGTACCGGCCCGTGCCCCGTTCGACCTGTACCAGCGTGAAGCGCCGAAAGGCCTGAAGCTGTACGTGCAACGCGTGTTCGTGATGGATCAGGCCGAATCGTTCCTGCCGCTGTACCTGCGCTTCATCAAGGGCGTCGTTGATTCCAACGACCTGTCACTGAACGTGTCGCGGGAAATCCTGCAGAAAGACCCGATCATCGACTCGATGAAGTCGGCGCTGACCAAACGCGTGCTGGACATGCTGGAAAAACTGGCGAAGAACGAGCCTGAACAATACAAGGGCTTCTGGAAAAACTTCGGTCTGGTCATGAAAGAAGGCCCGGCAGAAGATTTCGCCAACAAGGAAAAAATTGCCGGTCTGCTGCGTTTCGCATCGACCACCGAAGGCGACGGCGAGCAGATCGTCGGTCTGGCCGACTATCTGGCTCGTGCCAAGGAAGGTCAGGACAAGATCTACTACCTCACCGGCGAAACCTACGCGCAGGTCAAGAACAGCCCGCACCTGGAAGTCTTCCGCAAGAAAGGCATCGAAGTGCTGCTGCTGACCGACCGTATCGACGAGTGGCTGATGAGCTACCTGAGCGAATTCGACGGCAAGAGCTTTGTCGACGTCGCCCGTGGTGACCTGGATCTGGGCAACCTGGACTCGGAAGAGGACAAGAAGGCCGCAGAAGAAGTCGCCAAGTCGAAGGAAGGTCTGGTCGAGCGCCTGAAAACCGCGCTGGGCGAATCCGTTGCCGAAGTCCGCGTTTCCCATCGCCTGACCGATTCGCCAGCCATTCTGGCCATCGGCGAGCAGGACCTGGGTCTGCAAATGCGTCAGATCCTCGAGGCCAGCGGGCAGAAGGTGCCGGATTCGAAGCCGATCTTCGAATTCAACCCGACTCACCCGTTGATCGCAAAGCTCGACAATGAGACCAGCGAAGAGCGTTTTGGCGACCTGTCGCACATCCTCTTCGACCAGGCCGCCCTGGCGGCGGGTGACAGCTTGAAGGACCCGGCCGCTTACGTGAGCCGTCTGAACAAGCTGCTGGTTGAGCTGTCGGCTTGATCGAACTGTAGAAAAACCCGCTTCGGCGGGTTTTTTCATTCTGGTATTCAACCCATCAGGAGTCAGAAATGAGCCAAGTCACTGTACGTTCCGTGGTCTATCAGATCGATGGCCAGCCTTATGAAGGCCGATTGGCGTTCGACGCCGAGCACAAAGGCGCGCGTCCGGGTCTGTTGATGGCACCGAACTGGATGGGCGTCAGCGCTGGCGCGGAAGAGATCGCCAAAACCGTGGCGGCCAAGGGTTATGTCGTTCTGATCGCCGACGTGTACGGGCAAGCCGTGCGTCCGCAGAATGGCGATCAGGCTGGCGCGGCGATGATGCCGCTGAAGAATGACCGTGCGCTGCTGCGCAAGCGTATGCAGGCAGCCTTCGAACAGTTGCAGAAGCAAGGCGAAGCCGCAATCGATACCTCGAAACTGGCGGTGTTCGGTTTCTGCTTCGGCGGTTGCTGTGCACTGGATCTGGCCCGTACCGGTGCAGCGGTCAAGGCTGCCGTGTCGTTCCACGGCACGCTTGATTCGCCGAACCCGGCGGATGCGAAGAACATCAAGGGCTCGGTGCTGGTGTTGCACGGTGCTTCCGATCCGCTGGTACCGAAAGAGCAACTGCCGGCATTTGAAGACGAGATGAATGCGGCTGGCGTGGACTGGCAGTTGCTGAGCTACGGCGGCGCGGTGCACTCGTTCACCGATCCGCACGCCAATGTGCCGGGCAAAATGATGTACGACGCGAAGACCGCTGCGCGGGCGTTCAAGTCGATGCATGACTTGCTGGAAGAAGTGTTCAAGGGCTGATTCGGTTGAAAGCACTCCCACGCCTGGCGTGGGAGTGCTCGTTTACAGCGGTGTCGGCTCGCTACGGGATTTCGGCAATTCGATCCGCTCGACTTCCCCCGGCACTGTCGGCCAATCCCCGGCCGCCCATTTGCGCCGGGCCTCATCGATAGCCGCCGGGTCGCTCGCGACGAAATTCCAGTTGATCCGCCGTGGCCCGTCCAGTGGCGCGCCGCCGAACACCACGGCATGACTGTCGCTCTCGGCGAACAGACTCATCTCTTCCCCGGCTGGCAACACCACCAGCGCATGGGGTTCGACTGTTTCGCCATTCAATTGCACATCACCACTCAACACATACAGCGCCCGTTCTTCATGTTCGGTCGGGATCAGCAGGGTGGTCGCGGTTTGCATCTTCAACTCTGCATACAGCGTCGGAGAAAGTACCGGCACCGGCGATTCCAGGCAAAAGCCTGACCCGGCAATCATGCGGATCTGCACGCCGAGGTTATCGCTGACCGGCAATGTCGACGCCGGGTGATGGCTGTAATGCCCGGGACCTTGTTCGTGATCCTTGGGCGAGGCGAGCCAGATCTGCAGCCCGTGCATCTTGAAGCTTTGTTCCCACAGCGGTTCGGGCGTGCGCTCGACATGGGCAATCGCGCTGCCCGCCGTCATCCAGCTGACATCGCCAGCGCTGACGACTTGATCGGAGCCGAGGCTGTCCTTGTGCTGGATCTGCCCCTCAAACAGATAGGTCAGGGTCGACAGGCCGATGTGCGGATGCTGTCGGATGTTCATCCCTTTGCCAGCGGGATAAACCGTTTCAAGCATGTGGTCGAAAAACACGAAGGGCCCGACACTGCGGCATTTGGCTGACGGCAGCGGGCGCAGAATCGGCTGGCCTTCGACATCTTCGGCGCGCGGGCGGATGATCAGGGGGTGGGTGTCCATGGTCCATTCCAGGCTGAGCGGGTGATGCGTGGAGCATAACCCGCCGGTGTCGTGATGGTGATTACTGGCTGTCGAAGCCTTGTGGGGCGTGGGTTTCGATGGTGACTTCGCTGGTGGTCATCAGTTTGTGAATCGGGCAGCGATCGGCGACGCGCAGCAGCTCTTCACGCTGGGCATCGGTGAGCACGCCTTTAAGTGTCAGGGTCACGTGCAGGGCGTATTTGCCTTTCTGTTCCTGGCTGTTGTCGCGTTTGACTTCGACACCGACACCAGTGAGCGGGATGTCTTTTTTCTTTGCATACAGCTTCAACGTCAGGGCCTTGCACGCTCCGAGGGCGGCGTCGAAATAATCGTGGGGTTCAGGCGCGGAGCCTTCGCCGCCGGCAGTCGTCGGGACGTCGGTAAACAGTTCGTGCTCATCGATCTGTACGGTGTGACGGAAACCTTCGGCGGAGATGGTATTGACGGTGACGGTCATGTGAACCTCGCAAGCAGTAGGAAAAGTCATTCGATCAAATAAGACCTTGCAGGTATAGAGCATTCCCGCAGGGGCGCGTTCCACTTTCTTGCAGGTGCGCGGCAGGGCGACAGGTTATGCCGTTGAGTCGAAGATTACTTGTGTCGGTGTTTCACCTTCGGGGTTGTTTCAGGGTTTTCCAATAATTTCCCGTTGATCTTGCAGCGAACGGCGTTCAAGTCCAGCCAATCGGCGCTGAATCGTTAATGCCGACGGTTCGAAGTATTAAGGCCTTTTGATATCACGTTTTGGTCTTACGCAAATTTTCGCCGGGCCGATACCTTCTAAAGCAGCCAGCTGCAGGGTTGATGCAGCGCTTTTGGAAGGAACCAGAGCAATGAGTATCCGTAGTCTCAATATTGCCCCCCGTGCGGGATTGGGCTTCGGCCTGTTGGCGCTGATGGTGTTCGGCCTTGGCGCATTTGCCCTGCTGCAGATGTCGAACATGCGGGCCCAGTCCGATGAGGTCGACAACAACTGGCTGCCCAGCGTGATGGCAGTCGGTGAAATGAGTCAGGACATGCTGCGCCTGCGCGCCCTGACCATGCGCCTGTTGCTAAATCGCGATCCTCAGGCGCTCGATCAGAATGTCGCCAAGCTCAACGAGTTGCGCGGTGTGTTGAGCGAAGCCCAGCAGCGTTACGACGTTTTGATCGTGTTGCCCGAAGAGCGGGCGCTGTTCGACCGCTTCAAGGTGGCCGAACACAAGTATCTTGAGCTTCAGGCCCAGGTGATGATGTTGTCGGCCCAGAACCGGGTGGAAGAGGCGGCGAGCATTCTCAATGCGCAGATGAGTCCGTTGGCCGATGATATTGCGGTCACGCTTAAAGAGCTGGTTGAGTTGAACAAACACAACGCCAACCTCGCCACCGAGGCCGCGCGATTGGTGTTCATCAATTCGCGGGTCTGGGTCGGGGTGATGATCGGCATCACTGCGCTGATCACCATTGGTCTGGCGTTGCTGCTCACCCGCAGCATCGTGGTGCCGCTCTCGCAATCGTTGGGGGTTGCCGAAGTAGTGGCCGGCGGCGATCTGACTGGCGATATCAGCATCATCGGCAAGGATGAGCCGGCGCGGTTGCTGCATGCGCTCAAAAGCATGCAGCACAGCCTGCGCGACACCATCCGGCAGATCTCGGAATCTTCCAGCCAACTGGCTTCGGCCTCGGAAGAGCTGAGCTGCGTCACCGAAGATGCGACGCGCGGGTTGCATCAGCAGAGCCTGGAAATCGAGCAGGCCGCCACGGCGGTCAATCAGATGACCGCTGCTGTTGAAGAGGTCGCCAGCAACGCCGTGGCGACTTCCGAGGCATCACGGGAATCGGACCGCATCGCCCAGCATGGCCGTGAGCAAGTGCAGCAAACCGTGTCGTCCATCGAGCTGCTGGCGGATGACGTTACCGCCAACGCCACGCAAGTGGAGGATCTGGCGCAGAAGGTCTACAGCATCAGCAAAGTGCTGGAGGTGATCCGGTCGATTGCCGAGCAGACCAATCTGCTGGCACTGAATGCGGCGATCGAGGCCGCCCGTGCCGGTGATGCCGGGCGTGGTTTCGCGGTGGTGGCCGATGAGGTGCGGGCTCTGGCCCATCGCACCCAGCAATCGACTCAGGAAATCGAACAGATGATCGGCGGCATCCAGCTGGGTACGGATTCGGCGGTCAGTTCGATGCAGCAGAGCAATGTCCGCGCGCGCTCGACGCTGGATCTGGCGAAAGCTGCCGGGGTGGCGCTGGAGGAAATCGCTTCGGCGTTCACCTTGATCAACGAGCGCAACCTGGTGATTGCCAGTGCGTCGGAGGAACAGGCTGCGGTGGCGCGGGAAGTGGATCGTAATCTGATGAACATCCGCGATCTGGCGATGCAGACCTCGGCCGGGGCCAATCAGACCAGCGCCGCGAGCCAGGAGTTGTCGCGGCTGGCGGTGGATCTGAACAATATGGTGGCCAAATTCTCGGTTTGATCACTGAATGACAGGCGAAAAAAAGCCCCGCATGTGCGGGGCTTTTCGCTGAATCAGCTGCCTTTGACAGCTTTGCCGTTGACCGTGCCGTCCAGGAGCATGATGTTGTACTCCTTGCCGTCGGTTTCGACCTGTTGCAGGCGGACAAGCAGATAATCCCAGTCCTTGGCGAACCACATCACGGTAGTGCGCTTGCTTTGTGTCGGATCACGCACGCGCTCGACCTTGATCGCGTCGATCCTGCCGGCCTTGGTCTCGACTTTCTCGGTACCCAGGACGCGGAAGTCATAGGTATCGACATCGCCGCCATCGACCACCTGATAGCTCATGGTCTTTTTGCCGGAGGCGACATCATGCTGCAGCGCCAGTTGGTAGGTGGACTTGTCGACCATGCCACGGTTCAGCGGGACTTTGACCGCGTCGCCACGGTCGGTGCCGGTGACCAGTTTGTTGTTCCAGTCGAAGTCCAGATCAGCCTTTTTCGCCTTGCCCAGGCCACCACGTTCGAAGTGGTAGGACTGTGGAAGCAGGGTGTCCTTGTCCAGGGTCAGGGTGCTTTCCTCGGACAGGCTGGCGATCATCATCGAAGCCTTGAAACTGAGCTTCCAGACGCCGTTGGCTTCCTTGGTCAGGCTGCGTTCGGCGGTACCGCTCATGGGCAACTGTTTCCAGTCGGCGGTGTAGCTGGCGGAGAACGGTTGAAGGTCTGCCGCCTGGGCGAAAGGCAGGGCGAGCAGAGCGCAAGCGAAGAGCAGGGCGCGACGCATAAAATCTCCTAGTTTCGAATCAAGTGACCGCTGGCCCCGAGTAACTGGCCATCCAGTAAAGCACCTTGCTCGCCGAGGGTCAGCCGTCCTTCGGCAAACCAGCGTACGGCCATCGGGTAGATCAGGTGTTCCTGAACGTGAACCCGTTGCGCCAGACTCTGCGGCGAATCGTGCAACTCTACCGGTATTACTGCCTGTACGACCAGTGGTCCGCCATCGAGTTCCTCGGTGACGAAGTGCACGGAGCAGCCGTGTTCGGCGTCGCCGGCCTCCAGCGCGCGCTGATGAGTGTGTAACCCTTTGTATTTGGGTAGCAGCGACGGATGGATGTTGAGCAGGCGACCCTGGTAATGACGGACGAAGTCAGCGCTGAGAATGCGCATGAAGCCGGCCAGTACCACGAGTTTCGGATTGAATTCGTCGATCAGTTCGATCAGGGCGGTATCGAAGGCCTCACGACCTTCGAAACCCTTGTGATCCAGCGAGCGGGTGGCGATACCCGCGTCACTGGCGCGTTGCAGGCCGTAGGCGTCGGCGCGGTTGGAAATCACCGCAGCGATGCGGACCGGGCTGTCGCCGGTCCGCGTGCTGTCGATCAGGGCCTGCAAGTTACTGCCGGTGCCGGACAACAGCACCACGACATCACAGGTATTAGGCATTAGTGAGCCTTGAGGTTTTTCAGCTCGACCTGGGCAGCGCCTTCGGCGGCGACACCGATCTGGCCGATGACCCAAGGCTGTTCGCCGGCATCACGCAGGGTGTTCAGGGCAGTTTCAACGTGCTCCTGAGCCACGCAGATCACCATGCCTACGCCGCAGTTCAGCACGCGGTGCATCTCAGTCTCGTCAACGTTGCCTTTCTCTTGCAGCCAGTCGAAGACGGCCGGGCGAGTCCAGCTGGCCACGTCAACCACTGCTTGAGCGCCTTTTGGCAGGACGCGAGGGATGTTGTCCAGCAGGCCACCACCAGTGATGTGGGCCATGGCTTTGACAGCGCCGGTGTCCTTGATCAGCTTGAGCAGCGGCTTCACGTAGATGCGGGTCGGGGCCATCAGCAGTTCGGTCAGCGGTTTGCCGTCGAGCTGCACGGTTTCGATGTCGGCGCCGGACACTTCGATGATCTTGCGGATCAGCGAGTAGCCGTTGGAGTGCGGGCCGGACGATGGCAGGGCGATCAGGGCGTCACCGGTTGCGACTTTCGAACCGTCGATGATTTCGGCTTTTTCCACGACGCCGACGCAGAAGCCGGCGAGGTCGTAGTCTTCGCCTTCGTACATGCCAGGCATTTCAGCGGTTTCGCCGCCGACCAGCGAGCAGCCAGCCAGTTCGCAGCCTGCACCGATACCGGTAACCACGGTGGCGGCAACGTCAACGTTCAGCTTGCCGGTGGCGTAGTAGTCGAGGAAGAACAGCGGCTCGGCGCCGCACACCACCAGATCGTTGACGCACATGGCGACCAGATCCTGGCCAATGCTGTCGTGCTTGTTCAGGTTCAGCGCCAGGCGCAGCTTGGTGCCGACGCCGTCGGTGCCGGAAACCAGCACGGGCTGCTTGTAGCCGGCCGGGATTTCGCAGAGGGCGCCGAAACCGCCCAAGCCGCCCATGACTTCCGGGCGCGCAGTGCGCTTGGCGACGCTCTTGATGCGTTCGACCAATGCTTCACCGGCGTCGATGTCTACACCGGCGTCCTTGTAGCTCAGGGAGGGTTGCTTGCTCATGATCCAGGCCTTTAGGGGAGGGGATTCAGGGGTAACGACCGAGTCCAGCGGGAACGCCGAAAGCGACAGAGGCGATTGCCTCACGCGAAATCGATGTGCCCGGCTGTTGCCGGTCTGCGAAGGCGCGCGATTTTATCAGGCTTGAGGGGCAGCGGCCATCCTCACGCCGACGGGCAGGAGCATATCGGCCGAAATTTTTTGCAAATGAAGCTGTGGGTGACATCACGGGTGCCTGTATAAGGAACCGTCTATCGTTAGGGCTGTGCAAAAACTTATCGCCAGCTTGTGAATGTTTTGCAACAGCCAGTGGTCACAGGCTTGCTCAATCCGGTTCACGCGGCCTGTTCCAGCCGCTCTTGTCGACGGGAATTCTCCATGCGTTTGTGTAAATTGCTGTTTGTGGGCTGCTTGTCTCTGTTCAGCCTGGTGAGCCAGGCCGAAAACGTCAAAGGTCTTTATCAGGTGCGCGAACCGGCCAGCGGCCAGTCGCCGGAAGAGCGTGATCGTGCCACGCAAGCGGCGCTGGATACGCTGGTGCTGCGTCTTACGGGCGATCCGAAGGCGCCACAGAATCCCGGGCTGGCGCCTATTCGCAAGGATCCGCAACAGATCATCAGCCAGTTTGGTTTCGATGCCGGGCCGCCGGAGGTATTGAAGGTCGACTTCGATCCGGCTACCACCGAACAGGCGTTGCGCCGTGCCGGGTTGTCGCTGTGGGGCGCGAGCCGGCCGTCGATTCTGAGCTGGTGGCTGAACGATTCCACCGAAGGCTCGAGCCTGGTGGGCGACGGTCAGGCCAGTGCGGCGCCATTGCGACGTGCCGCCCAACACCGAGGGTTGCCGTTGCGCCTGCCGCTGGCAGATCTGAGTGAGCAACTGGTCGCGACCGCACCGACGCTCGAAGGCACCGATCCGGCGCCGCTCCATGCGGCGTCTGAACGCTACAACGCTGACGCCTTGCTCGCCGTGCATGCCCGTGAGGAGGGTGGCCAGTGGCAAGCCAAATGGCATTTGTGGCTGGGCGATCAAAAGGAAGCGGGAAGTGTCCAGGGGGCTGATCAGGCCGCCGTCGCCGACGCCGTGATGCTGGCGGTCGCCGAGCGCCTGGCGCCTCGTTTTGTCGCCAAGCCGGGCGCTTCGGGTCAGCAGACTCTGGAAGTGCAAGGCATGAATCTGGAGCATTACGCGACGTTGCTGCGGATGCTCGAACCCTTTGGTGTGCGGCTGCAGAGTGTCGATGCCGATCGCATTGTGTATCGGGTCAACGGCAGTGCCGATCAATTGCGAGCGCAGTTGTCGCTGGCGAAATTGCAGGAAATGCCGGCCGAGGCGCCGGCTCCAGTGGCTTCCCAACCCGCAGTGCCAGGTGGCGCGCCTGTCGTTGCGCCGGCACCGACACCTGCGGCGCCGTCGTTGCGGTTTCGCTGGTAGGTTTTTCTTTCATATATAGAAGCAATGGAGTGTTACATGGCCGATACGCGGCGTTGGTTCTGGCTCGGTGGGGTGCTCCTGCTTTGCGCGTTTGTCTGGTTGCTGCATCCGATCCTCACGCCGTTTCTGGTGGCGCTGTTGCTCGCTTATCTGTTCGACCCTTTGGTGGATCGTCTCGAGCGGCTCGGCTTGTCCCGCACCTGGGGCGTGATTGCGGTATTCGCCTTGTTCACCCTGATCTTCACCACGTTGCTGCTGGTGCTGGTGCCGATGCTCGCCAAGCAGTTGTTGCGACTGTATGAGCTGGCACCGCAGATGCTCGACTGGCTGCAGCACACGGCACTGCCATGGGCGCAGTCGAAGCTGGGGCTGTCGGAGGGGTTCTGGAAATTCGACAAGGTCAAGGCGGCGATCACCGAACACATGGGCCAGACCACTGACATCGTTGGCGTGGTGCTGAGTCAAGCCACGGCTTCCAGCCTGGCGCTGATCGGCTGGTTGGCGAATCTGGTGCTGATCCCGGTGGTGAGTTTCTACTTGCTGCGCGACTGGGACGTGATGATGGCCAAGATCCGCAGCCTGTTGCCACGCGACCGCGAAGAGCGCGTGGTGGCGTTGGCCGGTGAATGTCACGAGGTGCTCGGCGCTTTCGTGCGCGGGCAATTGCTGGTGATGCTGGCGCTGGGCGTGATCTATGCGGCAGGGCTGATGATTGTCGGTCTGGAACTGGGCCTGTTGATCGGCCTGATCGCTGGTCTGGCGGCCATCGTGCCTTATATGGGGTTTGTGATCGGTATCGGTGCGGCGCTGATTGCGGGGCTATTCCAGTTCGGCGGCGATCTGTACCCGATGATCGGGATCGTGGCGGTATTCATGGTGGGGCAGGCGCTCGAGGGGATGGTGCTGACGCCATTGCTGGTCGGCGATCGAATCGGCCTGCATCCGGTGGCGGTGATCTTTGCGATCCTGGCCGGCGGCGAGCTGTTCGGTTTCACCGGTGTGTTGCTGGCGTTACCGGTAGCGGCGGTGATCATGGTGTTGGTGCGTCACGTCCATGATTTGTACAAGGACTCCGACATTTATAGCGGAGTGGATGATCCGAAGCTGTAAGAAGACGGAGGGCCGCCCGGGGGATTGCCGGGTTGGCCCGTCTCATGCAGGCAATACTGGCGCCCATGCGCCAAAGAAACTGTCATAAAACCAGTGTGTTAACGCAAACCTTTGATTTTGCTTGGGGTCTGTCGCATTGTGCGCTCCGCTTCACGGGTATAAACTTCGCACACTTTACACAGAGGCCACTAACGGTTCCTTGGGAACTGTTCAGTCAGCATGAAACCGATTCAGCTGCCCCTAGGTGTGCGTCTGCGTGACGACGCCACCTTCATCAACTACTACCCAGGCGCCAATGCCGCTGCACTCGGCTATGTCGAGCGTCTATGCGAAGCCGACGCCGGATGGACCGAAAGCCTCATCTATCTGTGGGGCAAGCACGGGGTAGGGCGTACACATCTGTTGCAGGCCGCGTGCCTGCGTTTCGAGCAGATGGGCGAACCGGCGGTGTACCTGCCGCTGGCCGAGTTGATGGATCGCGGCATCGAAATTCTCGACAACCTCGAACAGTACGAACTGGTCTGCCTGGACGACTTGCAGGTGATTGCCGGCAAGCCCGACTGGGAAGAGGCGATGTTTCATCTGTTCAACCGTCTGCGCGACAGCGGTCGCCGCTTGTTGATCGCCGCTTCAACCTCGCCACGTGAATTGCCAGTAAAACTGGCGGATCTGAAATCGCGCCTGACCCTGGCGCTGATTTTCCAGATGCGTCCTCTCTCCGATGAAGACAAATTGCGTGCCCTGCAATTGCGTGCATCCCGTCGCGGTCTGCATCTGACCGATGAAGTCGGGCATTTTATTTTGACTCGCGGGACCCGCAGCATGAGCGCGCTTTTTGACCTGCTCGAGCAGCTCGATCAGGCCTCTTTGCAGGCTCAGCGCAAGCTGACCATTCCCTTCCTGAAAGAAACCCTGGGCTGGTAAAACCGGGGCTTTCAGCGGGTTTCGGCATATTTCAGGCGCCAGAAAATCCGCTTTCCTGCGCACTGCGCGGGCCGCGTCTCGATTCAAATAGGCTTAAGCGCTTAGATGTAAACGAGAAACCGGGAAGTCACAAAAAGATCGATTGAATTTGCAAATGAGGCTGATAGCGGGCATAGTCTCGGCTTCTTTACAACTATCAGCCACGGTCGTGCCCATGCTAAAGCGCTTCGCACCCCTCGTGCCTCTCGCACTCGTCACCCTGTTGTTCGGTTGCGCTGCTCATTCACCTGTTCAAGAGCAGCAACAACAGGCTAAAAATTCTGCCACCGCCCAGTCTTCCGTTATTTACCAGGAAGAGCTGGACACCGAAAAAGAACTGGCCGCTTTCAACGGCAAGAAGCCTTACCAGCTTCCGGTTCTGGCCGACAGCATTCTTGAACGCGGCATGTCCCTGATCGGTACCCGTTATCGTTTTGGCGGTACCTCTGAAGCCGGGTTCGATTGCAGCGGTTTCATCGGCTATCTCTTCCGCGAAGAAGCCGGCATGAACCTGCCGCGCTCCACCCGCGAAATGATCAACGTAGATGCTCCGCTGGTATCGCGCAGCAACCTTGAGCCGGGCGATCTGCTGTTCTTCGCCACCAATGGTCGTCGCGGTCGTGTAAGCCACGCCGGGATCTACCTGGGCGACAACCAGTTCATTCACTCCAGCAGTCGTCGCAGTGGCGGTGTCCGCATCGACAGCTTGGGTGACAGCTACTGGAGCAAGACCTTCATCGAAGCCAAACGCGCTTTGGCGAACGCTCCAACCGTGGTTACCGCTCGCAAGTAATCACTCCTTTGTCGCCACGCTCGTGGCGACAAGCGGTCCTTCAGGGGCAATAGGCTTAAACTTTACAAGGTGAAGTTAAAGTCTTACTTGAAGTTTGCCGCGTAGCCGCTAGAATCCTGATCTATATTGATGGCAAACCGCCTGCGTCCCAACGCAGGCGGTTTTGTTTTCTGTCGAATCGGCAGTAAAAGCCGCAGCCAGATCAGGATGTTCTGCTTATGACGATGACGGCCCGCCTTGCCCTGATGTTTTTCGCAGCGCTGCTCAGCGCATGCGCCAGCCGCACTCCGCCGCCAGCCCCTGTGGTTCGCGCGCCGATTGTGTTCGGATCCTCCCAGGCTTTTTCTCCCGCCGCCGAAGATGTGCTGTTCCGCGCGCTCGGGCTTGTGGGTACGCCTTATCGCTGGGGCGGCAACACGCCGGACTCGGGCTTCGATTGCAGCGGCCTGATCGGTTTTGTCTACCGCGATGCGGCCGGCATCAGCTTGCCTCGTTCCACGCGCGAGTTGATCGTCATGCAGGCGCCGAATGTCGGCAAGGAAGGGCTGCAAACCGGCGACCTGATCTTCTTCGCCACCAATGGCGGCTCTCAGGTCAGTCATGCGGGAATTTATGTCGGGGAAGGGCGCTTCGTTCACGCCCCGGCCACCGGCGGTACGGTAAAGCTGGACAGCCTTTCGAAAGCGTATTGGCAGAAGGCTTATCTGAGTGCCAAGCGCGTTCTACAGCCGGAACATCTGGCGCATAACCCGTAAAGCTGCGAATCAATAAAAAACCGTGGGGACATATTGGCTCCCACGGTTTTTTTTGTTTCAGGGTTTGGGCTATTTGGCCGCCGTCACCCGCCACACCTTGTTTCCCACATCGTCCGCGACCAGCAATCCACCTTGCTGATCAATCACCACGCCAACCGGGCGACCCAGGGCGTTCTCGTCCTTGTCGAGGAAGCCGGTCAGTACATCCACCGGTGTGCCGCTCGGCTTACCGGCGCTGAACGGCACGAAGATCACCTTGTAGCCACTGTGTGGCTTGCGGTTCCACGAGCCGTGCTGGCCGATGAATGCGCCCTCCTTGAATTGGGCCGGCAGTGTGGCGCCCTCGGCGAAGGTCAGGCCCAGTGACGCGGTGTGCGGCCCAACGGCGTAATCCGGAGCGATGGCCTTGGCCACCAGATCCAGGTTTTGTGGCTCGGCGCGGACATCGACATGCTGGCCGTAATAGCTGAACGGCCATCCATAGAAGCCGCCATCCTTGACCGAGGTGATGTAGTCCGGCACCAGATCGCTGCCGATCTCGTCCCGCTCGTTTACCGCCGTCCATAGCGCGCCGCTTTTCGGCTCCCAGGCCAGGCCGTTGGGGTTGCGGATGCCCGAAGCGAAGATTCGGTGATTGCCGGTCGCCCGGTCCACTTCCCAGATCGCTGCGCGCCCTTCTTCCTGATCCAGGCCGTTTTCGCCGACGTTGCTGTTCGAGCCGACCGTGACGTACAGCTTGCTGCCGTCCTTGCTGGCGATGACGTTCTTGGTCCAGTGATGGTTGAGCGGGCCGCCCGGCAGATCCACGACCTTGATCGGCTGGCTCTTGATTTCGGTCGCGCCGGGCTCGTAGTTGAAGCGCAACAGGCGATCGGTGTCGGCCACGTACAGATCGTTGCCGACCAGAGTCATGCCGAACGGCGAGTTAAGGTTCTGCAGGAACACCGTGCGGGTCTCGGCCACGCCATCATGATCGGCATCACGCAGCAGGGTGATGCGGTTCGGGCTCGGTACGCCGGCACCGGCGCGGCCCATGACTTTTTTCATCACCCAGCCGCGTATGCCTTTGCCATCGTCCGGTTTCGGCGGTGCATTGGTTTCCGCCACCAGCACATCGCCGTTGGGCAGCACGTAGAGCCAGCGCGGGTGATCGAGATTCTCGGCAAACGCCGCTACCTGAGTGCCTGCCGCTGGCGTCGGTTTCGCGCCGGCCGGCCAGCCGATCGCCGGGGCGATGTTCACAGTCGGGATCAGGGTCTTGTTCGGTTCGGGCAGTTTGGGGGACGGGCCGGTGCCGTCCGAGACTTGCAGGCTGGAGGATTCACCACAGGCGGTGAGCCCTCCGGCGAGTGCGATGACGAAAACGAGGTGGGGCTTGCGCATTACTGATCTTCCCTATGAATGCATTCTTAGTCATAGAGAAGCGCACAAGCCCGATGGTTCAACCCTCAGCCGCGGGCTTCCTTGAAAAGCACGGCAATGCCGGGGTGATAGTTGCCGGCTTCGCTGCGCAATTTGCGGTAGGCGTAGGGAAAGTACCAGGCGACGGCGCAGGTGTGCTCCTTTTGCAGGTCGTCGACCATGTCCTGCAGTTCTTCCGGGCTGGCGCTGTGCTGGGCTTTCTGTGGGGCGACGAACAGGCAGCCGAGTTTGAGATCGCTGGCGTAGCTGATGCGCTTGGCGTCGGCGGTGATATCGGCCAGGGCCTGAGTCAGATTCAGGCTGTTGACGCGCGGCCAGCGCTGGGTCGCCTGAATGTAGGCGCGATCTTCGGCGCCTGCCAGGAACAGGTCGGCGCGGGCATTGCGTTCGCCTTCCTCGTTCTGCTTGCGGGTGGCGGTGTCACGCAGGGTCACCAATTCGGCCATCCAGGCGGCGGCTGACAGCAGGCCGAGGTTGGCTTTTTCGTCATGCCAGTAAGGCGCGTCATTGTCGCCGCGCACGGCGTTGTAGCGGTCGATACAGTCAAACCAGCGTTCCAGCACCGGGCGCAGGAATTCCAGCCGCGGATTGCTGATGATCATGCCTTGCATGGTGCTCTCCCTTGTTATTGTGATGTGCTCTCTGCAGTCAAAAAGCATGGCTCTTTGATATCACTGCTGACAGTGTGGCACAAGATTGGCGTCAGATAATTGATCGACGGCAGTTATTCGCTTTCAGGGAGCCTCTTCATTTGACGCTCCACCCCCAACCCTCTAACCTTCGCGGCTTGTTTCAGGTGCTCTGTGACCGCTGTCGACAGAGTGAAACAGGGAAGCCGGTGAGGAGGGTCTTCACGCGAAGAGCCATCACGATCCCGGCGCTGCCCCCGCAACGGTAAATGAGTGAAAGCTGCGTCGGATGCCACTGCTCAAAGCGGGAAGGCGCGCAGCCTGGTGCAAGCCGCTCATGAGCCCGGAGACCGGCCTGATCCATCCAGCGGCGTCACGGTGGGCGATGCCAGGCTTGTTGCCGTCTATTCTTGTGCCTGCCCGCCGTTATCCAGCCTCAACGGAGAGCTCCCCCATGACTGATTCCCCTGAACGCGACGAGCGCCACCTGGCGCGCATGCAGCGCAAAAAAGCCGTGATCGACGAGCGCATCGCCAACTCGCCCGACGAATGCGGCCTGGTGCTGGTGCTCACCGGCAACGGCAAAGGCAAAAGCAGCTCGGCGTTCGGCATGCTCGCCCGCGCCATGGGCCACGGCATGCAGTGCGGCGTGGTGCAGTTCATCAAGGGACGCAACAGCACGGGTGAAGAGCTGTTCTTCCGCCGCTTCCCCGAGCAGGTTCGTTTTCATGTGATGGGCGAAGGCTTTACCTGGGAAACCCAGGATCGCCAGCGCGACATCGCCGCCGCCGAAGCGGCATGGGAAGTCTCCCGCGAGCTGCTGCGTGATCCGTCAATCGGTCTGGTGGTGCTCGATGAACTGAACATAGCCCTCAAGCACGGTTACCTCGACCTCGATCAGGTGCTCAGCGATCTGCAGGCCCGTCCGCCGATGCAGCACGTTATCGTCACCGGTCGCGCCGCCAAGCCGGAAATGATCGAGATGGGCGACACCGTCACCGAAATGGGCATGATCAAGCACGCCTTCCAGGCCGGTATCAAAGCGCAGAAAGGCGTCGAACTTTGAATCAACCACGTCACTGCCCGGCGGTACTGATCGCCGCGCCGGCCTCCGGCCAGGGCAAGACCACCGTCACCGCCGCGTTGGCGCGTCTGCACCGCAATCAGGGGCGCAAGGTTCGCGTGTTCAAGTGCGGCCCGGACTTTCTTGACCCGATGATCCTCGAGCGCGCCAGCGGTGCGCCGGTCTATCAATTGGACATGTGGATGGTCGGCGAGCAGGAAAGTCGTCGTCTGCTGTGGGAAGCCGCCGCTGAAGCGGATCTGATCTTGATCGAAGGCGTGATGGGCTTGTTCGATGGCACGCCGTCGAGCGCCGATCTGGCGCGGCATTTTGGCGTGCCGGTACTCGGCGTGATCGACGGCACGGCCATGGCCCAGACCTTCGGCGCCTTGGCGCTGGGCCTGGCGCGCTATCAGCCGGACTTGCCGTTCGCCGGCGTGCTGGCCAACCGCGTTGGCACAGTGCGTCACGCGCAGTTGCTCGAAGGCAGTCTGACTGAAGGCCTACGCTGGTATGGCGCGTTGTCCCGGGAAACCGGGATCGAACTGCCAAGTCGCCACCTCGGTCTGGTGCAGGCCAGCGAACTCAATGACCTCGACGTGCGCCTCGACGCCGCCGCCGAAGCGCTGGCTGGCACTTGCGAGGTAGCGCTGCCACCGGCCGTGGAATTCGCCGCGCCTGAAATCGGCAGGACCGAAAGGCTGCTCGAAGGCGTGCGAATCGCCGTCGCCCGCGATGAAGCTTTCGCCTTTACCTACGGCGCCAGTCTCGATTTGTTGCGGGCGATGGGCGCGGAGCTGAGTTTCTTCTCGCCGATCCGCGATACGCAATTGCCTGACGCTGACAGTTTGTACTTGCCCGGCGGTTATCCGGAATTGCATCACGTTGCCTTGTCGCAGAACACCGACATGCTCCGTGCGATCCGCGCGCATCACGCCGCCGGAAAACCGTTACTCGCCGAATGTGGCGGCATGCTCTATCTGCTGGATTCGTTGACCGATGTCGAAGGCACCCGCGCTGATTTGGTCGGCCTGCTGAGTGGCGATGCCGTGATGCAGAAACGTCTGGCCGCGCTGGCCTTGCAAGAGGTCGACATGCCGGAAGGCCAGTTGCGCGGCCACACTTATCACCATTCCCTTACCACCACCGAACTGGCACCCATCGCCCGTGGCCACAGCCCCAATGGCGGGCGCGGCGCAGAAGCGGTGTATCGGGAAGGTCGGATGACCGCTTCGTACGTGCATTTTTACTTCCCGTCGAATCCGTCGGCGATTGCCGCACTGTTGGTGCCATGACCGACAACGCCTTCACTGAAACCGAGCGCGAAGCGGTCTACCGCGCCATCGCCGAACGCCGCGACATGCGCCACTTCAGCGGTGGCACGCTCGAGCCGGAACTGTTGCGCCGATTGCTTGAGGCTGCACATCAGGCACCGAGCGTCGGCCTGATGCAGCCGTGGCGCTTCATCCGTATCAGCGACCGCGCCTTGCGTGGCCAGATCCAGAACCTTGTTGAAGAAGAACGCGTGCGCACCGCCGAAGCCCTCGGCGAGCGCAGCGACGAGTTCATGAAGCTCAAGGTCGAAGGCATCAACGACTGCGCGGAAGTGTTGGTCGCGGCGTTGATGGACGATCGCGAACGATACATTTTCGGCCGTCGCACGCTGCCGGAAATGGACATGGCCTCATTGTCCTGCGCGATCCAGAACCTGTGGCTGGCCGCGCGCGCCGAAGGCCTGGGCATGGGCTGGGTGTCGCTGTTCGAGCCGCAGGCACTGGCCGATCTGCTGAAACTGCCGGCCGGGGCCAAGCCGCTGGCGGTGCTTTGCCTGGGGCCGGTCAAGGAATTCTATCCGGCGCCGATGCTGGTACTCGAAGGGTGGGCGCAGGCGCGTCCGCTCAACGAGCTGCTGTATGAAAATTTCTGGGGAGTGAGTCAATGAGTGTGGCGTTGCTGAGTGTCGCCGCAATTGCGCTGGACGCGCTGCTGGGTGAACCGAAACGCTGGCATCCGCTGGTGGCGTTCGGCAATTTTGCCGGGCGCATCGAGCAACGTTTCAATACCGGAGGGCGCGGCTGGCGCAGCCATGGTGTCACCGCGTGGGTGATCGCGGTGTTGCCGCTGACCCTGCTGGCCACCGCGTTTTCCTGGGCGCCGTATGTGGGCTGGATCGTCGAGATTCTTGCGCTGTATTGTGCCCTCGGCATGCGCAGCCTGGGTGAGCACGTCGAGCCGGTCGCCAAGGCCCTGCGCAGCGATGATCTGGAGGAGGCGCGCAAGCGAGTGGGTTACCTGGTCAGCCGCCAGACCAGTGAACTGGACAGTACCGCCGTCGCCCGCGCTGCCACCGAATCGGTGCTGGAGAACGGCAGCGATGCGGTGTTCGCCGCGATCTTCTGGTTTGTCGTGGCTGGTGCGCCGGGCGTGGTGCTCTATCGCCTGAGCAACACCCTCGACGCGATGTGGGGTTACCGCAACGAACGTTTCGAGCGTTTCGGCTGGGCCGCGGCAAAGATCGACGACGTCCTCAACTACATTCCTGCACGTTTGGTGGCGTTGACCTACGCGCTGCTGGGCAAGACCCGACTCGCGCTGAAATGCTGGCGCACCCAGGCACCGAAATGGGACAGCCCGAACGCAGGCCCGGTGATGGCCGCCGGCGCAGGTGCCTTGGGCGTCCAGTTGGGCGGGCCGGCGATATACCACGGTGAGCTGCACGAGCGTCCGCAACTGGGCGAGGGCATGCCAGCCGACGCCGATTCCATCGATCGCGGCTGGCAATTGGTCCAGCGCGGGGTATGGTTATGGCTGCTGATTCTCTGCGTGGGGGCTGAATTCTATGCTTGAGCACGGTGGCCGGCTGCGCAGGGCGGCGCTCGAATACGGTATCGCGGAAGAAGACTGGCTCGACCTGTCCACCGGCCTCGCGCCGTGGCCGTTCCCGGTCCCGGACATCCCGCTGCGGGCGTGGGCGCGCTTGCCGGAAACCGATGACGGCCTGGAGCAGGCAGCGTGCGACTACTACGGCGCCGCGCAAGTGCTGCCGGTAGCCGGTTCGCAGATGGCCATTCAGTTGCTGCCGCGACTGCGCCGGGCCGGCAAGGTCGGTGTGCTGTCGCCGTGTTATGCCGAGCATGCCGAGGCCTGGCGGCGCAGTGGTTACATCGTCCGCGAAGTGCTGGAGCAGGAAGTCGATTTCTTCCTCGACAGCCTCGACGTGCTGGTGGTGGTCAACCCGAACAATCCCTCTGGCCTGAACCTGACTCCGGCGAAGTTGCTCGACTGGCACGCACGGCTGGCCCAGCGCGGCGGCTGGCTGGTGGTCGATGAAGCGTTCATGGACAACACCCCGCAATTGAGCCTGGCGCCGCATGCCCATCAGGTCGGACTGATCGTGTTGCGTTCGTTCGGCAAGTTTTTCGGTCTGGCCGGTGTGCGGCTCGGGTTCGTACTGGCCGAGCGCAAGTTGCTCCGTTTACTGGCCGAGCAGGTGGGGCCCTGGGCTGTCAGCGGGCCGACCCGCGTGCTGGGGCAGGCCTGCCTGCAAGACACCGAAGGCCACACTCGTCAGCGAATCCGCAGTGATGAAGCCAGCGAGCGTCTGGCTGCGTTGCTCGAACGCTACGGCTTCAAGCCTCAGGGTGGCTGTGCGCTGTTCCAGTGGCTGATCACCGAGCATGCTCACGCACTTCACGAATTCATGGCTCGTCGCGGCATCCTCCTGCGTCTCTTCACGCACAACAGCAGCCTGCGTTTCGGTCTGCCGGCCAATGCGGCCGATGAGGCGCGTCTTGAGCAGGCCCTGCAAGCGTTCGCCGTGCACCGCTCTATGGAAAAGACACCCGCATGACCACTTTAATGGTGCAAGGCACCACCTCCGATGCCGGCAAAAGTACGCTGGTGACAGCGCTGTGCCGCTGGGCGACCCGTCAGGGTCTTGCCGTGGTGCCATTCAAACCGCAGAACATGGCGCTTAACAGTGCGGTGACTGCCGACGGCGGCGAGATCGGCCGGGCGCAAGCGGTGCAGGCGCAGGCCTCGCATCTTGAACCGCACACCGACATGAACCCGGTACTGCTCAAGCCCAACAGCGACACCGGCGCCCAGGTCATCATCCACGGGCGTGCGGTCACCAGCATGAACGCCGTTGCCTATCACGACTACAAAGCCATCGCCATGCAGGCGGTTCTCGCTTCCCATGAGCGCTTGAGTGCCGCGTATCCGCTGGTGATGGTCGAAGGCGCGGGCTCGCCGGCGGAGATCAACCTGCGCGCCGGTGACATCGCCAACATGGGCTTCGCCGAAGCGGTGGACTGCCCGGTGCTGTTGATCGCCGACATCAATCGTGGCGGCGTGTTTGCCCATCTTGTGGGCACGCTGGAACTGCTGTCACCGAGCGAGCAGGCACGGGTGAAGGGCTTTATCATCAACCGTTTTCGTGGCGACATCGCCTTGCTGCAACCGGGCCTCGACTGGCTGGAGCAGCGCACCGGCAAACCCGTCGTGGGTGTGTTGCCGTACGTGATGGATCTGCATCTGGAGGCCGAGGACGGTATCGACCAGCGTCAGACTGACAAGGCCGAGCAAGTCTTGAAAGTGGTGGTGCCGGTACTGCCACGCATCAGCAACCACACCGATTTCGATCCGTTGCGTCTACATCCGCAGGTGGATCTGCAATTCATAGGCCCGGGGCAGGCGATTCCGCCGGCCGACCTGATCATCCTGCCGGGCTCGAAAAGCGTCCGTAGCGATTTGGCGTATCTGCGCGCCAATGGCTGGGAGTTCGCCATCAACCGCCATCTGCGTTACGGCGGCAAGCTACTGGGAATCTGCGGTGGTCTGCAAATGCTCGGCGAGCAGGTCCATGATCCGCTAGGCCTTGAAGGCGCGCCGGGTTCCAGCGCCGGTCTGGGCCTGCTGGCGTTCGAAACGCAGCTCGAAGCCGAGAAGCAGTTGCGCAATGTGCGGGGGCGTCTGGCGCTGGAAGATGCCGAGGTCAGCGGTTATGAAATTCATGCCGGTGTGACGACCGGGGCTGCGCTGGAAAACGCCGCTGTGCATCTGGCCGACGGTCGCTGCGATGGTGCACAAAGTCTCGATGGGCAGATATTCGGCACCTACCTGCACGGCCTGTTCGAATCGCCGGCGGCCAGTGCGGCGCTGTTGCGCTGGGCCGGTTTGAACGATGTGCAGGAGGTGGATTACCACGGCTTGCGCGAGCGCGATATCGAGCGGCTGGCGGATCTGGTGGAGAAGCACCTGGATACCGGGCTGTTACGTGAACTCTGTGGAATGTCCCCATGCTCCAGTTGATCCTCGGCGGTGCCCGCTCCGGCAAAAGTCGCCTGGCCGAAAAACTCGCCACTGACAGCGCGCTGGCGGTGACGTACATCGCCACCAGTCAGCCGCTGGACGGCGAAATGAATGAGCGTGTCGCCCATCATCGCGCCCGCCGTCCCGCTGAATGGGCGTTGATTGAAGAGCCGCTGGAACTGGCCCGGGTGCTGCGCGAAACCGCCAGCGCCCAGCGTTGCCTGCTGGTGGATTGCCTGACGCTGTGGCTGACCAATCTGCTGATGCTCGATGACGCCGAACGTCTCGCCGCCGAACGCGAAGCGTTGCTGGAATGCCTGGCTTCGCTGCCGGGTGAAATCATTTTTGTCAGCAACGAGACCGGAATGGGTGTCGTGCCGCTGGGCGAATTGACTCGCCGCTACGTCGATGAAGCCGGTTGGCTGCATCAAGCTCTGGCCGAGCGTTGTCAGCGAGTCGTCCTGACGGTCGCCGGCCTGCCCCTGACTCTGAAAGGACCTGCGTTATGACCCAAACCTGGTGGCTGAACCCGTGCAAACCGGTGGATACGGACGCCGTTGAAAACGCGGCGGCGCGTCAGCAGCAATTGACCAAACCTGCCGGCTCCCTTGGGCAGCTCGAATCGGTAGCGGTGCAACTGGCCGGATTGCAGGGCCGGATCAAGCCGACACTCGATCAGGTCTGGATCACGATTTTTGCTGGTGACCACGGCGTTGTCGCCGAAGGCGTTTCGGCTTTTCCGCAGGAAGTTACCGGGCAGATGCTGCTGAACTTCGTCAGCGGCGGCGCGGCGATCAGTGTGCTGGCGCGGCAACTCGGTGCGCAGCTTGAAGTGGTAGATCTGGGCACTGTGAACCCGTCGTTGAACCTGCCGGGTGTGCGTCACCTGAACATAGGCCCGGGCACGGCGAATTTCGCCAAGGGGCCGGCGATGACTTCGGCTCAAGGTGAACTTGCCTTGCAGGGCGGTCGCGACAGCGTGCTGCGCGCGAAGGCGGCGGGTGCGCAATTGTTCATCGGCGGTGAAATGGGTATCGGCAACACCACGGCTGCCAGTGCGCTGGCCTGTGCGCTGCTCGATTGCCCGGTAGCCCATCTGACCGGCCCCGGTACGGGGTTGAATGCCGAAGGCGTCAGCCACAAGGCGCAGGTGATCGAGCGGGCGCTGGCGCTGCATGCGGCACAACGCGGTGATGCGTTGCAGACCCTGTTCAATCTCGGCGGCTTCGAGATTGCAGCGTTGGTTGGCGCGTATCTGGCGTGCGCTCAGGAAGGTGTGGCGGTGCTGGTGGACGGTTTCATCTGCACGGTCGCGGCGTTGGTGGCCGTGCGTCTGAATCCGGCCTGCCGTGAATGGCTGCTGTTCGGGCATCGCGGCGCGGAGCCGGGCCATCGCCATGTGCTGGAAACCCTGGGCGCCGAACCGCTTCTTGAACTGGGCCTGCGCCTGGGCGAGGGCAGTGGCGCGGCGCTGGCGGTGCCGTTGCTGCGTCTGGCCTGCGACCTGCACGGGCAGATGGCGACCTTCGCCGAAGCGGCGGTGGCGGACCGCCCCGCATGATCTTGCGTCTGGACCTGCTGCGCCACGGTGAAACCGAACTCGGCGGCGGCCTGCGCGGCAGTCTCGACGATGCACTGACCGAAAAGGGCTGGGCGCAGATGCGCGAGGCGGTGATCGGGCAGGGGCCGTGGGATCGGCTGGTCAGTTCGCCGTTGCAGCGTTGCGCGCGATTCGCTGATGAGTTGGGCGCGCAGCGGGATCTGTCGGTGTCTCTGGACAAGGATCTGCAAGAGCTGCATTTCGGTGCCTGGGAAGGACAGAGCGCGGCGGCGTTGATGGAAACCGATGCCGAAGCGCTTGGGCTGTTCTGGGCTGATCCCTATGCGTTTACTCCGCCGCAGGGTGAGGCGGTCAGCGATTTTTCAGCGCGGGTGCTGGCGGCGGTCATGCGCTTGCACGCGGCACATGCGGGGGAACGGGTGTTGCTGGTCAGTCATGGTGGCGTCATGCGTCTGTTGCTGGCACGGGCTCGTGGTTTGCCCCGTGAACAACTGCTGAATGTCGAAGTCGCTCACGGCACGCTGTTTTCGCTGATCGTCAAGGCCGATGGTTCGCTCAAGGAAGTGTGCTGACATGCTGCCCCTGTGGATCGCCCTGCAATTTCTCAGCAGCCTGCCGATTCGTCTGCCGGGCATGCCGGCGCCTGAACAGCTTGGACGTTCGCTGCTGTTTTATCCGCTGGTGGGCTTGTTGTTCGGCGTGATTCTCTGGGCGCTGAACATCGCTTTGGCCGGCGCGCCATTGCTGTTGCATGCAGCGTTGTTGCTGACAGTGTGGGTGCTGTTAAGCGGCGCGCTGCACCTTGACGGCCTGGCTGACAGCGCCGATGCCTGGCTCGGTGGTTTCGGTGATCGTGAGCGCACACTGACGATCATGAAAGACCCGCGCAGCGGGCCTATAGCAGTGGTGACGCTGGTGTTGGTGTTACTGCTCAAGTTCGCCGCGTTGCTAGCGTTGATCGAGCAAAAACAAGGCTTGGTGTTGATCATCGTGCCGTTGCTTGGCCGGGCAGCGCTGCTCGGACTGTTCCTTACCACAACCTATGTACGGGCCGGCGGGTTGGGGCAGGCGCTGGCCGATCATCTACCGCGCAAGACGGGTTGGCAGGTGCTGGTGGTGAGTGCGGCGGTGTGCGTGCTGATCGCCGGGTTCAACGCTGTTGTGGCACTGCTGCTGTCGGTCGTGGTGTTCATCTGGCTGCGGCATTTGATGGTGCGGCGACTGGGCGGAACCACGGGCGATACGGCGGGCGGACTGCTGGAATTGTTGGAGACGGCAGTGCTGGTCGGGCTGGCCTTGTTTTGATCTGTAACTTGATTTAACGGACTCGCGGGTATATACACGCATCATGCTTCCTTCTCAGTGTTTGTGCACCAACCTGCGTCGTGCCGCGCGTGGCGTCAGCAGGCATTACGACGGCGCTCTCGACGGCTTCGGGATCAACGTCGCCCAGTATTCTTTGCTGTGCAATCTGCAGCGCCTGGATCAACCGAGCATTTCCGAACTGGCCGAGGCCATGGGGCTGGATCGCAGCACTCTCGGGCGTAATCTGCGGGTGCTGGAAGGCGAAGGGCTGGTGGCGCTGGCGGAGGGCGAAGACATGCGCAACCGCATCGTCCGGCTTACCGAAACCGGCGCACAACGCCTGGAAGCAGCCTTGCCGGCCTGGGAAGCGGCGCAACAGCGGTTGATCGACCGACTGGGTGCCGAGAAGCGTGAAACCTTGCTGCGGCTGTTGGATGAACTGGCCTGAGGGCCGGTTTTTTCCGAATCTAAGCGGGTATATACCCGCGACTGGAGAATAACAATGAGTTCAATGTGGCGAACGTGCGGTTGGGTGTTGCTGGGGAGTGCGCTGATTCTGGCGTTGTCATTGGGCGTGCGGCACGGTTTCGGGCTTTTCCTGTCACCAATGAGCGCCCAGTTCGGTTGGGGCCGTGAGGTATTCGCCTTCGCCATTGCCTTGCAGAACCTGATCTGGGGCCTGGCGCAACCGTTCACTGGCGCACTGGCTGACCGTTTTGGTGCAGCGAAAGTGGTGCTGATCGGCGGTGTGCTTTACGCTTTGGGCCTGGTGTTCATGGGGCTGTCGGAAACGGCGTTGGGCCTGTCCCTGAGTGCCGGTTTGCTGATCGGCATCGGGCTGTCCGGCACTTCTTTCTCGGTGATTCTCGGCGTGGTCGGTCGTGCCGTTCCGCCGGAAAAACGCAGTATGGGCATGGGTATCGCCAGCGCCGCTGGTTCTTTCGGCCAATTTGCGATGCTGCCGGGCACCCTCGGACTGATTGGCTGGCTGGGCTGGTCGGCGGCATTGCTGGTGCTGGGTCTGCTGGTGGCGCTGATCGTGCCGCTGGTGAGCATGCTCAAGGACAAGCCGCTGCCGGTGCTCGGCCATGAGCAAACGCTGTCTGAAGCCCTGCGCGAAGCCTGCTCGCACTCCGGGTTCTGGCTGCTGGCGTTTGGTTTCTTCGTCTGTGGTTTCCAGGTGGTGTTCATCGGTGTGCACCTGCCGGCCTATCTGGTCGACCAGCATCTGCCGGCCACCGTCGGCACTACCGTGCTGGCGTTGATCGGGCTGTTCAACATCTTCGGCACCTACACCGCCGGCTGGCTCGGCGGACGCATGTCCAAGCCGCGTTTGCTGACCGGGCTGTACCTGCTGCGGGCGGTGGTGATCGTGCTGTTCCTGTGGCTGCCGGTGACGACGACTACGGCGTATCTGTTCGGTATGGCGATGGGTTTCCTGTGGCTGTCGACGGTGCCGTTGACCAACGGCACGGTGGCAACCTTATTTGGCGTGCGAAACCTGTCCATGCTCGGCGGGATCGTGTTCCTGTTCCACCAGCTCGGCTCATTCCTCGGCGGCTGGCTGGGTGGGGTGGTGTATGACCGGACCGGGAGTTATGACTTGATCTGGCAAGTGGCGATTCTCTTGAGCCTGTTGGCGGCCGCGCTGAACTGGCCGGTGCGCGAGCGTCCGGTCGAGCGTCTGCAGGCCCGTACGAGCGCGGCATGAAGCGAATCTGGCCACGAATCGCCATCACCGCACTCGGCGCTGTCTTGCTGGCGCTGGTGTGGTGGGGCTGGCATCAGGGCGGCCTGGCGCTGATGCAGTTGGGCATGGGCGCTTGCCTGTAGGCTTTGAGGGCGAGTAACGTCGGGTTCTGACGACTGCTCAAGGATGCCCGACATGCTCAAGCGCTGGTGTGCTGTTCCTGCGTTGCTGATGGCGTTGACCGGACTGGTCCAGGCCGCGGATTGTCCGGAATTGTTGCAAGGTTCGTTGCCCAAATTGCGGGCCAAGGAATCCATCGACCTGTGCCAGCGCTACGCCGACAAACCGCTGGTGGTGATCAACACCGCCAGCTTCTGTGGTTTCGCCCCGCAGTTCGAGGGCCTCGAAGCGCTCAACCAGCGCTACAAGGCGCAAGGGCTGGAAATGCTCGGCGTACCCTCCAATGACTTCAAGCAAGAGTCCAAGGACAGCGCCGAGACCGCCAAGGTCTGCTATGCCAACTACGGCGTGACGTTCACCATGACCGAACCGCAGAAGGTCCGCGGTGACGGAGCCACCCACCTGTTCCAGGTACTGGCCGCGCAAAGCAGCGCGCCGAAGTGGAATTTCTACAAATACGTGGTCGACCGCCAAGGCAAGGTGATCGCCAATTTCTCCAGCCTGACCAAGCCTGACGATCCGGAGTTTTTGGCTGCGATTGAAAAAGCCATCGCGTCGAAGCCTCTGAAACCCTGATCGACGCCCACTAAAAAGCCCCGCCTCTGTCGAGAGAGCGGGGCTTTTTAGTGGGCGAGGGGTTAGCCTCGCCGCGTGGCATCAGAAGCGGTAGGTTGCGCCAACACCGAAACCGTTTGCCGAGTTTTCATACTTGGAATCGTAGGTCTGACCGCGATCGTTCTCGTTGCGGATGCTGACCTTCTCTTCCTTCAGGTACGAGTAGGCAACGTCGATGGTCAGGTCTTCGGTCGGGCTCCAGCCGGCACCGATGCTGAAGATGGTCCGGTCGCCGGTCGGGATGCGTGGCGAACGGTCGACGTTGTTGGTCGGCGCCTGGTCGAACGTCAGACCGGTACGCAGTACCCATTCCTTGTTCAGCTGGTAGGACGTACCGATGGCGTAAGCCCAGGTGTCATGCCAGTTCTGCTCTTCGGTGATCTCGCCGAACTGGCCAGCCAGCAAAGGCTGTACACCGGAGTTCTTGACGGTGATCTTTTCCAGCTGGCTCCAGCGGGTCCAGGTGGTACCGGCGTAGACGTTCCAGCGGTCGTTGATCGCCTGAGTGACCGAGAAGTCCACGGATTCAGGCGTGGTGATCTTCAGCGAAGCGTCGTATTTCTGGTTCGCACCCAGGCCGATCGCGCCCAGCACACCGTAGTTGACCTTGGTGTTGCCTTCGAGCTTGTAGTCGACTTTCGAGTGGTAGGTCAGACCCAGGCGAGTGGTGTCGGTAGCCTGTACCAGAACGCCGATGTTGTAGCCCAGTGCGGTGTCGTCACCCTTGATCTTGACCTTGCCGTCCGGCGCAGCCTGAGTGATCGACAGGTTGGATTCCAGCGAGCCGTCGATGCGGTTGATGGTCGGACCGAAACCGATCGACACCACGTCGTTGAATTTGTAGCTGACAGTCGGCTGGAAGGTAATGACCTTGACTTCGGACTTGCTGCCGAAGTAGCGGCCGGCAAAGCCGTTTTCATAGTCGGTGATCAGGCCGAAGGGTACGTACACACCCAGGCCGAATGCCCAATGCTCGTCGATCGGCTTGACGTAGTAGCCCATAGGTACGGAGGTGAAGGGCACCATGTCGCCTTTGTTGCTGCCGCCGTTAGGGCTGGAGCTGGCGTCGCTGATATCGGTTTTGGCATCGAGGAATGCAACACCACCGGTCACTTGTTCGCGCGTGATGCGCGACATGCCGGCAGGGTTGCCATAAACAGTGCTTGCGTCGTCGGCAGAAGAAGATCGCCCGGCGTACCCAGTTCCCATCCCGCTGATGCTGTGTTCGTTGATGGCAAAGCCAGCTGCGAAAATCTGCGTGGATGCCAAGGAAACGGCGAGGCTAAGGGTGGTTTTGAGCATTACTTTTTTCATTATTAGAACTCCTGGTGATCACCGGGGCGAAAATTACCAACATTTTCGTCCCAGCGCTATAGTCCGTATGGCTTGAGTTAGAGCGGTTTTGTAGGACAATCAGACCAGATTCGCGACCCGTTGGACGATCTTGCGAAACTGGTAAGTCAGCACGCGACCTGATTCAGTGGTGAAACACAGGTCTGCCATGCACAGGTGAAATCACGCAGCCGACCCTGGGGCTGAAAGGTCTGACGCCAGATGCGCGCCATTCCCAGCAGATCGTCAGGGTCGGGGAGGGTGGGGTTTTGTTCTTCCACCAGCAGCCAGGCGATGGCTGTGGCATAACGCAGATTGACGGTCAGTTCGAGGTGCGGGCCGCTGAGAAAGGCATGCTGGCTGGCAAGGCCGCGAACCAGGCTGGCGCGCTCCGGATCGAGCGCCAGATAATGATCCCAGAGCGCCTGGTGGCGATGCTCGGCAATCCGGTACAGGCCGTGGCCACGGCGGTCATGCAAGGCGGAACCCAGGGCAGACTGGCTGGCGGCGATGCCCAGCAGCAGGGATTCGGCGGTGGCGCAGTGACGTCCCAGATAAATCAGCGTGGGACGGATCACATAGCGGCACAGTTCGCTGGCAGCGATACCCATAAAACCCTCGGATCTTGTTATTGGGCGGCGAGACCTGAAGGGGAGCTTGGCAGCTGTGAATCGACTCAGGCCCGCCGGAAGCGGATCACGCCGCTTGAGTTGAAGTGTAGTGTCATATTCGCGACGTAAAGGCCTGTTTTTAAAATATTTCCGGCGGGCAGTTATAACCGTTATATCGGTTGGTGCTTAACCGCGGAGGGTAAAAAGAGAAACATCGGGCAATAAAAAGCCCCGCGTTTCAGGCGGGGCTTTTGCTTTTGCAGCCATTTCGGCCTCTCAGGCGATCAATGCCTGACGGGTGCGATCAATCACGGCCTGCAGCGGTTCGGCGCTGGAGTACTGATCAGGGTACAGACGCTCGCTGTGGCGGGCGATCCCGTGTTCATTGACCACGGTGAAGCTGAAGCAGCCTTTGCGAGCGGCCATGATCAGGCAGTTCATTGGAGCAAAAGCGTTGGTTAGGGTGCGAATGGCATCCTGAGTCTGGATTTGAGTAGACATAGTTATTAGGTGTTCCTACAAATGACACGGATAAGAACCGTGCAACGTTAAAACGTTCCAGTAACGCCGACCACCATTGGTCGAACGAAGAACCCGACTGGAACAAAGCAGCCAGTTTGAAGCGCTGATAAGTTGGCGCGCTTGGGCTGGCAGGTAGGTACTTAGGAGGGCAGGCAACACATCGAGGGCAAAGGTTCTGGGCCCGGGGTGAAGATCCTGATCAATTTGCAGGTTGGTTCGGTCAGAGTAAGTGCTCTTCGCAACACCCTTTGCATTCGATTCAAAGGCTGTGTCGTCGCAAGATTTACCTGGAAACCATCGAGGGGTCGGTCCCGCTTTGTCGGAGGAGGCTTCTTTGGAAGAAGGCTGACCGTGGGGTTTGTTCGACCGGAATTGACTTTCAGCTTGGTACTAACGCCGTGGATACTAACGGAACACTTCGAGGAAGGCAAACCTGATTTTTAAAAAGGACCAACAGATTGTCCCTCAAGCCCCGGCCCAGCACTGATTTGGCTCACATTCCGACCGCTGGTCGTCGCAAAGGGCAAGCCGAACCAGCGCAGCGCAAGGGCTTATCCCCAGCCCGGCTGCCAAAACGACCCGAAAAAGCGCACCGATATAACCGAGTAACAGGTACTTGTGCACATTAGTTGCGCGGACGGTAACCACGCTGTCACATCGATCCTGACCCCGGTGGCTGCCTGTAACGAAAGTTTAAGTCAATGAAAAACATCGCTTTTTTTTACTGGTGAAAAAATCGTCAGTTTGACTGCGGGCCCCATTCCACAAGGCTTTGCGGCGTGTGGAGGGCGGTTGTCCACTGAGTTATCCACAGCTTCTGTGGATTGTCCCGAGCGCTTGCTCTAGCACGGGCGTGCCGGGTTTTTTTCGACTTTACCTGTGCGAAAAAAAGAGTAGAGTGGCGCGCCCTCCGATCTGTCCCACAGTGCTTTATGAAGTTTCGCTCAGCTCCAGATTCTGTTACCTCCCTACCCCCTCGTGTTACCGCTCCCAAGCGATTTTCCGTGCGCGTGGCCGAATGGCTGCTCGACAGCCCGCGCCTGGGCGACAGCCAGAATGCCAAACACCTCGCCGGCCGCCTGCTCAGGCAACCGGCCCGGGAAGGCGTGGTCGCGGCTCAAAGCCGCCTTGGCCAGTTGATGTGCCGGGAGTGCGGCAACGCCCGGGATCGCCGTATCGGCCAGGACCTGCTGCGTCAGGCCGCCCGCGCGGGTGATCGACGTGCGCAACAGGAACTCGGCCTGATCGAAGACTGAGCTGTCCAAGACCTGATGCCTTGGTTAACCTTCAGGTTTTATCGGATCGGCGGGAATCACTATGGCGATGGACTTGACCAGCATCTTGCTCGGCTTGGCAGGCGCGGCGTTACCGCTGCTGGCGCTGGCCTGGCAACTGCAGCGCCGGGCCAGTCATGGCGAGTCCGAAGTTGCGTTGCTCGAAGAGCGCCTGGCCATGGCGCAGATGGCCCAGGACGGCCTCAATGCCCAGCTCGAAGCCTGTCGTGACGAAATCGCCGATCTCGGCCAGGCCAATGCTTCTAAACAAGCCGATCTCGCGGCCGTGCGCCGGGAAGTCGAACTGTTGCAGATCGAACGCGACGATGCCCGTGACGCCGCCCACGCCTGGAACCTCGAACGCGCCAGCAAGGAAGCCGAATTGCGGCGTCTGGACGCTCAGGCCGCTTCACTGAATGCCGAATTGCGTGAGCAGCAGGAAAGCCATCAACAGCGTCTCGATGACCTGCAAGGATCCCGAGACGAGTTGCGCGCCCAGTTCGCCGAACTGGCCGGCAAGATCTTCGATGAAAGAGAACAGCGTTTCGCCGAAACCAGCCAGCTACGCCTCGGTCAGTTGCTTGATCCGCTGAAAGAACGCATCCAGTCCTTCGAAAAACGGGTCGAGGAAAGCTATCAGGCCGAAGCCCGCGAGCGCTTCTCGCTGGCCAAGGAACTGGAGCGCCTGCAGCAACTGAACCTGCGTCTGAGCGATGAAGCAACCAACCTGACCCGCGCCCTGAAAGGCCAGAAAACCCAGGGCAACTGGGGCGAACTGATCCTCGAACGAGTCCTCGAACATGCCGGTCTGGAGAAGGGCCGCGAGTACCAGACCCAAGTCAACCTCAAGGGCCCGGACGGCGAGCGCTTCCAGCCGGACGTGATCATTTACCTGCCGGGCGACAAGCAGGTGGTGGTCGACTCCAAGGTCAGCCTCACGGCGTATCAGCAATACGTGGCGGCCGACGACGATGCCATCGGCCAGATCGCCATGAAACAGCATGTGCTGTCGCTGCGCAGTCACGTCAAAGGCTTGGCCGGTAAGGACTACAAGCGACTGGAAGGCCTGCACAGCCTCGATTTCGTCTTGCTGTTCGTGCCGATCGAAGCGGCGTTTTCCGCGGCGTTGCAAGCCGAGCCGACGTTGTTCCAGGAAGCTTTCGATCGCAACATCGTGATCGTCAGCCCGACCACGCTGCTCGCCACACTGCGCGTCATCGACAGCCTGTGGAAGCAAGAGCGCCAGAGCCAGAACGCCCGGGAAATCGCCGAGCGTGCCGGATGGCTGTACGACAAGTTCGTGTTGTTCATTCAGGATCTGGACGAGGTCGGCAATCGTCTGCAGCAACTGGACAAAGCCTACAGTGCAGCGCGAAACAAACTGACAGAAGGGCGCGGCAACCTTGTCAGCCGCAGCGAGCAGCTCAAACTGCTCGGCGCGCGAGCCAGCAAGAGCCTGCCCTCAGACCTGCTGGAGCGCGCGATGACTGACGCCGACGGCTTGGTCGAGTTGCCCGAATAAGCCGCTCTTCTAGAGCGGCAAATAGCGACTCAACAAGGCCCGCAAGGCCGCCGGTTTCACCGGTTTGGCCAGATAATCCAGCCCCGCCGTGTGCACCTGCGCCACGGTTTCTGGATGCCCGTCGGCGCTGATCACCACCCCCGGCACCGGCTCGCCCAGGCGAGTGCGCAACCAGGCCATCAGATCAGTGCCGGTCTCGCCGTGATCAAGATGGAAGTCCACCAGCGCCAGTTGCGGCCGCACGCCATCGTTGAGCAGCGCCGCGCACTCCTCGCGGTTGCGCGCCGTCCACACCTGACAACCCCAACGCGTGAGCAGGCTGTTCATAGCGATCAGAATGCTGTCTTCGTTGTCGATGCACAGCACCTGCGCGCCGCTGTGCAGCTTGCCGTTGAGTTCGACCGCCGCGCTCGGCTGTGCAGTCTGCGTCCGCGCCAGCGGCACCCGCACACTGAACACACTGCCGTGCCCCGGCCATGAACGCACGCTCAAGGTATGCCCGAGCACCCGGCACAAGCCGTCGGCAATCGCCAGACCCAGGCCCAGGCCTTTCTCGGCGCGGGTCTGGTGGCTGTCGAGGCGTTTGAACTCTTCGAAAATCACTTGCTGCTTGTCTTCCGGAATCCCCGGCCCGCGATCCCATACTTCCAGGCAGATTTCACCCTGACGCCGGCGCACTCCCAGCAAGACCGGGCCTTTTGCGTAGCGGAAGGCATTGGTCAGGAAGTTCTGCAGGATCCGTCGCAGCAACTTGATGTCGCTGTCGATGCGCAGGTGACTGCCGCGCACCCGGAAGTTCAAACCCTGTTCCTGTGCCAGAACCTTGAATTCGGCACCGAGGGTGTCGAACAGCTCATTGACCGCGAACGGCTTGCGATCCGGGTTGATCTTGCCGTTTTCCAGGCGGGAAATGTCCAGCAGGTCGCTGATCAGGTCTTCGGCTGAACGCAACGAGCTGTCGAGATGCTGCACCAGTTTCTGTGCCTCGCCGCTCAAGCCATCGTCCTGATGGGAGAGGGCGGCGGAGAACAGCCGTGCGGCGTTCAAGGGTTGCATCAAGTCGTGACTGACCGCCGCGAGGAAGCGGGTTTTCGACTGGTTGGCCGCCTCGGCATTGCCCTTGGCTTCGGTCAGCGCGACGTTGAGTTGCGACAGTTCTTGCGTCCGTTCGCTGACCCGTTGCTCCAGGCCTTCGTTGGCCTCAGTCAATGCCTGTTCAGCCTCGCGGAATGCGGTGATGTCAGTGAAGCTCATGACGAAACCGCCGCCAGGCATCGGGTTGCCGATCAGCTCGATCACCCGGCCGTTGGGGAACAGCCGCTCGGAGGTATGGGCGCGGCCCTGACGCATCCAGTGCAGGCGCCGGGCGACGTGGACCTCTGCTTCGCCGGGGCCACACAAGCCGCGTTCGGCGTTGTAGCGAATGATGTCGGCGATCGGCCGGCCAACGCTGATCAAGCCGTCCGGGTAGTTGAACAGCTCCAGATAACGCCGGTTCCAGGCCACCAGTTTCAGCGACTGGTCGACCACGCTGATGCCCTGTGTGATGTTCTCGATGGCGCCTTGCAGCAGCGCACGGTTGAACTGCAATACTTCCGAGGCTTCGTCGGCGATCCGGACGACGTCCTCCAACTGCATTTCCCGACCTTCGATGGCGGCTTTTACTACAGCTCGCGTCGAAGAAGCACCGAGGACACCGGCCAGCAATCGTTCGGTGTGGGCGATCCATTCGCCGTCGGCGTTCTGGTTCGGGTTGAAGCCTTTGCCTTGGCGATAGGCGAAGCGGATAAAGCTCTGGCGCGCACGCTCTTCACCGACAAACCGTGCCGCCAGCTGCAGCAGATCGTCAATCTGCACCGCCAGCATCGAACGTGCGCTGGGGCGGGCGCTGATTTCCTGGCCGATAAAACGTCCGGCCTGCCAGTGTTCCGACACCCGGGTGCGCGACAGTACCGAGACCCAGGCGAACAGGGTGAAGTTGCCCGCCAGCGACAGCACCACGCCTTGGGTCAGCGGGGTGATCGGCAGATTCAGCGGGTTGCTGTGCAGCCAGGCAAGTCCCGGGAACGTCTCCAGCGGCACACCGAGGCTGCGAGCCGCAATCGGCAGGATCAAAGTGTAGAACCACAGGAACGTGCCGGCGGCGAGACCGGCGAACACGCCACGGCGGTTGGCCTGTTTCCAGTACAGCGCACCGAGCATTGCCGGTGCCAGTTGAGTCACGGCGGCGAAAGCGATCTGGCCGATGGTCGCCAGGCTCGCGGTAGAACCGAGCAAGCGGTAGCTGACGTAAGCCAGCAACAGAATGACCACGATGCTGACCCGGCGTACCGAGAGCATCCACTGGCGGAACACTTCGAACGGCCGCTCGGCATTGTTGCGCCGTAGCAGCCACGGCAACAGCATGTCGTTGGACACCATGGTCGACAGCGCCACACTCGCCACGATCACCATACCGGTGGCCGCCGACGCGCCGCCAATGAATGCCAGCATCGCCAGCGCCGGGTGGGCCTGGGCCAGCGGCAGGCTGATGACGAAAGAATCCGGGAGAACGGAGCTGGGCAACATCATCTGACCGGCCAGCGCGATCGGGACTACGAACAGCGCGGCCAAGGCCAGATAGGTCGGAAACACCCACTTGGCCAGGCGCAGATCCTGCGGGTCGATGTTTTCCACCACGGTGACGTGGAACTGCCGGGGCAGGCAGATGATCGCCATCATCGCTACGCCGGTCTGCACCACCATCGACGGCCAGTTGATGGTTTCTTTCCAGTATTCCTCTAGGCGTGGGGCGAGCATTGCCTGATTGAACAGGTCGTCGAAGCCGTCATACAGGCCATAGGTGACGAAGGCGCCGACGGCGAGGAAGGCGAACAGCTTCACCAGCGACTCGAACGCAATCGCCAGCACCATGCCCCGGTGGTGCTCGGTGGCGTCGAGGTTGCGCGTGCCGAAAACGATGGTGAACAAGGCCAGCACCAGTGACACGATCAGCGCCGTGTCCTGGGCGCGGGTGCCCATGGCGTCGGCGCCAGCGCCGATCAGCAGGTTCACGCCGAGGACGATGCCCTTGAGTTGCAAGGCTATATAAGGCAGAACGCCGACCAGACAGATCAGTGCGACCACCACCGCCAGCGATTGGGATTTGCCGTAACGGGCGGCGATGAAGTCGGCAATGGAGGTGATGTTCTCCTGTTTGCTGATCATCACCATTTTTTGCAGGACCCACGGCGCGCCCAGCAATAGCAGGATCGGCCCGAGGTAGATCGGCAGAAATGACCACAACTGTTCGGCCGCCTGACCGACTGCGCCGAAGAACGTCCAGCTGGTGCAGTAGACCGCCAGCGACAGGCTGTACACCCAGGCACGCATCCGCGGCGGCAACGGCGCGCTGCGACGGTCGCCGTAGAAGGCGATGGCGAACATGATGGCCATATAGGCCAGGGCGACGGCGGCGATCAGCCCGGTGGACAACGACATGGAGCACTCCCGACAAAATACGACCGGACTCGCGCCCGGCCAGACAGTCTCGCATGTGCGCGGCGGTTAGTCAGTGTCGACCAAGGTCGTGGCGTGGCGGTGTGTCGCAGGCGCAGAACCGGGCGGTTCTGCGCTGTCAGTCCTGACGCAGCGCGATGTCTATCAGCCGGTGCAGTTCTTCGACTTCCAGCGGTGCCACGGCAAACAGGATGCGGAACACCGTTGGCGAAACCACCAGGTTGATCAGGTGATCCACGCTCGGTGGTGACTCGTCCGGGAAGCGGTCGACGATGGTCTGCAACTGATCGGCAATGATCGCGATGCAGAATCCCGGTGTGGCACTGGCCTGCACATCGCGCATGACATTGCGCCCCGGTTCGGAGCTCATTTCGTCCAGATACTGCTCGGCCCAGGCGCGGATATCGCCGCGCAGGCTGCCGGTTTCCAAGGGATCGCTTTCAGGGCGCAAGCGGGCGAGGGCGACGTCGGCGAGCAGCGCCGACAGATCACCCCAGCGCCGATAAATGGTCGAGGGCGTGACCCCGGCCCGTGCGGCAATTTGCGGGACAGTCACGGTGGAGCGCTCCTGCTCTTCGAGGAGGGCGCGCACGGCGCCGTGAATCGATTCCTGTACCCGGGCGCTTCGGCCGCCGGGCCGGCTACTTTCTTTAATAGGCATGTGCCAGACCTTAACACAAAGAATTTGCTTTAAGCGCAAGTCGGGAGCACACTCCGCAAAAGCAAAAAAATAGCTTTTAAGGAGTGTATCCATGACCCGCCTTGCTTCCAACCGTTCCAGCCTGTGGTTTCTGGCGATCACCTTACTCAGTTTTCTCGCCGCTTCCACCGCGCCGACGCCGTTGTATCACCTGTACCAGGATCACCTGCATTTCTCGGCAGCGGTGCTGACTCTGATTTTCGGCGTTTACGCGCTGAGTCTGCTGACCGCGCTGCTGACGGTCGGTTCGCTGTCGGATCATCTGGGCCGCAAACCGGTGATCTTCACCGCCGTTGTCCTGAACGCCGTGGCGATGCTGCTGTTTGTCTACGCCGACAGCGTGAGCTGGTTGATCGGCGCGCGGGTGTTGCAGGGTTTTGCTACCGGCATGGCCACTGCCGTGTTGAGCGCGACGCTGCTGGACACCGATCGCCAGCAAGGGCCGCTGATCAACAGTGTGGCGCCGCTGCTCGGCATGGCGCTCGGTGCGATGGGCTGCGGTTTGCTGGCGGAATTCGCGCCCGCGCCACTGCAACTGACCTATTGGCTGCTGCTCGTGCTGTTTGTGTTGCAAGGCGTTTATGTCTGGCGCCTGCCGGAAAGTGTCTCGCCGCAGGCCGGAGCGTGGGCGTCGCTGCGGCCGACCCTGCATGTGCCGGTTCAGGCGCGTTCCACACTGTGGCGCGTGTTGCCGTTGAACACCGCGACCTGGGCGCTCGGCGGTTTCTATGCCTCGCTCGCTCCGTCGCTGGTACGCACGGCGACCGGTTCGACTTCGAATCTGATCGGCGGCGCGACCGTGGCAGCGTTGACCGTGACCGGTGCGCTGATGATTTTCACACTGCGTAATCGTCCAGCCTCCCGGGCGCTGCAACTTGGCGCAAGCCTGTTGCCGGCCGGCATCGTGTTGATGCTGCTGGGCGTGCACAGCGCCAGTCTGTCGTTGTTCTTCTTCGGCACGCTGGTCGCCGGGTGTGGATTTGGCTCCGGCTTTCTCGGTGCGGTGCGCAGTCTGGTGCCGCTGGCGTTGCCCCATGAACGGGCTGGATTGATGTCGGCATTCTATGTACTGAGTTACCTGGCGTTCTGCCTGCCGGCGTTGCTGGCCGGGCACTTCACTCACAGCCTTGGCTTGCTTGCGACCACCGATGTGTATGGCGCGGTACTGATCGTGTTGGCGGTCGGCGCGCTGTTGATGAGTTTCCGTGCGCAAGCGGTCAAGACCTGCAGCGCGCCATAAGCCTGTGGATTCGGTTAGCCTTGGCCAGCCCATTCTTCTCACGGATCGACTCATGAAGATTATCCGCAGTAAGTCCTTCACCGCCGAGCGTGCCTGGGACGCGCTCGACATCGCGAACATGAACGGCATCACCACGCGCCTGCACTGGACCGATCAGCCTTATAAATGGCATGTCAACGACGGTGAGGAAGTGTTCGTGGTGCTCGACGGGCAGGTGCTCATGCACTATCGCGAAGAAGGCGAGGAAAAGCAGGTGCAGCTCGATGTCGGTGATATCTTCTACGCGTCCGTCGGCACGGAGCATGTTGCTCATCCGCAAGGTGCTGCGCGGATTCTGGTGATTGAAACCGAAGGCAGCGTCTGACTGCATATCTACAAAACAGATAACAGTTAGAGAAATTACCCGTTATATAGATATTCGATTCGGTTCTACCATGGGCTCAACCTCACCTGAGGACAGGAGTTCATGATGATTTGCCCCAACAGTGTCAAACCCGGCATCAAGCCTTTCAGCCAGCTTCAGCATCCGCGTGAAGTGATCCGTCAATTCACACCGAACTGGTTCGCCGCGACCATGGGTACCGGTGTGCTGGCGTTGGCGTTGGCGCAATTGCCCGTCGCCATCCCGGGACTGCACACCGTGGCCGAAGGGCTGTGGATGTTCAACATTCTGTTGTTCGTGCTGTTTACCGCGGCCTACGCCGCGCGCTGGATTCTGTTCTTCGACGAAGCGCGGCGGATCTTCGGCCACTCTACGGTTTCGATGTTCTTCGGCACCATTCCCATGGGGCTGGCAACCATCATCAACGGCTTTCTGCTGTTCGGTCTGCCGCGCTGGGGCGAGGGTGTCATTCATCTGGCTGAAGTGCTGTGGTGGCTGGACGTGGCGATGTCGCTAGCCTGCGGTGTGCTGATTCCCTACATGATGTTTACCCGTCAGGAACACAGCATCGATCAGATGACCGCCGTCTGGCTGTTGCCGGTAGTGGCGGCGGAAGTGGCGGCGGCCAGCGGTGGACTGCTCGCGCCGCATCTGGCTGACGCGCACTCGCAACTGGTGGTGCTGACGACCAGCTACGTGCTCTGGGCGTTTTCCCTGCCGGTGGCGTTCAGCATTCTGACCATCCTGCTGTTGCGCATGGCCCTGCACAAACTGCCCCACGAAAACATGGCGGCTTCGAGCTGGCTCGCTCTGGGGCCGATCGGCACCGGTGCCTTGGGCATGTTGTTGCTGGGCGGTGATGCGCCAGCGATCTTCGCGGCCAATGGTCTGCCGGGCATCGGTGAAATCGCGTCGGGCCTGGGCTTGATAGCGGGGATCACGCTCTGGGGCTTTGGCTTGTGGTGGATGTTGATGGCGCTGTTGATCACCGTGCGCTACCTGCGCGACGGCATCCCGTTCAACCTTGGCTGGTGGGGATTTACCTTCCCGTTGGGCGTGTATTCGCTGGCGACCCTGAAACTGGGCAGCACGTTGAACCTGACATTCTTCAGCGTGGCCGGTTGTGTGCTGGTGACGTTGCTGGCGGTGATGTGGCTGATCGTCGGCCAGCGCACACTGCAAGGCGCATGGCGCGGCGAGCTGTTTGTTTCACCGTGCATTGCAGGTTTGAAGAAATAACCTGAAAAGTTTAGGTAAGGTGTGGCCTGGATCGTGGATCGACACTCCAATAAACGTATCCAGGCCACTCGTTACCCAACATCAGGGACACACGGAAGATGAGTCACCCCTCACAGTTCAACCTGCTGCGTACCCGGCGCTTCCTGCCGTTCTTCATCACCCAGTCGCTGGGCGCGTTCAACGACAACGTGTTCAAGCAATCGCTGATCCTCGCCATTCTCTATCGGCTGACCATCGAAGGTGACCGCTCGATCTGGGTCAACCTGTGTGCGCTACTGTTTATTCTGCCGTTCTTCCTGTTTTCGGCGCTGGCCGGGCAGTTCGGGGAAAAGTTCGCCAAGGATGCGCTGATCCGTCTGATCAAGCTGGCAGAAATCGCCATCATGGCCGTGGGATCCGTCGGTTTCCTGTTCGATCACCTGTCGTTGATGCTGGTGGCACTGTTCGCCATGGGCACGCACTCGGCGCTGTTCGGGCCGGTGAAGTACTCGATCCTGCCGCAGGCTTTGCACGAGGATGAGCTGGTCGGTGGTAACGGACTGGTGGAAATGGGCACGTTCCTGGCGATCCTGGCCGGCACCATCGGCGCCGGGGTCATCATGTCCTCGTCGCACTATGCGCCGCTGGTATCCGGTGCGATTGTCGGCATCGCGGTTCTGGGTTACCTTGCCAGTCGCGGCATTCCCCGGGCGGCGGCCGCCTCACCGGAAATGCGCTTGAACTGGAACATCTTCAGCCAGTCCTGGGCCACGCTGAAACTCGGGCTGGGGCAGACGCCAGCGGTGTCGCGTTCGATTGTCGGCAACTCGTGGTTCTGGTTCGTCGGGGCGATTTATCTGACGCAGATCCCGGCTTATGCGAAGGAGTGGATGCACGGCGATGAAACCGTGGTCACCCTCATTCTCACGGTGTTTTCGGTCGGCATCGCCGTGGGTTCGATGCTTTGCGAGAAGCTTTCCGGGCGCAAGGTCGAGATCGGTCTGGTACCGTTCGGCTCGTTCGGTCTGACGGTTTTCGGGCTATTGCTATGGTGGCACTCCGGCGGAATTCCGGAGAGTGCCGTTGGCCATAGCTGGACTGAGGTGCTCGGCTTCGGACACGCCTGGGCTGTACTGGTCGACATCCTCGGCCTCGGCATCTTTGGCGGTTTCTACATTGTGCCGCTGTATGCGTTGATCCAGTCGCGCACCGCCGAGAACGAACGGGCGCGGGTTATCGCCGCCAACAACATTCTCAACGCGCTGTTCATGGTGATTTCGGCCATCGTCTCCATCGTGTTGCTGAGCGTGGTCAAACTGTCGATTCCACAGCTGTTCCTGGCGGTGTCGCTGCTGAACATCGGCGTCAACGCCTACATCTTCAAGATCGTCCCCGAGTTCAGCATGCGTTTCATGATCTGGCTGCTCAGCCATTCCATGTACCGTGTCGAGCATCGCAACCTTGAAGCGATTCCCGATGAGGGCGCGGCGTTGCTGGTGTGCAACCACGTATCGTTCGTCGATGCCTTGCTGATTGGTGGCGCGGTGCGTCGGCCGATTCGCTTTGTCATGTACTACAAGATCTACAACCTGCCGGTGCTGAACTTTATCTTCCGCACGGCGGGGACCATTCCTATCGCCGGACGCCAGGAAGACATCCAGATCTACGAAAAGGCCTTCACCCGGATTGCCCAGTATCTGAAGGACGGTGAACTGGTGTGCATCTTCCCGGAAGGCAAGTTGACCGCTGACGGTGAGATCAACGAGTTCAAGAGCGGGCTGACGCGGATTCTCGAAGAGACGCCGGTGCCGGTTATTCCGCTGGCGTTGCAGGGGTTGTGGGGGAGTTTCTTCAGTCGTGATCCGAATAAAGGGTTGTTTCACCGCTTGTGGTCGCGAGTGACGTTGGTGGCGGGTTCGCCGGTGGCAGTTGAGGCGGCGCAGCCTGCCGAATTGCAGGCGCTGGTAGGGGAGTTGCGCGGGACTGTCAGGTAGTTGTTTAGAAAGCCGCCATCCCTGACGGATGGCGGCAACGGCTCAGGCGCTGACCTTGAGCCCGATCAATCCGGTGATGATCAGTGCAACGCTGGCCAGCCGAATCAACGCCATCGACTCGCCAAACAGAATGATCCCGGCAATCACCGTGCCCACGGCACCGACGCCAGTCCAGATCGCATAAGCCGTACCCAGCGGCAGTTCCTTCATCGCCAGCCCCAGCAAACCAAGGCTGACTGCCATGGCGGCGACGGTAAGAACGGTGGGCAGCGGACGGCTGAAGCCATCGGTGTATTTGAGACCGACGGCCCAGCCGACTTCGAACAGGCCGGCGAAAAACAGAATGATCCAGGACATGAAAGACCTCCATCGATTGACGGGGCCGTCCCCAGATTGAAAACTCGATTGAGCCGCAGGGTCGTCCCTGCGTGGCGCACATAGTACCTAAAAATGTGCGCCGGGGATCAATGGGGATGAGTCAGTCGGCGGCCTGCTGAGCAAGAGCCTCACGATCTTCCTTTTCACTCATGCGGCGGAAGTACGTCGAAAGCAGCGCCCCGGAAATGTTGTGCCACACACTGAACAACGCGCTCGGCACCGCCGCCAGCGGCGAGAAGTGCGCACTGGCCAGCGCGGCACCCAACCCCGAGTTCTGCATGCCGACTTCCAGCGCCAAAGACTTGCGCTGAGGCAGCGGCAGGCCGAACAGGCGCCCGGTGAAGTAACCCAGCAGATAACCGAAGCTGTTGTGCAGCATCACAACCGCCATGATCAGCAGGCCGGATTCGGCGATTTTCGCCTGACTGGCGGCCACCACGGCGGCGACGATGATCACGATGCTGACCACCGACACCAGAGGCAACACTTCCACTGCGTGGCGAACCTTGTCCCCCAGCACACGTTGCGCCACCACGCCGAGGACGATCGGCAGCAGCACCACTTGCAGGATCGACCAGAACAGTTCCATGAACGAAACCGGTAACCACGCCGAGGCCAGCAGCCAGATCAACGCCGGCGTCAGCAGTGGGGCGAGGAGGGTGGTGACGGCGGCGATGGCCACCGACAGCGCCAGGTCGCCACGGGCCAGCCAGGTCATGACGTTCGATGAGGTGCCGCTCGGGCAGCAGCCGACCAGAATCACCCCGACGGCAATTTCCGGCGGCAGATGAAAGATCTGGCACAGCAACCACGCCATCCCCGGCATGATCACGAAATGCGCGACCACGCCCAGGGCCACGCGCCACGGATGGCGGGCGACGGCGGCGAAGTCGTCGAGTTTGAGTGTCAGGCCCATGCCGAACATCACCAGCCCGAGCAGCGGTACGATTGCGCCTTTGAGGCCGAGGAACCAGGCGGGTTGCAGGAACGCGACCACGGCGAAAATCAGAACCCAGTAAGCGAAGGTGTTGCCGACAAAACGACTCAGTGCAGCCAGTGCGCGCATGGCCTGTTCCTTATTATGTGAAAACGCCACCGAAGCGGTGGCGTTTGAAGATAACTCAAAGACTGCGCAGAGGCTTAGATCCCCTGCGGCGTCTCTTCACCGCCCAGTGCTTCAACCAGCGCCGGCAGGAAGTCGCCGAACGTCAGCATCATCAGGGTGAAGCTGGCGTCCAGTTGGCCGAGGGCTTCGTCGCCGCCGTCCTGTTCTGCCTGATCCTGCAACAGATCTTCGAACTTCAGGCGCTTGACGGTCATTTTGTCGTCGAGCATGAAGGACAGCTTGTCCTGCCAGGCCAGCGACAGTTGAGTCACCACTTTGCCCGTGCTCAGGTGCAGCTGGATTTCTTCGCTGGTCAGGTCCTGACGCTTGCAGCGGACGATACCGCCATCTTCATGGGTGTCGCGCAGTTCGCACTCGTCCAGGACGAAGAAGTCCGCGGCGGCTTGCTGGGTGGTGACCCATTCGGTCATCACTGCGGTCGGCGCGGTCTTCACGGTCAGCGGACGAACCGGCAGGGTACCGATCACTTCACGCAGGGTGGAAAGCAGGTCTTCGGCGCGTTTCGGGCTGGCCGAGTTGACCAGGATCAGGCCCTGTTTCGGCGCGATGGCGGCGAAAGTCGACGAGCGGCGGATGAAGGCGCGCGGCAGGAAGGCCTGGATGATTTCATCCTTGATCTGGTCACGTTCCTTCTTATAGACCTTGCGCATTTGCTCGGCTTCGATCTCTTCGACCTTTTCCTTGACCGCATCGCGCACGACGCTGCCCGGCAGAATGCGTTCTTCTTTGCGGGCGGAGATCAGCAGGAAATCACCGCTGACGTGCACCAGTGGTGCATCTTCGCCTTTGCCGAACGGCGCGACGAAACCGTAGGTGGTCAACTCCTGGCTTGCACATGGACGCGCCAGTTTGGTGGCCAGTGCAGTTTCCAGCGCCTCGGCATCGACAGGCAGGTCTTGGGTCAGGCGATAGATAAGCAGGTTCTTGAACCACATGGGGTGAGTCTCTCCTTTATACAAAGGGGGGCATTATTGTCTTCGCCGCCCCATAGGCCAACCCTTCTCTAAGCCTTTGGAAGGCCTGAGAAAATTATTTAAAAAAGTGCTTGCCAGAGGTTTGGTCGCTCCGTAGAATGCGCGCCACACCGAAGCGAAGGGTGATTAGCTCAGCTGGGAGAGCGTCTGCCTTACAAGCAGAATGTCGGCGGTTCGATCCCGTCATCACCCACCATTCGTTTCAAGTGTTTAGCGCAGCGGTAGTTCAGTCGGTTAGAATACCGGCCTGTCACGCCGGGGGTCGCGGGTTCGAGTCCCGTCCGCTGCGCCATATTCGGTAACCTGGAACACTGAACGCCAGGTCACCACGGAAAAACCCGCCAAGGCGGGTTTTTTTCTGCCTCGAGTTGTACATGCGGAATGTGTCGTTTCACCGGTTTTCGGATTTATTTGAAAAAAACTTCAATTAAATCAACACTTTACGAAAACTTGTGGCATAATGCGTCCCGTAACGAAGCGAAGGGTGATTAGCTCAGCTGGGAGAGCGTCTGCCTTACAAGCAGAATGTCGGCGGTTCGATCCCGTCATCACCCACCATTCGTTTCAAGCGTTTCGCGCAGCGGTAGTTCAGTCGGTTAGAATACCGGCCTGTCACGCCGGGGGTCGCGGGTTCGAGTCCCGTCCGCTGCGCCATATTCGGTAACCTGGAACACTGAACGCCAGGTCACCACAGAAAGCCCGCCTAGTGCGGGCTTTTTGCTGTCTGGCGATTGGCGTTTGGCTCGTCCGGGCATGAAAAAAGCGACCTGCGGGTCGCTTTTTTTGTTTCTGCGGTTTGTTACTGGCTGGCGTTGCGGCTGTGCCGGTAGTCGCTCACCGCTTCATACACTGCTTTGCGCAGGCGATTGATCCCGCCAATCGGGCGGTGGGCCTCGATGCCGAACCACGGATTGAACGACAGGTCGTCGCATTGCAGATTTAGCGCCGGGGTGTCGAAGTCCTGCGGGGGCAGGGTGATTTTGGCTACGGTCTGAAATGGACTGTCCTGTTCGCGCCATTCGATGCTGGTGTCTTCGATCGGCATGTATTTGTTCGCGTCCTGGCGTTGTATCTGCAACACAAAACACGCGGGTACCCGGTCCGTGGACAGTTGCTGATTCAGCGCATTGCGCAAGAAATTCGGCAGATCCTGATTTTGCTTCGGCAGCGTGTACGCCGGGCAGTTGTCCGGATCCGGCATCACCCGAAACTTCGCATTGGCCTCACCAAATTTGTAGGTCGAAACCGAAAAGTAGGTCGTACGTGTCGGACTCTCCGGCGGTGGCGACAGAGTTGCCAGTGCAATGAACAGATGCCTGATCTGCCAGCCACGCGGGTCCCAGCCCGGAAAGAAAGCCATGACCTTCTTGCCCTCAGCCTGCGCCGCCACATTCTGACGATATTCAGCGACATCGCTGACGAAGAAATTCGGATGGCTGAACATCACGAAATCCTGTTCGTGCAGTCCCTGACGGTCACCCAGCAACTGTTTGCCCGGTACACCGTGCAATTTGATTGCCATGCCACGGGCATCACGGATGCTGTCGAACTGCGGATAGGCGTTGCCGTTGGACAGGCGCATCGTCGCTTTCCACAGCCTGCCCGGTTCGCTGAAAACGCCCTGGCGCAATTCCTGAGCCAGATCCGGCAATACCTGCACGTCGGCCTTCACGCAGCCATGGGCCTTGGCATGGGCATCGCGCAGGTAGCGGGTGCTTTCGCGGTGCTGATCGACGATACGCACGGCGGTCTGGATCACGTCCTGTGTCATGGCGGCTTCGCCGTCCGGAATCTGCTCCAGCGCCGACACCGGGCCACGGTGCTGCCAGGCGAACCACGCGGTCGTCAGGGCCCAGCTGACCAGGCCGATCACCAGCAGAATCAGCAGGGTTTTGCCCAGTAACCGTCCCAGCCAAAGCCAGAAACGCGCCAGCATCGAAGGTCTTTTGAAAGAATTGAAGATCATGGCAGTTGCGCCTCCAGCGGGCCGCCCAGCACTTTCAGGTATTCGAGCAGCGCCCAACGTTCTTCAGGCTGCAGCAGTCGGCCGATGACGCCATTGCCGCGCTCGCCGGCGCGGAATTCGTGGCCGCTGTTGTGGTTGCCGGTGATGCGGGTGTCGAACAGGAAACCGTTGGTGAAGGCTTCGGTGCGGTAGCCCAGATGGCGCGGGTCGTATTCGAAGGTGCCTTTATAGAAGGTGGTGGCGCGCTCGTCCTGAGGCGACAGCAACTGATAAAGGCTCGGCACCGAGCCGTTGTGCAGGAACGGGGCCGTGGCCCATACGCCGGCAAGCGGACGCGCCTTGTAGGCGACTTTTTCGCGAACGCCGATCGGCAGACCGAAGCCATCGAGCTGTGGTTTTTCGGCGGCGGTGACGCCCGCTTCACGGTATGCACGGTTTTCCACGAAGGCGGTGACGTAAGCCAGTCCCTTGGCCACTGACAGTTGGCTGAGATCCAGCGGCTCCTTGGGTGTGGGATGCAACTTAACGTCCATTTGTTCAAGCTCTGCCGGGTTCCATTGCAGCGCTGTCAGGTCGAAGCGGTGATTGGCAATGTTGTTGGCAGCATTCGGGTCGGTGCCGATGACGTCCACCGGGAGCATGTGCAGGTGCTGCACCCAGCGCTCGCTTTCCTGGGTCTGGCGCGGTACGTGGCATCCGGCGCAATTCTCGGCGAACAGGGCTCGCCCCTTGGCTGCCAAGGGTTTGTCGACCACGCCCAGGACTTCTTCAGGCCATGCCGGCGGTCGCAGTTTTTGCAGGGTTTCTTCGATCTTGTGCAGATCACGTACGCGTACGCTGGAGGCATAGCGGTCATCACCCTGCAACGGCTGGCCGTTGGCGTCGAAGAAGTTCAGGGTGGCGCCGACACCCAGCGCCTCGCCGATATTGCGTGCCATCGGTTGCTGCGCCGAACCGTTCCACTGTACCCAGTCGAAGGTCCACATATCCCACAGCTGCGGGTAATCCACCGGGGCGTTGGCCACGCGGTAGTTGCTCGCGGAGATCGCATCGCCGAAGGTCGCGTTGGCGATACGCCCGAACGCATCGGTGCGGCCGGGACCTTCTTCGGTGGGGTAGAGGCCGCGATGGGTGTCGTTCCACGCCACTTTGATAAAGGTGTTCAACGAGTCTTTGAAGTCTTTGCGCAGTTGGTCGTGGCGCGCGTCGTAATCCTCGCCGAGAACTGTGCGGGCAAACCGTTCGAATTTCCAAGGGTTGTAGTAAGTGGAGGTGAGACTGGCGACCAATGCCTGTCCGAAACTGCCGCCGCGCAATGTAGGAACGCTGGAAGGCAACACATGCTGAGCCGAGCCACCGTCGATGCGTACTGCCTGGCCATTGAAGTGCAGTTCACCGGTGTGGCAGGCCGCGCAAGTGATGTCGAGATATTGCTCGGCGCTGCCGGGATTCTGGTGCCGGGCGAAACCCACCGGCAGATTGCCCGGGTTGTCCGGCGTGGCTTTCTGCTGCGGATCGATCAGAAAGCCGAAGCGCGCGAGGTATTCCGGGGAGGCAAAGCGTTGCTGCGAGAATGGCAGTTCCAGCGCCTGAAACCATTCGTAACGCAGGCCTTTGACCTGCGTCCCCTGCGGGGTGAAGTAGTAGGTCTGGCGCTCTTGCTCAGTCCATTGGTTCAGGTAATGCACCTGTTTTGCGGGCGCGGGGAAGGGCAATCTGGGATTGGCGACATAGTAAAGAACCACTGCCAGAACCAGCCCCAGCAGCACCACGATCAGCGTCAACACACGGTATAAGAGGCGCAAGATAAACATCCTTGTCGAGTTGTTGCGCTGTTATGCCTGAGCCAAGCCGTGTGCGGCAAGTGGCCATTACGCCAAGTGTTGTGGGAAGCGGCATCAATCGCTGTCGGCGAAAGATGACAGAAGCTTCATCGTGCCTTTCGCCAAATGCTTTTTAATCCCTGAACTTATCGGAAGATTCCTGCTCTCATGCCGGTAGCCATTGGTCGTGGCGGCCTGATAAGCTCGCGGCTTTACTCGATTGCCCTTTCGGCGCATGAACAAGGAAATAGCATGAAACAGCATCGGTTGGCGGCGGCGGTTGCCCTGGTTAGCCTGGTCCTCGCGGGTTGTGATTCGCAGACCAGCGTAGAGCTGAAAACCCCGGCGCAAAAAGCTTCCTACGGTATCGGCCTGAACATGGGCAAGAGCCTTGCTCAGGAAGGCATGGATGATCTGGACTCCAAAGCGGTAGCCCAGGGCATCGAAGATGCCGTCGGCAAGAAAGAACAGAAGCTGAAAGATGAAGAACTGGTCGAAGCTTTCGCCGCGCTTCAGAAGCGTGCCGAAGAGCGTATGGCCAAAATGAGCGAAGAGTCGGCAACTGCCGGCAAGAAATTCCTCGAAGAAAACGGCAAGAAACCAGGCGTGACCACCACCGCGTCCGGTCTGCAGTACGAAGTGGTCAAGAAAGCCGACGGCCCACAGCCTAAACCTACCGACGTAGTGACCGTTCACTATACTGGCAAGCTGACCAACGGCACCGTATTCGACAGCTCCGTCGAGCGCGGCAGCCCGATCGATCTGCCGGTCAGCGGTGTGATCCCGGGTTGGGTCGAAGGCCTGCAACTGATGCACGTTGGCGAGAAGTACAAGCTGTACATCCCTAGCGATCTGGCTTACGGCGCCCAATCGCCAAGCCCGGCGATCCCGGCCAACTCGGTTCTGGTCTTCGACCTGGAACTGCTGGGCATCAAGGATCCAGCCAAAGAAGACGCTGCTGCTACCAAGTAACAGGCATCGGCACCGGCTTCAACAACAACGCCTCGCCTATGCGGGGCGTTGTTGCATCCGGGCCACGGCCAGCGTAAACAGACCGAACCGATACGCGTCATGACAGTCCTAGACCTTGAGGCCGCCCGCGCTAGACGTCCTGAGCCGCCAAGTCAATGAAATATTGGGGTTTTTTATGTGAGTAAAAAACGCCCGATCTGAGCGCAGCCCTTATGAACCGGGGCTCTCAGCGTGGAAATGCAGCTCTGTTCACAAGGTTATCCACAATTTGTGTGGATAACATTTCAACGGGAGAAATAGATGAAAGCTCCATGGAATTTCGCCCGGTTCCTGCCTTTGGCCGGACGACTCCTGGCCCGTGGCCGCTTGCCGACGCTGTTGTTTGCCGTGGCCAGCAAAGGCGCCGCCCAAGGCAATCGTCTCGGCAAGCTGAAGGATGATCTGCGATTGCTCCAGGCGCTGTGCCTGGCGTACTGGCGTGGCGAGTATCGCGCGATCAGTCCAAAGGCAATGATTTCGGTCGTTGCGGGCCTGATGTACTTCCTCAGTCCGGTGGATGCGATCCCGGATTTCATTCCCGTTTTTGGCATGCTCGATGACATCGCCGTCCTTGCCTGGGTGATGAAAACCCTCGACGACGAACTCAACGCATTCCGCTTGTGGCGTCAGCGACAATCGCCAGAAAAGCTCAGGGTTGTCGAGCGCCTGCCCGATACCCCCGAACAACTTCAGCTTCAGGGCCCGAAAAAGTCCTGAATTGCGACAGCCTCTTATTCAGATAGATACCCCCCACGACCTTGGCCGCTGTTAGGATTACACTTCTAGGGAAAAGTGCCGACTCGCTAAGTGTTGTTGTCCTACGGGGTAGTCATGGATATTCAGATAATTGCACGCGATGGCGAGCCCGAGTATGCGGTTCTGCCATGGGCTCAGTATCAGGCTCTACTGAAAGCAGCAGGCATCAATGAAGCACCGTCGCAACCGGCTCCAGCGCCGCTTGCGGCCACACCGGACCCGATTCTTCCAGGTCTGGATCAGTTACGCAGTTTGCGCGAAGGGAAGGGCATCGCCATCGAGGCGCTCGCCCGCACGGTAGGCATCAGCCCGTCTTACCTGGCCATGATCGAAAGCGGTGAGCGTCTGCCCGACGCTGCGATTCGCCGCAGCCTGGCCTGGGAGTTGACGGTGCCAGGGTGGAGGGAACAATCGTGAGCGTACGCATCAGTCGTCAACATTGGGACGGATTGCTGGGGGAGCTGGACCAGGCGCGCAGGCAGCGCCATCTTCTGACCTATCGAGCCTTGCTCGAGCGTCTGCAACTGCCCACGCCGGCAATGCAGACATTGACCGCTGCACTGGAGCATCTCGCTGCGCTGGACGCAAAAGCCGAACAACCGTTGCGCAGTTCGCTGGTGATCAGCCAGGGCGCCAGTCGCCTGCCACGCACCGGTTTCTTTGAATGTGTCGAGCGACTGGGGCGCTTTTCCGGGCCGTCCGATGGTGTTGCCGCAGCCTCTTGGCATGCCTCTGAAGTGGTCCGGGTCTTTGAGTACGAGTACCCGGAATCGGCGGAGGCCTGAGTGTTTTTACGACTCAAGGCGCGGGCAAGTTACTGGCTAGCCCGTAGGCTGTTTCACTGGTCGTGGTTTGTCCGTCAGCCCCGAGGCTGGCGCTGGCTCGAAGGGCAGTTTGCGCGTATGGCCAACCTGGGCGATGTCGGCGCGCAAAGCTTTTACGGGCACATCCTGACGTTTCGCGGGGTTGGCCTGGGCGCGCGTGAAGAAGGTGTGCGACTGCTGAGACTGGCGGCTTTGGCCGGTGATGGCAAAGCGGCTTATCAGGTCGGTGTCATCAGTCTGGCTGGTACGCCCAGTAAAGCGCCCGATCCTTCCGAAGCGGCTCGCTGGTGGACCATGGCGGCCAAGGCTGGACATCCGTTGGCCGAGCTCAAGTTGAAAGAGCTGGCCGGCCGGGATTCTTCTCGGTAAACAAATCATCTGTTCCGTGAACGGGGCGTGAGGGAAACCTCCCGCCCCGTTTCTGCGTCTGCAATTCTATAAAAACAGTTACAGACTTCTCCTACAGCCTCTGCCTACTCGCCTGACTTCTTTTCTGATTGATCCCCCGCAAAGTCCCTCGCCTGATTTTTGCGCGAGGGAACGCACATGTTTGACCCGGTTTTTCGTTTCGCCATGCGCATGGGAATGCGCTGATGAATGCCGTCGTCCGCATCGAGCAAGAACTCGACAGCTTTCCCCGTACCCTTGATCTCTATCGCAAACAGCTGAAGCACTGGCTCAGTCGCTCGGCAGACAGTGTCAGCCATGCGGCTGATTTGCCGTCACTGATGGGGATGGAGCGGATCATCCGTTTCGGCGAACACAGCATGGCGGTCGCCATTGACGACAAGCGTTTCTCTTCGGCCGTCGTGCAATGCACGAAAACCGGGCCGATGGAGATCGAGAGCAAGTTCGAGTCGGTGTACGACATTCCATTGGGCGGCATCGCTGTCGATGTGGTGGCGGTGGATAGCGGCGAGGTCAAGTCCGTCACACTCGATGCTCAGGGCAAGGGCGTGTTCACCGGTCAGGCGGGCAAGTTCTACCGGGTGGTGGTGCACAGTGAGGCCAGCGAGCAGCAGGTCGATGCGCTTTTCGAATCCTACGATGGCCTGACTCAGCAACTGGATAGTTGGCTGCGCAGCGAGTGGCAGGGCTTCAAGCCGCAATGGTCGCAGTCGGTGGCCACAGCAGCCGGCAACGGCATGCTGGCGGGGAGCTGGGCGGCGATCGAGGGAGTGTGGGATAGCATCGGACTGTTGTCGGAAATTCTCCAGGATCCCGGAAAGTTCGCCGAGCGGTTGGGCAGTGGCGCCACGCAGCTGATCGCGCTGGCGGAAACAGCGCCGGAAATGATGGAGAAGCTTCAGTTACTGGTCAGTGACGAAGCGGCGCTGTGTTTGTTGCTGCGGACTGCCAGCCTCTGGCTGGAGATGCTGCCACCCAGTGAAGTTGCCGGGAAAACCGCCGAGGCGGTATCGATGGTGGTGGTGCAGCTGCTGATCGATGTGTTGATCGGCGTTGTGTTGACCTTCGTTGGCGCCGGTGCGGGGATCGCGTATCTGACCTTGCGTCTGGCGGAACGTGGCGCTCAGTTGCTGTCGGCGGTGACGCGCCTGGTGAAGGCGATGTTCGGCATCGTCAGCACCTTCATCGGCTATGTGAACCAGTACAAATCCGTCGCCGCACGGGGCATCGCCGCCGGGGTGAAAAAGGGCCGCATGCAATTGCGCTGGGATGCCCGGCGTAATGCTTCCCTGAAAAAGGATGAGCGACACGACGACACGCCGGATCAGGCGAAAAATCCCAACGGCGACAGTGTCGATTGTGCGCCGCTGACCTGCACCAACGGTTGCCCCGTGTCGATGGTCACCGGCGAAGAGTTGCTGACGCTGACCGATGGCGTGCTCGATGGGCTGCTGCCGTTCGAGTTCAGCCGCTTGTATCGCACCAGTGCCGCCGAGATCGATGTCGGGTTGGGGTTTGGCTGGAGCCATTCGCTGGCGCATCGGCTGGAGGTTGATGGCGCTTCGGTGGTCTGGGTTGACCATGAGAACCGGCGCACGCGGTTTCCGCTGCCGAGTGTCGAGCGGCCGGCGATTCACAACAGTCTGTCGCGGGCGGCGATCTTTCTCGGGGATGAGCCGGAGGAGTTGATTGTTGCGCTGGCGGGTGAGGCGGCGCGGTTTTATCACTTTCGGGTTGGGCGTCTGACGGCTGTCAGCGATGCCTATGGCAACCGGTTGCGCATTTCGCGTGATCGTCTGGATCGGGTTGAGCGCCTCGACAACGGCGCTGGTCGTTCCCTGTTGCTGCGTTATGAGCGGGCGCATCTGATCGCGGTCGATTATCAGGTTTTTCGGGAGTCTGCCTGGCGTACCGAGCAGACGCTGGCCAGTTACCGCTTTGATGCCCGCCATCGATTGATCGAGGCGTCGAACGCGGTCGGCGAGACTGAGCGTTACGACTACGACGACCGGCACGTCATCCTGCAACGGCAACTGAGCGGCGGCGCGAGCTTCTTCTGGGAATGGGAGCGTGCCGGCAAGGCGGCGCGTTGCGTGCGGCACTGGGCGTCGTTTTCGCAAATGGATACGCGGTACGTCTGGGATGACGCCGGCAGCGTCACCGTGCATTACGTCGATGGGACTGAGGAAACTTACGTCCACGACGACACGGCGCGGCTGGTGCGTCAGGTCGCCGCCGACGGGGGCGAACAGCTCAAGGCCTACGATTCGGCGGGCCGGCTGGTTGCCGAGCAGGATGCGCTGGGGGCGGTTACCGAGTACCGCTACGACGATGCCGGACGGCTGATCGCGCTGATTCCGCCGGACGATGCGCCGACGTCCTACGAGTACCGCAATGGTTTCCTGCACAGCCGCTCACGTGGCGATGCGGTGTGGACGTACCGGCGCAATGCGCAGGGTGACGTTACCGAGGCGGTCGATCCCGACGGCCATGTCACCCATTACCACTACGATCCGCAGGGACGGTTGCTGTCGATCCGTTATCCGGACAGTGGTCGGCATGTGTTCGTGTGGAACGACCTTGGGCAACTGGTCGAGGAAAGTCTGCCAGACGGTGGGATTCGGAAGTTTTCCTACGATGCCTTGGGGCGGCGGATTACTGTGCAGGACGAACATGGCGCGATCACCCGTCATGTGTGGGACGCCGTCGGCCGGCTGATCCAGACCACTTCGCCAAATGGCGCCACCCGCGCCTGGTCCTACAGCGCCTACGGCCAGATCACCGCCGAACGCGATGAACAGGGGCGGATCACCCGCTACGAGTATGACGACGATCTGCATCTGGTCAGCCGGCGGATCAATCCCGACGGCACGCGGCTGCAATACCGCTACGACCATGCGCAGCTGCTGCTGACGGAGATCGAGAACGAGTCCGGCGAAAAGTACCGGCTGGACTACACGCCCACCGGATTGATCCGACAGGAAACCGGTTTTGACGGGCGACGCACCGCGTACGCCTACGACCGCAACGGCCACCTGCTGGAAAAGACCGAGTTCGGTGACGACGGCTCGACGCTGGTCACCGGCTATCAACGCGATGCTGCTGGGCGTCTGCTGCTCAAGACCCTGCCCGATGCCAGCACGGTTGAATACCGCTACGACCGTCTAGGCCGCTTGGTCGGCGTGGATGACGGCCAGAATCACCCGCTGGCCTTCGAGTACGACCTGCAGGACCGACTGGTACGCGAGCATCAGGGCTGGGGCACCTTGCGTTACACCTACGATGCTTGCGGCCAGCTCCGCCGGATGCGTCTGCCGGACAACAGCAAGCTCGATTACCACTACGCCAAGGGCGGCGCGCTGACCGCGATCGACCTCAATGGCGCCTTGCTCACCCGCCACGTCTACCAGAACGGTCGCGAACAGCAGCGCCAGCAAGGCCTGTTGCTCAGCGAATATGCCTACGACGAACAGGGCCGCTTGTTGTCCCACGCCGTAGGCCATCAACGCAGTGCGCTGTACCGCCGCGACTTTGCCTACAGCGCCAACGGCAACCTCGAACACATCGCCGACACCCGCCACGGCCAGCGCAGCTACCAGTACGACGCCCTCGACCGGCTGATCCGCGTGCGTCACACCCGTGACGATGTGCCGGAAAACTTCGCCCACGACCCGGCCGGCAACCTGTTGCTGCAGGATCGGCCCGGCCCGACCAGCATCAAAGGCAACCGCCTGCTGATGCAGGGCGACCGCCATTATGACTACGACGCCTTCGGCAACCTGATCCGCGAACGCCGCGGCCGCGGCCAACAACTGGTCACCGAATACCGCTACGACAGCCAGCACCGCCTGATCGGCCTCACCCGTCCCGACGGCAAAACCACGAGCTACCAATACGACGCCTTCGGCCGCCGCATCCGCAAAACCGTCGATGGCCAGACCACCGAGTTCTTCTGGCAAGGCGACCATCTGATCGCCGAAAGCAGTCCGACCCAACACCGCAGCTTCATCTACGAACCCGGCACCTTCCGCCCGCTGGCGATGCTGGACGGCCAAGGCCCGAAACGCGCCTGCCCGTTCTACTACCAACTCGACCACCTCGGCACCCCGCAAGAACTGACCGACTACAGCGGCGACATCGTCTGGTCAGCCAAATACAGCGCCTACGGCAAGGTCACCTCGCTGCAGCTCGCGACCGAGGACTACCTCGACCAGCCGCTGCGCTTTCAGGGGCAGTACTTCGATGACGAAAGCGGGCTGCATTACAACCGGCACCGGTATTACGACCCGGACGTGGGGCGGTATCTGACGCCAGATCCGGTGAAGCTGGCGGGGGGGCTGAACCAGTACCGGTACGTGCCGAATCCGACGGGGTGGGTGGATCCGTTAGGACTGACCTCCAACTGCCCGCCGCCGAATAAGCCGGGATGTCCGGTGCCGGATGGGGTAGGTGGTTCGGTTGTTGATGAGGGTGAGCCAGCGCTGCCGAAGATGACGGCGCAAGAGCGGAGGGCGAGAATTGATGAGTTGGCGGAGGGCAATGCCTACAGGCGTTTGGAGGAAATGGAGAGGTCCACGCCAGGCGCACACTTTTTAGAGAAACACGGCAAGCAGACCACGCTGGCCTCGCAACAAGAACGTTCACTTACAGGAAGAAATCCTACAACGGGCATTATTGAGATTTACACCAACGGGAATAAAGCTGGGCAACCAAAAATACCAAGTGCGGCCACACATTTTTTCAGTTATCGAGACCAGTTGAACGCCATACATCGTGCTCAGCTGATTTTTAGGCGAAATGGGATAGTTGCTACAAGAGAACCGATGAATATGGGCAAAATTGTCGGTGAGGGTTACAAAAGAGGAGGATTGACTTATGGGCAGCAAACACATGCGATAGTGATTTTAAATGGTTCTGGTAAGCCTATAACCTCTTATACGGAATTTATGGAATGAAACGTAAGCCTGAATATTTTGTATTGCGCGGACTGCTTTTTCTATTTGATATAGATAATACCCGTGACGATGCTCGTGAGAAAATCATTGTTTCGAAGAGTGTTAATGACAAGGAAGAGCTTGCTGAACTGTTCGATATTCTTATGAAACCTGAGTTTCTTTCCTACAGTTTTCATGAACGCGAGTGGTGTATCGATACGCTGAAGCACTACTTGGAGGCTGGTGACAGCTTTGATGCTGTATTCACAAAAATCACAACCTATTTTGATGACGATGTAGCGGATCAACGTCAGTTCATGCAGGTTTTGTTAAGTTGCTTGTTGAGGTATCACATCGATGACTCAACAGAGAGATGAGGCTGACACAGGGAGTGGCCGTATTTTGAAAATCAGCGATGGCCAATAACCTGCGGTGAATGAAGGTCAGGAGCCGTAAGACTATCAATCAAATGCACGCTATACCCCGGAACATTCTTCGCATGATGCTTCGCCTGCGAAGCCATCTCTGCCAACTGACTCGCATCCAGTTGCGCACAAGCTTCAGGGTGCAGATGGACGACCCCAATGGACAATGAAAGCAACGGAAACTCCTGACGAATACCCTGGCGATTCGGCGCAACAAAACACCCAGCCTCAAGGTGTTCAGGGCGGTAGAAGCGTCGGCATTGGCTCTGGAAATCATCAAGCAATTGGTTGAGCCGTTTGCGCCAGTCCTCCGGGCCGAGCACCAACAGAAAATCATCCCCACCAATATGCCCGACGAAATCACGGGACGGGTCTACACGTTCGTTCAGGCACTGCGCCAGACACAACAACACTTCATCCCCCCGACCATACCCATAGATATCGTTAAAGGGCTTGAAGCTATCGATATCGACATAGCAAATAACCGATTCCCGCCCTTGTTGCAGCAACCTTGTCAGGCATTGCTGGATCGGTACGTTGCCGGGTAGCAGAGTCAGTGGGTTGGCATACCGGGCCTGCTGAATTTTCAGCTCGGTGATCAATTTGAGCACATCGATCACCCGCCCCAGTCCTAGGTAGCTGCCGTTGAGTGTAATGATGAAGTCTTCTTCGATGCGCTGCCGGGCGCGGCTGGTGATCAGGCGGCTGACCTGTTGCAGCGACTGGCTCATTTCCACGGCGAGGAAGTCGTCGTTCATCAGACGGCTGATCGGTTTGCGGGCGAAGAGGTCTGTGGCGAACGGCTTGAGCAGCGCGTCGGACAACGAGTGGCGGTGGACAATGCCGCAGGGCTGGCCTTGTTCGTCGAGCACCGCCAGCGAGTTGAGGTTGGCCTGGCGGCGGAAGGCTTCGAGTACGGTGGCGGTCGGTGTGTCGCGATTCACGGCTGGTTGGTCGTTGAGCAAGGCGCTGAGATCGCTGCCTTCGTCATTCAGCGCCACGGCGCTGCTGTCGTGTTTGGGCATCAGGGCTCGGGCGTCGCGTGGCGGGTGTTCCTGCGGGCGCCCGAGCAAGTAGCCCTGCACCAGATCGACGCCCATCTCAGTCAGCACCGCCAGTTCTTCCGGCAACTCGATGCCCTCGGCAATCACCTGCGCCCGGGAGGCCTTGGCGATTTGCAGGATCGATCCGACGAACTCGCGTTTCAACGCATCCTGGTGAATGCCGTCGATAAAGTGCCGGTCGATCTTCACGTAATCCGGCCGCAGCTCCGACCACAGACGCAGGCTTGAATAACCCGCGCCCAGATCATCGAGGGCAATCGAAAACCCCATCGCCCGATAGTGATGCAGTGCTGTTTGCAGCAACTGGAAGTCATCGATTGGCGTCTGCTCAGTGAGTTCGATCACCACCTGGCTTGGCGGAATACCGAAATCCTGCAGCAGTTGCAGCGTACGCCCCGGCTGGTGCGCAGCTTCGAGCAGGGATTCGGGAGAGACGTTGAGAAACAGCTTGCCCGGCAATTGCTGTTCGTTGAAACGGCGGCAGGCGCTTTGGCGGCAGACGATTTCCAGTTCGCTCAATCGGCCGGCCTGACGAGCCACGGCGAACAGGGCGATGGGGGAGTGCAGCGGGCTGTTGGACGGGCCGCGAGTCAGGGCTTCATAACCGAGGATGCGTCGTTCAGAGAGGCAAATGATCGGCTGGAACAGGCTGTGCAAACCGCTTTGAGTCAGGATCGAGCTCAAGGCACTCAGCTGTTCGGTCGTGGTCATGGCAATCTCTGGCGATAAAAAAGGACTGGGAGCGTTCTCGATGAAGAGAACCGCTCCCAGTCCTTTATTGCACGACAGAATGATGACTGTTTGATGACGATCCGGGGATCGTCACCATTAAATTGCCATCACCTTACTTCTTGGCCACCTGATTGCTCAGCTTCAGGTAATCCAGCAGCACGCGCCCGGTCTCGCTCAGGTAGGCGTCGTCTTCCGGTTTGACCTTGTCCGGCTCGGCTGCCGCGAGGGCATCGTCGTCTTCTTTCTTCAGCTCTTTGAGCGGTTCTTCGCCTTTGGCCTTGCGACGGATGTTTTCCATCGCCAGTTGCTTGGCGTCGATGTCGGCGTGCTGGGCACGACGGTCGGCTTCATTGAGGCTGACGGTTTTTTCTTCCAGCAGCTTCTGCGCCAGGGCCAGCTTGTCGCGGATGAACACGAACTCCGCGTCCTTCGCCGAGCGGGCATCATGCTCGGACTTGAGCTGGGCCAGGTACGGCTTGAACGGGTCGACCGCCGGTTTGATCGCCGCGCGGATGGTGTCCCACGGCATGGCTTCCGGCAGGGCGCTCTCGCCGATTTCCTTGGTGTCGATGATCGACGGGTAGTCGATGTCCGGCAGTACGCCCTGATGCTGGGTGCTCTGCCCGGAAACCCGGTAGAACTTGGCCAGGGTCAGTTTCAGTTCGCCATGGTTCAGCGGCTGGATGGTCTGCACGGTGCCTTTGCCGAAGGTCTGGCCGCCGATGATCAGCGCGCGGTGGTAGTCCTGCATGGCACCGGCGAAGATCTCCGAAGCCGAGGCGGACAGGCGGTTGACCAGCAGTGCCATCGGGCCTTTGTAGAACGCGCCCGGGTTTTCATCTTCAAGCACATCGACCCGGCCATCGGCGTTACGCACGAGCACGGTAGGGCCCTTGTCGATGAACAGGCTGGTCAGCTCGGTGGCTTCCTGCAGGGAACCGCCGCCGTTGTTGCGCAGGTCGATGACCACGCCGTCGACTTTCTCTTTCTGCAGTTCGGTCAGCAGTTTCTTGACGTCGCGAGTGGTGCTCTTGTAATCCGGATCACCGGCACGGAACGCCTTGAAGTCCAGGTAGAAGGCCGGAATCTCGATCACGCCGAGCTTGTAGTCCTTGCCGTCCTGTTTGAGGCTCAGGATGGATTTCTTCACGGCCTGGTCTTCGAGCTTCACCGCTTCACGGGTGATCGGCACGATCTTGCTGGTCTGGTCATTCGGCGCATTGCTGGCCGGGATGACCTCCAGACGCACCACGGTGCCTTTCGGACCTCGGATCAGCTTGACCACTTCGTCCAGGCGCCAGCCGACCACGTCGACCATCTCTTTGTTGCCCTGGGCAACGCCGATGATCTTGTCGGCCGGGGCGACCTGTTTGGTCTTGTCCGCAGGACCTGCCGGCACCAGACGCACGACCTTCACTTGATCGTTGTCGCTCTGCAACACGGCGCCGATGCCCTCGAGGGACAGGCTCATGTTGATGTCGAAGTTTTCCGCGTTATCCGGCGACAGATAGTTGGTGTGCGGGTCGTAAGACATGGCGAAGGTGTTGATGTACGCCTGGAAGATGTCTTCGGCACGGGTCTGGTCCAGGCGCGCCAACTGGTTCTTGTAGCGCTTGGTCAGGGTTTCCTGGATCTGCTTCGGCTCTTTGCCGGCGATCTTCTGCCGCAGCACTTCGTCCTTGACGCGTTTGCGCCACAGGTCATCGAGTTCTGCGGTGGATTTGAGCCACGGGGCGTCCTTGCGATCGATCAGCAAGGTTTCCTTCGTGGTGAAGTCCATCTTGTCGACGCCTTTGTTCAACTCGGCAATGGCGAAGTCCAGGCGCGCTTTCACGCGATCCAGATAGCGCTTGTAGATGGTGAAGCCGGCGTTGAGGTCGCCGCTCTTGAGGAAGTCGTCGAACTGGAACTTCCACTTGTCGAATTCGGTAATGTCGCTGGCCATGAAGTAGCTGCGCGACGGATCCAGCAGCTTGATATAGCTGTCGTAGATGATCGCCGAGCGCGCATCGTCGAGCGGCGGCTTGCTGTAGTGATGACGTTTGAGCAACTCGACGACGTTCAGACTGGCGATCACTTCATCGCGATCAGGCTGCAACTTGTCCCAGCTGTTGGCTGCGAATGTGGTGCCCGACACCGGCAAGAGGCCGATACCGATGAAAAGAGCGAGGGCGGTGCTGGGGAGCAAATGCTTCATGCTGATTCGACGCGGGGACAATTGATAACGCATATTAGGCCGTCTTTGAAGTCGCCGGTACCTCTACGCTCTGTACGATAACTGCTGTTCAGCGTTCGTTCAGACCCCAGGGCCGGTCGCATAATGCAAAAAGCCCGGCGCTTCAGCTTCGGGCTCAGTCCAGACTCACTATGGAGGCACTGTGAAGGCATTGCAAGGCGTTGAAGGTCAAGTGGCATGGGTTGATGAGCCGAGTCCTACGTGTGATGTAGGACAAGTTCGCATCCGGGTGGCGGCAGCCGGCCTCAATCGCGCGGACTTATTACAGAAGGCGGGCCTTTATCCACCGCCGCCGGGTGCTAGTCAGGTGCTCGGTCTTGAGTGTTCCGGGGTGATCAGCGAAGTCGGCGCCGGATCGTCCTGGCAGGTTGGTGATCGGGTCTGCGCCTTGCTGGCCGGGGGCGGGATGGCCGAAGAAGTGGTCGTCGACGGACGGCATGTGCTGCCGGTTCCGGAAGGCGTGACGCTGATCGAAGCGGCAGCGTTGCCTGAGGTGTACGCGACCGTCTGGCTGAATATTTTCCAACTCGCTGCGCTCAAACCGGGTGAGAAAGTTCTGCTGCATGCCGGGGCCAGTGGCATCGGTTCAGCTGCCATTCAACTGTGCAAGGCGTTTGGCAATCCTTGCTGGGTCAGCGTCGGGTCGGGCGAGCGTTTGGCCTACTGTGAAGCGCTGGGCGCCCAGGGCGGTGTGGTGCGCACTGACGATCTGGAAAGCCTGCGGGATTTCGGGCCGTTCAATGTGATTCTGGATCCGGTCGGCGGTAATTACTCGGCGCTTAATCTGAAGTTGATGGCTCAGGATGGACGCTGGGTGCTGATCGGCCTGATGGGCGGCCGCGAGGCAAAACTGGATCTGGCCCAAGTATTGGCCAAGCGCGTGCAACTGCTGGGCTCGACCCTGCGCAGCCGCGACGATCAGTTCAAGGCCGATCTGTTCAGCGATCTGAGCCAGCATGTGTGGCCGCTGTTTTCCGAAGGGCGCCTGAAGCCGCAACTGGCCAGGACCTTTGCGATCAAGGATGCCGAAGCGGCGTTCGCCGAGCTGGCGAGCAACACGGTCGCCGGGAAGTTGGTACTGGTGATCGACGACAGCCTGAGCTGATCACCAAAGCTTGTGGGAGCAAGTGTGCTCCCACAAGCCAATCGCTTACTTCCAGAGATGGATCGGCCAGCCAGCTTTCTCGGCCTGCTCGCGCAACATCGGATCCGGATTGACCACATGCGGGTAATCCACTTTCAGCAGCAGCGGCAGGTCATTGCGTGAGTCGGAATAGAAACTCGCGCCCTCAAGGTTTTCCTCTTCGGCGTCCAGCCATTCCAGCAGACGAGTGATCTTGCCTTCGCGGTAGGTCAGGGTGCCCACGGTTAGGCCGCTGTACACGCCACTGGCCACTTCCAGTTCGATGCCCAGAACTTCGTCGATACCCAGTCGCTCGGCAATCGGTTTGACCAGGTGCGTACCCGAGGCCGAGATCACCAGAATCCGGTCACCGGCCTTGCGGTGAGCGGCGATGGTTTTGGTCGCATCACTGAAGATGATCGGCTCGATGAAGTCTTCAACCCAGGGGCCGACCAGATACTGCACCTCTTCCGGGGTGCGACCGATCAGCGGTTCGAGGCTGAAGTCCATGTAGTCTTCCATGCGCAACTTGCCGTGGCTGTAGGCGTCCATGAGCTCGTTGTTCTTGCGCATGAACGACTCGGGATCGACCCAGCCCAAGCGCCCCATCTGCTCGCTCCAGAGGGTGGCGCAGTCGCCGTGGATCAGGGTTTCGTCCAGATCAAAAATTGCCAGGGCCATCAGTGCAGTTCTCTCTTCAACGTCAGCAAAGTCATCAGGCTACCTCACACAGGGCCGTCGGATCGATGGAAAGCGCCAGGCGCTGACCGTCGGGATGCAGATCCGCCGCCGAACGGTTGAGCACATCCACCACCAGTTCCACGCCCCGGGCCTCGATGCGGTAGCGGATCACGTTGCCCAGCAGGCTGTGGCTACGAATCTGTGCATCGAGTTCGCCGTTCAGGCTCAGTTCGATGGCCTCCGGGCGAATGGCGATGCGGTGGCTGATCGGTCGCTGCAACAGCTTCGAAGCACTCTCGGCATCCAGCAGGTTGTAGTTGCCGATGAAACCCGCGGCGAACACATCGACCGGTGCGGTGTAGAGGGTTTCGGCGTCGCCGCTTTGTACGATCTTTCCCTGATTCATCAGGAAAATCCGGTCAGACATGGTCAGGGCTTCTTCCTGATCGTGGGTGACGAAAATCGTGGTCAGGCCGAGCTCGCGCTGGATCTGACGGATCTGTTCGCGCAGGTGTTTGCGAATCCGTGCATCGAGGGCCGACAGCGGTTCATCCAGCAACAACAGACGCGGACGGGTGACCAAAGAGCGGGCGAGGGCGACACGCTGGCACTGACCGCCGGAGAGCTGATGCGGATAACGACTGGCGAAGTCGTTGAGCTCAACCAGTTTTAACGCCTCGGTGACACGCTTGTGGCTGTCGTCCGGATTGACCTTCTGCATGCGCAGACCAAAGGCGACGTTCTGCTCCACGGTCATGTTGGGAAACAACGCATAGCTCTGGAACACCATGCCGATCCCGCGTTTCTGCGGGGTGAGCGGCACGATGTCGACGCCATCGAGCAGGATTTTGCCGCCATCCACTGGCGTCAGGCCGGCGATGCAGCGCAGCAGGGTGGATTTGCCGCAACCGGACGGGCCGAGCAGGGTGACAAATTCACCCTTCTGGATCTCGCAGTTGATGTCGCTGAACACCGTGGTGCCCGCATAGTTTTTCTGAAGATGTTGGACGCTGACATAGCTCATTCGCTTTTGTCCTTGTTCAAGATGTTGGCGACCCAGGTCAGGACCAGCACGAAAAAGAAGTAGGAGATCACCAGCGCACTGGTGAAGTGGCCGCTGCTGTTGCGCATGTTGTTGAGGTAAACCTGCAGGGTTTCGTAGCGGGTGCCGACCAGGATGTTGGCGAACACGAACTCACCGAACAGGAACGAGAACGACAGCAGCAACGCGACCATCAGGCCTTTGCGCAGATTCGGCAGGACTACCAGAAAAGCTGCCTGAAAAGTGCTGGCGCCGAGCAGTTGGGCGGCGTCCATCAGGTCGCGCAGGTTGATCGCTTGCAGGTTGTTGGTGATCGCCCTGTACATGAACGGCAGCGCTACGGTGAAGTAGCAACCGATCAGGATCCACGGCGTGCCGACCATCGCGAACGGCCCGGAACCATAGAGCTGCAACAGACCCACCGACGACACCACCGGCGGCACCGCAAAGGGCAGCAGGATCAGGATGTTCATCAGCGCATCGAGTTTGGGGAAGTGGTAATGCACCACGAACAGCAGCGGCAGGATCAGCACCACCGAGAGGATCAGCGCGCCGACGCACACCAGCAACGATTGGCCGAAGGCGTGCAGGAAGCGCGGGTCGCTCCACAACTGGATGTACCACTTGAAGGTGAAGCCGCTGGGCAGCACGGTGGCCGACCAGCTGCTGGCGATCGAATAGATCAGAGTGCCAAGCAGCGGCAGCAGCAGAATGGCGAACAGCAGGTAGACCACGACGCGGTGGTAGACGCCGGCCGGGCCGGATTCAGCGCGAGACATGGTAGCTCCTCTTCAACAGCAGTTGATGCACGACGGTCACCAGGGTCATCAGCGCCACCAGTACCACGGCCAGGGCGCTGGCCAGGTTCGGATCGAGGGAAATGTCACCGGACACCATCGCCGCAATGCGGATCGGCAGCACGTTGAAGTTGCCGGTAGTCAACGCGTAGACCGTGGCATAGGCGCCAAGGGCGTTGGCCAGCAGGATCACGAAGGTGCCGAGCAGGGCCGGGGTCAACACTGGCAGGCCGATATGGCGCCAGAACTGCCAGCCGTCAGCACCCAGCAGCGCCGCAGATTCGCGCCAGTCTTCGCGCAAAGCATCGAACGCCGGGTACAACAGCAGGACTCCAAGGGGAATCTGGAAGTACGTGTAGAGGATGATCAGCCCGGTTTTCGAATAAAGGTTGAAGTCCTCGATGATTCCGGCCTGCTTCAACATGATCGTGATGCTGCCGTTGAAGCCGAGCAGGATGATGAACGCAAACGCCAGCGGCACGCCGGCGAAGTTGCTGGTCATGTTGGCGAAGGCGTTGACGAAGTTGCGCAGTTTCGAATCGACCCGACGCAGGGAGTACGCACCCAGCACCGCGATGATGATCCCGAACACACTCGACCAGAAACTGATTTCGAGGCTGTACTGGATCGCCTGCAGATAGAACTTCGAGCTGAAGATCCTGCTGAAGTTGGCGAAGCCCCAACCGAATTCTTCCGATTGCAGGCTGTTGATCATCACCCAGATCAGCGGGGCGATTTCGAACACGATAAAGAACAGCGCGAAAGGCACCAGGCACAGGGCGGCCAGCCATTTGCCGCGAGTCATTGAGTTCACTTGAGCAACTCCCGGCACACAGGTTTGTCGTGGGGTACGCCGAGCAGTTCGCAGACGGTGCCGCAGATGTCGGTCTGCTTCGGCATGGCGCCGGCGTTCAGGCTGAAGGCGTCACCGAGTACGAACAACGGCACCTGGCGTTCTTCCGGCAGCAGGCCGTTGTGCGAGCGGTCGTTGTTCATGCCGTGGTCGGCAGTCACCAGCACTTGATAACCGGCGTCGAGCCAGCCTTGCAGGTAGTCGGCGAGGATGATGTCGGCGCTGCGCGCGCTGTTGCGGTATTGCGGGGTGTCGAGGCCGTGCTTGTGGCCGGCGTCATCGATGTTCATCGGATGGATCAGCAGAAAGTCCGGGGCGTGGCGCAGGCGCAGGTTTTCCGCGTCGGCGAACAGGTGCGAGTCCGGATAGTGATCGTTCCAGTAGAAGTGGCCGTGCTGGATCGGCAGTGTCGGGTCATCGGTATGCCGATCTCGTGCAGCCACGAAGGGCGAGCGGTTATAGAGCTCGCTGACCCAGTGGTACGCCGCAGCGGCGGTTTTCAGACCGGCATCACGTGCGTAGTGATAGATGCTGCGCTGGTTGGACAGGCGCGAGACGTTGTTGTGGACGATGCCGCTGTCGATCGGTGGCACGCCCGTGAGGATGCATTCGTAAAGCGGTCGGGACAGGGCCGGCAGCTCGCACTCCAACTGGTAGAGTGCGGCGCGTCCTGCGCCAACGTAAGCCTGCAGATGCCCCATGGCGTGACGCGCGACCTCGTAATTGAGGCCGTCGAGCACGACAAGGATGACGGTGTGCTTCATAGGGGCAAAAACTCCGCGAACAGATCAGATTTTGACTTCAACACAGATTCCCCTATGGGAGCGAACTCGCTCCCATAGGGGATCTTCAGTAACCCCGAAAACGGGATCTATAGCATCACTTCATTTCTACGATGACTTCTTCGTTCCACTTTTGCGGCAGGGCCTTGGAGGTTTTTTCCCACGCATCGGCGTCCTTGATCGGCGTGACCTTCTTGTACTGCTCGTTCGGCAGCAGTTTGGCTTTCACGTCTTCCGGCAGTTGCAGATGCTCGGCGCGGATCGGACGGGCATTGCCGCGGGCGAGGTTGGTCTGGCCAGCGTCGCTGAAGATGTATTCGCGGGTCAGCTTGGCGGCGTTCGGGTTCTTCGCGTATTTGTTGATGATGGTGGTGTAGCCGGAAATCACCGAGCCGTCGGACGGGATCAGCACCACGTAGTCATCCGGGTTGGCCATCTTGGCCTTGTAGCTCAGGCCGTTGAAGTCCCAGACCACGCCGACTTCGATCTCGCCTTTTTCCATGGTGGCGATGGTCGGGTTGGCCATCGACAGGCGACCCTGCTTGGCGATGTCTGCGAACAGCAGCAGGGCAGGCTGGAGGTTTTTCTCGTCGCCGCCGTTGGCCAGCGCAGCGGCGAGCACACCGTTGGCAGCTTGTGCAGCGGTGCTCACGTCACCGATGGAGACCTTGTATTTGCCGCCCTTGAGGTCAGCCCATTTGGTCGGAACTTCGGAGCCGTGCAGCAGCTTCTTGTTGACGATGAAAGCGATGGTGCCGGTGTAGGCCAGTGCCCAGTTACCGTCCTTGTCCTTGGCCCAGGCCGGAACCTGATCCCAGGTGGTTGGCTTGTACGGTTGCACCACGCCTTGCTTGACCGCGATCGGGCCGAAAGCCGCGCCAACGTCGCCGATGTCGGCGGTGGCGTTGTCTTTCTCGGCGGCGAACTTGGCGATTTCCTGGGCCGAGCTCATGTCGGTGTCAATGTGTTTCAGGCCGTAGGTCTTGGCCAGGTCTTCCCAGGTGCCTTTCCAGTTGGCCCAGTCATCGGGCATGCCGACGCTGTTGACGGCGCCTTCCGCTTTCGCAGCGGCTTCGAGGGTTTTCAGATCATCAGCCGCCATGGCGGCTGTGCACATGGCAATGGTCGAGCCTAACAGTGTTGCCAGGAAAAGCTGTTTCATTCCGAAGCTCCTTGGTCGTGTTCAACGCTGCGATTGCGGTTTGTGTTGGTCTAGGTCAGCAATACCTGAGCCAATGTAGGGGGGCTGGATGACACTTTGATGTCGGCGGATACCCGGCCCGCCATTTATTTCTCCGGTATCGACGGCTGCCCGGTAAGCGTAGACCACCCTCAAAGTCCCGGTTGGCAAGGGACTTGGCCGATGTATTGCAAGTTGTCAGGGCGACCGTTCGGTAGTTTTGTCATCTCTCGGTCATCTGCACTGCCTAGGCTTGCAGCACGACCGAACGGCGCAATAGTCGTGCGGTTTTGCCCCGAAACAGTGCTGGTCTAGTCCAGATAGGTAACGTTGATGCGCGATGAGGCAACAAAAGCGGTGACAGCCATTGGGCAGATCCTTCAGGAGCAGCTCGACCATGGCTTGCTCGCGGCGGGCAGCAAGCTGCCGGCCGAGCGCAAGCTCAGCGAGTTGTTCGGCACGACCCGGATCACTGTGCGTGAAGCCTTGTTGCAACTGGAGGCGCAAGGGCAGATCTATCGTGAGGAGCGGCGGGGCTGGTTCGTATCGCCACCGCGTCTGGCCTACAACCTGATGCAACGTAGTCACTTTCACGCGATGGTCAGTGCGCAAGGGCGGGTGCCGTCGACCGAGGTGATTTCGGCGCGGTTGCAACCGGCGTCAGCGGCGGTGTGTGCGTGGTTGCAGTTGCCGGCGTTGTCGAGCGTGATTCAGATCTGCCGGTCGCGGCGGATCGACGGGCGGCTGGTGTTGTATGTGGAGCATTATCTGAATCCGCAGTTTTTTCCGGGGATTCTGGAGTTTGATCTGAATCAGTCGATTACCGAGTTGTATGCGCGGCATTACGATTTGCACTATGGGCGGGTGCGGTTCGAGATTGTGCCTACGTCGTTGTCGGTGGATGCGGCAGCGGCTTTACGGGTTTCGGTGGGGAGTCCGGGGTTGAGGATTGCTAGGGTTAATTATGATCAGGCCGGGCGGTTGATTGATTGTGATCTGGAGTTTTGGCGGCATGATGCGATTCACGTGGGGGTTGATGTGGTTTGACCTTGGCGGCCTCTGGGCCGACCAGGTTTTGGGTTGTTTTGGGTGAATATCCGTTGCTTCGGGTGCTGCCGCTGACGGTTTCGCCCTTACGGCGAGTCACTTTGGCAAACGCCCCAAAGTAACCAAAACGCTGGGCCCCTGCGTTCGGCACCTCGCTGAGGCTCGGTGTTCCTTCGTTCCGGGATTCATCCGGGGGCATCGCCTACGGTTTGCTTCGCTGCACCTCCTCTCGATGCATGCGGCTGCGCCGCACGGTCGCTGCGCTCCCACCCCCGGATAAATCCCTCCACTCAGCCTTCCGATGGGGCCAAAAGATCAAAAGCTTTACTCGAGCTAACGCTCATCGTGGTGAGTGGTGGGAGTTAGCTTGCCAGCGATGGCGGCCGGAAGTCGATCAGATTCGCCGGATCTATTCTTGAGTTTGGCCACCACCGCCTGCGGTGATCACTTGGACGTTCATCCTCGGCGTCGCCAGATCCAGGCCGGCTTCATCCAGATGCCGTTTCAGCGACAGGTTGAACGCCCGTGAAACCTCCCACTGTTTGATCGGTGCGGTCTTGAACCTTGCGCGCAATATCGCGTTGCCGGACTCGAAACTTTCCACGCCCTGAAACTCCAACGGTGACCAGATGTTGCGCCGCTGCAGCGGATCTGTGCGCATTTTCTGGCCGACGTCGCGCATCAGTTTGATGGCTTCGTCGATGCTCATGTTGAACGGCACGGCCACGCGGAAGATCGCGTAGCCGAATTCGCGGGAGTAGTTTTTGATGCTTTTGATTTCGCTGAACGGGATGGTGTGGACGATGCCGTCAATGTCCCGCAGGCGAACGGTGCGGATGGTCAGGCCTTCGACGGTGCCCAGGTGTCCGCCGACGTCGACGTAGTCGTCGATGGCCAGGGAATCTTCGATGATGATGAACAGGCCGGTGATCAGGTCGGCCACCAGCGATTGTGCGCCAAAGCCGATCGCCAGGCCGATCACGCCGGCACCGGCCAGCAGCGGCGTGACGTTCATACCCATGTTCGCCAGAGCGACGATCAGCGCAATGATGAAAATCGCCACGAATAGCACGTTGCGGATCAGCGGCATCATGGTTTGTGCGCGGGCGTTGGCCACGCCCTTGCGGGAACGGGTGAGGGCGTGGTGGACGGCGGTGTCGCTGAGGATCCAGATCAGCCACGCGAAGATCAGCGTGCCGATCAGGCTGAACAGTTTGACGCTGACGTCGTGGCCTTCGCCTTCGGTGAAGCCGATCAGCGACATGCCCCAGACCCGCAGGCCGAGTTCGATGAAGGCCAGCCACACCAGCAAATGCACAAGGGTGTAGAAGAAGCTTTTCAGGCGTTCGGAATACAACGCGTGGCGTTTCGGTCCGCGTTGCGGTTTGAGGGCGTGGCGGCGCACGAGGCCGTTGATCACCATGCACAACACCAGCAGCACGGTGCAGATCAGCGACTGGCGCAAGGCCGTGCTGGTGTCGCCGGCGGAGACGAAGGTGGCGAACAGGGAAATCCCGACCAGCACAAGCGCGGGGACGAACCAGAAGGTGCCGAGGATTTCGATGGTGTCGCTGAGGGCGCGGCGGGTCAGGCGGCGGGAGAGTGGCTGGTTGCGGATCAGGTGCGCGATGGGGCGGCGGAAGCGCAGGATGAACAGGCCGGTCGACAGGGCCGCGAGGACGTTGGCGACGGTGGCGGCGGTGTGTGCCAGGTGTACACCGAGGCCGGATACCAGTCGTGGGTCGTTCAGGGCTTCGCCGAACGCGGCGAAGCTGCCGATCAGCCACAGAGGGCGAAAGGCCTGATGGCGCAGGATGTACAACGCGCGATGGCGGTGCGGGCCGTCGAGTACGGAGAAGGCAATCACGCAGATCGCCGAGAAACAGGTGCCGACTACCAACGCGTAAGCCAGGACCATTGCCAGGCTTTTGCCCAGCGACGACGGCAGCGCGTAGCTCATGTAAACCGTGATGGCCAGGGCAATCATCCATGGTCCGAGCTTGCGCAGGGCGAAGCGCAGCATGTCGAGAGCCCGGGGGTTTTGCGGGAGCTCTTCGGTCAGGCCGAAGCGCATGCGAACCCGATGGCCGAGCCAGATCAGCGCGGCGGCCAGCAGGCTCCAGACCGCGAGGATCACGGCGAAAGCGAAGATGATCGGCAGCCATTCACTGGCCGGCAGCATCAGGTCGGACAGCTCGTCCTTGGCCAGATCGAATTCGGCGGACCAGCGATTGAGCGGGCTGTCGCTGCCGGTGAACTGCTTTTCGAAATTGGCCAGGGTGCCGCCGATCAGGCCCAGCACGCCTTCTTCCGGGGTGGCCTGGGCTTTTTTCGTGGCGTCGCGCAGTTTTTTCAGGTCGCTCAGCAACTGGGCGCGTTGCTTGTCGTTTTCCAGCGACTTGATGACTTCGTCGAGGGACTGGCCGAGCGGTTCCTGAGCCTCCGGTTGCGCCTTGTTCGAGCCATTGAGCAGACCGGGCAGACTCACCGCGTGGGCAGACGCCGATGGCAGCAGCGTCATCAGGCAGACAAGGAAGAGACAGGGCAGGGCAAAGAAACGAGCGAACACTAGGCGGTCAACCTCGCAAGGGGTGGATCGGGCGAGTGTACGAGCCCGCCTGAATCAATGCGAGCCGGGCGCGGATTTATTCGTTGAGTTTGGCGAGGATCTTGTAGACCACGGTGGCCAGGATCAACAGCATGCCGATCCACATGGCGAACACTCCGGCGTTCTTGTCGCGGAAGTTGAAGCCGAACGCCAGCAGAATCATTCCGGACAGTATCGGAATGAGCATGGAGTGGAACGCAGACATCGAGATCATGGCGACAGCCTTGTCGAAGGGGATGATTTAAGTCTAGGTGGAATTTTGCCGACCGGTGGTGATGTGTATCACAGTCACTGCGCAGTCGCCGTGGCGAGGGAGCAAGCGCCCTCGCCACAGGACCGGTTACGGCAATTCGCGGCTGGCGTAGAACGCGCTCAGCACTTTGACCAGGTGGGCCAGGTCATGGCTGCCGCACAGTTCGCGGATCGAGTGCATGGCGAACGTCGGCAGGCCGATGTCGACGGTGCGCACGCCCAGGTGGCTGGCTGTGATCGGGCCGATGGTCGAACCGCAGCCCATGTCACTGCGCACCACGAAGCTTTGCACCGGGACTTCTTCGGCCATGCACAGATGACGGAAGAAGCCGGCGGTTTCGCTGTTGGTGGCGTAGCGCTGGTTGCTGTTGACCTTGATCACCGGGCCGGCGTTGAGTTTCGGGCCGTGGTTGGCGTCGTGCTTTTCGGCGTAGTTCGGGTGCACGCCGTGGGCGTTGTCGGCCGAGACCAGCAGGGATTTCTGGATGGTGCGGACGAATTCGTCGCCTTCCGGCAGCAGGCGACGCAGGGTCTGTTCCAGCATCGGGCCGTCGGCGCCGCAGGCCGAGCAAGAGCCGACTTCTTCGTGGTCGTTGCAAACCAGCACGCAGGTTTCTTCGGTATCGGCGGTCAGCAGGGCTTGCAGGCCGGCGTAGCACGACAGCAGATTGTCCAGGCGGGCGCCGGCGATGAAGTCACCGTTCAGGCCGATGACGGCGGCGCTCTGGGTGTCATAGAAACTCAGCTCGTAATCGAGCACCACGTCGGCATTGAGGCCGTGCTCGCGGGCCAGTTGATCGGTCAGCACCGCGCGGAAGTCCACGCGTTCGTCACCGGCGAACTGCGCGAGAATCGGCGGCAGTTCGGTCTGGGCATTGATCGCCCAGCCCTGATTGGCTTCGCGATTGAGGTGGATTGCCAGGTTGGGAATGATCGCGATCGGGGCCTTGAAGTCGATCAACTGGCTCTCGACCTTGCCGTCGCGACGGAAGGTGACGCGACCGGCCAGCGACAGATCGCGGTCGAACCACGGCGCCAGCAGCGCGCCGCCGTAGACTTCGACGCCCAGCTGCCAGAAACCCTGGCGCTGCAATTCAGGTTGCGGCTTGACTCGCAGGCACGGGCTGTCGGTATGGGCGCCGACCAGGCGGATGCCGTCGTGCAGCGGAGAGTTGCGGCCCATCTTGATCGCGACGATCGAAGAGTCGTTACGGGTGACGTAGTAACGGCCATTGGCTTCGGTGTGCCAGGTCTCGCGCTCGTCGAGGCGCACATAACCGGCGGCCTCCAGGCGTTGAACAAGGCTGGCGGTGGCGTGGAACGGGGTAGGGGAGGCCTTGAGGAAGTCGATCAGGCCTTGGTTCAACTCTTCGCGCATAAGAAGCTCCAGACAGCAATGGGCGGGAGTTTAACGCATCGGCCTGATGCTTGGGACATGACATGCGCCGCTCGCGTCAACGAGCGGCGGCCACGCGTTTTTTCAGGTAGCTCATGATGACTTTTTCGTCTTCGGGGTTTTCCGGGCGCGGCAGCTGTTGCGGCCAGCGGCTCTGGTTCAGAAGCTTTTTCTGACGGCTCTCGTCCCAGCGCAGAATCTCCCGCGAGGCGCATTCCCACCATTCATGGCGACAGGCGCTGTAGTACGGATGATCCGGCGCGGCGCTGCCGTACAGCAGATCACGACCGACCTTGCGCAGGGTGCCTTTCTGGTTGCGCAGCTTCCATTTGATTTTCAGGCGCTGCCAGGCGGACGGGAACGGTTTGACTCTTGGTACGTCCTTGCACAGATCCACCAGGCGCTGGCTGAACTGCTCGCCGTGCTTGGCGAAGAAAAATGCCTGCATCGCATGGAAGAAACGCTTTTCCGCGAAGTAGTGATAGATGTACTTGCGCGCCTCGACCACCGGCCGCTTGCGCAGGGCGAACGACAGAGCGATCTGTTCGATGGTATGGATCTCGAAACCGTCGGCCGTCCATTCGTCGATCAGACGGATCGACTCTTCGAACAATTCCCCGTCGCTGTCGGTTACGCCGCACAGCCCACTGTTGTAGAGCTTGAAGCCGTTGTCCGGGGTTACACCGTGGGCGCTGAGGTCGCGACCGAGCTTCAGATAGTCGTCGCGCTCGAAGACATCTTTCCAGTCGTATTCGAAACGGTCCATCACCGATTGTTCGGTAGTGATCTCCCGGAACAGGCGGTTCGGGTCACTGGTGAACAGGGTGTCGGTGTCGACGAACAAGGTCTTTTCGGCCAATGGCAAACCGGCGGCAATCGCACAGGCCTTGCGCCGGTGGTGATAGCCGTTATCGCCCTGCCAGCGAGTCAGTGTCGGTTCGTCGAGCAGCACGGTATCGACAGGCCAGCCTTCGTAGTTCTGTGGTCGGTCAGTCAGAATCCTGATCGCCGGGCGTTTGCCGGTCTTGGCTTGGGACAGGGCCGTCAGGATGCTGAACTTGGCTTCGCGCCGGTAAACATCCTGGTTGCCGTAAATCAGGTAGAGCAGTTGGTGACGCGTCTTCTTGACAGGTGTTGCCAGGGAATCAGTACAACTCATCCGGAACAAAATCCTTTAAAACAGGCGACTGCCGGTCAGGCAGTGCTTAAAACGGAGCCGGGCATTCGAAGCGCAAGCGTTCGCCGGACTGAGGGTGGGTGAAGCTGAGCATGCTCGCGTGCAGGCACAGGCGCGGCCAGGCGGCCAGGGCTTGTTCATGGGCATAGAGTCCGTCACCAAGCAGCGGGTGACCGATGGACAGCATGTGCACGCGCAACTGGTGCGAACGGCCAGTGATCGGCGTCAGTTCGACGCGGCACCAGTCGCCACAGCGTTCCAGCACGCGCCAGAAAGTCAGGGCGTGTTTGCCGAATTCGTGGTCGACCACGTGGCGCGGCTTGGTCGGCGGGTCATAGCGCAGGGGCAGGTCGATGCTGCCGCTGTCCAGTTCCGGCTGACCCCAGCACAGGGCGGTGTAGGCCTTTTCGGTTTCGCGGTCGTGAAACTGCCGCGACAGTTCGCGGTGAGTGTCCGCGTCGCGAGCCAGCAGAATGATCCCCGAAGTTTCCCAGTCCAGACGATGGACGATACGCGCTTCGGGGTAGCCGTTTTCCTGCAGGCGAGTAATCAGGCAGTCCTTGTTGTCGTCGGCCCGGCCGGGCACCGAGAGCAACAGGGTCGGTTTGTTCACCACCAGTACGGCGGCGTCCTGATGGATGATGTGGATGTTGGACAGCGGCATTAAAACAGCCTCGTAACAAATGCCAACGGCGGCTCAGGGCCCTTCCGGTGTCGGAAGGGCCCTGAGCCGCCGTCGTTCCTGCCGGATCGACTCAGCGATCTGGCAGGGTGATGTTGAGTTCCAGAATCGAGCAGCTGCCCTGGCTTTCCAGTGCCACGTGGACGTCGTCGTTGCCGATGTTGACGTACTTGCGGATCACTTCCACCAGTTCCTTTTGCAGGGATGGCAGATAGTCAGGGGTACTGCGCTGGCCGCGTTCATGCGCCACGATGATCTGTAGACGCTCTTTCGCGACCGAGGCGGTACTTGGCTTTTTGTTGGCACGAAAGAAGTCAAAAAGGTTCATTACCTACCTCCAAACAGACGCTCGAAGAATCCCTTCTTCTCGACATTCAGGAACCGGTGTTCTTTTTCCTTGCCCAGCAAGCGATCAACGGTATCGCTGTAGGCCTGGCCGGCGTCGCTCTGGTCGTCGAGGATAACCGGGACGCCCTGGTTGGAAGCCTTGAGCACGGCCTGGGATTCCGGAATGACACCCAGCAGGCGCACGGCGAGGATTTCCTTGACGTCTTCGACGCCCAGCATTTCCCCTTTTTCGACGCGCTCCGGGTGGTAGCGAGTGATCAGCAGGTGTTCCTGGATCGGTTCTTCGCCTTTTTCGGCGCGACGGGACTTGCTGGCCAGCAGGCCGAGCATGCGGTCCGAGTCACGTACCGAGGAGACTTCAGGGTTGGTCACGACGATCGCTTCGTCAGCGAAGTACATGGCCAGGTGGGCGCCTTTCTCGATGCCCGCCGGGGAGTCGCAGACGACGAACTCGAATTGTTCCTTGAGCTCCATCAGGACTTTTTCCACGCCTTCCTGGGTCAGCGCGTCTTTGTCGCGGGTCTGGCTGGCGGCCAGTACGTAAAGGTTTTCCAGGCGCTTGTCTTTGATCAGGGCCTGTTGCAGGTTGGCTTCGCCGTTGACCACGTTGACGAAGTCATACACCACGCGGCGCTCGCAACCCATGATCAGGTCGAGGTTACGCAAGCCCACGTCGAAGTCGACAATCACTGTTTTGTGGCCGCGCAGAGCGAGGCCGGTACCGATAGCGGCGCTGGTGGTGGTCTTACCCACACCACCCTTGCCGGATGTAACCACGAGAATCTTGGCCAAGGTGTTTCACCCCTAAGGAAGAAGGACTGTTCAGCCCCTGAAAAACATCTCTTGAAAACTACTGCAGTCGGACAGCCTTGGCTGGAATTCGGCTTTTGGCCTTTTTCCTACTTCGTTTGAGCCGTTTTCGCTACGTTTTAGAGATGCTTGGAAAATGCGGCAGTATCCGTTAAAGCCGAATGATGTTCAACACGTCGCCCGACAGGCTGACCTGTACGCCCGAACCCCACATCGGATCGCGACGCAGGTCTTCGGAAACCTTGTAATGGCCTGCGATGGAGATCAGTTCAGCGCTCAATTGCTGACAGAAAATCCGCGCCTTGGTGTCGCCCTTGACTCCGGCCAGCGCACGACCGCGCATCGGGCCGTATACATGGATGTTGCCATCGGCGAGAAGTTCCGCCCCCGGGCTGACCGAGGACACCACCACCAGATCGCCACCTTGCGCATATATCTGTTGGCCACCACGTACTGGCGTGGTGATGACGCGGGTCGGTTTGACGGTCGGCTCCGGCGGTTTTTCCGGCTTCTTCGGAGCAACAGGCTCGGCAGTTTCCAGTGGCCGCTCGCGGGCGCCGGACGGCGGTAGCACCGGAATGTCGATGGCGATGGCGGCGGCGATGTCTTCGATGCGGCTGGCGCGGATCGCCAGGGTGCGCAGGCCATGCTGGCGGCACACGCGCATCAGGCCTGGCAGATCGACGGCGCCTTCGCTCGGCGGCAACTTGTCCAGCGCCAGAACCAACGGCGCGTTGCTGAAGAAATTCGGTGCCTGGGCGACTTTGGCGGCCAATTGCCGATCGAGGCTGTCCAGGTCGTTGCGGGACAGTTCCAGCACCGTAATGGCGAGCATGCTGCCCTTCAGCTGGAACACGGGATCTTGGTCTGGCGATTCGGTTTGGCTCATGTCGGCATACAACGGCTTGTCACTAAAAGTGCCGAGACTTATAACGAGAACGCCCGCCAGCCGCAAGCCGGGTCGAACGATGTAGAATGCGCGGCCACTGTATTGACGGAAGCTTTAATGGATCGCCCGCGTTTTCGAAAAGCATTTCTTGCTCCACGCTTCTGGCCGCTCTGGTGCGGCTTGGGGCTGTTGTGGCTGATCGTGCAGTTGCCGTATCCGGCATTGCTGGCCATCGGTCGCTTTCTCGGTGCCTTGATGTATCGCTTCGCCGGCGACCGGCGGCGCATCGCCAAGCGCAATCTGGAACTGTGTTTCCCGGAAAAATCCGCCGCGGAACGCAAACGGCTGCTCAAGGAGAACTTCGCCTCCACCGGCATCGCGTTCTTTGAAATGGCGATGAGCTGGTGGTGGTCGCGTCAGCGTCTGGCGAAACTGGCCCACGTCGAAGGCCTGGAGCATCTGCAAAAGGCCCAGCGCGAAGGCAAGGGCGTGATTCTGATGGCGGTGCATTTCACCACCCTGGAAATCGGCGCGGCGCTGCTCGGCCAACAGCACACCATCGACGGCATGTACCGCGAGCACAAGAACCCGCTGTTCGACTTTATCCAGCGGCAGGGCCGCGAGCGGCACAATCTCGATTCGCTGGCGGTGGAGCGCGACGACGTGCGCGGCATGCTCAAGCTGCTGCGTTCCGGGCGCGCGATCTGGTACGCGCCGGATCAGGACTACGGCGCCAAGCAAAGCATCTTCGTGCCGCTGTTCGGCATTCAGGCCGCAACGGTCACTGCCACCAGCAAGTTCGCCCGGCTGGGCAAGGCACTGGTGGTGCCGTTCACTCAGGAGCGTCTGGCTGACGGCAGCGGCTATCGTCTGGTGATCCATCCGCCGCTGGAAGGTTTTCCGGGCGAGACTGAAGAGGCCGATTGCATCCGCATCAATCAGTGGGTCGAAGGCGTGTTGCGTGATTGCCCCGAGCAATATTTGTGGGCGCATCGGCGCTTCAAGAGTCGCCCACCGGGCGAGCCGAAGCTGTACGCCAAGCGCGGTTGAACCTTCCATTCCTATAAGCACCACGGAGCGTTGCGATGAGCCCAGTTGAACCGGTCACAGGTTTGATTCTTTCCGGCGGCGGGGCTCGGGCGGCGTATCAGGTGGGGGTGCTGGCGGCGATTGCCGAATTGCTGCCGCTGGGCGCGGACAATCCGTTCCCGGTGATCGTCGGCACATCGGCCGGGGCGATCAACGCGGTCAGCCTCGCCAGCGGCGCCACGGACTTTCGCGCCGCCATCGAACGTCTGACTCTGTTCTGGCAAGGCTTTCGCAGCCACCGCGTACTGCGCAGCGACTGGCCGGGGGTGATTCGTCAAGCCAGCCGTTTCGTCAGCCACAGCCTGTTGGGGATGGGCCGGCAACTGCCGGTGGCGTTGCTCGACAGCTCGCCACTGCGCCATCTGCTCAATGAAAAACTGCACATGCCCGGCATTGCCGAATCCATCGCCCGCAAGCAACTGCACGCAGTGGCGGTGACGGCGTTCGGCTACGAATCCGGGCAAGCGGTGACCTTCTATCAGGGCGGCGGCACCATCGACTCATGGCTGCGTCATCGGCGCATTGGCGTGCCGACGCAATTGACCGTGGAGCACTTGCTCGCCAGTTCAGCGATTCCGCTGTTGTTCGCGCCGGTGAAAATCGGCGAGGAATATTTCGGCGATGGCGCGGTGCGGCAGTCCGCGCCGATCAGTCCGGCCTTGCACCTGGGGGCGAGCCGGGTGCTGGTGGTCGGCGTCAGCGGCAACCCGCGCGGGTTCGACCCGGCGCAACCACTGGAGCGCACCTACACCGGTCAACAGCCGACACTGGCGCAGATCGGCGGGCACATGCTCAACAGTACGTTCATTGACAGCCTGGAAAGCGACATCGAGCTGCTTCAGCGTCTGAACCAGTTCAGCCACCTGATGCCCGACGGAACACCGACGCGTGCTTTGGGCGTGGCGCCGGTTGAAGTGCTGGTGATCTCGCCAAGCCAGCCGATCGATGAAATCGCGGCGCGGCATCGTCAGGAACTGCCGGCGGCGTTGCGACTGTTCTTGCGCGGGCCGGGGGCGACCAAAACGAGCGGGGCAGGAGTGTTGAGTTACTTGCTGTTCGAGGCGGGGTATTGCAGCGAGTTGATCGACCTGGGGCGGCGCGATGCACTGGCCAAGCGCGATGAGCTGTGCCGGTTTCTCGGCATCGGCGAGGCGGTGGTTTCGGCCTGAAACAGATGGCGCCCGGGCGGGCGCCATCCGCAGCACTATCAGAAGTGGAACTTCACCAGGAAGCTGGTCACGTTCTGATTGGTGGTGAAGGCACGGGTGTCATCGATCCCGTACTTGTCTTTCCAGTAGTCGTATTCAACACCGACGTACAGCTGCTTCTCGCCGAAATTCAGCGCCTTGCCCAGGTCGTATTTGACCTGTGGGTTGAAGTGCAGGTTGGCGTGGTATTCGCCCTTGCTGTTAACGTCGTTGTCGACCACCCAGTCCATGAAACCATCGATCAGGATGTTCGAGTCGCCGACCGGAATGGTGTAAGACCAGACCGGTGTGATCTGCCAGACATTGTCGCCCGGACGCGAGCCTTCGGTGTGACGCTGATAGAAGTTCAACTGGAAGTAGTCGAAGCCGGGAATCGCCAGGTCGAAGCCTGGACCGATCAGGTAGGACTCGACGTCGCCTTCGCCGAACTCGTAGGTCATCGCCAGCAGCACGTCTTTGATCGGGCCGAATTCGATCTTCTGATCGAGGATCTTGCCTAACGACAGGCGTGGACTGAATTCGCCGTAGTAAGTGTTGTTGCCGACACCACCGTCAGGCTTTCCGTTGTAGAAAATCTTGTCGACGAACAGGAAGTTGTCCCCGTACTTCCAGGCATCGGCGTGCTCGAAGGTGACGGTCTGCTGGATGGCCGGGTTGACCTTGAAGTCCTTGCCATAAAGGTAGGTCAGGCTGTTGTTCTGCCATTGCAGCAGGCCGTCGGCCATGGCCTGGCCCCCCGCCAGCATGGTTCCCGCAAGCATCAGGCTGGTGCTCATACGTTTCATTCGGTTGCTCCCAAAGTAGGTATTCCACGTTTGTTTTTTTGAGTCGGCGCTCTGGTGTGGCGCCTTTTTTCATTGCTGCAAAAGTCATCCGATCGGTCAGCTTGTGTGCTGTTAGCAAGAGCTGAGCCAAGGCTTTTCGAAAAGCAAAAAAACGCCCGTCGGCTGCTGAAAAAACAGTCGACTGAGCGTGTTTTCGGGTTGCCTCGGTACTGACCGGGCCGGGATAAGTTGGCCCGTTGGTCAGGAATTAAATCCGGGCTTTTTTTTAGACCGAATTCAGGAGGCCGCGGAGAATACTGACTCAACGGCCAGGTCTCAAGTGCCCCGCAACAGAGCACCGACGATAGGTAGGGGGCACGGTTGCGGGTCATCTTAGAAGTGCACCTTCACCAGCAGGCTGGCGGTGTTCTGATTGGTGTCGAGGGTGTGGCTGCTTTCGACCCCGTATTTGTTCTTCCAGTAGCTGTATTCGGTGCCGACATACAGCTGCTTCTGACGCCAGCCGAGAGCTTTGCCCAGGTCGTATTTGATCTGCGGGTTGATGTGCAGGTTGGCGTGATAGGTGCCACGCGAGTTCTCGTCGTTGTCGACGACCCAGTCGAGATAGCCGTCGATCAGCACGTCGGAATTGCCCAGCGGAAAGCTGTAGGACCAGCCCGGGGTGATCTGCCAGACACCATCGCCCGGGCGCGGGCCTTCGGTCTGGCGACGGAAGATGTTCAGGGTGACGTAGTTGAAGCCCGGTACCTTCAGGTCAAAACCGGGACCGATCAGATAGGCCTCGCTCTCACCTTCGCCGTACTCGTAGGTCATCGCCAGCAACACGTCCTTGATCGGCCCGAACTCGAGCTTGCGATCGAAGATCTTGCCGAACGAGAAGCGCGGGGTGAATTCGCCGTAGAAGGTGTGCGGGCCTTTGTTACGGTCTTCCTGGCCGTTGTAGAAGATCTTGTCGACGAACAGGAAGTTGTCGCCGTACTTCCACTTGTCGGCGTGCTCGAACGTCACCGTCTGCTGGATCGACGGGTTGATCGCGAAGTTCTTGCCGTACAGGTAGCTCAGGCTGTTGGTCTGCCACAGTAATAAATCGCCAGCCATGGCTTGCGATGCGGCCAGCAGGCCGCCGCTCAACAACACGTTGGTTTGAGTCCGGATCATCTGTTGCTCCCTCTTGTTTTTATTGTTTGAGGCAAAGCTGTCGCTAGGGGCTGGCGTTGGCGAGCCCCTTTTTTACTCTTCGGATCAGTGCGGGTGTGCGTGGCAGTCGTTGATCGCGGCGCGTTCGGCGCCACCGAGAATGTTGAACAACAGGTTCAGCGTCAGCGCGCTGAGGGTGGCCATGGCGATACCGCTGTGGGTGATCGGGCTCATCCACAACGGCAGGTGGGCGAAGAATTCCGGACGTACCACCGGGATCAGGCCCATGCCGATACTCACCGCCACCAGCAATTGATTGCGACGGTCGCCAATGTCGGCTTCCTGCAAAATCTTGATGCCGGTCGCCGCCACCATGCCGAACATCGCGATCGCTGCGCCACCCAGCACCGCCGGTGGAATCGATGCCACCAGAAACGCCGCTTTCGGCAGCAGACTCAGGACGATCAGCAAGCCGCCGGCAACGATGGTCACTGAGCGGCAGCGCACGCCGGTCATCTGCACCAGGCCGATGTTCTGTGCGAAGGAGGAGTGGGTGAAGGTGTTCAAGAAACCGGCGACAAACGATGCGCCGGCATCACACAGCAAACCGCGACGCAGCATGCGCGGACAGACTTCCTGGCCGGTGATCTTGCCCAGCGCCAGGAACATCCCGGTGGACTCGACAAAGATGATCACCACCACCAGGCACATCGACAGGATCGGTGCCAGTTCGAACTTCGGCATGCCGAAATGCAGCGGGGTGACGAACTGAACCCATGGCGCGTTGGCCATGCCGCTCAGGTCGACCATGCCGATGGCGCCGCAGAGCACGTAGCCCAGACACATACCGATCAGCACGGAAATGTTGACCCAGAAACCACGCATGAAGCGATGGATCAACAAAATGGTGGCCAGCACCAGTGCGGCAATGGCCAGGTAAATCGGTGAACCGAATTGAGCGGCGCCAGCGCCGCCACCGGCCCAGTTCACGGCCACGGGGAACAGCGACAGACCGATCGAGGTGATGACCGTGCCGGTCACCAGCGGCGGGAAGAATCGCACCACCTTGGACATGAACGGGGCGATGATCATGCCGAAGAACCCGGCGGCGATGGTTGCGCCGAAGATTCCCTGCAAACCGATGCCGGGCATGCCGGCCATGGCGACCATGCTGCCGACGGCGGCGAAACTGGCGCCCATCATCACCGGCATGCGAATGCCCATCGGGCCGATGCCTAAGGATTGCACGATGGTGGCGATGCCGGCGACCAGCAGGTCGGCGTTGATCAGGAAGGCGATTTCTTCACGACTCAGGCCAGCGGCCTGTCCGATGATCAGCGGTACCGCGATGGCGCCGCCGTACATCAGCAGTACATGTTGCAAACCGACCAGGATCAGTTGCAAAAGGGGCAAACGCTGAATGGCGGGTGCGTCGGGGATGCGCGCTTTGGACAGCTCGGACATGCAACACCTCGGATCTTTTTTATTCTTGTGATGAACAGCGGCCGGGTTGCTTGCCGCTGTCCTCTTTGCATCAGGTAAACCGCGTTGCGGCGATTCGCGAGCAGGCTCGCTCCCACAGGTACTGCATGACCTGTGTGGGAGCGAGCTTGCTCGCGAAGCTTTTTTGCTACTTAGTTGGTCTGGGCTCCCTGGGCGATCCATGCACCGATCAGGTCACGTTCCTGCTGGGTCATCTGCGTGATGTTGCCCAGTGGCATGATCTGCGTGGTGATGGCTTGCGCCTGGATCCGTGCCGCGTTCTGGCGGATTTGCTCGGGGGTGTCGAACATCACACCGGCCGGTGCAGCGCTGAACAGCGGGCTGGTTGGTTTGGCCGAGTGGCAGACCGCGCAGCGTTCCTGGATCACGTTGTGCACCTTGTCGAACGCAGGGCCGGCGTTGGAGGCCTGAGCGGGAGCTGCGGCCGGTGCAGCAGGGGCTGCTGGTTGCGCCGCTTCAGCCGGTTTCGCGCCACCACCCAAAGCCGTTTCCGGCAGCGGCTGGTACTCGATTTTTGCAGGCGCCTTGGCCACGTCAGGAGCGGTCGACATCGGCGCAGGACCGGTGACGTACGCCAGACTGATCATGCCCACCGCTGCCACTGGCAGGGTCCAGGCAAACTTGTGGCTGTCGTGACGGGTGTTGAAGTAGTGACGCACCAACACAGCCAACACTGCGATCCCGGCCAGGATCAGCCAGTTGTACTGGCTGCCGTAAGTGCTCGGGAAGTGGTTGCTGATCATGATGAACAGCACCGGCAGGGTGAAGTAGTTGTTGTGACGCGAACGCAGCAGGCCTTTGGCCGGCAGCGCCGGATCCGGCGTGCGGTTCTCGGCAATCGCGGCAACCAGTGCGCGCTGCGCCGGCATGATGATGCGGAACACGTTGCCGACCATGATGGTGCCGATGATCGCGCCGACGTGCAGGTACGCACCACGACCACTGAACACCTTGCTGAAGCCATACGCCGCGCCGATGATCAGCACGAACAGGATGAAGCCGAGCAGGGCGGGTTTCTTGCCGAGGGGTGAATCGCAGAGGAAATCGTAGATGAACCAGCCGGCGATCAGCGAACCGATGCCGATGGCCACGCCTTCAGGGCCGGTCAGGCCGCTGCCGGGTGCCACGAGGTAGAGCACGGGGTTGGAGTAGAACACCACGCAAAGCAGCGCGATCCCCGACATCCAGGTGAAATAGGCTTCCCATTTGAACCAGTGCAGGTTCTCCGGCATCGAGGGAGGGGCCAGTTTGTATTTTTCCAGGTGATAGATACCGCCGCCGTGGATCGCCCACAGATCACCGGCAAGACCGGTTTTCGGGTTGACGCGGTTGAGGTTGTTCTCCAGCCAGACAAAGTAGAACGACGCGCCGATCCAGGCCACGCCAGTGATCATGTGAACCCAGCGCACGCTCAGGTTCAGCCATTCCAACAGATGTGCTTCCACAGTCTTTACCTCTCGCCCGTCACTCTTGTTGTCGAGTGATCGGACCTTCTCTTATTGGTGGGGGGCGAGGATCAAACGCTCATCCTCTTTGAAAAAATGCTCATCGCAGTTATTGCCTGTGCCACTGCGATCAACCACCAGGAAGTCATCCCGCTTTTCGATCGTCAGCACCGGGTGGTGCCAGACGCCGCGATGGTAATTGATGCCCTGCCTGCCGTTGGTGACGAAGGCGCGGACCAAGCCTGATACAGGTACATCGCCAAGTGGCGCGACCACGATCAGAAAGGGGTTGCCGAGCAGCGGAATGAAAGCCTGGCTGCCCAGCGGATGGCGTTCCAGCATGCTGACGGTCAGCGGCATGTCCTGCGCGTCGGCGCGGAAGATGCTGATGATCGCGTTGTCCTCAGGCGTCGCGGTTTCGACCGTCGCCAGTTTGTGGAAGCGCATGGTCGAACCGTTGTTGATCATGAAGTGATCGCTGCCGTCGGTTTCGATCACGTCACCGAAAGGGGCGAAGGCTTCTTTGGTCAGCGGTTCAATCGTCAGTGTGCGCATGCTGTTCTTCTTATCCGAATTCTGTGTTGTTGGTTCTGTTGCTATCGCTGGCAGGCCAGCTCCCACATCTGGAATACATTCCCTTGTGGGAGCCAGCCTGCTGGCGATCAGGTTCAGCGCTTACTTAGCGACCTTGCCCAAAACGCGCAGGCGGCTCACACCACCATCCGGGAACACGTTCAGACGGATGTGGGTGATCGGGCCCAGTGCCTTGATCTGCTCGACGAAGGTGTGTTCGGCGTGCATTTCCAGCTTCTGGCTTGGCAGCAGTTCGCGCCAGAACAGCGATTGGGTTTCGATCTGGCTGTCGGTGCCGCCCTTGACGAATGCGCCCTGGATCGAGCAGGTATCCGGGTAGTTGCCCTTGAAGTGCAGGGTGTCGACGATGATTTTCTCGATCTCGCCCGGGTGACCCAGTGCGACGATCACCCAGTCATTGCCGGGGGTACGACGACGTGCAGTTTCCCAGCCGTCGCCCATGTTGATGCCACGGCCCGGGTTGAGGATGTTGCTCATGCGGCCGAAGTGTTCGTCGGAGCAGGCGAGGGCGCGGCCACCGTTGAGGGCTGCAGCCAGGTCGACTTGCTCGTTGTCGCCAACAGCCGACCAGTCGCGGAACGGAATGCCGTACACGCGCAGACGGGCAACACCGCCGTCCGGGTAGATGTTGAAGCGCAGGTGGCTGAATGCCTTGTCGTTGCTGATTTCGTGGTAGTGGTGACTGTTACCCTGGAGCTCGACGGCCGACAGTACTTCAGTCCACTGAGTGTTTTCGTCCGGTTCGCCCGACGCCAGGAAGCACGCTTCCAGCGAGGCCGATGGCGGGAAGTTGCCGGTGAAGAATGAAGTGTCGATGTCCACGCCTTTGATCGAACCCGGTACACCCAGGCGGATTACCGCGCTGTCGTAGCCTTCGAAGCGCTTGCGGCGCGATTCCCAGCCGTCCATCCACTTGCCGTTGTCATCGAACACGCCCTCCTTCCACACGGCCGGTGTCGGCTGAAACAGACGATTGGCGTCTGCGAACCAGTCATCGGTGACCGAGATGATTTTGGTGCCCAGACGGGCATCGGCCAGGTTGACGAACTTCTCGAAAGGTACGGCGTAAGCTTTCATTCTTCTTGTCTGCCTTTAAATAAGTGGCTTGGGATGCTTGCAGGGCCCTGGGAAACACAAGCGTTCTAGAGGTTTCTCGGGCCAGGCTTGCTAGAGAGTCAGTAAACGGAACAGGGCAATCTTGTTGATCTCCGCCAGCGCACATTTGAACTCGGTGTCGACCGGGTTGTGAATGCGCGTTTCGAACGCCGCGAGGATCTGATGCCGGTTGCTGCCTTTTACCGCCATGATGAAGGGAAACTTGAACTTGGCCTTGTAGGCGTCGTTCAGCTCGGTGAAGCGCTGGAACTCTTCGGCCGTGCATTGGTGAATACCGGCGCCAGCCTGTTCATTGGTGCTGGCTTCGGTCAACTGGCCCTGAACGGCAGCTTTGCCGGCCAGGTCCGGGTGAGCGTTGATCAGTGCCAGTTGACTGGCGTGATCGGCGCTCAACAGGATGTCGCTCATGCGCTGGTGCAGGGTTTCGATCTGGTCGATCGACGCGTCCTGTCCCAGGTCGAAGGCCTTCTCGGCCACCCATGGCGAATGTTCGTAGATGTCGGCGAAGGCTTTGACGAAGGCGTCGCGGCTCAGGGTCGACGGTTTCAGGGTTTGAAAGGTGCTCATTTGGCAGCCCCTTGGTACGGGTGGGTTTCGTGCCAGTGACGTGCGATGTCGACGCGGCGGCTGAACCACACCTGTTCATGACTTTTAGCGTATTCGATAAAGCGCTTGAGCGAAGCCAGACGCGCCGGACGGCCCACCAGACGGCAGTGCAGACCGATCGACAGCATCTTCGGTGCTTCGGCGCCTTCGGCATAAAGTACGTCGAACGCGTCTTTGAGGTATTCGAAGAAGTCGTCGCCCTTGTTGAAACCCTGGACCTGGGTGAAGCGCATATCGTTGGTGTCCAGGGTGTACGGGATCACCAGGTGCGGCTTGCCGGTCGGGTTGTTCGGTTCCCAGTAGGGCAGGTCGTCGTCGTAGGTGTCGCAGTCGTAAAGGAAACCACCTTCTTCCATCACCAGACGACGGGTGTTCGGGCCGGTGCGGCCGGTGTACCAGCCCAGCGGGCGTTCGCCGGTGAGTTCGGTGAGGATGCGGATCGCTTCGAGCATGTGCTCGCGTTCCTGCGCTTCGTCCATGTACTGGTAATCGATCCAGCGGTAGCCGTGGCTGCAGATCTCGTGACCGGCCTCGACCATCGCGCGGATCACGTCCGGGTGACGCTGGGCGGCCATGGCCACGGCGAAGATGGTCAGCGGAATGTCGAATTCCTTGAACAGTTTCAGGATCCGCCAGACGCCGGCACGGCTGCCATACTCGTAAAGCGATTCCATGCTCATGTTGCGCGCGCCTTGCAGAGGCTGGGCCGCGACCATTTCCGAGAGGAAGGCTTCCGATTCTTTGTCGCCGTGCAGAATGTTGCGCTCGCCGCCTTCCTCGTAATTGAGTACGAACGACAGTGCGATCCGGGCATTGCCCGGCCAGTGTGGGTGAGGAGGGTTACTGCCGTAACCGATCAGGTCGCGTGGGTAGTCAGCGCTCACTGCAGTCTTCCTTCTTATTCGTTGACAGGTTGTGTAACGGCCTGCACAGGCTGGCGTCACAGCGATGGGCTGATTGTATACAACTTTATTCTCAATTTGTAAGCCTGAATTTTCGCATTTTTCACCGGCTGTCATCTTTTACTGCTAATGGCGTGAACCTGCAAGAAACCTGCCTGACCAGTCAGCTAATGGACTTGGGGTTCAATGAATGCATGGCGCAAGGGCAGATCACCGGGAAATCGAAGGACGGCGGGGATGAGAGGAAAAATGTCGTTTTTATTGTGTACAATTTTTTTGAAAAATGTCTTAATCAATCGCTCGCCGCAGCTTTTCGTGCTCCGAAACGGTGCGGTCTCCTTTTCAACTGACTTCGGGAGGCGCGAAGTCTGACTGCTCCACGCAGGCAGGCGCGCAGAATCAATGGGACGTTTGACAACACACGTTTTGGACGCTGCACACGGTTGCCCGGGCAGCTCGATCAAGGTCGAGCTGTACCGCGTTGAAGGTTCGCAACTGGAATTGGTCGCCAGTGCGCTTACCAACAGCGATGGCCGGGTCGATGCGCCGCTGCTGCAAGGCGATGACTACCGTACCGGTGTCTATCAGGTTCAGTTCCACGCCGGCGATTACTACCGCGCCCGCGGCGTCCAGTTGCCGGAGCCGGCATTCCTGGACGTGGTGGTGCTGCGGTTCGGCATCTCTGCCGAACAGGATCACTACCACGTACCGTTGCTGATCTCGCCTTACAGCTATTCCACGTACCGGGGCAGCTGACCCCCAAGCAGCTGCCCCTGCCGGGAAGCGACTGCGCATATAGCTTCTTTGGTCTTTCGCCCGCTCACACTGCGGGCTTTTTTTATCCTCGCGTCTGCAAAGCGTCAAAGTCTGGGGTAATCATCCCTGATGATGAAAAACGTATCCGGATAGGTGGCGAGTGCCTGTACGCCTCCTCTGAGCCAGATCACCTTGTTCACTGCATGGGCCGCTTCTACGGTTTGCGCGGCGTCCAGGCCGACCTGGTCGATCAACCTGATATTGGAGACCTTCGGATCCTGCTTCAGCGGCTGATGTATCTGTCGGCCTTTGATGCGATGCAGGCTGAGGAAAAAAACGAAATCGTGCCCTGTGCGCTTGAAGACCACCGCCGCGAAGCTTTGCGCAGAGCTGGGCTCGAAAACGCTGTAGCCATTGCGTGTCAGAAGCCCCGCCGCGAAGCGCTTTATATCGACCGCCGATTGACTCGGCATGAAATAGCTCCATTCCTGTCGAAACCGGGCCGGGTCGAAGTCCAGTCGACGCAGGCCGTTTTTCACGCCGGCAACGGGCAGCTCGACCTTGCGGTTGATACTGGATCCGGCGCGTGGCAGTGATTCGAGCATCAGCAGCGGGTCGATCAGTTCTGGACGCGGATTGACGGTGCCGGTTTTCCAGTCATTGAATGCTTGGCGCAACAGGGTCAGGCCAGTGCCGGTCGCCAGCTCGGAGCCATTGGCAAGCATGAATTGTCGTTTGGCGACGTTGTGCAGGGTGACGTCCGCCAGCTCGGGGAAGTAGGTCGCGACGGTATCCCTCATCGGTCTCTGGAATGGAAGGGTCGGATCGATTTCCCACTGGAGTTCGGGAGGAACACGAATGGCGCCGCGAGGTTGCTGCAGAAAATCGACCCGCAATGTCCGATCCAGCGACGCATAGTCGTAGATCATGTGGTTCGGATGCTTGACGTAGACAATGGGATGATTGGGCTCGGTGCCGCGGGGCAGGGCCTTGTAATTGACCCCTTTGATGTTGATGTCGTCAGGTGAAACATGATGGACGGTAATGCCCCAGGTCTTCCAGGGATCGATCAAGGTATCAAACGCTGTGATCTGCTGTGCACCGATGTCGGTAATCGTGCGGTCCGGGCCGATCGATTCGCCGCTCGGTTGTCCATCATTGGTCATACGAGGGCGTTTGGAGGGTGTGACGTGCGTGCGGTCATCGGATAGGGCGATGCGGGTGACAGACAATCGGGAGGCGTCAGTGTCCAGGGACCTCTCCGGTGCCACGGCGCGCCATTGCAGGGTACCTGGCACCTGCTCGAGTCGAGGGCCGGACGCCCAGAGTTCGGTCGCCAACCGGGCTCTGAGCCGACTTTGCAGATCCGTGCCGAGCAGAACGGTTCTGCCATCGGTCAGGTCGACGTAGGTGTGCGGCCCGGCCTTGCGAAACCCCGTCAGTAGATCGGGCTGGGGCAATCTGTCGACGATTCGCGGAGCAAGAAAGTAGTCGGCGACCGGACGCTCGTTTTCGATACGAGCAATATGGGTTTCGGCGGGTAGATCGGCGATCTGGAGTGGTGGCGGTGTGAAGGGGGACGGATCGCTCTGTCCGTTATGCGAAGTGGCTGCCTGATCGAGTTGCTGATATTCGACATGCAGCGGCTGCCTGACGGATATTTCAGGCGTCGTGTCGCGGAGAGTCGGGGTGCTTTGATCTGAAGCAGGTGAGGTTTTCGGGCGGATCGGCTTTTTCGGGCTCATTGATCGTTTTGCTCAGTGCATCCAGTTGATGGTGCGCTCGATCATCTTCAAGCCGGGGCTGTCCCGTGTAGTACATATGTCTATTGGCTGGCGCAGTTGATACCCGGTGTTTCCGGTGCCGCCACTTCGACGGGAAATGGCGGCATGCCCATCGGAAATCAGTGGCTGCTCAGCAAGGAAGCTGCACCTGCACCACCAAACAATCCGGCGCTGATTCGGTTGAACCAGCTCTGACCCTTGCCGCTACGCAGGTAACGCGCTGCGCCGTGGGCTCCAAGTCCATAGGTCAGCTTGCACAGCAGGTCGAGGACGGTCCATGTGGCGATCATCACCAACAGCTGTGGCAGGAAAGGTTGTTCGGCGCTGAGGAACTGCGGCAGGAATGCGGCGAAAAACAGAATGTCTTTCGGATTGCTGGCACCCAATACGAAGGCCCGTCCGAACAGTGCGCGGAATCGCGGAACCGGCGCTGCTTGCGGTACCTCGGCACCCACCGATGGCTGGCGCGATTGCTGCCAGCTCTGCCAGGCAAGGAAGAACAGGTACAGCGCGCCGACGATTTTCAGCGCACTGAACAGTTTCTCCGACGCCAGCAGCAGGGCGCCCAGCCCCAGTGCCGAAGCGCTAAGCAGGCAGATCGATGCGATCACTCCGCCGAGAAAGGCCGGATACGACCGGCGCAGACCGTAATTCAGACTGTTGCTGATCATCAGCAACGACAGTGGCCCCGGAATCAGGATCACCACCAGCGCGGCGCCGCTGAACAGCAGCCAGGTTTCCAGACTCATCACTTGCTCCTTTTTATCGTTATCAAGAATGTGCAAAAGCCCCACCCGCAAGGGTGAGGCTGTTTTGACGCTCAAACCGCGTGACGCTTACAAGAAGATGAACTTGGCGATGAAAATCGCGCAGAGCACCCACAGGCTGACGGAGATCTCTTTGTATTTACCGGTGCCGGCCTTCAGCGCGACATAGGTAATGAAGCCCAGCGCGATACCGTCGGCGACCGAGAAGGTCAACGGCATCATGATCGCGGTAACGATGGCCGGAATGCTGTCGGTCGCTTCGTCCCATTCGATGTGCGCCATGCCGCCCATCATCAGCATCGCTACATAAATCAGCGCGCCGGCGGTGGCGTAGGCGGGAATCATGCCGGCCAGCGGGGCAAAGAACATCGCGGCTATAAATAGCACACCCACGGTCACTGCGGTAAGACCAGTCCGACCACCAGCCGCTACACCGGCGGCACTTTCCACGTAGCTTGTGACCGGCGGAACACCGACCACTGCACCGAAAACGCTGGAAGCGGAGTCGGCTTTCATCGCGCGGGAGAGGTTCTCGATGCGGCCGTCAGCGCCCACCAGATTGGCGCGCTGGGCGACGCCCATCAGGGTGCCGGCGGTGTCGAACATGTGCACGAAGAGGAAGGCCAGTACCACGCTGATCATGCTGACGTTGAACACGCCGGCGATGTTCATGGCCATGAAGGTCGGCGCCAGGCTTGGCGGGGCGGACATGATGCCCTCGTAGTGCACCAGACCGATGCCCCAACCGGCGAGTGTAACGGTGATGATGCTGATGAGGATCGCGCCGAACACTTTGTGGTAGCTGAGGATCGCGATCATCAGGAAGCAGATGGCGGCAAGCAGCGGGCCGGGTTCACGCAGCGAGCCGAGCTTGATCAGCGTGGCCGGGCTGTCGACAACGATACCGGCGGTTTTCAGGCCGATCAGCCCGAGGAACAGACCCACGCCGGCGCCCATCGCAAAGCGCAGGCTGACCGGGATGCTGTTGAGCAGCCATTCGCGAATCCGCGAAAAGGTCAGGATCATGAACAGCACGCCCGAGACAAACACCGCACCGAGGGCGGTTTCCCAGTTGTAGCCCATGGTGCCGACCACGGTGTAGGTGAAAAACGCGTTGAGGCCCATGCCTGGCGCCAGGCCCACCGGCCAGTTGGCGTACAGGCCCATCAGCAGGCAGCCCAGCGCGGCGGCGATGCAGGTGGCGACGAAGGCCGCACCGTGATCGATCCCGGCATCGGCCATGATGTTCGGGTTGACGAAGATGATGTAGGCCATGGTGATGAAGGTTGTCAGACCAGCGATCAGCTCGGTCTTCACCGTGGTGCCATGCAAGCTGAGTTTAAAGAGGCGCTCAAGCAGGCCATTGCGTAACGGCGGCGAGAGTTCCAGCGTCGATGCTTCGGATTTGCGGCTTTCCACAGCGAGTACTCCTCAAGAGTTTTATTGTTATTTCCAGGGCCGGACCCTATGAGGGGGTGGCAGCGGCCCTTTGAGGCATACGCGAATTTGTTGACCATGCGGTCAGGAACTCGCACGCTGTGGATTATGCTTTTGTGTACAAATAAAGCAAATATTGTTTTTGGTTTTGTAGACGAAAATACTGGTGACCGAGCTATATCACTCGTTCGAGCGGTTGGTTCCCAACGCCAGATTCACCGCCAGCCAGCCGTTTACCGCCGTCTCGCCGGCTTCGGCAAAGACGCGTTCGAGCAATTTCACCTGTTCCCGGCGCAGCGCCTGTTCAAATTTCGCGCCTTCAACGGTCAGTTCCAGCAGGCGTTTACGCTTGTCGGTCTCCGACGCCACGCTGTCCACCAGATGCATTTCCTGCAGTTGCCTCAACGGCATGTTCAGCGCCTGCTTGCTGACGCCGAGCAGCGCGAGCAATTCCTTGACGCTCAGGTTCGGGTAGCGGGCGATGAAAAACACGATGCGCTGATGCACTCGGGACAGGCCGCGACGCTCAAGCATTTCGTCAGCCTTGGCTGTGAACGCCTGATAACCGAAGAAGAACGCTTCCATGGCTTGCTGTTGGCTGGTGCAGTTTTTAAGGTCAAGCATATTGACGTTTCCGCTGAGGCTGTCGTAATTTCAGTCAACAAGTTTGACTCATTTTTCTCATGCCTCGCTAGCGGTGACTTCCATGGCTTTTTCCGAACGTGTCTCGCGTCTCAAAAGTTCTCTGATCCGTGAAATCCTTGCTGCGGCCCAGCGCCCGGAAGTAATGTCGTTCGCCGGCGGTTTACCGGCTGAAGCGATGCTGCCGAAGGTTCAATGGGCCGACATGCCGCTGTCTCTCGGCCAGTACGGTATGAGCGAAGGTGAGCCGGCATTGCGCGAAGCGCTGGCGGCAGAGGCGAGGGCGCTGGGTTTGCCGTGTGAGGCGAGTCAGGTGCTGGTGGTCAGTGGTTCTCAGCAGACTCTCGATCTGGCGGCCAAGCTGTACATCGACAAGGGCACTGAAATCCTGCTCGAAGCGCCGACTTATCTGGCGGCGTTGCAGATTTTCCAGCTGTTCGGCGCCGATTGCCTGACCGTGCCGCTGGAGGCTGACGGTCCGAACCTTGCGCAATTGCGTCAGCGTCTGGAGCAGCATCGCCCGGCGTTCATCTACCTGATCCCGACCTTCCAGAACCCGTCCGCCGTACGCTACAGCGAAGCCAAGCGCGAAGCTGTCGCAGCACTGCTCGACGAATTCGGCGTAACCCTGATCGAAGACGAACCCTACCGCGAGCTGACGTTCGACGGCGGCAGCGCCCAACCGATTGCCGGTCGTTTGAAGAAGTCCAGCTGGATCTACACAGGCACCGTGTCGAAAACCCTGTTGCCGGGTCTGCGCGTCGGTTACCTGATCGCCAGCCCGGATCTGTTTCCGCACCTGCTCAAACTCAAACAATCGGCGGATCTGCACACCAACCGCATCGGTCAGTGGCAGGCGTTGCAATGGATCGGCAGTGAGAAATATCAGCAGCACTTGAGTGAATTGCGCGGCTTCTACCGCCAGCGCCGCGATGCGTTTCAAACGGCGCTGGAAACGCATTTCTCCGACCTGGCGGACTGGAACACGCCGCAGGGCGGACTGTTTTTCTGGCTGACCCTGAAGCAACCGCTGGATACGCGCACGCTGCTGAACACCGCGCTGGCCAACGATGTGGCGTTCATGCCGGGCGAGCCGTTTTTCCCCGACCCGGACCGCAACCACGGCCATCTGCGCCTGAACTTCAGTCACATCGATCCGGCTCGTCTGGACGAAGGCCTCAAACGTCTGGCAGCGGTGGTGCGCCAGGCACAGGCCGCCCAGGCCGCATAAAAAAACCGGCCATCAGGCCGGTTTTTTTGAGTCAGACCGCGGCGAACCGCTTGTTCAGATATTCGATGATGGTGTTGGACTCATACATCCAGGTGGTCTGGCCGTTCTCTTCGATGCGCAAGCACGGCACCTTGATCTTGCCACCCTGTTCCAGCAGGGTCTGGCGATCCTGCTCGTTGTTCTTCGCATCCTTCAGGGCTACCGGAACGTTCAGGCGACGCAGGCTGCGGCGGGTCTTCACGCAGAACGGGCAAGCGTGGAACTGATACAGGGTCAGGTCCTTGGCGGCGGCGTCAACCTGGGCCTGGGCAGCGGCGGGGCGCTGCTTCTTGCCCGGGCGGGTCAGGAAATCAACGAAGATGATCAGTTGGCCGAGGCCGACACGAAGCGCTTTGACGAACACGTTACAAGCCTCACAGGGACATTGAAGAAGGCGCGCAGCTTACCCGATTTTTCACGGACGAAAAAAAAACCGACGATCAACGCCGGTTTTTTTTGTGTCACGAATTACTTGATCAGGCTGAGAAACTCGCTGCGAGTCGCTGCGTTTTCGCGGAACTCACCGAGCATCACCGAAGTGATCATCGACGAATTCTGCTTCTCCACACCGCGCATCATCATGCACATGTGCTTGGCCTCGATCACCACGGCCACGCCCAGCGCGCCGGTGACCTGCTGGACCGCATCGGCGATCTGGCGGCTGAGGTTTTCCTGGATCTGCAAGCGGCGGGCGTACATGTCGACGATCCGCGCGACCTTCGACAGGCCCAGCACTTTGCCGCTCGGGATATACGCGACGTGGGCCTTGCCGATGAACGGCAGCAGGTGGTGTTCGCACAACGAGTACAGCTCGATGTCCTTGACCAGCACCATTTCGCTGTTGTCGGAGCTGAACAGGGCACCGTTGGTGACCTCTTCGAGCGTCTGTTCATAACCGCGGCAGAGGTACTGCATGGCTTTGGCGGCACGCTTTGGCGTGTCGAGCAGGCCCTCGCGGGAGACGTCCTCGCCCAGTTGGCCGAGAATCGCGGTGTAATTCTGTTCCAGGGACATGAAACTACCTGTGGGGATTTTCGCAAAGGGCAAGGGTACGGTGGCGGACACAACCCTGCAAGTTCGGTGTAACGGGATTATTCGTCGCGGCCTTCCATCATGGTGCGTTTGAGCATCACGTAAACCGCGCCGGCGCCGCCGTGTTTCGCCTGGCACGAGCAGAAACCGAGCACTTGCGCATGCTGGCGCAGCCAGGTGTTGACGTGGCTTTTGATCATCGGCCGCTTGCCGTCCAGACGCACAGCCTTGCCGTGGGTGACGCGTACGCAGCGGATTTCGAATTTGGTCGCTTCGGCGAGAAAGGCCCACAGGGTTTCGCGGGCTTTTTCGACGCTCATGCCGTGCAGGTCGAGGCTGCCTTCGAACGGGATCTGCCCGACTTTGAGCTTGCGCATCTGGCTTTCCTGCACGCCGTCGCGGGCCCACATCAGCTCGTCTTCGGGACCGACGTCGATCACGAACTGATCGGACAGACCATCAACGGTGGTGGTTTCGGTACGGATGGTGGCGGACTGGCGCAGCTTGGCGATCTGTGCACGGTCAGCCTTGGGTTTGCCGGTGTCGGCGCGGTCGTGCTTGATCGGCTTGACGCCTTGGATCGCACTTTTGAACAGGGAAAAATCGTCGTCTTGCATATCAGCCTCCGCGAAGGGCGGCCAGTTTACCCAAACAGACACAAAACGGCCCGGCAAAAAGCCAGGCCGTCGATTCAGTCGTGTTTTTTCATCAGGTGCGGGGACATGTTCAGCTCCCGCGATTGCCGTGCGCGACGCCGGCAACGGCGCCACAGGGCCACGCCGAAATACAGGAACAACAGGCCGACAGCGAGAATGATCGCCGAACCCATCGGGGTTGCGTTCAAGTCGCCGAGTGCCGGTGGGTGCCCCAGCAGGCTGGCAGCCCCGGCCAGTGCCAGCAGCACGCCGAACGTCGCCAGGATGGCGGCGATCGCTGCGCCGAAACGAAAACGCCAGTTGCTTTGGCCTTTGGGCCGCAAGCGGCGTGCGTCAAATCCATCGGATAACTTCATTCCGACCTTCCTCAATGGGTATCGGCCCTTCGACCGGGAGTTGACCGGGTTGTTCCTGAGGCTAGGGTAATTGAAGCAAATGCGAGGCTTTTGCGGATGAGCGGCGGGCCGGGCCGCTCATTGGCGGTCGATCAGATCAGGTCATTGGTCAGCGCGAGGGTGGCGAAGTTGTCGGCCATGATCGCCATTTCCGCCTCCTGAACCTGTTCGGCACTGAGCACGCGGCCCTTGAACGGCAGGTCCCGGGTGGCGCAGGCGTCTTCGACCAGGGTGCAACGGAAACCCAGGTTTTTCGCGGCACGCACGGTAGTGCTGACACTGGAGTGGCTCATGAAACCGCAGACGATCAGGTCGAGCGAACCGAGGGTTTGCAGACGATCGTAGAGTTCGGTGCCGTGGAAAGCGCTCGGCAGCAGTTTGCCGATGATGGTTTCATCACCCTGGGGTTCCAGACCGGGGATGAATTCGCCGCGTTCGCCTTGCGGGTCGAACAGACCGCCGACGGTGCCGAGGTGGCGCACATGCACGATCGGACGGCCGGCCGCGCGGGCGGCGGCAACCAGTTGTTTGATGTTCGCGACAGCCGCGTCCATGCCGCTCAGGGCCAGCGGGCCGCTGAGGTACTCTTTCTGGGCATCGATGATGACCACGGTGGCATGGCTCAACGTGGCCGCTGCGTAACCGCGACCGCTGAGTTGAAACATCGTTTTTGGAACGGACATTCTGGGGCTCCTTGGGGTGGGGCTTTTGCGACATTGTCCTCTGGCTGAGCGGTTCTGTGAATCGCTACGATCGTAGGCACCGTCGTTACTGGCCTGCAGCCTCGTCAAGTTACACGTTCTGTTCAATAGCTGATAAGGAATTCGGAACACTCCTACCGTCGCCCCGGGATTTTTCCTGCGTCGTCGTGGCGCGTTTTGGCTGGTAGAATCGCCAGTCGTTTTTTCTGGAGTTCTGCCCCGTGATCACTTCCCGACTTCGTACCCTGCGCGACCACATCCGTTGGGCCGTCAGCCGCTTCCATGGGGAGGATCTGTTTTTCGGCCATGGCACCGACAATGCCTGGGACGAAGCCCGGCAGCTAGTGCTCGGTGCCTTGCACCTGCCATGGGAAATCGCCGACAGTTATCTGGACTGCGCGCTGGAAGACGACGAACTGGTCAACCTGCAACGCCTGCTCAAGCGCCGCATCGAAGAACGCATTCCGACTGCCTACCTGCTGGGCGAAGCGTGGTTCTGCGGCATGTCGTTCATCGTCGATGAGCGCGTGCTGATTCCGCGTTCGCCGATTGGCGAGTTGATCGAAAACCGTTTTGCACCGTGGATCGGCGACGAACCGGCGCGGATTCTCGACTTGTGCACCGGCTCTGGTTGCATCGGCATTGCTTGCGCCTACGAGTTCCAGAACGCCGAAGTGGTGCTGGCGGATCTGTCGTTCGAAGCGTTGGAAGTGGCGAACCAGAACATCGAGCGTCATGGCGTTGATGAGCGTGTGTTCACTGTGCAGGGTGATGGTTTTGACGGTCTGCCGGGTCAACGTTTCGACCTGATCGTGTCGAACCCGCCCTACGTCGATGCGGAAGATTTCGCCGATATGCCGGACGAATACCAGCACGAGCCTGAACTGGGCCTGGCCTGCGGCGATGACGGTTTGAACCTGGTGCGCCGGATGCTCGCCGAAGCGGCGGATCATCTGACGGAGAAGGGGTTGCTGATTGTCGAGGTGGGCAACAGCCAGGTACACGTCGAAGCGCTGTACCCGGAAGTCGATTTCGCCTGGCTGGAATTCCAGCGCGGCGGGCATGGCGTGTTCATGCTGACCGCCGAACAATGCCGCGATCATCAGGCGCTGTTCGCTTCCCGCGTCTGACCTGAATTGATCGTTCCCACCTCGGTGGGAACGATCATTGGCTCAGCGGTGCGTGGCAATCCAGATCAGCAAACCCGCCTGGAACACCGCAAACGCCACCAGACACGTAATAGTGAAGCGCAGCCCGGCGTCTTCACGCTTGAACTTGCTGACCTTGTCTTCCTGTTTCTTCAGCTTCACTTCCTGCTCGGCCAGGTTCTGCTCGGCCTGCTGCAACATCTGCGCGGCCTCGAGAATCTCGACGATCTGCAGTTTTTCGCTGTTCCAGTCGCCCAGCAAGTCACCGACCTGGACTTCCTTGACGCTGCCCTTCAAATGCTGGGCGTCGGCGTAAACCACGTCAAAGCCATGCACCCGCAGAAAGTGATCGCGGCGCAGGCGTGTGTCTTCGTTCAGCGCGTCCTTGTTGTTCAAGTCCATGCCGTCGACGGTGTAGGTGGGCCAGCGTTTTTTCGCCCAGTTGATGCCCTGGGCGGCCATGAAGCGGCCGATGCCACGGTTCAGCGGTTCGATCTGCAAGCCGCTGTCCGGGCCGAAATGCACGCGTTTGGTCTTGTGGTCGACCCAAACATCGAGCTGATTCTGTTCCTTGCGCACGCGCTGCGCGGGCAGTTTGATCGCCATGCGCATCAGGCTGTGTTCTTTGCTGTTGCGCTCGGCATAACCGAATTCGACAAAGCGCAACGGCCGCCCGCCAGTGTTGCGGTCGGTCTGCAACGGCGCCAGGCGGAGCATCTTGTGGTGCTCGACGTGGACATCCGCCCATGGCAGCTCGACCGCTGGCAGTGCGTCTTTTTCAGCGGTGGTGTCGGGTGAAGTCTGGGTATCAGTCATAACGGCGAGATCCTGTCCAAGCTGCTTGTCGCCAGCCGGTACGCTGGCGACAAAGGCTTATCGGCCGTTTTTTTCAGGACTGGAGGGTGAAAAGACCTTAACGGGTGCGAAGTCCGTCAATAAATTCGAGGATCCGGGTGCCCAGTTCCGACGCCAGGGGCAGATTCGGGTCTTTGTAGGAGGCCACTTGCCGCTTCACGTCGTTGGGCACAATGCGCATCACGTGGTTCATCCCTTCGATCAATGCCAGGGTCGCATCGGGTTTTGCCGCCTTGAGCAGGTTGGCGTCATCGACCTGAACCTGAATGTCGTTGCTGCCCTGGACGATCAGGGCCGGCATTTTCAGTTGGGCGAAGGCGGCGGACGGATCCTGCCGGAACAGCGAAATCAGATACGGCTGCACGCTCGGGCGGAAAATCGCCTGCAACGGCGCTGGCACATTGTCGTCGGTGTGGCCGGCCTTGAGGCTGTCGAGCAGTTCATTGCTGCGCTGCATCAACGGCGGTGGAAGGCTGCGGGCCAGTTGCCGGCGCAAAACCTGATCGATCGGCCGGGCGGTGCCGGACAGCGAAATGACCGCAGCGGCGTCGACTTTCGGTGCGGCCAGGCTGGCGATCAGCGCCCCCTCGCTGTGGCCGAGCAGGATCAACGGACCGAAACGCGGGTCAGCCTTGAGCTTCTGGCCCCAGGCCACGGCGTCCGCGACATAGGCGTCCACCGACAGATTGCGCTCATCCGGCGTCGCGGCCAGGCTCGCGGCCACCCCGCGCTTGTCGAAACGTACGCTGGCGATATTGTGTTTGGCCAGCACCCAGGCCAGCCGCTTGAGGCTGTCGTTGCGCCCGCCGTCGGGGTTGTTTCCGTCACGATCCGTAGGACCCGAGCCAGAAAGAATGAGGACAACCGGCACCGGATTGTCAGACTTTGGCAGCAACAGCGAGCCGAAAAGTTCGCCGCTGCCGGTGTCCAGAGTCACCGGACGTTGCAGGACAGTTGCCTGGACGAAGCCAGTAAACAGGGTAAGGCTCAAGATCAAAACTCGCAGCATCATCACGCCATCATTTGCAAAGGTGCCGGTTGGACTCACCAACACCGCCAAGGTTCGAGGATGAACTACTCGGTTAGCCTGCGTATACTGGCGCGCATCATGAATTTGGGTTTGATTTCACGGAGCGTTCTGCATGTCCGGCAATACCTACGGCAAGTTGTTCACTGTCACCACCGCGGGCGAAAGCCATGGTCCGGCGTTGGTCGCCATTGTCGACGGCTGCCCGCCGGGCCTGGAGATTTCCCTTGAGGACCTGCAACGCGACCTCGATCGCCGCAAGCCGGGCACCAGCCGCCACACCACCCAGCGCCAGGAAGCGGACGAAGTCGAAATCCTCTCCGGCGTGTTCGAGGGCCGCACCACCGGCTGCTCCATCGGCCTGCTGATCCGCAACACCGACCAGAAGTCCAAGGATTACTCGGCAATCAAGGATTTGTTCCGTCCGGCCCATGCCGACTACACCTACCACCACAAATACGGCGAGCGCGATTACCGCGGCGGCGGTCGCAGCTCGGCGCGGGAAACTGCGATGCGCGTGGCGGCCGGTGCGATTGCCAAGAAATACCTGGCGACCCAGGGCATCGTCATTCGCGGCTACATGAGCCAGCTTGGTCCGATCGAAATTCCGTTCAAGACCTGGGAATCGGTGGAGCAGAACGCCTTCTTCAGCCCGGACCCGGACAAGGTTCCGGAACTGGAAGCCTACATGGACCAGCTGCGCCGCGATCAGGACTCGGTCGGGGCCAAGATCACTGTGGTCGCCGAAGGTGTGATGCCGGGCTTGGGCGAGCCGATCTTCGACCGTCTCGACGCCGAACTGGCCCACGCGCTGATGAGCATCAATGCGGTCAAAGGCGTGGAAATCGGCGCCGGTTTCGCCTCGGTCGCCCAGCGTGGCACCGAGCACCGCGATGAAATGACTCCGGAAGGTTTCCTCAGCAACAACGCTGGCGGCATTCTCGGCGGTATCTCATCCGGTCAACCGATCGTCGCCCATCTGGCGTTGAAGCCGACGTCGAGCATCACCACGCCGGGCCGTTCGATCGACATTCATGGCAACCCAGCGGAAGTTATCACCAAGGGCCGTCACGATCCGTGCGTCGGCATCCGCGCCACACCGATTGCCGAGGCGATGATGGCCATCGTGCTGATGGATCACCTGCTGCGTCACCGTGGCCAGAACGCCGATGTGCGCGTGAACACCCCGGTTCTGGGCCAGCTCTGATGGCTCAACTCACAGCCGCCGCGGTCTGACCGTGGCGGCGCTCCCGTACTGGCGGCTGTCCAGTTTCTATCTGTTCTATTTCGCCTTGCTCGGCTCGACGGCGCCGTTTCTGGCGCTGTACTTCGATCACCTCGGATTCAGCGCCGCACGTATCGGCGAGCTGGTGGCGATCCCGATGCTGATGCGCTGCGTGGCGCCGAACATCTGGGGCTGGCTCGGCGACTACACCGGCAAACGCCTGGCCATCGTGCGCTTCGGCGCAGTGTGCACGCTGCTGACCTTCTCACTGATTTTCGTCAGCAAGACCTACGCCTGGCTGGCAATGGTCATGGCGTTGCATGCGTTCTTCTGGCACGCGGTGTTGCCGCAGTTCGAAGTCATTACCCTCGCGCATCTGCAAGGCCAGACCTCCCGTTACAGCCAGATCCGGCTGTGGGGCTCCATCGGTTTTATCATCACCGTGGTCGCGCTCGGGCGATTGTTCGAATGGCTCAGCCTCGACATCTACCCGGCGGCGCTGGTGTTGATCATGGCCGGCATTGTGCTCAGCAGTCTGTGGGTGCCGAACGCCCAGCCGCCTCAGGGCAACCGGCCGACGGGCGAGGGTTTTCTCCAACAGTTGCGCAGTCCCGGGGTACTGGCGTTCTACGGTTGCGTGGCGCTGATGCAGATGAGCCACGGGCCGTATTACACCTTCCTGACCTTGCACCTCGAGCGACTGGGTTACAGCCGAGGCGTGATTGGCATGCTCTGGGCGGTCGGCGTGGTGGCGGAAGTGCTGATGTTCATGGCGATGAGCCGGATCCTCGCGCGTTTTTCCCTGCGTCGCGTGCTGATGGCGAGTTTTCTGCTGGCGGCGCTGCGCTGGTTGCTGCTAGGTTCGTTCGCCGAATTCCTCTGGGCGCTGCTGTTTGCCCAGGTGTTGCACGCTGCGACGTTCGGCAGCTTTCATGCCGCTGCCATCCAGTTCGTGCAACGTAGCTTCGGTGCTCGTCAGCAAGGGCAGGGCCAGGCGTTGTACGCGGCGCTGGCCGGCACCGGCGGTGCGCTCGGTGCGTTGTATTCCGGCTACAGCTGGAATGCCCTCGGCGCGACATTGACCTTTAGTATTGCCAGTCTCGCAGCGCTCGCTGCTGCCGTTATCATTGCCACACGTATGCAAGAGGACAGGCCATGAGCCTTACCCGTGAACAGCTTGCCCAGCAAATCGTCGATGCCGGGCGTTTTCTTTATGGTCGCGGCTGGTCGCCGGCCACCAGCAGTAACTATTCGACGCGCCTGTCGCCGAGCGAAGCGCTGCTGACCGTGTCCGGCAAGCACAAGGGCCAGTTGGGCCTGGACGACGTGCTCGCCACCGACCTGTCCGGCAACAGTCTGGAACCGGGCAAAAAGCCGTCCGCCGAAACCCTGCTGCACACCCAGCTCTATAGCTGGCGTCCGGAGATCGGCGCGGTGCTGCACACCCACTCGGTGAATGCCACGGTGCTGTCGCGCCTGACGCCCGAAGACTTCATCGAGTTCGAAGACTACGAGTTGCAAAAAGCCTTCAGCGGCATTTCGACCCACGAATCCCGGGTGCGGGTGCCGATCTTCGACAACGATCAGGACATTGCGCGCCTCGCCGCCAAGGTGCAGCCTTGGCTCGACGCCCATCCCGATTGCGTCGGTTATCTGATTCGCGGCCACGGTCTCTACACCTGGGGCGCGCAGATGAGCGACGCGTTGCGCCAGATCGAGGCCTTTGAATTCCTGTTTGAATGCGAGTTGAAGACCCGCAGTGTCATGAACCGCCAAGGCTGACGTCACCAGAACCAGCCCATTTGCCTGATGAATGCAGTGCCCGACCGGTCTCGAAGAACCGGACGGCAAGGCCGATACCGAGGAATTGCCCCCATGAGCAGCCTGTCCGTCTATCACGTTTCCAGCCCTGAGATTCCGAACAAGGTGCTGACCCATTTCGAAGATATCGCCTCGACCCTGGCCGAGCAGGGCGTGCGTTTCGACCGCTGGCAAGCCGCCGCGAAGATCCAGCCCGGTGCCAGCCAGGAAGAAGTGATCGGCGCCTATAAAGAGCAGATCGACAAGCTGATGACCGAGCGCGGTTACATCACCGTCGATGTGGTCAGCCTCAACAGCGATCACCCGCAAAAAGCCGAGTTGCGCGCCAAGTTCCTAGAAGAACATCGCCATGGTGAAGACGAAGTACGCTTTTTCGTTGCCGGCCGTGGCCTGTTTACCCTGCACATCGACGATTACGTCTACGCCGTGCTGTGCGAGAAGAACGATCTGATTTCGGTGCCGGCGGGCACCAAACACTGGTTCGACATGGGCGAGAACCCGCACTTTGTCGCGATCCGCCTGTTCAACAACCCTGAAGGCTGGGTTGCCAATTTCACCGGCGAAGACATCGCCGGTCGCTTCCCGCGTCTGGAGGACTGAGTCGATGTCGATCAAGGTCATCCTCACCGATATCGAAGGCACCACCAGTGCGGTGAGTTTTGTGTTCGACGTGCTGTTCCCGTATGCGGCGAAGCACCTGCCGGATTTCGTTCGCCAGAACGCCCAGCGCGCCGACGTCGGCGAACAACTGGACGCCGTGCGCCGCGACAGTAATGAGCTGCAAGCGGATGTCGAACGTGTGGTCGAGATTCTGTTGAGCTGGATCGCCGAAGACCGCAAAGCCACACCGCTCAAAGCGTTACAAGGGATGGTCTGGGAGCAGGGTTATCAGGCCGGGCAGTTGAAGGGGCATGTTTACCCGGACGCTGTCGAAGCGCTCCAGCGCTGGCATCAGGCCGGGTATCAACTGTTTGTTTACTCGTCCGGCTCGATCCAGGCGCAGAAGCTGATTTTCGGCTGCTCGGAAGCCGGGGATCTGACGCCGCTGTTCAGTGGCTACTTCGACACCACGTCGGGCCCCAAACGCGAAGCGCAGTCCTACAGCAATATCCAGCAGGCCATCGGGGTCGAGCCGCAGGAAATCCTGTTCCTGTCCGACATCGTGCAGGAACTCGACGCCGCCCAGGCCGCCGGCCTGCAGACCTGCGGGTTGGCCCGTGAAGGCGGAGAGCTGGAAGGCCATGTAACGGTCGACAGCTTTACCGGGATCGAACCGGAAGCGTTCTGACTCCACACAATCGACGCGCAAAAAAACAGGCCGTGAAGCGAAAGCTCCACGGCCTGTTTGTTTATGCGGCGTTCGAATTACATCGAGTGATAGGTCGGCAGGGCAAAACGCTGCTGGCTTTGCAGCATGCCGATCTGCGGCAGCTCACTGGCCTGTTCCGCCAGGTCACGGCGAATCGCGCTGATCGCCCACGACAGTTGGTCGGCGGTATGCAATTGCTGATAGGTGAGCGCACGTTTGAACACTTTGCCGTCGGCACTCTTGAGCGTCAGCAGGATCCCGCCATCGGGGCGCGGTTGGGTGGTGACGTCGAAGTTGGAGAACAGGGAGGTAAATTTTTCTTGGATCAGGCTCATGTCTTTCAGCTCCGTATGCACTTGAATGGCAAGCATGCGGAGAAGGTTGCAGCGATTGTGCCAGTATTTTGTTTTTGTAAATCCCTTATAAATCAATAAGTTAAAAATTTTGCAAATTCAGCTTGTCGTGCAATCTGCATGAATGGCCATCGTGCATCCTGCATTTTGCGGGATCGCAGTCGATCCGATGGAACCATTCCCTGCGGCCGCAATCACGTTTCGCCTTGTATCGCAGGCGGATACAAAACATTGCAAAAACCGCGTGTACAGCCCGAGAAGCCCTGACGTATTTTCGGCCTCGACCCTCGCTCGAGAAGCGCCGGTTGCCTCACCCGATTGCCCGACAATAAAAATCCGGCCTGCACGTCAAGGCCGAACGGGAGCTGCCATGAGTCACGCGCCTAGCGACACGATTACCTGGGGCATGATGCTCCGCAAACTGCCGATGATCGCCAAAGCCATCCCTCGGGTGGTGAAAGGCATGAAGGTGGCCAACGTCAAGGATCCGACCCAAACCTGTGGCCTGGGCTGGACATTCGAGCAAGCGACCCTGCGCAATCCCGAAGGCCCCGCGCTGCTGTCCGGCGACGTGGTGCTGAGTTATTCACAGGTCAACCAGTGGGCCAACCGCATCGCCCACTATCTGATCGGGCAGGGCATCGGCAAAGGCGATGTGGTAGCGGTGTTCATCGAAAACCGCCCGGAACTGCTGGTAACGATTCTGGCGCTGGCCAAGGTCGGTGCCGTCAGCGCGCTGCTCAATACCTCGCAGACCCGCGACACGCTGATCCACAGCATCAATCTGGTGGCGCCGGTGGCGATTGTCGTCGGCGAGGAGTTGCTGCCAGCCTTCGCGGCTGTGCGCGAGGAAGTGTCGATTCCGACAGCGCGCGTCTGGTTCGTCGCCGATCAGGATACTTTCAGCCATCCGGGCATCGCTCCAGAGGGTTACATCAACCTGATCAGCGCCAGTGCCGACGCACCGGGCGACAACCCGGCCAGCAGCCGGCAGATTTTTTTCGATGACCCGTGCTTCTACATCTACACCTCCGGCACCACCGGCTTGCCCAAGGCCGGGGTGTTCAAGCACGGACGCTGGATGCGCAGCTCGGCGAGCTTCGGCATGATAGCCCTCGACATGCGCCCGGACGACATCGTCTATTGCACCTTGCCGCTTTATCACGCCACCGGGCTTTGCGTGTGCTGGGGTTCGGCGGTCAATGGCGCGTCGGGTTTCGCGATTCGCCGCAAGTTCAGCGCCCGCCAGTTCTGGAACGACGTACGCCGCTACCGCGCCACCACCATCGGCTACGTCGGCGAGTTGTGCCGTTATCTGGTGGATCAACCGGTCAGCAGCGATGACAGCCGCCATGACGTGCGCAAGATGATCGGCAACGGTTTGCGGCCCGGTGCCTGGGCCGAGTTCAAGACCCGGTTTGCGGTGGATCACATCTGCGAACTGTACGCGGCCAGCGACGGCAATATCGGTTTCACCAACATTCTCAATTTCGACAACACCATCGGCTTCTCGCTGATGGCCTGGGAACTGGTCGCCTACGATCAGGACAGCGGCGAGCCGATTCGCGGTGGCGACGGCTTCATGCGCAAGGTCGGCCGGGGCGAGCGCGGCCTGTTGCTGGCGCGAATCGACGACAAGGCGCCGCTGGACGGCTACACCGATCCGCAGAAAACCGCGAAAGTCGTGCTGCAAGACGTGTTCACCAAGGGCGACCGCTTCTTCAATACCGGTGATCTGTTGCGCAACATCGGTTTCGGCCATGCGCAGTTTGTCGATCGCCTCGGCGACACCTACCGCTGGAAGGGCGAGAACGTCTCGACCACCGAGGTCGAGAACCTGCTGCTCCAGCATCCGCACATTTCCGAAGCCGTGGCCTATGGCGTGGAAATCCCCAACACTAATGGTCGCGCCGGCATGGCGGCGATCACCCCGGCCGAATCTCTGGCGACGCTGGACTTCACCGAGCTGCTGGCCTTCGCCCGCCAGCGCATGCCGGCCTATGCGGTGCCGCTGTTCCTGCGGGTCAAGGTGAAGATGGAAACCACCGGCACCTTCAAATATCAGAAGACGCGCCTGAAAAACGAAGGCTTCGATCCCGGCCTGACGGGCGATGATCCGATCTATGCCTGGCTGCCGGGCACCGAAACCTATGTGCAGGTCACGGATGAAATCCTTGCGGACATACAGGCAGGCAAGTTCCGTTATTGATATTGGCTATCGCGATGCTTGGAAAAAAGGGGGTGACAGCTATCGCCGTGCTCGGGAAACTAGTGGCTTTCCGATTGACCGAAAGTGGAGTTGCCCCATGTCCGACCAAAGCCGCCAGATGACCCCCGAAGAAGCTGCCGAATTCACCGAGCAGGTATTCAACAAGGCGCGCGAAGGCGATGCGGTGATGCTGGATCGCCTGATCACGGCCGGTCTGCCGGTGAACCTGACCAACAGCAAGGGCGACACTCTGTTGATGCTCGCCAGTTACTACGGACATGTGGACGCGGTGCAAGTGCTGCTCAAGCACAAGGCGGACCCGGAACAACGCAATGGCAACGGCCAGAGCCCGATTGCCGGCGCGGCGTTCAAGGGTGATCTGGCGGTGGTCAAGGCGTTGGTGGCCGGTGGCGCGCAGATTGAAGGCGCATCGTTCGATGGCCGCACGGCGCTGATGATGGCGGCGATGTTCAACCGCGTTGAAATCGTCGACTTCCTGATCGACCAGGGCGCCGACCCGAAGGCCAAGGACGCCAACGGCATCACCGCGCTGGACGCGGCCCGCACCATGGGCGCTGTGGACACCACTGCGCAGCTGGAAAAACTGCTGGGCTGACACCGTCGGTCCGCAGCCGGCTCTGTGGCGAGGGCGAGAATACGCTATCCTTCGCGCCCTCGAAATTCCTCAAGCCACAGGACCTGCCCCCATGAAAGCCGCACTCGCCGAACTCATCAGCAAAATCAGCTCCGGCTGCATGGGCGAAGACGAGATCCAGAAAGTCGCCGATGAAGCCGCACAGGCCTACGCCGATGCCGACGCTTTTCTGACCGCCAATCCGGACATCAACTACGACGACACCTTCCCGATTCCGTTGGGCGAGTGGGTCGTGGTCGGCAGTCTGCCGGAGACCGTGCTGTTTCAGGCTGACACCTATGTTGACCTGTTCGCGCAGATCGTGGCTTCGTTCGGCCCGGGTGTGGAGTTCAACCTCAAGCCCAAGCAACTGGCCAAGACTGAGGCGCTGACCGCGCTTAACCGCATTCAGGTGCAGATGAGCAGCCTGAACAAGGAAAACGGCGGTTACACGCTGATGAACTTCAGCCAGTTGCTCGACGACGAGCTGCAAATGGTGCTGGTCTACGGCAACGACGTGCCGCGCGTGCTGGAGCTGTGCGCCGAAGTCGGCATCGCCGCCGCGCCATCGCTGGAAGCCTTGAAGGTCGCCGTTCACGTCTGAACGCAATAAAAGGGAACCCTGCGCGCGACCGTCTATCCTAAAAGTGCACGCCACTATTCTGGAGCGACACCATGGGTTCCACGTTCAACGGCCTGATCGGCCTGATCATCCTTGCCCTCGACATCTGGGCGATCATCAACGTGCTGAAAAGCGGCGCCGAGACCGGGATGAAAATCCTCTGGGTGCTGTTGATCATCCTACTGCCGGTGCTGGGCCTGATCATCTGGGCGATCGCCGGGCCGCGGGGCGATGTGCGGATCTGACCGTTCGCACCATGGATTGCGCGGGGCCGATGAACTGAGGTTCGACCTGTCATCTTCGGCAACGTAGAATGCGCGCCTTTCCCGGGCAATCGAACCTGACGATTGGCGCCCGCGCATTCATCGGAGCACTTCACCATGACCGTCACCAAGACCAGCGAATACCTGGAAACCCTCTACGAAGGCTACGGCCAGCGTTTTCGCATGGAAAAACTGCTGCACGAAGTGCGCACCGAACACCAGCACCTGGTGATCTTCCAGAACCCGCGCATGGGTCGGGTGATGGCGCTGGACGGCGTGATCCAGACCACCGAAGCCGATGAATTCATCTACCACGAAATGCTCACCCACGTGCCGATCCTTGCCCATGGCACCGCCAAGCGCGTGCTGATCATCGGTGGCGGCGACGGCGGCATGCTGCGCGAAGTGACCAAACACGCCAGCGTCGAGCACATCACCATGGTCGAGATCGACGGCACCGTGGTCGACATGTGCAAGGAATTTCTGCCGAACCACTCCAAGGGCGCTTACGACGATCCACGCCTGAACCTGGTGATCGATGACGGCATGCGTTTCGTCGCGACCACCACTGAAAAGTTCGACGTGATCATTTCCGACTCCACCGACCCGATCGGCCCGGGCGAAGTGCTGTTCTCGGAAAACTTCTACCAGGCCTGCCACCGCTGCCTGAACGAGGGCGGCATCCTCGTGACCCAGAACGGCACGCCGTTCATGCAGATCGAAGAAGTGAAAACCACCGCCGGTCGCCTGCGCAGCCTGTTCCCGGACTGGCACTTCTATCAGGCGGCCGTGCCGACCTACATCGGCGGTTCGATGACCTTCGCCTGGGGCTCGACCAACCCGGCCTACCGCAAGCTGAGCCGCGAAACCCTGCAGCAGCGCTTTATCGGCAGCGGCATCGTCACCCGTTACTACAACCCGGAAATCCACATCGGCGCCTTCGCCTTGCCGCAATACGTGCTGCAAGCGGTGAACAAGCCAAGCAACGACTGATCACTCAGCCGTCATCACTGTGGGAGCAAGCGACTTCGCTCCCACAGATGAAATGTTTTTCATGTTTCACCGGTGTAAACCTTTTGAACGATCATTCCTGACAAAAGTCGAGATAGTTGTAAGCCCATTTGCGGGTTTGTTCGAGGAGGCTCCAATGCAAAAGTGGAAAGTCACTTTCGTGGATGATCACGGTGAAATTGTCGATGAAGTCTTCGAACGTGCGGAATGCCCCAGCGACGATGAGGCCGCACGACTGATCAAGGAACGACTCCTTCCTGTCGCCGCCGCACTGGATCTCAATGATCTGGAAGGGCGTACCTCCGATGCAGGCGCCAAAAGCCTGAAGACCCAGAACAGCATCGAAATCCGCAGCATCACTCCCGTCTGAAAAACTTCTTGTCCGTAACGCACCAGGCCTTGGCAGCGGCTCTATCTTGGGGCTACTCTGCAAGCGAGATCAGCGAACGGATCGCTAAGGTCTGGTCTTGTCAGCTACATGCTTGTTTCCCGCCGGCAACACGGTTGCCGTAGCGCTTGAGCCGTTCGGCCAGTGCAGGGAATACGGAAAGTCTATCCATCTATGCGAGGGGGACGTTCATGAGCACAGCCTATCAAGAAGACATCAGCAGCAACGTGCTGCGCCGCATGAAAGAAGGCGGTTTCGATTTTTCCCGATTCCATCCCATCGAGTTCTACGCCATTTTCCCGGACGAGGAGCGGGCGCGCAGGGCGGCAGGCAAGTTTCGCGGTGAATCGATCAATGCCCAGGTCAGTGCGCGCGACGACGGCGCGTGGTCCCTGGAATTGAGCAAGGTGATGTACGCAACCTACGACGACATCGGCGATTTCGAACAGGGCTTTTCGGCGGTGGTCGAGCCTCTGGGCGGCATCATCGAAGGTTGGGGCGTGAAGCAGGAGGTGCGCAACCGCCATCGTTTGAACTGATCACCCTCGCAACACGTCGAGCAACGGCTGACCTTCGGGTCGGCCGTTGTCGTTTCTGCAGCTTGAACATTGCATGGCAAAACCCTGAAACAAGAATCCGGCGCAAAAAAAAGCCACCTGAAGAGGTGGCTGAAAGGGAAGACCGGAAGGAGAGGAAACCGGTCAGGGTTACGGCCGGGAGGGCTGCCGGGGCAGTCCGGATCAGTTGGGCTGCGTGCTTCGTCAGGGACGTTTTGCAGCGGATGCGCGGATTATCCGCAGCCGGCGCCGGGCAGTGAAATCAACTCTGACTATGCTGGTGATAGGCGACGGGACTGCGTCGCAATGAGGCGGGGGCGATCAGGTTGGGGCATTTGCCGCACAGGAATGGTGCGGTGCGTGTGGCGTGAATATCCAACCGATTGAAATCAAAGCGTTTATGCCGATGGCACGGGCCTTGCGAAGGCCTGTAGGTCCGGAGTGACAAGGAGTACGGCATGATCCGCACCTATTTTGATGAAATGTACGATGCCGGCGGCCAGATCCGCCCGCATTACCGGGAGTTTGCCCGCTGGCTGGCGGAAACGCCTGACGAACTGCTAGCCCAGCGGCGACGCGAGGCCGATCTGCTGTTCCATCGTGCCGGGATCACTTTCACGCTCTACGGGGACGAGCAAGGGACAGAACGTCTGATTCCCTTCGACACCATTCCGCGCAGCATACCCGCCAGCGAGTGGCGGATCGTCGAGCGCGGCTGCATCCAGCGGGTCAAGGCGTTGAACATGTTTCTCGCCGACCTTTATCACGAGCAACGCATCATCAAGGCCGGGATCATTCCCGCCGAGCAGGTGCTGGCCAACGAGCAATACCAGTTGGCGATGCAGGGGCTGGATCTGCACCGCGATATCTATTCGCACATCTCCGGCGTCGATCTGGTGCGCGACGGCGACGGCACCTATTACGTGCTCGAGGACAACCTGCGCACGCCCAGCGGCGTCAGCTACATGCTCGAAGACCGCAAGATGATGATGCGCCTGTTCCCTGAACTGTTCGCAGCCCAGCGCATCGCTCCGATCGACCATTACCCGAATCTGCTGCTCGACACCCTGAAAAGCTCAAGCCCGATCGACGATCCGAGTGTCGTGGTGCTGACACCGGGGCGGTTCAACAGCGCGTTTTTCGAACATGCGTTCCTGGCCCGGGAAATGGGCGTGGAGCTGGTGGAGGGCGCGGATCTGTTCGTGCGCGACGACAAGGTTTTCATGCGCACCACCGACGGCCCGAAAGCGGTGGACGTGATCTACCGCCGACTCGACGACGCGTTTCTTGATCCATTGGCATTCCGCCCGGATTCGATGCTCGGCGTGCCGGGCCTGCTGTCGTCGTATCGCTCCGGCAACGTGGTGCTGGCCAATGCCATCGGCACCGGGGTGGCGGACGACAAGTCGGTGTATCCGTTCGTCACCGAGATGATCCGTTTCTACCTCGATGAAGAGCCGATCCTGAAGAACGTGCCGACCTGGCAATGCCGTAATCCGTCTGAACTATCCCATGTACTGGCCAATCTTCCGGATCTGGTGGTCAAGGAAACCCAGGGCTCCGGCGGTTACGGAATGCTCGTGGGGCCGGCGGCGACAACCGCGGAAATCGATGCATTCCGCGAGCGGATCAAAGCCAAGCCCCACGCGTACATCGCCCAACCGACGCTGTCGCTGTCGACCTGTCCGACCTTTGTCGAAAACGGCATTGCGCCGCGCCATATCGACCTGCGCCCGTTCGTATTGTCTGGCCGCGAAACCCGGGTCGTGCCCGGCGGTTTGACCCGTGTGGCCCTGCGTGAAGGCTCTCTGGTGGTGAATTCATCCCAGGGCGGCGGAACCAAGGACACCTGGGTGGTTGAGGATTGAAGGAAGCCTGCCATGTTAAGTAGAACTGCCTCGGATCTGTACTGGATGTCGCGTTACCTGGAGCGGGCGGAAAACCTCGCACGGATGCTCGATGTCAGCTATTCGCTGTCGCTGATGCCGCAGGACGGCCGTGGCGACGGTCTGCACGAACTGGCGATGCCGCTGCTGATCACCGGCACGCTGGACGATTACCTGGAACGCCACGGCGAACTGCATGCCGAGCGCTTGCTGCACTTCTTCGCCCTGGACGCGGCGAATCCGGCGAGCATCTACAGCTGCCTTGGCGCGGCGCGGGCCAGTGCCCATGCGGTGCGCGGTCGGATCACCGCGGACATGTGGGAGAACATCAACGCCACCTGGCTGGAGATCCGCGGGATCGCCAATCAGGGCCTCAGCCGTTATGGCATGAGTCGCTTCTGCGAGTGGATCAAGGAACGTTCGCACCTGTTTCGGGGGGCGTCCTACGGCACCATCATGCGCAACGACGCGTTCCGCTTCATTCGCCTGGGCACGTTCATCGAACGGGCCGACAACACCTTGCGCCTGCTCGACGCCCGCTACGAAATGGCCGGCGATCAGGCGGAAGCGGTCAGCGATGGCACCGCCCACGCCTATTACCAGTGGAGTGCGCTGTTGCGGGCGCTGTCATCGTTCGAGGCCTACACCGAGATCTATCGCGATGCGCCGGGCGCCCGGCATGTCGCCGAACTGTTGTTGCTGCGCGCCGATGTGCCGCGTTCGCTGCGGGCCTGCACCGAGGAGATCGACCAGATTCTCGCGCAACTGCCGGGGGCCAACGGTCGTCCCGCGCAACGGCTGGCGGCGGAAATGGACGCGCGTCTGCGCTACACCGGCATTCAAGAGATTCTCGAGGAAGGGCTGCACGCCTGGCTCACCGAATTCATCCCGCTGGTGCGCCAGTTGGGCAACGCCATTCACAGTTCCTATCTGGAGGCCGCATGAGACTTTCCATCAGCCACGAGACCACCTATCACTACGAAGATCAGGTGCGCGCGAGCATCCAGTACCTGCGCCTGACACCCCACGACAGCGAGCGTCAGCATGTGCTGAGCTGGCAGCTCGACCTGCCGCGCCCGGTGCGGGCCCAGCTCGATCCGTTCGGCAACATCCTGCATGTGCTGACCATGGACGAGCCCCACGAAGCGATCATCATCGGTGCCCGTGGGCAGGTTGATATCGACGAATTGCGCGAAGCGGAGCATGAGAGCCAGTCGGCGCTGCCGTTCCTGCGTTTCACCCGGCTGACCGAGGCTGACGAGGCGCTGCGGGCGTTCGCCGAGAAGTCCTGCAAACAACGACGGGACCGCAACGCATTGATTGACCTGATGCATGGGCTGAACCAGCACATGACCTACACGCCGGGTTCCACCGAGGTCGACACCAGCGCCGCCGAGGCCTTCGCCGGACGTGCGGGTGTTTGCCAGGACCACGCCCACGCATTTCTGGCCTGTGCGCGCAGCCTCGGTGTGCCGTCGCGCTATGTGTCGGGTTATCTGTACAGCGAGGATTGCGAACACCTGGCCAGTCACGCCTGGGCCGAAGCCTGGATCGATGACGCCTGGTACAGCTTTGACGTGACCAATGAACTGGCGCGGCCGGAACGACACTTGAAATTGGCGGTGGGCCTGGATTACCTCGACGCCTGCCCGGTGCGGGGCATGCGTCGGGGCGGCGGGTCAGAGCAGATGCACGCGAAAGTGCTGGTGTCGCCGACACCTGCGCCGGTTATCTCGGTGCAACAGCAGTAAACGATGTTGTCGGTTTACTTGGCGGGCGCAACCTTGCGCCCGGCCATGTGCTGTAAGTACCCCACCAGTTTCTGCAGATCCGCGTCCGGTAACACCTCGGCGGAAAACCCCGGCATCTTCGCCTGTGGCCACTGGCGCAGACTCTGTGGATCGCGGATGTAGCGCTTGAGGAAGTCCGCGCCGAAGTATTCGGTCGGGTTGTATGGAATATTCAGGTCCGGCCCGAATTGCGCATCGCCCGCACCATTGAGGCGATGGCAGGCCAGGCAGTTCTTCTGGAATAGCGCGAAACCTTGATTCACCGGATCATCGGCCTTCAGCGCAGGATCCGGCAGCAGGGCAGGGAAGCGCTCGGCCACTGGCGCCATGCGCTTGATGCTCGCGACTTCAAATGGCCATTGTTCCGGACTGATATTGCCGGCCTGCGGATCGGTCCACACCAGATAGAACGGCCCGGCGCTGTGCTTGCCCTCCGACAGCGGCGGCCAGGGCTGTGCCGGATCTTCGATGGCCAGCCAGGCGCGCGAACCCTTGTTGTTCAGTAGCGGCGCGGCGGACAGCTCAGCGGCAAAACCGTCCAGCGCTACGGCTTGCAGGTGATCGTCCGGTTTGATGCCGGGCAGCAGCGCGGCCATCGGCACGGCGCGATAAGTCATGTCCTTCTTGTAGGACACATCATTCTTGATCGTGAGGGTTTGTACCTGAGGATGCTTGAGCAATTCCTCGGTCTGCCAGATGCGGTTGTTCTCGCCCAGCTCCAAATTCAACTGTGCGGCAGACAGGGGCAAGCTCAGCAGCATGGCCCCGAACATAATGAGCGTTTTCAAGTGATCGCCGTCCATGTCGTGGAAGTGCGCAGAGATTGGCACAGCCACGCTGGCCCGGGTAGCGGGCCAGTCACATTTTCAGTGGCGATGAACTATACCTGCCGCTTGAATCAGCCGATGACCTTGGTCAGATTCGGCAGAATCAACAACAGCGTCGTGGCGAAAAGAATGAGCCCTGCTTGACGAACTTTCGGTTGTTTGAACATGGCTAGACCGCCTTTTTTGTTATTTCCTGATGCTTGCCTGCATGTCCATGATGGCAAGCGCTGCACTTCCTGTTGAAGAACGCCTGCCTCGGCAAAACCCGACGACAAAGACGTACATGTTCACCTTAGGGCCCGCGTCACGCTTGGCTTAGATCCATTTCATATGTATTTGCTACCAGTCGCGATTAAAAAGGCATGAGGCCCATTGCCAGCTTCTTTGCCGCCCTTTTGCTAGACAGCTCGGTGACCTGAACCGGTTAACCTGGCCGGTAATGACCGTCCGTCTGAGCGTGCGCGTCAACGTCATTGAGCGCTGTGGTCATTGAATCCGTGACCGTCCCGGCCAAGAGTGGAGGCACGAAATTCACTCACCGCACAGGTTCGAGAACGCCATGACCCAAGCTTTGATTTTCGACGCGTTACGCACGCCCCGTGGCAAGGGCAAGGCCGACGGTTCGCTGCACAGCGTCAAACCGGTGAACCTGGTGGCCGGGCTCTTGACCGCTTTGCAGGTTCGTACCGAACTGGACACCAGCCAAGTCGATGACGTCGTGCTCGGTTGTGTCACGCCGATTGGCGATCAGGGCTCGGACATCGCCAAGACCGCGGTGCAGGTGGCCGATTGGGATGTCAGCGTCGCGGGCGTGCAGATCAACCGCTTCTGCGCCTCGGGGCTGGAAGCGGTGAACCTGGGGGCGATGAAAGTGCGCTCCGGGTTCGAAGACCTGGTGGTGGTCGGCGGTGTCGAATCCATGTCCCGCGTGCCGATGGGTAGCGACGGTGGCGCTTGGGCGCTGGATCCGCAAACCAATTTGCACAGCCATTTCACACCGCAAGGCGTCGGCGCGGATCTGATCGCCACACTTGAAGGTTTCAGCCGTCAAGACGTCGATGCCTATGCGCTGCATTCGCAACAGAAGGCCGCCCGGGCCCGGGCCGACGGTTCGTTCAACAAATCGTTGGTGCCGGTGCAGGACCAGAACGGCATCATCCTGCTCGATCACGATGAATTCATTCGTGCCGAGTCGACCCTTGAAGGCCTGGGCAAGCTCAAGCCGAGCTTCGAGATGATCGGCCAGATGGGCTTCGACGCCACGGCGCTGCGGGTCTACAGCCATGTCGAGCGCATCAATCATGTGCACACGCCCGGTAACAGTTCGGGGATCGTTGATGGCGCGGCGCTGATGTTGATCGGCTCCGAAGCCAAGGGGCGCGAGTTGGGCCTGCAACCCCGGGCGCGAATCGTAGCCACGGCGGTCACCAGTACCGACCCGACCATCATGCTCACCGGCCCCGCGCCGGCCACTCGCAAGGCGTTGGCCAAGGCCGGGCTGCGGGTGGAGGACATCGACCTGTTCGAGGTCAACGAGGCGTTCGCCTCGGTGGTGCTGAAATTCATCAAAGACATGGCCGTCGACCCGGACAAGGTCAACGTCAATGGCGGCTCGATCGCCATGGGCCACCCGCTGGGCGCCACCGGTTGCGCGATCCTCGGCACCTTGCTCGATGAACTGGAAGCCCGGCGCCTGCGCTACGGCCTCGCGACGCTGTGCGTTGGCGGTGGCATGGGCATCGCCACCATCATCGAACGCCTCTGACCCCAAGGAAAACTGTCATGACCCAAGCCATTCGTTACGAAAAAGGCCAGGACGGCATCGTTCTCCTGACCATCGACATGCCGGGCCAGAGCGCCAACACCATGAACGCGGTGTACCGCGAGGCCATGGCCGACAGCGTCGCCCGATTGCAGGCGGAAAAAGATGACATCGTCGGGGTGGTCATCACCTCGGCCAAGAAAACCTTCTTCGCCGGCGGCGACCTGAATGAACTGATCAAGGTCGGCAAGCCCGAAGCCAAGGCTTTCTACGACATGGTGCTGACTCTCAAGGGTCAGTTGCGCACCCTGGAAACCCTCGGCAAACCGGTGGTCGCGGCGATCAACGGCGCGGCGCTCGGCGGAGGCTGGGAAATCTGCCTGGCCTGCCACCACCGCGTGGCGCTGGACGATGCGTCGGTGCAACTCGGATTGCCGGAAGTGACCCTCGGGCTGCTGCCGGGCGGCGGCGGAGTGGTGCGGATGGTGCGCATGCTCGGTATTGAAAAGGCTCTGCCATATCTGCTCGAAGGCAAGAAGGTCCGTCCGCAACAGGCATTGCAGGCAGGTTTGATCGATGAGCTGGCGGCGGATCGCGATGAATTGCTGGCCAAGGCCCGGGCCTGGATTTTGGCCAACCCTGCGGCGGTGCAGCGTTGGGATGTGAAGGGCTATCAGATTCCCGGCGGTACGCCGTCGAACCCGAAAGTCGCGCAGATGCTGGCGATTGCGCCGTCGATCCTGCGCAGCAAAACCCAGGGCACGCTGCCGGCGCCGGAGAAGATTCTGTGCGCCGCGGTGGAAGGCGCGCAGGTGGATTTCGACACCGCGCACCTGATCGAGACCCGTTACTTCACTGAACTGACCACGGGCCAGATCTCGAAGAACCTGATCGGCACCTTCTGGTTCCAGCTCAATGAAATCAATGCCGGCGGTTCGCGTCCGCAGGGTTTTGCACCTTATGTGACGAAGCGTGTGGGCGTCCTCGGCGCGGGCATGATGGGCGCCGGCATCGCCTATGTCAGCGCCTCGGCTGGAATCGATGTGGTGCTCAAGGACATCAATCTTGCCGCCGCCGAAAAGGGCAAGGCGCATTCGGCGGCACTGCTGGACAAGAAAGTCGCTCGCGGGCAAATGTCTGCACAGCAGCGTGAAGCGGTGCTGGCGCGCATCCAGACGACTGAACGCGATGCCGATCTGGCGGGTTGCGATTTGATCATTGAGGCGGTGTTCGAGGATCGTCAGCTCAAGGCCAAAGTCTCGGCAGCGGCGCAGCAAGTGGTCGGTGCCGACGCGGTGATTGCCTCCAATACTTCGACCTTGCCCATCACCGGCCTGGCGGCTGCGGTGCCGGATCAGAGCAAGTTCATCGGCCTGCACTTCTTCAGTCCGGTGGAAAAAATGCCGTTGGTAGAAATCATCAAAGGCGCGCAAACCAGCGACGAAACCCTCGCGCGCGGGTTCGATTTCGTCCTGCAAATCAAGAAAACGCCGATTGTGGTCAACGACAGTCGTGGCTTCTTCACCTCGCGGGTGTTCGGCACTTTCACCAACGAAGGCATCGCGATGCTGGGTGAGGGCGTCAGCGCCCCGATGATCGAGACCGAAGCACGCAAGGCCGGCATGCCCATCGGGCCTCTGGCGATCTCTGACGAAGTTTCCCTCAGCCTGATGAGCCATATCCGTCAGCAAACGGCCAAAGACCTGCAAGCGGAAGGGAAACCGCTGATTGAGCACCCGGCGTTCGCCGTGATTGACTTGTTGCTCAACGAATACAAGCGGCCGGGCAAGGCAGCGGGAGGCGGTTTTTACGATTACCCGGCGGGAGGTCAGAAGCATCTGTGGCCCGAACTGAAAACCCGTTTCGAAAAAGCCGACGGGCAGATTTCGCCGAAGGATGTGCGTGATCGGTTGCTGTTCGTGCAGGCCATCGAAACCGTGCGCTGTGTGGAGGAGGGAGTACTGGCGTCGACGGCGGACGCCAACGTCGGCTCGATCTTCGGCATCGGCTTCGCGGCATGGACGGGCGGCGCGTTGCAGTTCATCAATCAATATGGCGTGAAGGACTTTGTCGCGCGGGCGCAGTACCTGGCTGAGCAATACGGCGAACGTTTCGCGCCGCCAGCCTTGTTGCTGGAAAAGGCAGCGAAAGGCGAGTTGTTCTAACGGGTTGGGGACGCATTTCAGGGCTTGCCTTGCCGGGTGGTTTCAAGGCAGGCTCTGGGGTGTGCATTATTCCCATCACGTGTCAGGTATTTTTTATGTCGCTACGCATCTGCATTCTGGAAACCGACATCCTGCGTCCGGAACTGGTCGATCAATATCAGGGTTACGGGCAGATGTTCCAGCGCCTGTTCTCGCAACAACCGATCGCCGCCGAATTCACGGTGTACAACGTGATGCAGGGCGACTATCCGAGTGATGACCTGACGTTCGATGCGTATCTGGTCACGGGCAGCAAAGCCGACTCGTTCGGTACCGACCCGTGGATCCAGACCCTCAAGCAGTACCTGCTGACCCGTTATGAGCGTGGCGACAAACTGCTCGGTGTGTGCTTTGGCCATCAACTGCTGGCGCTGCTGCTGGGCGGCAAGAGCGAGCGCGCGATCCAGGGTTGGGGCGTCGGTACCCACAACTACAAACTCGCGGCCAAGGCGCCGTGGATGAGCCCGGTGCGTGAAGAGCTGACCCTGTTGATCAGTCACCAGGATCAGGTCACGGCGCTGCCGGAGAACGCCACGGTGATTGCTTCCAGCGATTTCTGCCCGTTCGCCGCGTATCACATCAACGATCAGGTGCTTTGCTTCCAGGGGCATCCGGAATTCATTCACGATTACTCGCGGGCGCTGCTGGATTTGCGTCAGGAAGCGTTGGGCGAACAGATCTACAGCAAGGGCGTGGCCAGCCTTGAGAACGATCACCACGGCACCACGGTGGCGGAATGGATGATGCGTTTCGTGGCGCACAAGCCAGACGCGGCTTGAATCCGTAAGCCCCCGCATCCTGCACGGGGGCTTTTTTCCTTACAGCCAGCCTGATTTCTTGAAGCTCGCCCACAGCCCCACGCAACCCACGGTGATAAAGCCCAGCACGGCGAAATAGCCGTAATGCCAGCTCAGCTCCGGCATGTTCTGGAAGTTCATCCCGTAGATCCCGGCGACCGCTGTCGGGAATGCCAGAATCGCCGCCCAAGCCGCAAACTTGCGCTGCACCACGCTTTGCCGTGACGCTTCCAGCAGTACACCGATCTCGATGGTCTGGCTCGCAATGTCGGCCAGCGTGGTCAGGTCTTCCATCTGCCGCGTGACATGGATCTGCACATCGCGGAAGTAAGGGCGCATGTTCTTGTCGATGAAGGGGAAGCTCAACTTCTGCAATTCTTCGCCGATTTCCACCATCGGCGCCGCGTATCGACGCAAGCGCAGCACGTCACGGCGCAGGCCATGAAGCTTCTGGATGTCGTGCTCATTCAGCGCGCTGCACAACACGTTGCGCTCCAGTTCATCGATCTCGGCGTGGATCGCTTCACCTACCGGCTGATAGTTTTCGATGACGAAATCCAGCAGCGCATACAGTACGAAATCTTCCCCGTGTTCCAGCAACAGCGGCCGCGCCTCACAGCGCTGACGGACATGCGCGTAGGACGCCGAATGGCCATTGCGCGCAGTGATGATGTAGCCCTTGCCGGCGAAGATATGAGTTTCGATGAACTGCAAAATCCCGTGCTGGCGCACGGGAGAGTAAGTGACGATAAACAGGGCGTCGCCGAAGGTTTCCAGTTTCGGACGACTGTGTTTTTCCAGGGCGTCCTCGATGGCCAGTTCATGCAGGTTGAACTGGCGTTGCAGGTTGGCCAGCTCCTGGGCGTTCGGCTCTTCGAGGCCGATCCAGACAAAGTGCCCGGTCTTGGCGGCCCAGGCGGCGCCTTCATCGAGGGAAATATTGGTGACTTTCTTACCGGCGCTGTAAACCGCAGCAGCAACAACTCGACCCATGGTGGTGGTTCACTTCTTCTTGGCAGATGGCAGGGGAGGCATGGCTTCAGCTTAGCCGTGTCGCTGCTTGAGAGTCAGTGAAATCTGCACAGTTCACCGGGCAAAAGAAAACCCGCACAAGGCGGGTTTTCTTCATGCAGCTTGAAGCTGCCGATCCATCGCATTGATGCATTCGCGCATCTGCTCGCGGCACTGGCTGATGAGCATGGGCATGTCGTCCATGGTCAGGCCGGCGGTAGGAATTGCCGGCAGCGAGCGTATGAGAATTTTCCTGCTGCGCCAGCGGTTCAGGCGCATGTGCTTGATGTAGCTGCTGACGCAGACTGGAACGATCGGCACACCGGCGGCGATGGCCATCTGGAACGCACCTTTTTTAAACGGCAACAGTTCTTCACCCAGGTTGCGCGTGCCTTCCGGGAAAACCCAGATCGAGGTGTCTTTGTGCTGTAAGGTGTCGGTGGTCGTCAGCATCGACTGACGCGCCTTGTGCGCGTTCCCGCGATCGATCAACACATTTCCCGCCAGCCAGAACAACTGGCCAAACAGCGGCACCCATTTCAGGCTTTTTTTGCCGATGCACACGGTACGTCGCGGCACCACGTTGCCGAACACGAACAGGTCATAGTTGGACTGGTGGTTGGCGATGATCACGCAGCTGTCGGGCTTGTTCATCAGCTGACCGACGTCGGCCTTCACTCGCAGGCGCAGAATGCACATCGCCGGCAGGGCATAGAGACGGGCGCACAGACGACTGTTGTCCGGATTGAATGGCCGGCAAAGCCCGAGAATCACCCCGAGCACACCCGCCAGCATAAAGTGCAGGCCCATCAATAACATACGAAACACGAACAGCATTTTCAGGCCCACCGGGACAAAAGGTGGCGCAGTGTACGGATGTGCACTGTTTTCGGCAATTGCCGCTATAGAGTCAGGAGATGGGCGATGTTTAAGCGCATGTTTCCGACTTGTCGGTCAGAGGCGTCCTAGAGCTGCCGCAGAGATTTAAACCTTGCGCGCAAGAAAAAGCCCGACACGATGGTCGGGCTTTACTGTATCGCAGAGAACAGGATTCAGCCCAGGTGTTCCTGATCCTGAATGATCGCGTTATCCAGGGTTTCCAGAAGCGCCTTGCGTACTTTGAGCTTGGTGTTCTTGTGTGCGGTCATGTTGATCTTCTTCAACTGACGCGCGGCGGCGAGGGCGGCACCTTGCAGTTCTTCGGCAGAAACCACCTTGTCGAGGAAACCGGCATCCACAGCGCTTTGCGGATCGAACATCTCGCCGTTGATCACCGAACGGTGGAAGGCCGAGCGACGCAGGCGATCACGGGCCAGCTCGATGCCGGCGTGGTGCATGGTCATGCCGATCTGCACTTCGTTCAGACCAATGCTGAACGGGCCATCGACACCGATCCGGTAATCGGCAGACAACAGAATGAACGCACCTTTGGCCACGGCATGACCCGGGCAGGCCACGATCACCGGGAACGGGTGCGACAGCAAACGACGGGCGAGGGTCGAACCGGCGGTTACCAGGGACACGGCTTCTTTGGGGCCGGCGGTCATCACTTTCAAATCGTAGCCGCCCGAGAGAATGCCCGGCTGGCCGGTAATGATCACGATTGCACGATCTGCCACCGCCTGATCCAGCGCCGCGTTGAAGGCCGCGATCACGTCCGGGGAAATGGCGTTGACCTTGCCGTTGCTCAGGGTCAGGGTCGCGATACCGTCTTCGAGGTGGTAGGCAATCAGGTCGCTCATGGCGCAATTCCTTATAAGAAAGATGGGCAGACGTTACCCACCGCCGCCGGTCAGGTAAAGCACTGTGACTGACCCGCCGGTCACCCTCGAGCGGCTGATCCGCCGCAACATGCCCCACGACAAACGCCTGCATGCCTATATAGAAGGGCCGCGCCCACCCAAGATTGGCCGGATCGCCAGGGTCCATCGACAGCGGAAACGACTTTTTCTCTTAACCGCATGAAAATTCTGAAAAAAAGTTTGCCATCAGAAAAGCTTTCGACTACATTAGCGCGCCTCGACAGACAGAACATGTTTGAAGAGATACGGTGAAGTGTCCGAGTGGCTTAAGGAGCACGCCTGGAAAGTGTGTATACAGGAAACTGTATCGAGAGTTCGAATCTCTCCTTCACCGCCAAATTAAGCATAGAAAACCCCTGATTTTGAAAAAAATCGGGGGTTTTTTTTGCGTGCACGTCATGAAATGAGCTCGTTGGCCGATGAATATCCCAAGCGTGACGTAGTGAACATTTCGCTTCGTCGGCATTTATTGAGTTTTTTTGAACTGAACAGTTAAAATTCCGTGCGGTGGCTCTCCGCTTCCTGTAGATGTTTCTGAGCCGAGTAAGTAGCTTGAGGTGTAACAAGTTGGATAAATTGTTTGCAGTTGTCGCTACAACCGGATATTTGCTTCTCGTTGATTTGCACTCCAGAAAAGTTACGCCCATTGAGAGCGACCGCCCTGAATATTATGGTGTGACGTGGTTCCCAGAAGGCAAAGACCTCGTTTTATCTCATTCGGGGCTGGATAATCTGAAGCTTGTCGATATTCAGACTTATGCAAACTCTGAAGTTGGTTTTCTTTCCCGAGGTTCTTTTCACTCAGAACCTTTCCTGTCCCAGCCCCACCAGATTCTTTGCGCTTCCGACGGACGTATTATTTGTACCAACACCGGAAGAAACGCCATCTCGGTAGTCGACCTGGAAAAACCGGGGCACTTTCAGGAGAAACGACTGACCAGCGTGCGCTGGGATCGACTGTCATTGCAGGAGATCACGGGTGATCACCTCAATTCAGTATTCGAGAAAGACGGACATCTCTATGTCATCGCCCATGGACACCACAACGGTTCGTTGCTCGCAGTCCTGACTTATCCTGAGCTGGAGCTGGTCAGTCTTGACCCTATCGATCAGCGCACAGGGCTGCATAACGTATGGGTGTCGGACGAAGGTCAAAAAATCGCCTGTCACAGCTCCATCGGTTCGCTGGTCGATCTGGATACCAACGATGTCATCTGGCACGCCGGCAGCTCGATATATGCCCGAGGACTTGCGGTGTCGTCCGACGTGGTGTTGGTTGGCGAAAGTCAAATGACAGGACGCGAATCCCGCCGCAGTTCAATGAGTGGATTGTGGGTGTTGGAGCGTGATACCTACAAGCCGCTGGACTATCTGTGCCTGGGCCCTTATGGGGCGGTAAATGAGGTCAGATTGTTGAATGCCAGGGATTTTGCACACCATGGTCATGTGTTTGCAGGCACCCCGGAACTACTCGAAAAAGATCTGTTCCGACGCAACGCCGAAGAGCGCTTGGCGAATTTTCATATCAGTTATAAAAATCAAAAGGCCTGGGTGGCATGGGAAAGTGTTTTTGGTTCCCACAAACAATTGGAAACAGGCGAAAAAATTGCGGCGCCCGATAGCTTGTGTCTGTTGAAACAGCGTGAGGTTTCAGACGGTCCTGAGCGCAGCATGTCGTTCGGTTATTCGATTGATCCCGCGCTGCCGGACTCTCATGTAGCAGCCGTCGTTTATCAAGGCACCGGTGATGACACCGATATGAATGCCTTGGTGATTCAGCCTCATAAAGCCGATGGAGCGAGGTTGGTGATGTGGACGCATGACGGGACTCAATGGGCTCCGGAGGCGGATATCTCGGTGACGGGTCTACCGTTCAGTGGAGACCTGAACGTTGTGGCGAGCGAGCGTGGTCTTGAGCTTTATTTGAACAAGGAACTGTTGATCAGCGTGGACCCGAGCAAGTTGCCATACCTGAATGGTTCACTGGGCGTGCGCTGGATTGGTTCTACCATCAATCGTTTTTCTGAATAACGACGATCTTGAAGCTTGAGCTCAGACTCCACTCGAGATGAGGTATTGGCGTGACTAAAATAACAAAAGATTCCAGTGGAAATCTGTCGTTGCAAACGCCGCAGGTAACGGCGGCAGACCGTAACCGGCTTTTTTCGCAGAAACCTTACACCCTTTGGTTTACCGGATTGAGTGGTGCCGGCAAGTCGACATTGGCTTTCTCCATGGAGAAGCTGTTGGTCGACAGTGGAAGGCATGCTTTTGTACTGGACGGGGATAATGTCCGCCACGGGCTTTGTAAAGGACTGGGGTTTTCGCCCGAGGATCGTTCGGAAAATATTCGTCGTATCGCTGAAGTTGCTCGATTGATGAACGAGGCGGGGGTGATTGTCCTCGTTGCCTGCATTTCTCCTTGTCGGTTGCAGAGAGAGCAGGCCAAAGTGATCATCGGCGAAGAAAATTTTATCGAAGTCTATTTAAATACCCCTTTAAATGTATGTGAAAGCCTGGATCCAAAAGGTTTGTATCGTAAAGCCCGGGCGGGACTAATACCCGAGTTCACAGGGATCAGTGCAGCGTATGAAGAACCTATCGCTCCTTCATTGGTTCTTGATGCCAGTCAGAAGTCTATTGCAGAGTGTTTGCAAGAGGTTGTGAACAAGGCTGAAAGCTGGGGGCTGGATAGCTCGGGTAGCCCTATCTGAACTATCAGGGAAAGTGCAAAATTGTACATTTGAATGGGCGGCCCCACTGGGTCGCCCATTTTCATATTAGGGCAATGATGTAGGGGTGGCTTACCATTGTCGACCTCACTTTCTGCCAAGGCTTGTTTTTATGATTGTTACAACAACTTCAGGTGTCGAAGGTCGGCAAATTACGGCGTATATCGATATTGTCAGCGCTGAGTCGGTACAGGGCGTGAATGTTATTCGCGATATGTTTGCCGGCATGCGGGACTTTTTCGGTGGGCGTTCGCAGACCCTGGAGCGCGCGTTGAAAGAGGCTCGTATTCAGGCGACTGATGAGATCAAGGAGCGAGCACGTGCCTTGCAGGCGGACGCGTTGGTTGGGGTGGATTTCGAGATCAGCATGCCAGCGGGGAAGGGCGGCATGGTTGTGGTGTTTGCGACTGGCACGGCGGTCAAGCTGCGCTGAGTATTGGTTTGCTGCGTGTGAGCCCATTCAAAGGAATGGGCTCTTTACCATCGATCAGCCCTGCGGTTTGAGCAGGATGGTGCCTTTCGAGTCGTAGGTCAGCGGGGTGTCGATCGCGACGAGTGGAGTGCCAGTGGACTGGCCAGGCTGAACCGGGTCTGGATAGTAGATGACGCCAGGTTTGCCAGGCTGTACTGGACTTGGTCCGTCCAGCGGCTTGATGACGATTTCACCCGAGGCGACCTTCTCCTTGAATTTTTCCGCCGCGGCTTTAGCGGCGGCGATCTGCTCGTCCGTGAGCTTTACAACAGGCATCGGTGGGAATCCTTTGATTTCCATGTTCTCTCCTTGAGATTCATTGCGTAGGAAAAAGGGCAACGGCCTGTGGTTGGCAATCTTTAGCTCCGTAGGACCAGCGGTGTGAACATTGTGTTTAATTTCTGTAGGCCATTCGTCGGGCTTCGGGCCATCTGAATCACAAGTCCAGGAATGACCGGCTAGTCTCAAAAGCCTTGGAGGTCGATATTTTTTCAGGCAAAAGGGTCTTGCCGGTATCGGTCCGCTTTTGAAAGGGGTGAAGAGATGACTGATCCGTACATCGAAGACGACGGGGCTGAATTTCCATTCAACAATTGCGTGCGCTGCGGCCAGACTGAGTATCAGGCGGGCTTTGGCGAAGATCCGGTGCAGACCGGCAAGATCAAGTCGACAGCACCCAAGGGGCCGAAAGCGAAATTTCTGCCCAAGGTGACGACACGTTCCAGGAAGTAATCCGGATGCCACAGAACCCCGCCATTGAGCGGGGTTTTTGATTGCTGATTTTCTGGAGAAGCGTCCTACGAAAATTGCGGAATCGTCCGGTTTCTTTCACAAACTTTTCACACCGGTCTACGTAGGGTGAAGGCATCCGTTAGAAAGCAAGTCTCCAGCCCGTCTCCCCAGCGGGCTTTTTTTTTGTCTGCGATAAAACCTTTTCCAAAATCGCTGTCCAATCGGCGCCAAGTGCGCTGTGGCACTGGACATTGCCGCGGCAACAGCATTCAATCTGCGCCCTTTTTCTTCCTTCTTTTGAGGTTTTCGTCATGCGTTTAACTCTGCCTGCTCTGGTTCTGGGGCTTCTGGTCGCTCAAGGTGCAATGGCCGGTGATGGTACCGCCGCACTGGGTGGTGGCCTGGGTGGCGCGCTGGGCAATGTGGTCGGCCAGAAAATGGGCGGCAGCAGCGGCGCGGCCATCGGCGCTGGCCTGGCTGGCGCGGCTGGCGGTGCTTTGGCAGCGAAGAAAGGTGCCCGTACCAAAGCGGCCATTGGCGGCGGTGTTGGCGCGGCAGGCGGTTCGATCATCGGCAACAGCCTGGGTGGCAAGAACGGCGCGACCATCGGCGCCGGCCTGGGCGGCGCAGCGGGCGGCGCGGTGGGTAGCAACCTGTCGAAGGGTCACAAGCGTCACTGATTGCGAATGCATGTCTGAAAAGGCCCGGCTATATGTCGGGCCTTTTCGTTGCTGAACGTTTTTCCAGAATTCGCCTCCAATTCCGTATAGCCCCTTCCGGGCGTACCGTCCCGATCCGGGATCTGCGAGGTCTGTATGCGATCGACATTAACTGCGTTGGTTTTAGGATTGCTTGTGGCGCAAGGCGCCATGGCTGCCGGCGATGGTTCCGCGGCGGTCGGCGGTGGTCTGGGTGGTGTGCTGGGTAACGTGGTCGGCGGACAACTCGGCGGCAGCACCGGCGCCGCAGTGGGAGCGGGCGTTGGTGGCGCGGCTGGCAGTGCCGTCGGAGCTAACAAGCGCAATCGTACGGAGGCCGCGATTGGCGGCGGTCTTGGCGCGGCGGGTGGTTCAGTGCTGGGCAACAGCCTCGGTGGGTCTACCGGCTCGGCTGTCGGTGCCGGGCTCGGCGGCGCGGCAGGTGGTGCAGTGGGCAACAGCCTGGGAGGCGATGGTGGAAAATCGCATTCCGGTGGCGGCCACAAGCACAAACACAAATATCGTCACCGCTGAGCAAGCGGAATGACTGAAACCCGGCCTTGTGCCGGGTTTTTTGTGTTCCGGCGTAATGCGCCGGAACGTTTAGCGGCCATACTTTTCGAACGTCTACACGTTGAGCTTCCGAGGTGCACCATGACTCCCGAAACCGAAGGCAAGGAAGAAAAAGGCCCGAGCGGGTTGCCGTTTATCAATGATCCGGGGAATGAAGATCCGGGGTCGTTGATGGATGATGCGACGGTTCCGCTTTGGGAGGGTGAGGGGGAGGAGCTTGAGTATGAGGATTTTGATGATGATGAGTGATGGACACTTGTTTCGTTGAATATTGGAAATTCTATGTAGAGAGTTAAGGGAGTGAGCTGCGGTCTAACCCCGCCATTCGCTATCAAACAAACGAGACGTCAATCCTGTCCGCGTTAATTTTGACGAACTGCCCATTCAGATGTGGGTATTCGTAGTGGATATCCTGATCCATAAAATCAACAAACGACCGGAAAACCTCGCCATCCAGGTAGCCATAAACTTCACAGTGGAATCCACTACCGAGCATCTTGATCTGCATTTTTTCGCATTGTGCAGGTGATACAAATTCCTCACCAGACAACACCATTTCGAACTCAGCTTCGTAAGTTTTTCCGACCTCAATTTTCGAGGGGCTGTAGCCTACGAAGCATCTGACCTCAACGCCCTCAACAACCAGCAAAATAGCGTCCTCTACCAAATGGTCTATTTCGACGACCAATACTTTGTGTGTCTTAGTCATGGGCAGGCCTCACTGTTTTATCTTGTGCATTACCGTTGATTGTCCGCCAAAACTCTTTTCCACTTTTGGTGTGTAGAGTCGTAATTTCATCATTTGTGTTGGTGCCCACGAAAGCAAATTTCGCTTCACCTTTCCGGTTATTCCCCATCAATTGGATATACCCTGCTCGCATCTCTCCTTTGTATAAGTACTCCACACGCGTGCCCTGATTCACTACTCCTCGTGCGATGAGTAAGTACTCCTCGTTGGTCATCGCCTTGAATTCGGCGCCATGCTTTTCAAAATGCCCGGCAAGCTTTTCATCACTACCAAAATTTTCCGGTCGAGATTTGGGCTTTGGAGTCAGCGGTTCACCTTCGTCAACAATCGAACCGCCCACCCCATCCGGCACCGGACATCCCGGCTTATTCGGCGGCGGACAATTGGACGTCAACCCCAACGGATCCACCCACCCGGTCGGATTCGGCACGTACCGGTACTGATTCAACCCACCCGCCAGCTTCACCGGATCCGGCGTCAGATACCGCCCCACGTCCGGGTCGTAATACCGGTGCCGGTTGTAATGCAGTCCGCTTTCCGCGTCGAAATACTGCCCCTGAAAGCGCAGCGGCTGGTCGAGGTAGTCCTCGGTCGCGAGCTGCAGCGAGGTGACCTTGCCGTAGGCGCTGTATTTGGCTGACCAGACGATCTCGCCGCTGTAGTCGGTCAGTTCTTGCGGGGTGCCGAGGTGGTCGAGTTGGTAGTAGAACGGGCAGGCGCGTTTCGGGCCTTGGCCGTCGAGCATCGCCAGCGGGCGGAAGGTGCCGGGTTCGTAGATGAAGCTGCGGTGCTGTTCCTGGCTGCTTTCGGCGATCAGGTGATCGCCTTGCCAGAAGAATTCGGTGGTCTGGCCGTCGACGGTTTTGCGGATGCGCCGGCCGAAGGCGTCGTATTGATAGGTCGCGCTGGTGCCGTCGGGGCGGGTCAGGCCGATCAGGCGGTGCTGGCTGTCGTAGCGGTATGCAGTGACGAGCTGTTGGGCGCGGCCACGGCGTTCGCGGATCAGGTTGCCGAAGGCGTCGTAGTCGTAATGGCGGTCGCCCTGCATCAGCAGGCGATTGCCTTTGATCTGTGTCGGGCCCGGACGATCCTGCAGCAACAGGTTACCGGCCGGGTCGTGGGCGAAGTTTTCCGGCACATCATCGCGGGTGTGGCGCACGCTGGCCAGACGGTCGAGAGCGTCGTAGTAGTAACTGCGTTGACCGTGACGGCTGTCGGCGATAGATGCCAGGTTGCCGTTGACCGCGTAGCTGTAGTGACGCAGGTACAGTGCTCGGTCATGTTGATGAACCGAATGCACTCGCAAGCGGCCCTGCTCGTCGTAGGCATATTCGCTGAGCAGCAAACCCTGCTGGCGCTGCTGTTCGCGACCGTTCTGGTAGACGTGGCGGGTGAGCAAGGCGCCATTGAGGTCGATCGCGGTCAGCGCGCCGCCCTTGGCGTAGTGGTAGTCGAGTTTGCTGTTGTCCGGCAGACGCATCCGGCTGAGCTGGCCGCAAGCATCGTAGGTGTAACGCAAGGTGCCCCAGCCTTGATGCTCGCGTACCAGTCGGTCCTGCAGGTCGTATTCGAAGGCCAGCGGGTGATTCTGGCCGTCATCCACGCCGACCAAGCGGCCCAAACGGTCATAGCGATAGCTGACCTCGACTCCGTCCGGCAGGGTCTTGCGCAGCAGGCGTCCGGCAGCATCACGTTGGTAAGCGGTGACCAGCGTCGAGCCGTCGTCACCGAACTCGGTCTTTTCCAGCAGGTGGCCGTTGCGGTCGTAGGCGTACGCGGTGCGTCGCCCGTCAAAACCGGTTTCCTGTCGGATCAATCCGGTGGGCGTGTAGTCCAGCCGGTACTTTTCGCCGGACTCGTTCTCGATCTCCGTCAGCAGCAGCTGCGCATGGTCGTAGCGGTATTGCAGCCGCGTGCCGTCGGGATTGATCCGCCGGCTGACCAGATGCAGGTCGTCGTCATACTCGTAGCGGGTGATCCGCCCCTGCTCATCGCGTTCGGCGGTGATCTGGCCATAGGCGCTGTAGGACCAGGCGCGGGTGGCGCCATTTGGCGAAGTGGTCTGGATCAGCCGGCCGACGGCGTCCCACACATGACGGGTGATCGCGCCATGTTCGTCCTGCGCAGTAATCCGCCGCCCCAAGGCATCGTAGGAAAACTTCCGAATCCCACCGTCTGGCAGACTTTCCTCGACCAGTTGCCCAAGGTCATTCCACACGAACACATGCCGACCACTGTCCGGATAGCGGACCGACAGCAACCGCCCCTGCGGGTCGTAGTGGTAATGGGTGACATGGCCGTCGGGATCGACCGCCTCGGTGATATCCCCCTGCGCATTGCGCCGGTACGTCCACACCGCATCGCCACGTGAGCGGCTGTGCAGGAAACCATTGCGGTACTCGTAGGACGTCGGCGCATCGTCCGGCGGAATCAGCGCAACTAACCGTCCGGCATCGTCGTAGCGGTACTCGGTTATCGCCCCCAGCGCATCCTGCTCGGCGACCAGTCGGCCCTGCGTGTCGTAGGCCTTGAGCTGTTCGCCACCATCGGCGGCAACCTGACGCACCAGCCGCGCGGTGTCGTCGTGGACGTAAGTTTCCTCAGTCCCATCGACGTAATGCACGGTGACGCTGCCGGCGTCATCCCAGACGTAACGCGTATCCATCTGCGAAAACGACGCCCAGTGCCGCACGCACCGCGCCGCCTTGCCGGCACGCTCCCACTCCCAGAAGAAGCTCGCGCCACCCGTTAACTGCCGTTGCAGAATGACGTGCTGATCGTCGTAGTCGTAACGCTCGCTCTCGCCGACGGCGTTGGTCGCTTCGATCAATCGATGACGGGCATCGAAGCGGTAGCTGGCCAGCGTCTGTTCGGTACGCCAGGCAGACTCCCGAAAAACCTGATAATCGACCGCGATCAGATGCGCCCGCTCATAACGCAGCAACAGGGAACGACCAGCCCCGCTGTCGAGGCGCTCAACGCGATCCAGACGATCCCGCGTAATACGCAGCCGGTTGCCGTACGCATCGCTGACAGCCGTCAGACGCCCAACCCGAAAGTGATAAAACCGCGCCGCCTCACCTGCCAGCGCAACAATCAACTCCTCCGGCTCATCCCCGAGAAAGATCGCCGCCCGCGACAGACTATTGTGAATCGCCGGCCGCTCGACACTCGGCAACGGAAACCGCGTGCGCCGGTTCTCATGGTCAACCCAGACCACGCCATCGCCCTCGACCTCCAGCCGATGCGCCAGCGAATGGCTCCAGCCAAACCCCAACCCGACATCGATCTCGGCGGCACTGGTGCGATACAAGCGACTGAACTCGAACGGCAGCAGCCCATCGAGCACGCCGTCAGTCAGCGTCAGCAACTCTTCGCCGGTGACCATCGACACGGGGCAACCGTTGGTGCAGGTCCGGGGCACGCAGTCAGCACTGTCGCCGTTGGGATTCTTCGCCTGAGCCGACGCATCGTCGCGAGGCTCATGCCGCTCCATTCGCGTTGTGCCGTGTGATTTGTTACGCGCAATGGCCGCGGGATTGGGCACCGTCAGCACCTGCGCATCCGCCGTGCGAATCTCCAGCGGAACCGCCGGTGTCGGCCGCAACGGCGCCGGACCTGCATTGACCACCAGCGGTTTCAAAGCGCCCGCATGCCGGGTCAGATCGGGTGTCGAAGTCAGCTCCGCCAACCGTAACGCCGACGCCGCCAGCCATTCCCGGGCACGCGGCGACTTGATCTTGCCGAGCACCTTGGCGCTCAACCGCAGCGGCACGCCCATGCCCGCCGACACGCGCATCAACAGGAAACCGATCAGTAATTCGACCCGGACTTCGGCCACCACCTCGGCCAGATACTGCGGGGGCAACATCTTCAGCCAACTGGTGAAGGCCGCCAGATGAATGAACAGCAACGGCTCGTCGCTGAGCATCAGCAAGCCATTGGCGATGGCCTCGGTAGAAGCCTCGAGCAAGGCATCCAGCTCAGCGGCGGACAGGTACTGCAGAAGCTTTTCGCTGTTGGCCTGCCAGTCGGCGAGCAGGGCGAACAGCTGTTTCACGTCATCCCAGACGCTATTCAGGGCGGATTCGAAACCGCGCCAGTCGGCCTGCTGCAACTGACCGTAACGCCCCAGGAAACCCGCGCTGGAAAACTCGGCCCATTGCGGTTGAAATCCGAGCCATTCCTCACGCAACCATTTTTCCAGGCCATCGATGAGCCCCTGATACGAGGCGTACAGCGTCTGGACATGCGCGGTAGAAACATCGGGAAAGAAGGTGATGCGATAACGCTGGCCCCGGTCGCAGTTGTCGACCTCGAGAATGCCGCTGGGGCCGATGGTGTAATGCTGCGGTTCGCCGAATTCCAGAACACCGCCGACATCGGAAATGACTGGTTCCAGGGCCACCGGCGTATCGCCGATCGGCACGAAGCGCGCAGCTTCGAACATGTGCACCAGCGTCAGGGAGCCAGTCGCAGAACACATGGCTACTGAGGAGCTGATGGGTTTTCGGCTGGTAATCGGCGCAATGAGCTGGACATCGTTGCCGACCTTGAATACTTGATCGACGTCCAGCGCGGTTCCTGTCCAGAACTGCTCGGCCCAGCTTTCATAGTCGTTGAGGCAGAGGCGGAATTCCTGGAACAGCGTTTCGACGTCAGGCTGATCAGGGTTCAGCGCAGCGACTACGAGTAAACCAATGCTGTTGTTCAGGTACAGGAGCCGATCGGATGGAAGCATTCGCAGTCACTCGCGCGCATCAAGGGGGTGGCGCGAAACATTGCGGGGGATCAAACAGGAAAGAAGTCAGCCGAGTAGGCGATGTCTGTAGGGGGATTCTCTAAATGTGCGAGAGGGCATTCGGCGGACAACCGACATTGCCCGTTGCTCAACCTCGGCCGCGCTCGCTATGCTGCTGAACCCTTTAATCAGATCCGAGCAGCGGTATCTCATGCCGCCTGGGATGTTTTTGATAACGGATCCGATGATGAATGCACCAATGAAAGCGTTCGGCCCGATCAAGGCCGTGATTTTCGATATGGACGGTTTGCTGCTTGACACCGAGGGCATCTACACCGAGGTCACCTCGCTGATTGCCGAGCGTTACGGGCGCACCTTCGACTGGAGCATCAAGCAGAACATCATCGGTCGCGGTGCCGGCGATCTGGCCCGTTATGTGGTCGAAGCGCTGGATCTGCCGATTACCGCCGAAGAGTTTCTGGTGATTCGCGAGCCGCTGATGCGCGAGCGTTTTCCCACCGCACAAGCGATGCCGGGGGCCGAGGAACTGATCCGCCATCTCAAGGCGCACAACATTCCGATTGCCGTCGGCACCAGTTCGTCGCGCCAGTCGTTCGGTCAGAAAACCACGTTGCACCGTGACTGGTTTGCGTTGTTCGATTTCATTGTCACAGCCGACGACCCGGAAGTCGGCGCGGCCAAACCGGCGCCGGACATTTTCCTCACGGCGGCTCGCCGCCTCGGTGTGGCGCCGGAAGATTGCCTGGTGTTCGAGGATTCGCCATTCGGCGTGACGGCGGCGAAAGCGGCAGGCATGACCGCCATCGCGATCCCTGATGCCGCCATGGCCGATGAAAAATATGCACACGCCGACGGGATTCTTCGTACGTTGAAAGCGTTCACACCGAGTGCCTGTGGTTTGCCGGCGCTGGATTGGGCCTGATCAAACTGCCGATATAAAAACGCCGCCCCTCTGTTAAAGGAGGGGCGGTGTTTTTCGTTATCGACAATCTGATCAATCAGGCGCCGAAACCACCGTCGATGGTCAGACTGGCACCGGTGATGTAACCGGCCTCCGGGCCTGCGAGGTAGGCGACGAAGCTGGCGATTTCCTCGGCTTTGCCGTAGCGACCGACCGCCATCAGCGGAATCAGGCTTTCGGCAAAGTCGCCGTGGGCCGGGTTCATGTCGGTGTCCACCGGGCCGGGCTGCACGTTGTTGATGGTGATGCCCCGTGGGCCGAGGTCGCGGGCCAGGCCTTTGGTCAGGCCGACCAGCGCGGATTTGCTCATCGCATACACGCCGCCACCGGCGAAGGGCATACGGTCGGCGTTGGTGCTGCCGATGTTGATGATGCGTGAGCCTTCGCCCATGTGTTTGGCGGCTTCCTGACTGGCGATGAACACGCTGCGCACGTTGATCGCCAGGGTCTGGTCGAAGTCTTCCAGTTTGAAGTCTTCCAGCGGGGCGACGGCCAGTACGCCGGCGTTGTTGACCAGAATGTCGAGGCGGCCAAAGGTTTCGACGGTCGCGTTCACGGCGTTGCGGATGGCACCGGCATCGGCGCTGTCGGCCTTGATCGCGAGAGCTTTGCCGCCGGTCGCGGTGATGCTGTTTTGCAGTTCCTCAGCCTTGGCGGCGGAGCTGACGTATGTGAAGGCAACCGTGGCGCCTTCGGCCGCCAGGCGTTTGACGATGGCGGCACCGATGCCGCGAGAGCCGCCTTGAATCAGAGCAACTTTACCGCTGAGGTGTTGAGTGGTCATGTTCGATCTCCAGAAATTTCAAGGCAGGCTGCCTTGGTGTGGTGTCGAGTATCTGCCCCTCGCCACCGGGCGAGTAGACCGTGGTTGCTATAGTCTGTGTAAACCAAAAGTTTAGAGTGGCGGCCATGGAAACCTTCAGCAGTATCGAATGCTTCGTGCGTAGTGCCGAAGTCGGCAGCTTTGCCGAAGCTGCGCGTCGCCTGAGCCTGACACCGGCCGCCGTGGGCAAAAGCGTGGCGAAACTGGAAGCGCGCCTCGGCGTGAGGCTGTTCCAGCGTAGCACCCGTCGGTTGACCCTGACGGAAGCGGGGCAATTGTTTTTGAGTGAGGTCAGCGGCAGTCTCACAACCATCCAGAATGCCGTGAACAATCTGGCCAGCGCCGGCGGTCAACCGGCGGGTACGCTGAAAGTCAGCATGGGCACGGTGTTCGGCCGCTTGTACATCGTGCCGCTTCTGGGTGAGTTCCTGACAAGGTTTCCGGCGATCAATCCGGACTGGCACTTCGATAACCGACAGGTCGATCTGATCGGCCAGGGTTTCGATGCGGCGATTGGCGGTGGTTTCGAGTTGCCTCAGGGCGTGGTGGCGCGCCGGCTTACGCCGGCGCATCGGGTGTTGGTGGCTTCGGCGGATTATCTGGATCGGTACGCGCCGATCAGCGAGCCGGACGACCTCAAGCTGCACGAGGGCATCCTGATTCGCTCACCGCAGACCGGTCGCGTGCGTTCCTGGCAGTTAACTCATCGAACGCAGCAACACAGCCCGCTGACCCTCAAGGCACGAATGACCATGAGCGATTCCGAAGCCGCCTGCGCCACGGCGACGCAGGGGCTAGGGATTGCGTTGGTGAGCATGCCTTTTGCCGTCGGTTATCTGGAGGCGGGAACGTTGCAGCGGGTCTTGCCCGACTGGTACGTCGACGACGGCAACATCTCCATCTATTACGCCGAACACAAACTGCTGCCGGGCAAGACCCGGGCGTTCGTCGATTTCATTATCGAGCAATTTTCAACCTTGGGCCTCGCAGAGCGGTTCAACGCGCAAAACGTGCTGGCCAGCCGATGATGGTCTTCGGCCGCGGCGTTGCATACGTCCGCACCTTGGACGTCGACAGCCCCAGGCGCACCAACGATTCGGCGATGGTCACAGCGGCGGTGACGCCATCGATCACAGGCACCCCGGTGCGCTGGCGGATCTTCTCGTCGAGCCCGGCCATGCCGCCGCAACCGAGGCAGATCACTTCAGCTTTATCCTGAACCACCGCCAGTTCGGCCTGATGCACGATCGCTTCCAGTGCCCGCTGCGGTTGGTGTTCCAGCTCCAGAACCGCAAGACCACTGGCGCGCACCGAGGCGCAGCGATCCCAGAGGCCGGACAGTTTCAGGCGATCCTCAATCAACGGCACGGTGCGATCCAGCGTGGTGACCACCGAATAGGCGTGGCCGAGGAACATCGCGGTGCTGGCCGCCGCATCGGTGATGTCCACCACCGGCACATTGAGCAACTCCTGCAAACCTTCGCGACCGTGCTCGCCGTAGCCGGCCTGGATTACTGCGTCGAACGGCTGCTCGTAGGACATCACCCGGTCCATCACAGCGATGGCCGCCAGGTAACTTTCGAAATTGCCTTCCACCGAATCGGCGCCGAAGTACGGCGTCAGGCCGACAATTTCGGTGCCGGGGGAGGCCACAGCCTGCGCCGAGCGGGCGATGGCCTGGGTGATGGATTCGGTGGTGTTGACGTTGACCACGAGAATACGCATGGGAAGTCCTTATTACGGTTGGTTCTGCGGCCCCGCGAAGGGCCGCCAAAAGATTCAGTGGCTGACGTTGTCGACGGCGATGGCTTCACCGTCGACGTCGGCGTAGTGCGGCTGGCGTTTGGCGACGATCAGGTAAAGCATCCCGGCAATGCCGGCACCGATCAGCCAGGAGAAGGGCGAAACGCTGTGAAAGCCCGGCACCAGTGCCAGGACGATGGCGATCAGCGCGGCCGGAATGAACGCCGCCACCGCCCTCAGATTGACCCCGCGGCTGTAGAAATACGCGCCGTTCGGGTCTTCGCTGTACAACTGCGGCACGTGGATCCGGCCTTTGCGGATCAGCCAGTAGTCGACCATGATCACACCGTACAGCGGGCCGAGCAGGGCGCCGAGGCCGGACAGGAAGTACACGATCACCAGCGGGCTGTTGTAGAGATTCCACGGCAGGATCAGCACGGCGATGGTGGCGCTGATCAGCCCGGCGCGGCGAAAGGTCAGGTATTTCGGCGCCAGGTTGCTGAGCACGAAGGCTGGCGCAACGAAGTTGGCCATGATGTTTACCGCCACGGTGACGATCAGGAAGGCCAGGCAACCGAGCACCAGAAAGAACGTATTGGGGATCGACGCGATGATCTCGGTCGGGCTCTCGATGATCCGGCCGTTGATCTGAAATTGCGCGCCGCACAGCAGGACGGTGATCCCGGCGAACACCAGAATATTCACCGGCAGGCCCCAGAAGTTTCCGATCTTGATGGTTTTGCGGCACGGCGAGGAGCGAGCGAAGTCGCAGAAGTTGAGGATCAGCGTGCCGTAGATCGCCAGCCACAAGGCGCCGCCGGCAAAGATATTGCGCCACATCTCGCCGCCGGTCAGCGGTTCGCGGATCGACCAGGCAATGGTCGCGTTGGCCTGGGTGTACATCCAGGCGGCGAGGCAGGCAACGGTCAGCAGAATCACCGGACCGGCGAAGGCTTCGTAGCGGCGGACCATTTCCATGCCGTAGGCCAGAATCCCCAGTTGCACGAACCAGATCGCCACGAAACACACCCAGCCCAGGCTCGACAGGCCGAGGATCGAGTTGTGGTCGTAGTCGGCGAAACCGGGGTGAACCGCCGTGAGCAATACGCGAAACACCACCGACGCGAGGTACGTCTGAATTCCGAACCAGGCGATGGCGATAATTGCCCGGATCAACGCAGGAATCTGCGCCCCGTGAATGCCGAAACTGATGCGGCTGATGACCGGAAACGGCACGCCGGTTTTCTGTCCCATGTAGCCGGACAGGTTCATGAAGAAATACACCAGCGCCGCGCCGATCCCCAGCGACAGCAGAATCTGCCAGCCACCCAGGCCCAGGGCGTACAGACCGATGGCAAACGAATAGTTGGCGATGTTGTGCACATCGTTGGTCCACAGGGCGAAGATGCTGTATTTGCCCCAGCGCCGTCCTTCGACCTTGGTCGGTGCGAGGTCGCTGTTGTGCAGACGCGGGCTCAGTTGCAGCGGTTCGGTGATGCCATCACCGGGCACGGTGTGATCGAGGGTTGAGGAGGAGGGCAGATTCAGCGCGATGTTGTTGTTCGAAAGACTCGTACGCATTCCGGCAGGCTCCTGATGTTCGGGCCGCGATGACTGTGCATGAGCGCTCAGGCTCGGCAGATCTTCGTCGCGACGCTGAAACATCACTGGTTACGGGGCATCTGCAGCCTGTACGGGATAGGGCGCTTCAGGCTTGCGGATCGAAAGTGTGGGTTCATGTTTTGCGATTTTGTATACAAAACATGTATGCACTTAAGCCAGATCTATGCCAGCCAGCGATCTATGAAAACCACCACTGATTTCGAAAAGTTATTGAATGGCGCTAAGTCGCTGAAATACGGGCGATATAAATTGACCGTTCGAACAGATATTTATTTTTCGGAAGGGATTTTGGCGGACGCCGGAAGGGATCGCTTTGGCAGCGGGATGTAACTTTTCAGGGCGCGGAAATGAAAAGTGCACACATAAATGGCACCGATGGTGACATTCGTGTGTACACATTTTTCATATCTGGCAGAGACAACTGTGGGACTAGCGGTTTACGCCTTGCTGATGATATTCCCGGCGTGCAACCCGCATTCTTTCTGGGTCGCTTCTTCCCACCACCAGCGGCCTTCGCGCTCGTGCTGGTTCGGCAGGACAGGGCGGGTGCACGGTTCGCAGCCGATGCTGATGAAACCGCGTTCATGCAGGCTGTTGTACGGCAGCTCCAGCATGCGGATGTAGCCCCAGATTTCCTCGCTGGTCATCTGCGCTAGCGGGTTGAACTTGTACAGCGTGCGCTCGGGGGTGGAGAACGCGATGTCGATTTCCATCACCGCCACCGCGCTGCGGGTACCAGGACTCTGGTCGCGGCGCTGGCCGGTGGCCCAGGCTTTGACACCGGACAGTTTGCGGCGTAGCGGCTCGATCTTGCGGATGCCGCAGCATTCGCCATGGCCGTCCTTGTAGAAACTGAACAGGCCTTTTTCCTTCACGAACGGTTCAAGTTTCGTGTAGTCCGGCGAGACCAGTTCGATATCGATCTTGTAGTGCTCACGCACCTGATCAATGAAACGGTAGGTTTCCGGGTGCAGACGGCCGGTGTCAAGGCTGAACACCTTGACGTTCTTGTTCAGCTTCCAGGCCATGTCCACCAGCACCACATCCTCGGCGCCGCTGAAAGATATCCACAGGTCATCGCCGAACTCGGCGAATGCGAGCTTGAGGATGTCCTGGGCGGATTTGTTGGCATAGGTCGTGGCGAGTTCCACGACGTCGAACGTTGGGCTCATCAGGGCGGCTTCCTACAGGTCGGTGGCGCTGGGCGCTCTATATGGCGGCGATGTTAACAAAAAGCAACGCCCGCCGGGGCAGCCTCTGCGTTGCACGGTCTAGGTCGAGCCGCTAGAGTTCGGGCTCGCTCGACTCAATAAACATTACAAACGGAGTGTCCTGTGGAAATTGCCTGTCTTGACCTTGAAGGAGTGCTGGTCCCGGAAATCTGGATCGCCTTCGCCGAAAAAACCGGAATCGAATCGCTCAAGGCCACCACCCGGGACATTCCCGACTACGACGTGCTGATGAAGCAGCGCCTGCGTATCCTCGACGAGCATGGCCTCAAGCTTTCGGACATTCAGGAAGTGATTGCCACCCTCAAGCCGCTGGACGGCGCGGTGGAGTTCGTCAACTGGCTGCGCGAGCGGTTTCAGGTGGTGATTCTGTCGGATACGTTTTATGAGTTTTCCCAGCCGTTGATGCGTCAACTGGGTTTCCCGACCTTGCTCTGCCACCGCCTGATCACTGACGACAGCGGGCGGGTCACGGGCTATCAGTTGCGTCAGAAAGATCCGAAGCGTCAGTCGGTCCTGTCCTTCAAGAGCCTGTATTACCGTGTGATTGCGGCAGGGGATTCCTACAACGACACCAGCATGCTGGGTGAAGCAGATGCGGGGATTCTGTTCCATGCACCGGATAACGTGATCCGCGAGTTCCCGCAGTTTCCGGCGGTGCATACTTTTGCCGAGTTGAAGCAGGAGTTTCTCAAGGCTTCGAATCGCGATCTGAGCCTGTAAGTCATGCTGTGGCGAGGGCGCAACGGCCCTCGCCGCAAGCGTCAGAGGTTCTGCAAGGTTTCGAGCAGGACTCTGACCTTGGTAATCGACTCCTGATATTCCGCCTCCCAATCCGAATCAGCGACGATCCCGCCACCACCCCAGCAGCACACCTGCCCATCCTTCACCAGCAGGCTGCGAATGGCGATGGAGCTGTCCATCTCGCCGCGCACGTCCAGGTACAGCAACGAGCCGCAATACAAGCCGCGTCGGGTCGGTTCCAGTTCGTCGATGATCTGCATCGCGCGGATCTTCGGCGCGCCGGTGATCGAGCCGCCGGGGAAGCTGCCGGCGATCAGGTCCAGGGCATCGCGATCCTCCGCCAGTTCACCGGTCACGCTGCTCACCAAGTGATGCACGTTCGGATAGCTTTCCAGGCTGAACAGCTCCGGCACTCGCACGGAGCCGATTCGGCAGGTGCGGCCAAGATCGTTGCGCAGCAGGTCGACGATCATCAGGTTTTCCGCGCGATCCTTGGGGCTGGCCAGCAGTTCGGCGGCGTTGGCAGCGTCTTCGGCCGGGGTCGCGCCACGGGGGCGGGTCCCCTTGATCGGACGGGTTTCCACCTGACGCTGGCTGACTTTGACGAAGCGCTCGGGCGACAGACTCAGCACCGCGTTGCCGTCAGGCAGGCTCTGGAACCCGGAAAACGGTGTCGGGCAGGCCTCGCGCAATTTGCAGTAGGCCAGCCATGGATCGCCCTGGCACGGCGCACGGAAACGCTGGGCGAAGTTGACCTGATAGCAGTCCCCGGCCTGGATGTATTGATGAATGCGTTCGAGTGCTTGGCGGTATTCATCGGCCGAGAGGTCGGCCGCCATCGGGCTGTTCAGCTTGAACGGGGTCAGCTTGTCGACTGCCGGTTGGCTGAACACATCGATCAGGCGTTGTTTTTCGCTAGCGCTGACCGACGGGTGAAACACCAGCTGGCTGGTGGCCTTGTGGTGATCACTGATTAAAGCCCAGTCGTACAGACCAAAACGCGCATCCGGCAGTTGCAGATCATCCAGCGCCTGACTCGGCAGGTTTTCCAGATGTCGGCCGAAGTCGTAACTCAGGTAACCGATCAGGCCGCCGGCGAATGGCAGTTCATATCCATCGGGTAATTGTGTGTCGCCCAACCGCGTCAGATTATCCCGCAGGCGTTGCAGGAAATCGTCGCCGCGCTCGTCCGGCATCACCGCCAGTTGTTCCAGCGGCCAGGCACTGAGCAGGTCATAACGGCCACGATCGGCACTGGGCCGGCCGCTGTCGAGCAGCACGGCGCCGGGCGCATGGCGGACGGCCGCGAAATAGTCGGCGGGGTTGGCGCGGTAGGGCAGCGGGTGTACGGAACAGGTCAACATGGGCGGGGCAGATCGGCCATCGAGGCGGGGTGGGGATTGTAGTCCCCTCGGGGAATTGCTCCTAGAGGGGATGTCGGGGATTGGCAGATCAGAGGCCGGTAACGCGACTCAGCCCTCGATCGCCGGAATATGCCCAAACAATTCCTGAGCAAATGCTACGCGCTCTTCAACCGTTTCAGTCACGCCGCGGGTCTTGAGATCCTCCAGATGCGCTTCCACCGCATGGGTACGTGCCGTCAGCCCGCAGTCATTGGCAATCTGTATATTCAGTCCCGGCCGCGCATTCAGTTCCAGAATCAGCGGGCCTTTCTCCTGGTCCAGCACCATGTCCACGCCGATGTAACCAAGCCCGCACAACTCATAACAACCAGCCGCAAGCTTCATGAAACCGTCCCAGTAGGGCAGTTGCACGCCGTCCACCGCGTTGGTGGTGTCCGGGTGTTTGGCGATGATGTTGTTAAGCCAGGTACCGCGCAACGTCAGGCCGGTGGCCAGATCGACACCGACGCCGATGGCGCCCTGGTGCAGGTTGGCCTTGCCGCCGGACTGACGGGTCGGCAGGCGCAGCATCGCCATCACCGGGTAGCCCATCAGCACGATGATGCGGATGTCCGGCACGCCTTCGTAGCTGATGCTCTTGAAGATCTGGTCCGGGGTCACCCGGTATTCGATCAGCGCCCGGTCGCGGTGGCCGCCCAGGGAATACAGGCCGGTGAGGATGCTGGAGATATGGTGCTCCAGCTCTTCGTGGGTGAGGATCTTGCCCGACACCGTGCGATAGCGACCTTCGAAACGGTCGGCGATGACGATGATGCCGTCACCGCCGGCACCCTGGGCCGGCTTGATCACGAAGTCGTTACGCCCGCCGATGATCTCGTCGAGCTTGTCGATTTCCTTCTCCGTGGAAATCACGCCATACAGTTCCGGCACATGAATGCCGGCCTTGATCGCGCGCTCCTTGGTGATGATCTTGTCATCGACGATCGGGTACAGACTGCGCTTGTTGTACTTGAGCACGTAGTCCGCGTTACGCCGATTGATGCCCATGATGCCCCGGGCTTCCAGGGCCTTCCAGGTCTTCCAGAAACCGAACATCAGGCGTCAGCCTTCTTCAGGAAGGCCTTGAAGCGCACCAGTTCGGTCAGGCGATAACCGCGATAGCGACCCATGGCCAGCATGAAGCCCACCAGGATCAGCAGGATCGCCGGGAAGGTGAACACGAAGTACACCAGCTCCGGAACGGTCATGATCAGGTGCGCCAGGGACGCCGCGAACAGCGTGCCGATCGCCACTTTCAGCGCATGGCTGGCGCCGCGCTCTTCCCAGGTGATCGACAGGCGTTCGATGGTCATGGTCAGAATCACCATCGGGAACAGTGCTACCGACAGGCCGCGTTCCAGGCCGAGCTTGTGGCTGAACAGGCTGATCGCCGCGATCAGCACCACCACGAACGTCAGCACCACCGACAGGCGCGGCAGCATTTGCAGCTTCAGGTGTTCCAGATAGGAGCGCAGCGACAGCCCCAATGCCGTGATCACGGTAAACAGCAGAATACCGAAGCCCAGCTGCGTCTCGCGGAAGGCGAGGGCAATCAGTACCGGAGTGAATGTACCGAGGGTCTGCAAGCCGACCAGGTTGCGCAGGATCAGGATCACCAGCACGCCGATCGGGATCATCACCATGATCATGAAGGTTTGCTGGGTCTGCAGCGGCAGGCCGTACAGCGAATATTCGAGGAAGTTGGCGTCGGTGTTTTCATCGGTCAGCTTGGCCAGACGAATCGCGTTCATTTCGCTGTTGTTCAGGCTGAAGGTCACATTGGCTTTTTTCGCGCCATCGATGGTGATCAGGTTTTCATCGCCGGTCCACCACAGCAGACGGTCAGTCGGCAGGCCTTGTTCACCGGTTTCCGGATTGAAGTACAGCCAGTCGTTGCCGTTGAAACTGCGCAGCCACAGTTCAGGTGTTTGCGGCTGATCGGCAACGAGGCGGATGGTGTGGACCTTTTCCACCGGCACATGGGCGATGGACAGCAGCAGTTCGACGATTTTTGCCTTGTGTTGTGTCGACGGATCGCCGGCCAGCAGCAGTTTCACGTTGTCGTCGTTGACGTTGTTGACGCGTTTGATCGCCTCGCCAATAAAGGTTTCGACGTCGGCCGAGTGCTGGCGGATCGGCGCGAGCAGCGCTTCGGCGGCGATTTTTTCCGGGCCTTCGATGGCCATGCTGTCGCGGAAGGTCGGGCCTTTGATCTTGGTTTTTTCAGCGGTGTAGCGCTTGGTCAGCACCAGACGGTAATAAAGAGTCTGATTGCCCTTGGCCCGGCGCGCCGACCACGTGACCTTGCGGTTGCCGTCGACACGGTTGACCGCCACGCCATAGTTGTTGGAGATGAAGCTTTCATTGAGGCTGACGTAATCGCGGCTCAGGGGCGGCACGAACATCTGGATCTTCACCGGATCCTTGGTGCTGGCGACGAACTCGACCTTGGCGTCGATGTTCCACAAGTCGTCGGTGGCGTCTTCGGTCACCGGGATGCCGAGCACGAAAATCTGATAGGCCGTAACCGAAACGCCCAGGAGCACCAGGATGGTGATCAGGATTTTCAGGTGGAAGGTTAGAGAACGCATGGAAATTACTCGGCGGTATGAGCGGCGATGGCGCAGGCGGGTTTGCCGGCAGCGTATTTAAGACTGGGATCGACCAGCGCATCGAAGCGTTTCAGCGCTTCGGAGCCGATCAAAAGCGGATATTGGAACGCACTGCGGTCGGTCAGGTTCACTTCGATGCTGCGCATTGCCGAACCCATGCAGATATCCAGCTCGATCACCGGGCGCGCGGTGTACTTCTTGCCTTCTTCCGGGTCGTAGTCGCCGGCGCGGCGCTTGATCTTGCTGACCCGGGCCAGCGGCCGTTCGATCGGGTGCGAATGCGCAGCGTCGATGGCCAGGTAGAAGCGCACCCAGGATTCACCGTTGCGCTTGAAGCGTTTGATGTCGCGGGCGCTCAGGGAGGCGGTCTTCGCCCCGGTATCGAGTTTCGCCGCCACTTCCAGGTTGATCCCGTCGAGGGCGGCGTACTCGTTGAGGCCGTACACAGTCTTTTCCCCCGCCACAGCCAGGCCGGGCAGGCACAACAGATAAAAGAAGGTGGGGAAGGGCTTGAGTCTCATAAATCCTGGCGAGCAGCGTTCCGTTCTCGGTTCAGGGCCACGGCATCAGGAGATCCTGTCTGCGCGCGCCTTCGTGTGCCTATCAGCTTTTTATGACAAGCCGTGCAAGTGACTGGCAAATGCGGGCGGCATTCTAGCACGGTGGTTTTATGGCGCCAGCGCCCGAGCGGGTCTATAACCCTTGGGGCTGATATCGGGCGTTATTAGACGATTGTCGACAATATCCATTTATCCTTTGACTGGTGCGGGCTGATTCGCTAGTTTTTGCCGCATTGGATTTAAAGGTGTCGACAATATGCTGGATCAACTCGATCCCCCGGTCATCAGCGGCGACGATTCGGAAACCCTGTCCGAAAACGTCTTCCGACGTATCCAGGCGGCCATCGTCAAAGGCGAGATCGCCCCGGGCAGCAAGATCTCCGAGCCTGAACTGGCGCGCACCTATGGCATCAGTCGTGGGCCGCTGCGTGAGGCGATCCACCGGCTCGAAGGCCAGCGCCTGCTGGTGCGCGTGCCGCACGTCGGCGCGCGGGTGGTCTCGCTGAGCCACGCCGAACTGCTCGAACTCTACGAAATTCGCGAGTCCCTTGAAGGCATGGCCTGCCGTCTGGCGGCTGAACGCATGAGCGTCGAAGAAATCGACGAACTGCGCCGGGTGCTGGAAACCCACGAGCGCGATGCCGCGTTCCAGGCCGGCGTCGGCTACTACCAGCAGGAAGGCGATTTCGACTTTCACTACCGGATCATCCAGGGCAGCGGTAATCGCACCCTTACGCAAATGCTTTGCGGCGAGCTCTATCAACTGGTGCGCATGTACCGCATCCAGTTTTCCACCACGCCCAACCGCCCGCGCCAGGCTTTTGCCGAACACCACCGGATTCTCGATGCCATCGCCGACCGTGACGGCGAGCTCGCGGAATTGTTGATGCGCCGCCACATCGGCGCCTCGAAACGCAACATCGCCCGTCATTACCAGGACGGCGCCGACAATAAGACAGCCACTGAACGAGGTGAGTCATGAGTTCCAACAAGAGCACTCCAGGCCAGCGTTTCCGCGATGCGGTCGCCAGCGAACATCCGCTGCAAGTGGTCGGCGCGATCAACGCCAACCACGCGCTGCTGGCCAAACGCGCCGGTTTCAAGGCGATCTACCTGTCGGGTGGCGGGGTGGCTGCCGGCTCCCTCGGCGTGCCGGACCTGGGCATCACCGGCCTGGATGACGTGCTGACCGACGTGCGCCGCATCACCGACGTCTGCGACCTGCCACTGCTGGTGGACGTCGACACCGGTTTCGGCGCCTCGGCGTTCAACGTGGCCCGCACCGTCAAGTCGATGATCAAGTTCGGCGCCGCTGCGATTCACATCGAAGACCAGGTTGGCGCCAAGCGCTGCGGCCATCGTCCGAACAAAGAGATCGTGACCCAGCAGGAAATGGTCGACCGCATCAAGGCCGCCGTCGATGCCCGTACCGACGACAGCTTCGTGATCATGGCCCGCACCGACGCGTTGGCCGTTGAAGGTCTGGAGTCGGCACTGGATCGCGCCGCCGCGTGCATCGAGGCTGGCGCCGACATGATTTTCCCGGAAGCCATCACTGAACTGGAGATGTACAAGCTGTTCGCCAACCGTGTGAAAGCGCCGATCCTGGCCAATATCACCGAATTCGGCTCGACGCCGCTGTACACCACCGAGCAGCTTGCGGGAGCAGATGTGTCGCTGGTGCTGTATCCGCTGTCGGCGTTCCGCGCGATGAACAAGGCGGCAGAAAACGTCTACACCGCGATCCGCCGCGACGGCACCCAGCAGAATGTCATCGACACCATGCAGACTCGCATGGAGCTCTACGATCGCATCGATTACCACACCTTCGAGCAAAAGCTCGACGCGTTGTTTGCGGCGAAGAAGTAAGCCGCAACCGTACTCCCTAACAAATTCAAGATTGGAGACAACAATGGCCGAAGCAAAAGTACTCAGTGGCGCCGGGCTCCGGGGCCAGGTCGCCGGGCAAACCGCACTGTCCACCGTGGGCCAGGCCGGTGCCGGGCTGACCTATCGCGGCTACGACGTGCGTGAACTGGCGGCAGACGCACAATTTGAAGAAGTGGCGTACCTGCTGCTCTACGGAGAGCTGCCGACCAAGGCCCAGCTCGCCGAGTATCAAGGCAAGCTGAGCAAGCTGCGCGACCTGCCGCAAGCGCTGAAGGAAGTGCTGGAACGCATCCCCGCCGACGCCCACCCGATGGACGTGATGCGTACCGGTTGCTCGTTCCTGGGCAACATCGAGCCGGAGAAAGACTTCTCCGAGCAACGCGACAAGACCGACCGCCTGTTGGCCGCGTTCCCGGCGATCATGTGCTACTGGTATCGCTTCAGCCACGACGGCAAACGCATCAATTGCGTGACGGACGAGCCGTCCATCGGCGGCCACTTCCTGCACCTGCTGCACGACAAGAAGCCGAGCGAACTGCACGTCAAGGTGATGAACGTGTCGCTGATCCTCTACGCCGAACACGAGTTCAACGCCTCGACCTTCACTGCTCGGGTGTGCGCTTCGACGCTGTCCGATCTGTACTCGTGCGTCACGGCAGCCATCGGCTCGCTGCGCGGCCCGCTGCACGGCGGCGCCAACGAAGCGGCGATGGAAATGATCGAGCGCTTCTCGTCGCCGGAAGAGGCGATCAAGGGCACCCTCGGCATGTTGGAGCGCAAGGACAAGATCATGGGCTTCGGCCACGCGATCTATAAGGACAGCGATCCGCGCAACGAGGTGATCAAGGGCTGGTCGAAACAACTCGCCGACGAAGTGGGCGACAAGGTGCTGTTCCCGGTTTCGGAAGCCATCGACAAGACCATGTGGGAGCAGAAGAAACTGTTCCCCAACGCCGACTTCTACCATGCCTCGGCGTACCACTTCATGGGCATCCCGACCAAGCTGTTCACGCCGATCTTCGTCTGCTCGCGCCTGACCGGCTGGGCGGCGCACGTGTTCGAACAGCGCGCCAACAACCGCATCATCCGTCCAAGCGCCGAGTATGTTGGCGTCGAACAGCGCAAGTTCGTGCCAATCGAACAGCGCTGACCGGGGGAGGGCGCCGGTACAGGCGCCCCCTCTTTGAAACTACCGTGACCGAGTCCTGACCGATGAACACAGAATTTCGCAAGAACCTGCCCGGCACGCCGCTGGACTTTTTCGACGTCCGTGCGGCTGTTGATGCGATCCAGCCCGGCAGCTACGACACCCTGCCGTACACCTCTCGCGTGCTGGCGGAAAACCTCGTGCGTCGCTGCGACCCGGCCACGCTCACCGATTCCCTGAAGCAACTGATCGAGCGCAAACGCGACCTCGACTTCCCGTGGTTCCCGGCTCGCGTGGTGTGCCACGACATTCTCGGCCAGACCGCGCTGGTGGATCTGGCCGGCCTGCGTGACGCGATTGCCCAGCAGGGCGGCGACCCGGCGCAAGTCAACCCGGTGGTGCCGACGCAATTGATCGTCGACCACTCGCTGGCGGTAGAGGCGGGCGGTTTTGACAAGCAGGCGTTCGAGAAAAACCGCGCCATCGAAGACCGTCGCAACGAAGACCGTTTCCACTTCATCAACTGGACCAAGAAGGCGTTCAAGAACGTCGACGTGATCCCGCCGGGCAACGGCATCATGCACCAGATCAACCTGGAGAAAATGTCTCCGGTGATCCAGGTGCGTGACGGTGTGGCGTTCCCGGATACCTGCGTCGGCACCGACAGCCACACCCCGCACGTTGATGCGCTGGGCGTGATTGCCATCGGCGTTGGTGGGCTTGAAGCCGAAAGCGTGATGCTCGGCCGCGCGTCGTGGATGCGTCTGCCGGAAAGCGTCGGCGTCGAACTGACCGGCAAGCTGCAACCGGGCATTACCGCCACCGACATGGTGCTGGCGCTGACCGAGTACCTGCGCAAACAGAAAGTGGTCGGCGCGTGGCTGGAATTCTTCGGTGAAGGTGCCTCCGCGCTGACCCTCGGTGACCGCGCGACCATCTCCAACATGGCCCCGGAATACGGAGCCACGGCGGCGATGTTCTACATCGACCAGCAGACCATCGACTACCTGAAACTCACCGGTCGCGAAGACCAGCAAGTGCAGCTCGTCGAGCAATATGCCAAGCAGATAGGCCTGTGGGCCGACAGCCTGAAAGGCGCGCAATACGAGCGCGGGCTGACGTTCGACCTGTCTTCGGTGGTGCGCAACATGGCCGGCCCGAGCAACCCGCACGCCCGTGTGGCGGTGTCGGATCTGGCGGCCAAAGGCATCTCCGGGAAATGGGAAGACGTGCCGGGGCAAATGCCCGACGGCGCGGTGATCATCGCTGCCATCACCAGTTGCACCAACACCAGCAACCCGCGCAACGTAATCGCCGCCGGCCTGCTGGCGCGCAACGCCAACAAGCTCGGCTTGACTCGCAAACCGTGGGTCAAGTCGTCGCTGGCGCCGGGCTCGAAAACCGTGGCGCTGTACCTCGATGAAGCGGGACTGACCACGGAGCTGGAACAGCTCGGTTTTGGCGTCGTCGCTTTCGCCTGCACCACCTGCAACGGTATGTCCGGTGCGCTGGATCCGGTGATTCAACAAGAGATCATCGACCGCGACTTGTACGCCACCGCTGTGCTGTCCGGCAACCGCAACTTCGACGGCCGGATTCACCCGTACGCCAAGCAGGCGTTCCTCGCTTCGCCGCCGCTGGTGGTGGCTTATGCGATTGCCGGCACCATCCGTTTCGACATCGAAAAAGATGTGCTCGGCGTGGTCGACGGCAAGGAAATCCGCCTGAAGGACATCTGGCCGAGCGACGAAGAAATCGACGCGGTGGTGAAATCCTCGGTGAAGCCGGAGCAGTTCCGTCAGGTTTACATTCCGATGTTTGCCGTTCACGAAGACACCGGCCCGAAAGTCGCGCCGCTGTACGACTGGCGTGAAATGAGCACCTATATCCGTCGTCCGCCCTACTGGGAAGGTGCGCTGGCCGGGGCTCGGCCGCTCAAGGGCATGCGTCCGCTGGCGGTGCTGCCTGACAACATCACCACCGATCACCTGTCGCCTTCGAACGCGATCATGCTCGACAGTGCTGCCGGCGAATACCTGGCGAAAATGGGCCTGCCGGAAGAGGACTTCAACTCTTACGCGACCCACCGTGGCGACCACTTGACCGCGCAGCGCGCGACGTTTGCCAACCCGAAACTGTTCAACGAAATGGTCGTGGAAAACGGCAAGGTCAAGCAGGGTTCGCTGGCACGCGTCGAGCCGGAAGGCAAAGTGATGCGCATGTGGGAAGCCATCGAAACCTACATGGAACGCAAGCAGCCGCTGATCATCATTGCCGGCGCCGACTACGGTCAGGGCTCGTCCCGGGACTGGGCGGCCAAAGGCGTGCGTCTGGCGGGTGTGGAAGCGATTGCCGCCGAAGGTTTCGAGCGCATTCACCGCACCAACCTGGTGGGCATGGGCGTGTTGCCGCTGGAGTTCAAACCGGGCACCGACCGCAAGACCCTGGGCATCGACGGCAGCGAAACCTACGACGTGATCGGTGAGCGCACACCGCGCGCCAACCTGACGCTGGTGATCCATCGCAAGAACGGCGAACGCGTCGAAGTGCCGGTGACCTGCCGCCTCGACACCGCCGAAGAAGTGTCGATCTACGAGGCCGGCGGCGTGCTGCAACGCTTTGCCCAGGACTTCCTCGAAGAGTCGGCGGTTGCCGTTTAAATCAATCGATGTGGGCATGGGGCTTCAAGTCCCATGCCTTCGTTAAGGAGCACCATGGCTCACGCACCGCAAATCAAGATCCCCGCCACCTACATGCGCGGCGGTACCAGCAAAGGCGTGTTTTTCAGCCTCACCGACCTGCCTGAAGCGGCGCAAATTCCCGGCCCGACCCGCGATGCGCTGTTGCTCCGGGTAATCGGCAGCCCCGACCCTTACGACAAGCAGATCGACGGCATGGGCGGCGCCACTTCCAGCACCAGCAAAACCGTGATCCTGTCGAAAAGCATCAAGGCCGATCACGACGTCGATTACCTGTTCGGTCAGGTGTCCATCGACAAACCGTTCGTGGACTGGAGCGGCAACTGCGGCAACCTGTCGGCGGCGGTCGGCTCGTTCGCCATCAGCAACGGTCTGGTGGACGCCAGCCGCATTCCGCACAACGGTGTGGCGGTGGTGCGCGTGTGGCAGGCCAACATCGGCAAGACGATCATCGCCCACGTGCCGATCACCAACGGCGAAGTCCAGGAAACCGGTGATTTCGAACTCGACGGCGTGACTTTCCCGGCCGCCGAAGTGCAGGTCGAATTCATGGACCCGGCGGCGGAAGAAGAGGGCGGCGGTGGTTCGATGTTCCCCACCGGCAATCTGATCGATGAACTGGAAGTGCCGGGTGTCGGCACGTTCAAGGCGACCATGATCAACGCGGGTATCCCGACGATCTTCGTCAACGCCGAAGACATCGGTTACACCGGCACCGAATTGCAGAGCGCGATCAACAGCGATCCGAAAGCGCTGCAGATGTTCGAGACCATCCGCGCCTACGGTGCGTTGCGTATGGGGCTGATTTCCAATCTGGATGAAGCGGCCAAGCGTCAACACACGCCGAAAGTAGCCTTTGTCGCCAAACCTGCGGATTACGTGGCGTCCAGTGGAAAAACCATTGGCGCCGGGGATGTAGATTTGCTGGTGCGTGCGTTGTCGATGGGCAAGTTGCACCACGCGATGATGGGGACGGCGGCGGTGGCGATTGGCACCGCAGCGGCCATTTCCGGCACCTTGGTAAACCTCGCGGCCGGCGGTGTGGAACGCAACGCTGTGCGCTTCGGGCATCCGTCCGGGACGTTGCGCGTCGGTGCTGAAGCGAGTCTGGAAAACGGTGAGTGGGTCGTGAAGAGGGCGATCATGAGCCGCAGTGCGCGCGTGCTGATGGAAGGTTACGTCCGCGTGCCTGGAGATTCGTTCTAATGAACAACCGGTGAGAGCGAGCCCGTTCGCTCTCACCTCCATGCGCATTTCAATAAGAAGAAAATCAGCCCTGAACCGAGGTCCCATCAACGAACCACTTCCAAGAGTGAATCGAACATGAGCACCAACGTCGACCTGAACAACCGCCCCGACTACGACCGTGTCCTGCAGGACATCGCCGATTACGTTCTCACCTTCAAAATCGAATCCACCGAAGCTCTCGACACCGCCCGCAACTGTCTGATGGACACCCTGGGCTGCGGCCTGCTGGCCCTGCGTTTCCCCGAGTGCACCAAACACCTTGGCCCCATCGTCGAAGGCACCGTCGTGCCCTTCGGCGCGCGGGTGCCGGGCACTTCCTATCGCCTCGACCCGGTAAAAGCCGCGTGGGACATCGGCTGCATCGTGCGCTGGCTCGATTACAACGACACCTGGCTCGCCGCCGAATGGGGGCATCCGTCGGACAACCTCGGCGGGATACTCGCGGTGGCCGATCACCTGTCGCAGAAACGCCTGGCCAATGGCGAAGCGCCGCTGACGGTGCGCGATGTGCTTGAAGCAATGATCATGGCTCACGAGATTCAGGGCGTAATCGCACTGGAAAACTCCTTCAACCGCGTAGGCCTCGACCATGTGATCCTGGTGAAAGTGGCCTCCACAGCAGTTGTCGCCAAACTGATGGGCGCCCATCGCGAGCAGCTGTTGTCTGCGTTGTCCCACGCGTTCGCCGACGGTCAGGCATTGCGTACTTACCGCCATGCGCCGAATGCCGGCTCACGCAAATCCTGGGCGGCGGGGGATGCGTCCAGTCGTGGCGTGCGTCTGGCGGATATCGCGATGCGCGGTGAAATGGGAATTCCCGGTGTGCTGACGGCCAAGCAGTGGGGCTTCTACGACGTGCTGTTCAGCCACACCAACAACGATCTGGCGCTCAAGCCTGAAGGCAAGCGAGCCTTCAGCTTCTCGCGACCCTTCGGCAGTTACGTGATGGAAAACGTGCTGTTCAAGATCAGCTTCCCCGCCGAATTCCACGCGCAAACCGCCTGCGAAGCCGCGGTGACCCTGCACCCGCAGGTGCGCAATCGTCTGCATGAGATCGACCGCATCGTCATCACCACCCACGAATCGGCGATCCGCATCATTTCCAAGGTCGGCCCGTTGGCCAACGCCGCCGACCGCGATCACTGCATTCAGTACATGACCGCCGTGCCGCTGGCGTTCGGCAATCTGGTGGCCGAGCAGTACGAAGACGATTTCCACGCAGCTCATCCGGTCATCGATGTGCTGCGCGAAAAAATGGTCATCGTCGAAGATCCGCGTTTCACCCGCGAATATCTCGAAGCCGACAAGCGCTCGATTGCCAACGCGGTGCAGGTGTTTTTCAAGGACGGCTCCAGCACCGAAAACGTGGTGGTGGAGTACCCGATCGGTCACCGCCGGCGTCGGGCCGAGGGCATTCCGTTGCTGGAGGACAAGTTCAGAGCGAACCTGGCCACGCGTTTCACCGGCCAGCGCAGCGCCGAGATCCTTGCGCTGTGCAAGGATCAGACGCGGCTCGAGGCGACGCCGGTGAATCGTTTTGTCGACTTGTTCGTGATCTGAAACACCGGGATTGTCGAGGGCTACAGGCTGCCCTCGACATCGTCCAGGCTGAAGGTCTCCGTATGGTCGTCGTAGGAGAAAATCTCCGCATAGCGACCCCAGGCAATCACGATTTCCAGGTTTTTCTCGACGAAGGCTTCGGTCAGCGAGTCTTCCAGTTCCTGCTCGAAACGCACCCGTGGCGCCCGGTGGCCGTTGCGCTCCAGCAATACCTGGCGGATCCGCGCGGCCAGCGGTATGTAGCGGATCAGATGTTCGGCAAACAGGGTCTTGCGCTCCTGGGTGCCGTAGTCGGCGAACAGTTTGCCGGCGTCCGTCAGGGTGATGTCCGCGCCCTTGAGTTCGGCGAAACCCAGGTATTCGAGCATCTCGGCCACCGGGAACAGGTCGTCCACTTCCAGCAAGCGACGCTCGGCTACGGTGGGCAGACCGGCGTGGCCGTTGTAGGGCTCGGCCGCGAGGGTTTCGATCAGGCCCGCCATCAAGTTGGTGGACACTTCCTGCAGCGGGCTGCTGATCTTCAGTTCGGGTTTGCCGGTGCTGGCATCGGCGCTGCGGCGGTCGGTCATCTGCGCGTAGATGTCATCGACCATCTGCCGGAACGCCGGATCCAGGCGATTGCGTGGGTGGGCGAAGGGCACCTTGATTTCCGCCACCAGCCGCCCGGGGTTGGAAGACAGCACCATAATGCGGTCGCACATCAACACCGCTTCTTCAATGTTGTGGGTCACGATCAGGATCGATTTGATCGGCAGTTGCTTGCCGCTCCACAGATCCAGCAAGTCGTTTCTCAGGGTTTCGGCGGTCAACACGTCCAGCGCCGAGAAGGGCTCGTCCATCAACAGTAGCGTCGGGTTTACCACCAGCCCGCGAGCGAATCCCACGCGCTGGCGCATGCCGCCGGACAGTTCGCGAGGATAGGCGTTTTCGAAACCGTCCAGGCCGATCAGGTCGATGGCCGCCAGCGCACGCTTGCGCGCTTCCTTGCGTTCGACCTGCAAGGCTTGCAGGCCGGCCTCGACGTTTTCCAGCACCGTCAGCCACGGGAACAGGGCAAAGGTCTGGAACACCATGGCCACACCTTCGGCCGGGCCGTCCAGCGGCTTGCCGTTGTACAGAACCTCGCCCGACGAAGGCTCGATCAGGCCCGCGATGATCCGCAGCAGGGTCGACTTGCCCGAGCCGGAGCGGCCGAGCATGCCAACGATCTCGCCTTCGTGCAGGGCCAGGTTGACCCCGCTGAGCACTTGCAACTCGTCCTTGCCCTTGCCAAACACCCGGTTGACGTCGGTGAGCGAGTAGATTTCGGGTGTGGTGCCCGCGTGTTCGGTATAGGTATTCATCACATCGAATCCCGTCAGTTCAGGCGAAGTTTGTTTTCGGCCATGGCGTACATCGGCCGCCAGACCACGCGATTGAAGGCCACGACAAAGAACGACATCACCACCACGCCGAGGGTGATTTTCGGGAAGTCGCCGGCGGCCGTGGTTTGCGCGATGTAGGCGCCCAGGCCATGGGCGACGACCTTGTCTTGCCCCCAGGAAACGAATTCGGAAACGATGCTGGCGTTCCACGCACCACCCGAGGCGGTAATTGCACCCGTCACGTAATACGGGAAGATCCCCGGCAGCATCACCTTGCGCCACCACAGCCAGCCGTGAATGCGGAAGTTGGCGGCGGCTTCCTTGAAGTCATTGGGGAAGGCGCTGGCCCCGGCGATCACGTTGAACAGGATGTACCACTGGGTGCCGAGCACGATCAGCGGACTGAGCCATATATCCGGGTTCAACTGGTAACGCAGGATCACGATGACGAATACCGGGAACAGCAGATTCGCCGGGAACGCCGCGAGGAACTGCGCCAGTGGCTGGATTTTTTCCGCCAGCGCCGGTCGCAGGCCGATCATCACGCCCAGCGGCACCCAGATCAGCGAGGCGATGAAGATCAGCCCGGCCACTCGCAACAGGGTAAACACCCCCATCAGCAACACATGTCCGACCTCGGCAAACGTTACTTCGGTGCCGACGTACAAAACGATGTGATAGAGCGCATACGCGGTCAGCAACCCGATCAGCGAGCCCCAGATCCAGTCGATCACTTTGGTGGTGGCGGGGCTTTCCGAGGCCATGACCTTGCGCGCGGTGCGCGGCAGGTTCAGGCGCATATTGCCGATTCGGCTGATGACGCGAGTGATGGGGCGCAAAATGCGCTGGACCAGCCGGGTACGCTGGATCAGATTCAGTACCCAGGACTCCGGTGCGGTGGTCTGTGAGGCGGTGTTTTCCATGCGGAACTTGTCCGCCCACGCAACCAGAGGGCGGAACAGGAACTGGTCATAGATCAGGATGACCACGACCATTGTCAGGATGACGTAGCCCACCGCGTGCATGTCCTTTTGCGCGATGGCCATGGCCAGGAACGAGCCGATCCCCGGCAGGGTGATGGTTTGGTCACCGACGGTGATCGCTTCCGAGGCCACAACGAAAAACCAGCCGCCGGACATGCTCATCATCATGTTCCAGACCAGTCCGGGCATGGCGAAAGGCACGTCGAGCTTCCAGAACTTCTGCCAGCCGGACAGTTGCAGGTTGGTCGACACTTCCACCAGGTCCCGCGGCAGCATGCGCAACGATTGGTAGAAGCTGAAGGTCATGTTCCACGCCTGGCTGGTGAAAATGGCAAAGATCGCGGCGAGTTCCGCGCCCAGTACCCGGCCCGGAAACAGCAATAAAAAGAAGGTCACGGTAAAGGAGATGTAACCCAGCACCGGCACCGATTGCAGGATGTCCAGCACCGGCACCAGCAGCTTTTCGGCCCGACGGCTTTTTGCGGCCAACGTGCCGTAGAGCAGGGTGAACACCAGTGACGCGACCATTGCCGCGAGCATGCGCAGGGTGGTGCGCATGGCGTATTCGGGTAAATTGCTCGGGTCGAGGGACACCACTTCACTTTGCAGGGAGCCGATCGGGGCCCAGGTTTCCCGGGCAACGATGGAGAAAAACAGCAAAAAGCCGATCACCAGCGGCAGGGCGATCAAGTCCCAGCGATTGGGCAACAGGCGCCGTGTCGAGGCCGGGATGTAGTGGCGGAACACTTTGTTCATAGGCAGTGAGTCCTGCAGCGTTCTGAATGGAGGCGCGGCTGTCTGAGCGTAGCTTCTGTCTGCATTGCGCACCCGGGAAGGAGCGGGCGCTCATTCCATGACTTCAAGTGGGAAGCGGATGCTGCGGACCCGGTGAATTCACCGGGTCGAGAGGGTTGGCGCATCCGGTTTCGGGCCGGATACGCAACTTGCGCGGATTGTATATTTCGAAATGTTACAGAGGCGTAAAAAACACGGTCCGGGAGCGGGCTTGTGATACTTCATTCAGCCTGCGGACAGGTTGGGCGGGGCCGGGTTACTTGAACCGCCGCTCCACGCCTTTTTCCACCAGGATCTTCGCCGAAATCTCTTCCACGGAAAAATGCGTGGAATTGATGTGCGGGATGTTCTCGCGGCGGAACAGGTTCTCCACTTCGCGCACTTCGAATTCGCACTGGGCGTAGCTCGAATAGCGGCTGTTGGGCTTGCGCTCGTTGCGGATCGCAGTGAGGCGGTCCGGGTCGATGGTCAGGCCGAACAGCTTGTGCTGGTGGGCGCGCAGGGCGGCCGGCAGTTGCAGGCGTTCCATGTCGTCTTCGGTCAGCGGGTAGTTGGCCGCACGGATGCCGAATTGCATCGCCATGTACAGACACGTCGGCGTCTTACCACAACGCGACACGCCCACTAGTATCAGGTCGGCCTTGTCGTAATAGTGGGTGCGGGCGCCGTCGTCGTTGTCGAGGGCGAAGTTCACCGCCTCGATCCGCTCCATGTAGTTGGAGTTGTGACCGATCGAATGGGATTTGCCGACAGTGTAGGAAGAATGCTCGGTCAGCTCCTGCTCGAGAGGGGCGAGGAAGGTCGAGAAAATGTCGATCATGAAACCATTGGAGGTTGCGAGAATCTCACGAATGTCCTGATTGACGATGGTGTCGAAGATGATCGGCCGGAAACCGTCGGTTTCAGCGGCTTTGTTGATTTGTTGTACCATGGCCCGCGCTTTGTCCGCGTTGTCGATGTAGGGCCGCGTGAGTTTGGTGAAGGTGATGTTTTCGAACTGCGCCAGAAGGCTTTGACCCAGGGTTTCGGCGGTGATGCCGGTGCCATCGGAGATAAAGAAAGCAGATCGTTTCATTTGCACCTTGGGCCTTAAGCTAATGAGTATTTCTGGATATGATAGGCGCGATTTGCCGGCCGCCATTGGCCCGCATTCTCACTTATTTTCCAGGTCCAGGCCATACAGCCGGCCAACGCTCCCCCGAGCCGCCGGTTTCTGAGCTTTTCCAACACAGTTAGTGGAGAGATCACCTTGGTAGAGTACGTAGTTTCCCTCGATAAGCTCGGCAAACACGATGTTGAGCATGTGGGGGGCAAGAACGCATCCCTGGGCGAGATGATCAGTAACCTGGCCGGTGCCGGTGTTTCGGTCCCCGGCGGCTTCGCCACCACGGCGCAGGCCTATCGCGACTTCCTGGAACTGAGCGGTCTGAACGATCAGATCCACAAGGCCCTCGATGCGCTGGACGTCGATGACGTCAATGCCCTGGCCAAGACTGGTGCCCAGATCCGCCAATGGATCATGGAAGCCGAATTCCCTGAAAAACTGAACACCGAGATCCGCACCGCGTTCGCCGCGCTGTCGGCCGGCAATCCTGACGTGGCCGTGGCAGTACGTTCCTCCGCCACCGCCGAAGACTTGCCGGACGCTTCGTTCGCCGGTCAGCAGGAAACCTTCCTGAACATCCGTGGCGTTGAAAACGTCATTCGCGCGGCCAAGGAAGTGTTCGCGTCCCTGTTCAACGACCGTGCCATTTCCTACCGCGTGCACCAGGGCTTCGACCACAAGCTGGTCGCCCTGTCGGCTGGCGTGCAGCGCATGGTGCGTTCGGAAACCGGCACCGCCGGCGTGATGTTCACCCTCGATACCGAATCCGGCTTCCGTGACGTGGTGTTCATCACCGGCGCCTACGGCCTGGGCGAAACCGTCGTACAAGGCGCGGTGAACCCGGACGAATTCTATGTTCACAAGGGCACGCTGGAGGCCGGTCGTCCGGCGATCCTGCGTCGCAACCTGGGCAGCAAGGCCATCAAGATGATCTACGGCGACGAGGCCAAGGCCGGTCGTTCCGTGAAGACCGTCGATGTCGACAAGGCCGACCGTGCACGTTTCTGCCTGACCGACGCTGAAGTCAGCGAACTGGCCAAACAGGCGATGATCATCGAGAAGCACTACGGCTGCCCGATGGACATCGAGTGGGCCAAGGACGGTGATGACGGCAAGCTGTACATCGTGCAGGCCCGTCCGGAAACCGTGAAGAGCCGTACCCAGGCCAACGTCATGGAACGTTACCTGCTGAAAGAAACCGGCACCGTGCTGGTGGAAGGTCGTGCCATCGGTCAGCGCATCGGTGCGGGCAAGGTGCGGATCATCCGCGACGTGTCGGAAATGGACAAAGTCCAGCCTGGCGACGTGCTGGTCTCCGACATGACCGACCCGGACTGGGAACCGGTCATGAAGCGCGCCAGCGCCATCGTCACCAACCGTGGCGGCCGTACCTGCCACGCGGCGATCATCGCCCGTGAGCTGGGTATTCCGGCAGTGGTCGGTTGCGGCAACGCCACCCAACTGCTGAAGGATGGCCAGGGCGTGACCGTGTCCTGCGCCGAAGGCGATACCGGTTACATCTTCGAAGGCGAACTGGGCTTCGACATCAAGAAGAACTCCGTGGACGCCATGCCGGAGCTGCCGTTCAAGATCATGATGAACGTCGGCAACCCGGACCGCGCCTTCGATTTCGCGCAGCTGCCGAACGCCGGTGTGGGCCTTGCCCGTCTGGAATTCATCATCAATCGCATGATCGGCGTGCACCCGAAAGCGCTGTTGAATTACGAAGGCCTGCCGCAGGAAATCAAGGACAGCGTCGACAAGCGCATCGCAGGTTACGACGATCCGGTCGGCTTCTATGTCGAAAAACTGGTTGAAGGCATCAGCACCCTGGCGGCTGCGTTCGCACCGAAGAAGGTCATCGTGCGTCTGTCGGACTTCAAGTCCAACGAATACGCCAACCTGATCGGCGGCAAACTGTACGAGCCGGAAGAAGAAAACCCGATGCTGGGCTTCCGTGGGGCTTCGCGTTACATCAGCGAATCATTCCGTGACTGCTTCGAACTCGAGTGCCGTGCGCTGAAACGCGTGCGCAACGAGATGGGCCTGACCAACGTCGAAATCATGGTGCCGTTCGTGCGTACCCTGGGCGAAGCCAGCCAGGTGGTCGATCTGCTGGCCGAAAACGGCTTGAAGCGCGGCGACAACGGCCTGCGCGTGATCATGATGTGCGAACTGCCGTCCAACGCGATTCTCGCTGAAGAATTCCTCGAATTTTTCGACGGTTTCTCGATCGGTTCCAACGACCTGACTCAACTGACACTGGGTCTGGACCGTGATTCCGGGATCATCGCGCACCTGTTCGACGAGCGTAATCCAGCGGTCAAGAAACTGCTGGCCAACGCAATTGCCGCGTGCAACAAGGCTGGCAAGTACATCGGCATCTGCGGTCAGGGTCCTTCGGACCACCCGGACCTGGCCAAGTGGCTGATGGAACAGGGCATTGAAAGCGTGTCGCTCAACCCGGACACCGTGCTGGAAACCTGGTTCTTCCTGGCTGAGGGTCAGGCTCAGGCCTGATCAGTGAGCGAAGCGGCCGGTGATTGACCGGCTGCTTCAGGATTCAAGTAGGGCGGGCTCCTCTGGATGCCGCCCTTTTTTGTGCAAGAGCATTATGCAAAGCAGCAGCAACCTGTTTCCTGTCGCTCTGATCAGCGCCGAACGACGCGGCGATCTGAGCGAAGATGTCTACCGTTTGAAACCGGGCAACAGTCCCGACTGGTCCGTGGAAATCGCGGTGACCCGTCTCGGCATGGCCGATGAGCCGGCGATTCGCGGTGTGCCGGTGATCTTGCTGCATGGCAGCTTCTCCAACCGGCGCTTCTGGTTTTCCCCGAAAGGTTTGGGGCTGGGCGCCTATCTGACCCGACTGGGTTTCGATGTGTGGATCCCGGAAATGCGCGGCCACGGCATGTCCCGGCGCAACGAGGACTATCGCCGCAATCGCGTCGCCGACTACGCCCGTTACGATTTGCCGGCCATCGCCGCGTTCGTGCGTGAGCAGAGCGGGCAGGTGCCGCACTGGATCGGCCATTCGCTGGGCGGCATTACCCTGGCGGCAGCGCTGGGCGGCGAATACCTGGGCGAGCCGGCGGTGGCGTCGGCGGCATTTTTCGGCACGCAGGTCAGCCGCACATACTGGCCGCTGAAAATTCCACCGGTGGAGTGGAGCGGGCGCTTCATTCTCAAGCGTTTTGCCCAGTTGTCGGGCTCGCGGCTCAAGCGCGGCCCGGAAGACGAGCCGATTGGCCTGGCCCTGGAAAGCATGCGCTGGTACGGCCTGTTCGGGCGTTTCGGGGACAAGGACAAGGATTGGTGGGCGGGGCTCGCCGATGTTCAGGTGCCGGTTTTGGCGGTGACGGCGGCTGGCGATCATCAGGATCCGGCCTGGGCCTGCCGCAAGCTGTTCGAGCAAATCGGCTCCGAGCACAAGCAGTTCATCAATCTGGGACGTGAGCAGGGCTTCAGCGAAAATTTCGGCCATGTCGAGATGCTGGTGAGCAAGACTGCCCAGGCTGAAGTCTGGCCGCTGGTGGCGCGCTGGTTGGCTGACCAGCACACGCCATTACTCGGCGAAAAGGTGGATCTGGCGGTGGCGGGATGAGCGGAAGGCTCTGAAAAGGGCATTTCGTTCGAGTCGGCTTGCGGCTAAGATATGACGCACTGGGCGGTTCCGGTCACATTTGGTGGCTGTTTCGCTATTACGTTTCAGCTTGTGTTCAGGTTCGCTCAGCGACCATTGCATGAACTAAGGTAAACAGCGACCGCCGGATCTCGTTTCAAAAGCGTGCGACATCCTTGATCGTCTTCCTTGTTACAGGAGTTATTCGATGAACCATTACCTCACGCCTGACCTGTGCGACGCCTATCCGGAGCTGGTGCAGGTGCTGGAACCGATGTTCAGCAATTTCGGCGGCCGTGATTCCTTCGGTGGCGAAATCGTGACCATCAAGTGCTTCGAAGACAACTCGCTGGTCAAGGAACAAGCCGAACTCAAGGGCAACGGCAAAGTGTTGGTGGTCGATGGTGGTGGTTCTCTGCGCTGCGCGCTGCTGGGCGACATGATCGCCGAGAAAGCCTCGAAAAACGGCTGGGAAGGGCTGGTGATCTACGGCTGCATCCGTGATGTGGACGTCATCGCCCAGACCGATCTCGGCGTTCAGGCGCTGGCCAGCCACCCGAAGAAGACCGACAAACGCGGTCTCGGCGACCTCAACGTGCCGGTAACGTTTGCGGGTGTCACCTTTCATCCGGGTCAATACATCTATGCGGACAACAACGGTGTGATCATCTCGCCGAGCCCGCTGAAGATGCCTGAATAAAATCGCGGTAAGCACTGGGGTGAGGATGTTCGAGGAAGAAAACGCGCAATGGGGGTTGGTGCATGCCCTGGTGCTGGACGGTAAAGGCGGTGCGCGTTCGATAGCCCGGACTGATCTCGACAGTTTGCAGTTGCAGGCACACGAAAGCCTGTGGCTGCACTGGGATCGCAGTCACCCGCAGACCCAGACCTGGCTGCGCAAATCCAGTGGACTCAACGAATTCACCTGCGATCTGCTGCTGGAAGAGAACACACGTCCACGGCTGTTGCCGCTGCCCGATTCCGAATTGCTGCTGTTTCTGCGCGGGGTCAACCTCAATCCGGGTGCCGAGCCGGAAGATATGGTCTCGGTACGAATTTTCGCTTCGGCCCAGCGTGTGATTTCCCTGCGTCTGCGCCCCTTGCGCGCCACCGATGAACTGTTGGCGATGCTGGGTGAGGGCAAAGGCCCGAAAACCTCGTCCGAACTCATTCTCTATCTCGCCCAATACCTCACCAACAAGGTGCAGGATCTGGTCACTTGCCTCTCGGAAGTGGTCGATGAAGAGGAAGAAAAGCTGGATGCCGACGAACGGTATACTCCCGAGCACGGTGCCATTTTGCACATCCGTCGCCGGGCGGCCGGGCTGAAGCGTTTTCTTGCGCCGCAGCGGGATATTTTCGGACAGCTGACGCGGATAAAACTGCCTTGGTTCGTCGATGACGACGCCGACTACTGGAACGAATTGAACAACAGCCTGACCCGCTATCTCGAAGAGCTCGAATTGACCCGAGAGCGCGTGGGGCTTGTGCTGGACACCGAAGACCGGCGTTTGAGCGTGCGCATGAATCGCACCATGTACCGCTTCGGAATCATCACCGGGATATTTTTGCCGATGAGTTTTCTCACCGGCCTGCTGGGGATCAATGTCGGCGGAATTCCGCTTTCCGGGAGCCCCTACGGATTCCTTGTGGCGTGCCTGCTGATGGTCTCGGTGGCGCTCGGACAATGGTGGTTGTTCCGCCGTTTGCGCTGGGTATGACGATGCGCCATGTGACCCGACCAAATTTGCCCGCGTCTTTCACAGACATCACGAGAGGTGCGTATGCACGATCCGTTTGAACAGTCTTTGCGCGACATGCTCAACGCCTCGCCGTCCGGCCGCGACGACGATGCCTGCCTGGGGCGCGTACTCAAAACCGCCAACCGCCAGGTCGGCGCCGGTGATCTGTTCAGCCTGCTGGGCCGCTGGCTGCCCGCGCTGATGATCGCCCTGAACAACGGCTCGGCTCATGTCGCGCCGGTTTCCCGTCTCCGTAAACCTAACGCTCGCACTGCTGATAAGGCTGATTGAATATGGAACTTGATCTCTGGACTCAGAGCCTCGTCACGGCAATGACTGCGTTGTGGACCAAAGTCGCTAATTTCATCCCGAACCTGTTCGGCGCACTGGTGGTGCTGCTGTTGGGCTTCGTCGTGGCCAAGTTGCTGGACACCTTGCTGTCCAAGTTGCTCGCTAAACTCGGCCTTGACCGCCTGATGGGCGGCACCGGCCTGACCAAATTGATGTCCCGTGCGGGACTGCAAGTGCCGATCTCGACCCTGATCGGAAAAATCGTCTATTGGTTCGTTTTGTTGATTTTCCTGGTTTCTGCGGCAGAATCTCTCGGGCTTGAGCGAGTTTCAGCTACGCTGGACATGTTGGCGCTGTATGTGCCGAAAGTTTTTGGCGCCGCGTTGGTACTGCTGGTGGGTGTATTGCTGGCGCAACTGGCCAACGGTCTGGTACGCGGTGCGGCAGAAGGCGTTGGTCTGGACTACGCTTCAGGACTTGGGCGAATTGCCCAGGGCCTGGTGATCATCATCAGTATCTCGGTCGCGATCAGTCAGCTCGAGGTCAAGACCGACCTGCTGAACCATGTGATCGTTATCGTATTGATTACCGTTGGTCTGGCGGTTGCGCTGGCCATGGGCCTGGGAAGCCGGGAAATTGCCGGTCAGATTCTTGCGGGAATCTATGTGCGTGAGTTGTATCAGGTTGGGCAACAAGTGCGTGTTGGCGAGGTCGAAGGCCAGATCGAAGAGATCGGCACGGTTAAAACCACATTGCTGACCGATGAGGGTGAGCTAGTCTCACTCTCCAATCGGATCCTGCTGGAACAGCATGTGAGTAGCCGCTAACCCGGCAAACCCTGCTAATGTATGCCGCCGCAAAATGCCAGCTGATGCTGGCAGCGGTGGACATTGACCTGACTGTCGGCACGACTTGTTTTGAATAAAGCCCAAACGCTATCCACGCGCTACGACCCCCGCGAGCTCTCTGACGAGGAGTTGGTCGCGCGCTCGCATACCGAGCTGTTTCACGTGACGCGCGCCTATGAAGAACTGATGCGGCGTTACCAGCGAACACTATTTAACGTTTGTGCGCGGTATCTTGGGAACGATCGCGACGCAGACGATGTCTGTCAGGAAGTGATGCTGAAGGTGCTGTACGGCCTGAAGAACTTCGAGGGGAAATCGAAGTTCAAGACATGGCTATATAGCATCACTTACAACGAATGCATCACGCAGTATCGGAAGGAACGGCGAAAGCGTCGCTTGATGGACGCACTGAGTCTTGACCCCCTCGAGGAAGCGTCCGAAGAAAAGGCGCCGAAACCCGAGGAGAAGGGCGGGCTTGATCGCTGGCTGGTGTATGTGAACCCGATTGACCGTGAAATTCTGGTGCTACGTTTTGTCGCAGAGCTGGAATTTCAGGAGATCGCAGACATCATGCACATGGGTTTGAGTGCTACAAAAATGCGGTACAAACGTGCTCTAGATAAATTGCGTGAGAAATTTGCAGGCATTGCTGAAACTTAGTTCGGCGCAAATATCTCTTACGTGTAGGCAAGTTCTGATAGACTTGCCGCCGAGTTGTCCCCCGGTTTGCGGGACTGCTTCACAATCACCAGATGGGGATTTAACGGATGAAACTGAAAAACACCTTGGGCTTGGCCATTGGTTCTTTGATTGCCGCTACTTCGTTCGGCGCACTGGCACAAGGCCAAGGCGCAGTTGAAGGCGAACTGTTCTACAAGAAGCAGTACAACGACAGCGTTAACCATGTCGAAGACGGCTTCAACCCAGGCGCCTCTATCGGTTACTTCTTGACCGACGACGTGTCGTTGAACTTCACCTACGACAAGAACAACCACACCCGTTCGAACGACGGCACTGGCAGCCAGAAGCTGGATGGCGACAACTTCGGCCTGATCGCTCAGTACCACTTCAACAACGCTGGTGACGCTCTGCGTCCTTACGTTGCTGGCGGTGTGAAGCACGGCAGCCTGACCAACGTAGCCGCTGACGGCCACACCGGTCGCGACCAGTCGACCTACCTGAACGCTGGCGCTGGCGTTAAGTACTACTTCGCTGAAAACTTCTACGCCCGTGCTGGTGTAGACGCTGACTACAAACTGGACAACGGTCGCTGGAACTACGCTCCAGTAATCGGTCTGGGCGTGAACTTCGGTGGCGGCAACAAGCCTGCTGCTGCTCCAGTTCCAGCTCCAGCTGAAGTCTGCTCCGACAGCGACAACGATGGCGTTTGCGACAACGTTGACAAGTGCCCGAACACCCCAGCCAACGTAACTGTTGACGCTGATGGCTGCCCGGCAGTTGCTGAAGTTGTTCGTGTAGAGCTGGACGTGAAGTTCGACTTCGACAAGTCGGTCGTCAAGCCAAACAGCTACGCTGACATCAAGAACCTGGCTGACTTCATGAAGCAGTACCCATCGACTCACACCACTGTTGAAGGTCACACTGACTCCGTCGGTCCTGACGCTTACAACCAGAAACTGTCCGAGCGTCGTGCAAACGCCGTTAAGCAAGTTCTGGTTAACCAGTACGGTGTTGAATCGTCCCGCGTTCAGTCGATTGGCTACGGCGAAACCCGTCCAGTTGCTGACAACAAAACCGAAGCTGGCCGCGCCGTTAACCGTCGCGTAGAAGCTCAGGTTGAAGCTCAAGCTAAGTAATTAGCTCGCTGCTTTGAGAAAAGCCCGGCTTATGCCGGGCTTTTCTTTGTCTGCGATTTGGTGAAACCGGGGATTGTCAGGCCAGTCGATCGGCTGCCCAGCCAATCGAATCGAGCCGGGTTGCAGCGGCGGCGACGGCGCCGATCAGCAGAATCGCAGGGCTCTTGAGCTGGAAACCAAGGGCATCGTCTTCCATCGCTGTCAGATCACTGCGACATTCGCGTTGCTCTGGCAACGAGGCATTCTCGATCATCGCCACCGGCGTATCCGACGCCATACCGCCCGCCAGCAGTTGCTCGCGAATCTCGCCGAGCTTCGCCACCCCCATGTAAATCACCAGCGTCGTCCCGCCCTGCGCCAAGGCTCGCCAATTCAACTGGCTGTCATCCTGAGTGTGCGCGGTAACCAGCGTTACGCCCCGCGCCACGCCGCGTAACGTCAGCGGAATATCGCATTGAGTCGCCCCGGCCAGCCCGGCGGTGATGCCATTGACCAGCTCCACTTCAATACCGTGTTCACGCAACCACCGCGCTTCCTCACCGCCACGGCCGAAGATGCAGGGATCACCACCCTTGAGGCGAACCACGCATTTGCCCTGGCGCGCATAACGCAGCATCAGCCGATGAATGAATGCCTGGGGCGTCGAACGACAGCCGCCGCGCTTGCCTACGGCAATGATCCGCGCAGCCGGGCAGTGCTCCAGCACCGCGTCGTTGACCAGATCGTCGATCAGCACCACATCCGCTTCGCGCAAGGCACGCACGGCTTTGAGCGTCAGCAGTTCAGGATCGCCGGGACCTGCGCCCACCAGCCAGACTTTTGCGTTCATGGTGTTTTCCTCTTCAGATGACGGCGACCGATCGCGTTTCGACGGCCAGCAAACGCTTGATTTCCGGGACGCAGGAGCCGCATTGCGTGCCGCAGCCCAGTGTGTTTTTCAAACCCTGCAAATCCAGACCTTCTCGAATGCCGGCGCAGACCGCGCTGTGGCTGACGTTCTTGCAATTGCACAAGGTCTTGTCGGTAACGCTCTGCACACCGGCATTGCCCGGCGGCGCACTCATCGGCGCCAACAGCCAGCGCCGCAGTTGTTCGTCTGCGCGGCCCTCCAGCCACAAGCCTTGCAGCCAATGCTGGGCGAGGGTTTCGCCGGCGAGGCGGATGGCCGTGATTCGCCCGCTCTCGATGCGTACCCGTTTGCCGATGGCCCGGCGCGGATCGTCATAGGCCAGTACCGGGCCGTCGATCAGGGCCAGGCATTGATCGATTTCACGCAGCAATTGCGGATCGGGTGCGGCAGCGCTGGCAGCGCGTATCAGCAACGCCGGACGCTCGCGACCGACAAGGCTGAGGCTGACGTAGGAAAACGCCTCACACAGCGGTCGAAGCGCCTCAAAGTGCCGTTGAACATCACCCTCGATCAGTGCGAAAAGCCGCCAGGGCAGATTCACCGGCTCTAGGCGTACCCCGCTGTGCTTGAGTTCCGGTTGTTTCGACAAGGGATCGAAGGCGGGCAGGGTCAGGCAGTTCACGCCTCCCTTGAGAAAGCGATCGCCCCAGTGCATCGGCAAAAAGGCCTGGCCCGGACGCACACTGTCATCGCTGGCGACCGCCACGATCAGCGCTCCCCGGCGACTCTTCAAATTCACCAGATCCCCCGGCTGCAAACGGTGCCGGCGTAATTCGTCCGGGTGCAGGCTCAGTAAGGCTTCGCTGACATGCCCGAACAACTGCGCCGCCGTGCCGGTGCGGCTCATACCGTGCCATTGATCGCGCAGACGGCCGGTGATCAGGGTCAGTGGAAAACGCGCGTCGCGTTGCTCTTTTGCCGCGCGATAGGGATCGGCAACGAATTGCGCGCGACCACTGGACGTAGGAAATATGCCGTCGCAGTACAGCCGTGGCGTACCTTGCCGGGCGCCCTGAGGAAACGGCCATTGTTGTGGGCCGATTTCATCGAGCAATTCATGGCTGATGCCGGACAAATCCAGATCGCGGTCACGGGTCAGCGATTTGAATTCATCAAACAACTGAGCGGGGCGATCGAACGCAAACAGGCTCGGCTGTTGCGGGCGCAGACGTTTCTCCAGACGTTGTGCGAAATCCACTGTGATCGCCCAGTCCGGTCGCGCTTCACCCGGTGCGGCAATGGCTTTGCGGACGTGGGAAATGCGCCGCTCGGAGTTGGTCACCGAGCCTTCCTTCTCGCCCCAACTGGCCGCTGGCAGCAGCAGATCGGCAAACGCTGCGGTTTCAGTGGTGCGAAACGCCTCCTGCAACACCACGAATGGACAAGCCTCCAGCGCAGCCAGTACAGCGTTCTGGTCTGGCATCGATTGCGCCGGGTTGGTGCAGGCAATCCACAGCGCCTTGATCTTGCCGCTGCGCACTTGCTCGAACAATTCGATGGCGCTGAGACCAGTGTTTTCCGGCAGCGAATCCACGCCCCAATACGCCGCCACTTCTGCGCGATGCTCCGGATTGGCAGCCTCACGATGACCGGGCAACAGGTTGGAGAGGCTTCCGGTTTCCCGCCCGCCCATTGCATTCGGCTGACCGGTCAAGGAGAAAGGCCCTGCGCCGGGCCGGCCGATTTGCCCGGTGGCCAGGTGCAGATTGATCAGCGCGCTGTTCTTCGCGCTACCGGCGGAGGACTGATTCAGGCCCATGCACCACAGCGACAGGAAACTCGGCGCGGTACCGATCCATTCGGCGCATTGCTGCAACTGCTCGACACTGATCCCGCACAACTGCGAAACCATGGCCGGCGTGTAATCGCGCACCAGGCTTTTCAGCTCGGCGAGGCCTTCGGTGTGAGTCTGGATGAAGTCGCGGTCGATCCAGTCTTCCCACAACAGCAAATGCAAAATCCCATGGAACAACGCGACATCGGTGCCCGGCAGAATTGCCAGATGCAGGTCGGCAAGGTCGCAAGTGTCGGTACGCCGAGGGTCGATGACGATGACTTTCATCTGCGGGCGGCGGGATTTGGCCTCTTCGAGCCGACGAAAAAGTACCGGGTGGGCGTAGGCCATGTTACTGCCGACGATCATCACGCAATCGCTCAGCTCCAGATCTTCATAGCTGCACGGCGGTGCGTCGGCGCCGAGGCTGCGCTTGTAACCGACCACTGCCGAGGACATGCACAGCCGTGAATTACTGTCGATGTTGTTGGTGCCGACCAGCGCCCGCGCCAGTTTGTTGAAGGCGTAGTAATCCTCGGTCAGCAACTGCCCGGAGATGTAGAACGCCACGCTGTCCGGGCCATGTTCGGCGATGGTGTTGGCGAACACATTGGCGGCGTGTTCCAGCGCGGTGTCCCAATCGCAGCGGCTACGCACCAGGCCTTTGCCCAGGCGCAATTCCGGGTACAACGCCCGTGCCGCCAGATCGCCGGTCAGGTGCAGGGTCGAGCCTTTGCTGCACAGTTTGCCGAAGTTGGCAGGGTGCGCCGGATCGCCGCTGACGCCGAGAATGCGCTCGCCGTCATGCTCGATCAGCACGCCGCAGCCGACCCCGCAATAGCAGCAGGTCGAGGCGGTCGTCTGGCGGTTCATCAGACGGCGTCCCGCAGGGCCAGTTGCACGCGTCCGTTTTCGACCCGGGCCGGGTGATGGTGCGCGCAACCAACGTCCGGTGCCTGGGCTTCGCCGGATTGCAGGTCGATCTGCCAGTTGTGCAGCGGGCAGGCCACGCGCTTGCCGTAGATCAGGCCCTGGGACAACGGGCCGCCCTTGTGCGGGCAGCGGTCGTCGAGTGCGAAAACTTCGTCATCGCTTGTGCGAAAGATCGCAATGTCACCTTTGGGCCCGGCGATGATCCGCGAACCGAGGGCGTTGATCTCTTCCAGGGCACAGATATCGAGCCAGTTCATGCCGGCACCTCCAGGTTTTTCACGGGGATCACGTCGAACTCTTTCTTCAGTTGCGGCTGGGCGAGGCGCTCTTTCCACGGGTCCTGTTCGAACGACAGGGAGAATTGCAGGCGTTCGTTCAGGGCCTTGCGGCGCTCGGGATCTTCCAGCACGGCTTTCTTGATGTGCTCCATGCCGACCCGTTGCAGGTAGTGCACGGTGCGTTCGAGGTAGAAGGCTTCCTCGCGGTACAGCTGCAGGAACGCGCCGTTGTATTCGCGCACTTCCTCGGCGGTCTTGAGCTTGACGAAGAACTCGGCGACTTCGGTCTTGATCCCGCCGTTGCCACCGATGTACATCTCCCATCCGGAATCGACGCCGATGATTCCTACGTCCTTGATCCCCGCTTCCGAACAGTTGCGTGGGCATCCGGAGACTGCCAGTTTCACTTTGTGCGGCGACCACATGTTGAACAGGTCGTGTTCGAGGTCGATGCCCAACTGAGTCGAATTCTGCGTGCCGAAGCGGCAGAACTCGCTGCCGACGCAGGTCTTCACGGTGCGGATGGATTTGCCGTAGGCGTGGCCGGACGGCATGTCGAGGTCTTTCCACACACCGGGCAGGTCCTGCTTCTTGATCCCCAACAGGTCGATGCGCTGGCCGCCGGTAACCTTGACCATCGGCACCTGGTATTTGTCCGCCACGTCGGCGATCCGTCGCAGTTCCGACGGGTTGGTCACGCCGCCCCACATCCTCGGCACGACCGAGTAGGTGCCGTCCTTCTGGATGTTGGCGTGGGCCCGCTCGTTGATCAGGCGCGACTGCGGATCATCCTTGGCTTCGCCGGGCCAGGTGGAAATCAGGTAATAGTTGAGGGCCGGGCGGCAGGTGGCGCAGCCGTTCGGGGTGCGCCAGTTGAGGTAGCTCATGGTGCCGGCGATGGTCAGCAAATGCTGTTCGCGAATGGCCTGACGGATCTGGCCATGGTTGAGATCACTGCAACCGCAGATGGCTTTTTCGCTTTTCGGTTTGACGTCTGCCGCGCCGCCGACGGTGTTGATCAGGATCTGCTCGACCAGTCCGGCACAGGAGCCGCAGGAGCTCGCAGCCTTGGTGTGTTTCTTCACTTCGTCGACGCTGAACAGGCCATGTTCCTGAATGGCCTTGACGATGGTGCCTTTGCACACGCCGTTGCAGCCGCAGACTTCGGCGTTGTCGGCCATGCTCATGGCTTTGTCCTGGCCTTGATGTCCTACGTCGCCCAAGGCGTTTTCGCCAAACATCAAGTGATCGCGGATCTCTCCGATGGCGTGATTCTCACGAATCTGCCGGAAATACCAACCGCCATCTGCCGTATCGCCGTACAGACAGGCACCGACCAGAACGTCATCCTTGATCACCAGTTTTTTGTACACCCCGCCGATCGGGTCGGAGAGGGTGATGGTCTCGGTGCCTTCGCCGCCCATGAAGTCGCCAGCGGAAAACAGGTCGATGCCGGTGACCTTCAGTTTGGTCGACGTCACCGAACCCTGATAGCGGGCGAAACCCAGTTGCGCCAGGTGGTTGGCGCAGACCTTGGCCTGTTCGAACAGCGGTGCAACCAAGCCGTAGGCGATGCCACGGTGGCTGGCGCATTCGCCGATGGCATAGATGCGCGGGTCGTAGGTCTGCAGGGTGTCGTTGACCAGAATCCCGCGATTGCACGGGATGCCGGCCTTTTCCGCCAGTTCGGTATTGGGGCGGATGCCGGCGGCCATGACGACGAGATCGGCAGGAATGATGTCGCCGTTCTTGAATTGCACCGAGCCGACCCGGCCGTTGCCGGCGTCGTGCAGGGCCTGGGTCTGTTCGCACAGGCGAAAGTGCAGGCCACGGGATTCGAGGGCGGTTTGCAGGAGCTGGCCGCTGGTCTTGTCCAATTGCCGTTCCAGCAGCCATTCACCGAGGTGCACCACGGTGACGTGCATGCCGCGCAGCATCAGGCCGTTGGCTGCTTCGAGACCGAGTAGGCCGCCGCCGATCACCACGGCGTGCTTGTGGGTCTTGGCGGTGTCGATCATGGCTTGGGTGTCGGCGATGTCACGGTAACCGATCACGCCCTGCAAGGTGTTGCCGGGGATCGGCAGGATGAACGGGGTTGAACCGGTGGCGATCAGCAGGCGATCGTATTCGGCCTCGGTGCCGTCCTCGGCGATCACCCGGCGTTTGACCCGGTCGATCTCGACCACTTTGCGGTTGAGCAGCAACTTGATGTTGTTTTGCAGATACCAGTCGAGATCGTTGAGCACGATCTCTTCGAAGGTCTGTTCGCCGGCCAGTACCGGTGACAACAGGATACGGTTGTAGTTGGTGTGGGGTTCGGCGCCGAAGACCGTGATGTCGTACAGCTCGTTGCTCAGCTTGAGCAATTCTTCCAGGGTACGGACCCCGGCCATGCCATTGCCGATCATCACCAGTTTGAGTTTTTTCATCAGGTTCTCCGGGGAGCTTCGGGCTTGCCTCTTGTGGGCAGTCAGGCCTTGCTCGACAAAAATGGCGCAAACAAAAAAGGCGTCCCGCCAGTTACCTAGCGAGGACGCCTTTGTCCTTGTCCCGTTCTCTCGGGAAGCCTGGTCTTCGTCGTTGAAGGTCGGGCTTTATGTCAGTTGAAAGCGGTAATGCAGTGGTTGTGCCAAGTCGCGCTGAGCCTTGAATTCATTGATGTGGCGCGGGCATTGGCCAGAGAGTCATCGTGGTTTTTGCACCGATTGGATGCGGCTTGCCCGTTAATGGAGCGACAAGTCAGCCATGAAACAACAGGAACAGCAGCACCAGGTTGCCCAGCAGCGCCAGTAACGCCAATGTCCGCCAGACCTTCAGCGGTTCCCGTTCGAGCAAGGGACGAGGGCGTACATTCAGGCTGCGGCGTTCACCTTGCTCCAGAATCAGCAGCCATTCCTCGGCGGTTTCATACCGTTGCAATGGATCGGCCGCCACACCGCGTTCCAGACACTGCGCCAGCCACTCCGGCAGATCCGGGCGATAGCGACCGGCGCTGACCGGCACCCCGAAACGCGGGCGCTGGAAGGCTTCGATCTCGCCGTAGGGAAAATGTCCGGTGAGCAAGAAATACAAGGTCACGCCCACCGCATACAGATCCTGTTGTGCGCTGGGTACTGCGCCCTGAAAGGCTTCCGGCGCGATAAAGCTCGGGGTTCCGGGGAGGGTCGACGGGGCGTCCTGCGACAGACCGGGGCAATACGCCAGACCGAAATCCAGCAGACGCAACTCGCCGTCGTCCCCCAGGTGCAGGTTTTCCGGTTTGATGTCGCGGTGCAGGATCTGCCGTCGATGCAACAGGCCGATAGCCCGCAACAGGCGTTCGGCCAGATCCTGCCACTGGGCCAGTGGCAGAGGGCCGCTTTGTTCGAATAGCTGAGCCAGGGTCGTCCCTGAATATTCACGCATCACGTAGTACAAATGCTGACGCTGACCGGCGCTATGGACTTCGGGAAAGTGCCGCCCGGCGACGCGTTTGAGAAACCACTCCTCCGCCAGCAAGGCTTGACCGGCCTGGGCATCGTCTGCCAGTTGTGCAGGCAACGTTTTCAAAAGCCAGGCTTGGCCCTGGCCATCGAGCACGCGATACAGCAATGATTGCTGGCTCTGACCGACGATCCCTTGTACCTGCCAGCCTTCGAATGCCTGACCCGGTTTCAGCGGCGGGGGCAGCGGCCACTGCTGCAAATGAATCAGCGCATCGCCAAGGCTGGCCTCGCCGACGGCATCCACGCGCACCAATAAGGCACTGGCATTGTCCTGACTGCCGGCCAGATGCGCGGCGTTGACCAGAGTTTGCGCGGCACTTTGCAGGTCCGGTTGATCGCGGAGAATCCCGGCGATAGCAGTATCGCCGAGCGACGCCCACACGCCATCACTGAGCAGCACGAAACATTCGTCCTCACACAGTTCACCGTCGAGAAAATCCAGCACCAGATGCTGATCCAGCCCCAGTGCGCGCTTGAGCACATGCTGCATGCCCGGTTGATCCCAGACGTGATCCTCGCTGATCCGCTGCAAGGTCTCGTTGTGCCAGCGATAGACCCGGCAATCACCGACATGCGCCAGGGTAAATTGCCGGCCCCGCAGGACCAGCGCACTGACCGTAGTGAGCAGCGGCTGGCCGCCACCGTTGACCTGCAACCAGCGGTTTTGCGCGAGCAGCAGACGATCGAGGGCCTGGGCCACGCTCCAGGTTTCCGGGGTGGCGTAGTAGTCCAGCGCCAGTGCCTGCAAGGTCGAACGCGCCGCCAGACCGCCATCGGCGCACTGGCTGACGCCGTCGGCGATGGCGAACAGAAACCCCTTGCTGGCAGCCAGCGCCGGGGCCGGAGTCACCAGGCGCAAGGCATCCTGGTTTTCCACGCGGGGGCCGGTGGCGCTGGCTTCGGCAAAGCTCAGTTGCAGAGCCATTCGGGCCTCAGACCCGGGCAGCGGTCACGGCCGCCGAACCCCAAGTGGTTCTCCAGCGACGTTTGACCCCGTGCAGACCGAACCACGCCAACACACCCAGGCTGGCGAACAACCACAGCGCCAGTTGATAGCTGCCGGTGCTCTGTTTGATAGCTCCCATGCCTGCTGCCAAAGCGAAACCGCCGATGCCGCCGGCCATTCCGATCAGGCCAGTCATCACACCGATCTCGCGGCGAAAACGCTGAGGCACCAGTTGGAACACCGCGCCATTACCTGCGCCGAGACCGAGCATGGTGCAGACGAAAAGTGCCAGCGCCGCATAGGAACTGGGCAGATTGAAGCCGACGGCCGCGATGCAGACCGCCGCCACCGTATACATCGCCAGCAACGTGCGAATCCCGCCGAAACGGTCAGCCAGCGCGCCGCCCAGCGGGCGCATCAGGCTGCCGCCGAACACACAGGCCGCGGTGTAATAACCGGCGGTCACCGGGCTCAAACCGTATTGATCGTTGAAGTAACCGGGCAGGGCGCTGGCCAGGCCGATGAAGCCGCCGAAGGTGACGCTGTAGAAAAACATGAACCACCAACTGTCGCGGTCGCCCAGGGCTTTGAAGTAGTCGGCCATGGATTTGGCTTTTGGTCGCTCCGGTGCGTTTTTCGCCAGCCAGGCAAACAGCACCAGGGTCAGGATCAGCGGGATCAGGGCGAAACCGAATACATTGCTCCAGCCGAACGCCGCCGCCAAAACCGGGGCAATCAACGCCGCGAACACGGTCCCGGAATTGCCGGCCCCGGCAATCCCCATCGCCTTGCCCTGATGCTCCGGCGGATACCACTGCGAGGCCAGCGGCAGCGCCACGGCAAACGAAGCGCCGGCCATGCCGAGGAACAAGCCAAGCAGAAGCGCCTGTTCGTAACTGTGGATACCGAGTTTCCAGGCGCCGAACAGCGCGCAGATCACGATCACCTGACCAATCAGCCCGGCGGTTTTCGGCGACAGGCGATCGGCAAGCATGCCCATCGCAAAGCGCAGCACGGCGCCGGCCAGAATCGGCGTGGCCACCACGAGGCCGCGCTGCTGGGTCGTCAGGTGCAGGTCGGCGGCAATCTGCACCGCCAGCGGGCCGAGCAGGTACCAGACCATGAAGCTCAGGTCGAAATACAGGAAGGCCGCGAACAGAGTCGGGGTGTGGCCGGATTTCCAGAAGCTTTTATTCATCGCGCACCTCAGCGGTAGAGAATCTCGAGAAGGAGTCAGAACCAGCACAGTGGGGCGCCGCCACGGCCGCACCACCGGCCCCGGTCAATGGGGCCAAAACGCAAAAACGCCGCTACCCGGATCGCCGAAAGTGGGCAACGAGGGTGAGCGACGTCTTTGTCGTGGGTGGGGCAACCGCCGTTGGTTACCTGTAGCGATTGCTTAGCGAGATCTGTGCCAGCTCAGCCAAGCAACTCGCTCATGGCAATGATCTGCTCCGCCACCTGAATCAGTTTCTGCTGGCGGCTCATGGCCTGGCGGCGCATCAGGGTGTAGGCCTCTTCTTCGTTGCACTCCTTCATTTTCATCAGCAGCCCTTTGGCCAGTTCGATGCGTTTGCGCTCGGCCAGTTGCTGGTCGCGGGCCTGAAGTTGGGCGCGCAGTGCCTGGTCGCTTTCGAAGCGGGCCATGGCCACGTCGAGAATCGGCTGCAAGCGTTGTGCGTGAATGCCTTCGACGATGTAGGCACTGACCCCGGACTTGATCGCCTGACGCATCACGCCGGGGTCGTGCTCGTCGGTGAACATCACGATCGGCCGTGGCTGGTCGCGGCTGACCAGCACCACTTGTTCCATCACATCGCGGCTTGGTGACTCGGTATCGATCAGGATCACGTCCGGGCGCACCGTTTCGACGCGTGCGGGCAGGTCGATGGTCAGGCCGGACTCATCGATGACCTCGAAACCGGCCTCGGCCAGCGCAGCTTTAAGGCGCCCGACTTTTTTCGCTGTGTCGTTGATCAGTAGAATGCGCAACATGTTCGCGGTCTCCTGTCAGCGGTGGGCGAGCAGAGGGGCGTTGTTGCTCAACGCGTGCAGCTTGAAGCTTTGCGCGTAAGCGGCCGGGTCGCTGCCGTCCCAGACCTTGCCGTCGATCAGCTGGCTGCTGCGCATATCCTCGGTGCCAACTGGCACACCGACAGTGCTGGCCGCGTCGCGGTACAGCGTCAGTTGCTGCACTTGACGGGCGACGGCGAGGTAATCCGGGTCGTCACGCAGCAAACCCCAACGGCGGAACTGGGTCATGAACCACATGCCATCTGACAGGTACGGCAGATTCACCTTGCCATCGCCGTGAAAGCGCAGTGCGTGCGGATCCTGCCAGCGGTTGCCCAGACCGTCGTCGTAGTCTCCGAGAAAACGCGGCTCGATGCAGGAAACCGGGGCGTCGAGGTACTCGGCGGCGCTGAGCAGGTGCGCGGTGCTGCGGCGGTTTTCCGGGCTTTCTTCGATAAAACGGCTGGCTTCGAGGATCGCCATCACCAGCGCCCGGGCCGTGTTGGGGTATTGCTCGACGAAGGCGCGGGTGCAGCCGAGGACTTTTTCCGGATGGTCGGGCCAGATAGTCTGGCTGGTCGCCAGGGTGAACCCGAGATTTTGCTGTACGGCGCTGGCTGCCCACGGCTCACCAACGCAGAAACCGTCGATGCGACCGGCTTGCAGGTGCGCGACCATTTGCGGCGGCGGCACCACCACGCTGTCGACATCCTGCAATGGATGAATCCCCTGGCTCGCCAGCCAGTAATAAAGCCACATGGCATGGGTGCCGGTGGGGAAGGTCTGGGCAAAGGTCAGCCTTGCGCGGGTTTGGTGCACATGACGGTCCAGCGCCTCAGGACCGGTCACACCCAGCCCCTGCAAGCCGTGGGACAGGTTGAGGCTCTGGCCGTTCTGGTTCAGCCCCATCAGCACCGCCATGTCGGTCGGCGCGATGCCACCGATACCCAGGTGGACCGCGTAGATCAGACCGTACAGGCTGTGTGCGGCGTCGAGTTCACCGCTGATCAAATTGTCCCGCAGGTTGGCCCATGAGTTCTGGCGCTTGAGATTCAGGGTCAGGCCGTAAGGCTGGGCAAAGCCCTGCGTGGCGGCGACCACCACCGAGGCGCAGTCGCTCAGGGCCATGAAACCCAGGTTGATTGCGCTTTTTTCCGGGGCATCGCTGCCGTTGACCCAGGCCAATGGCCCGACGGAGGTTTGAGTCATGAAAAACCACCTTCAAAAAAAACGTCGTCCGAGGCTTTGCCCGCGCAAAACCGAGAGACGACGCCATTGTCCTTGCCTGCACACCACCATTGGCCTGCGGGCTGATGCCGAGGAAGGTGCAAGGCATATGCCATGCGCACGGATTTACCCATGCGCCTCGCGCGGCGGGGCGATGCCCGGCTATAATCGCCGCCTCTTTTCGCCGCCCGAGTCATAGCCGCCCATGTACACCCTGGCCCGTCAGCTGTTGTTCAAACTTTCCCCGGAAACCTCCCACGATCTGTCGCTGGATCTGATCGGCGCGGGCGGGCGTTTGGGCCTCAACGGCTTGTTGTGCAAGGCGCCGGCGTCGCTGCCGGTCAATGTCATGGGCCTGCAGTTCCCGAACCCGGTGGGTCTGGCGGCCGGTCTGGACAAGAACGGCGCAGCCATCGACGGCTTCGCGCAGCTGGGTTTCGGTTTTGTCGAAATCGGCACCGTGACTCCGCGTCCGCAGCCGGGCAACCCGAAACCACGGATCTTCCGCCTGCCGGAAGCCGAGGCGATCATCAATCGCATGGGGTTCAACAACCTCGGCGTGGATAACCTGCTGGCGCGTGTGGCGGCGGCCAAATACAAGGGCGTGCTGGGGATCAACATCGGCAAGAACTTCGACACCCCGGTCGAGCGCGCAGTGGATGACTACCTGATCTGCCTGGACAAGGTCTACGCCCACGCCAGTTACGTCACGGTCAACGTCAGTTCGCCGAACACCCCGGGCCTGCGCAGCCTGCAGTTCGGCGATTCGCTCAAGCAATTGCTGGCGGACCTGGCCACGCGCCGCGCCGAACTGGCCCTGCGTCACGGCAAACATGTACCGCTGGCGATCAAGATCGCGCCGGACATGACCGACGAAGAAACCGCGCAAGTGGCGCAAGCGCTGATCGAAACCGGGATGGACGCGGTGATTGCCACCAACACCACCCTCAGCCGTGTAGGCGTCGAAGGCATGGAGCACGGTGACGAGGCGGGCGGTCTGTCCGGTGCGCCGGTGCGTGAGAAAAGCACCCACACCGTGAAAGTGTTGGCGTCCGAGCTGGGCGGCAAACTGCCGATCATTGCGGCGGGCGGTATCACCGAAGGCAAGCATGCGGCCGAGAAGATCGCTGCCGGCGCAAGCCTGGTGCAGATTTACTCCGGCTTCATCTATAAGGGCCCGGCGCTGATTCGTGAGTCCGTGGACGCCATCGCCGCCAAGCGCTGATCATCGGACATAAACGGCAGGCACAAAAAAGGGCTCCTCGAAGGAGCCCCTGGGCCGTAGCCCGCCGTCCGGGAAGGACGTGCATGGTGATCAGGTAGTTACGAAATCAGATTGTCGTGTCGCAATAAGTGCCCTGTGTCAGCCGACGGCGTGAAGTTCGTTGAGTCTGTGGATTCCCGCAGTGCCGGTCATACCGTCCCAGTTGTCGCCGCGTCCTTCTCGCCAGCCGTTGATCCAGGCTTGACGTACCGACGGTAGAGTAAATGGGCAAAGCTCACGGGATTTGCCACCAACGCCATATTGATATCCGCGCAAAAATGCTCTTTCCAACGGATCACGCTTAAGTCTTCTCATAGGGTGTTTCCCTCACTTGTTGACTGTTTTTGTCGCGTCGACCTCAATTGAGGTCTGGCAGAAAAACTCTGCCGTTGGCGGCTCGCTGCCGGCGTGGCGAGCCAAGGTGTTGACGCCGTTGCGACGTCAACCTGTGTCCAGTTCTAACCAATGAGTCACATCGAGGGAATGACCGTTTTGTCATAAGGACGTAACGAAAAGGGTGCTATGGCGATAAGTAACGGCAGGTTTCATGAATGTTTATTCACCAAACCCCGGTATGATCGGCCCTGCGCTGTATGACAGGTTTAATGCCTTAGTGAGAATGACCCACGTTTACCATCGGGTACTTTTCGACGAAGGGTTGCTTTGAGTCATTTTGTTGCATCAACTTTTTTATCTGTCCCGGCATCTAAGCTCCTTTGACCCGAGCAGCGGGGGATGGAACGGCACACCTTCGTGCCACGCGGGCGCTCTTGTAGAAAAGCGCCTGATTGAAAACCGGATCGGCAATGCGTTGCCGGTTCATTAGCCAAAGGCTCTGGAAAAACCATGTCCGACCGTTTCGAACTCTTCCTCACTTGCCCCAAAGGCCTTGAAGGCCTGCTCATCGAGGAAGCCGTCGGGCTTGGCCTTGAAGAAGCCCGCGAGCACACCTCCGCCGTGCGTGGCATGGCGACCATGGAAACCGCTTATCGCCTGTGCCTCTGGTCGCGTCTGGCCAACCGCGTGTTGCTGGTGCTCAAGCGCTTCCCGATGAAAAACGCCGAAGACCTTTACCACGGCGTGCTAGACGTCGACTGGCAGGACCACATGCTCGCTGACGGCACCCTGGCTGTTGAATTCAGCGGCCACGGCTCGGGCATCGACAACACCCATTTCGGCGCCTTGAAGGTCAAGGACGCCATCGTCGACAAACTGCGCACTCCGCAGGGCGACCGCCCGAGCATCGACAAGCTCAACCCGGACCTGCGCATTCACCTGCGTCTGGATCGCGGCGAAGCGATCCTGTCCCTCGACCTCTCCGGCCACAGCCTGCACCAGCGCGGCTACCGCTTGCAGCAGGGCGCTGCGCCGCTGAAGGAAAACCTCGCGGCGGCGATCCTGATCCGTTCCGGCTGGCCGCGCATTGCCGCCGAAGGTGGTGCGCTGGCTGACCCGATGTGCGGTGTCGGCACGTTCCTGGTCGAAGCCGGCATGATCGCCGCCGACATGGCGCCGAACCTGCGTCGTGAGCAGTGGGGCTTCACCGCCTGGCTCGGTCACGTCCCGGCGCTGTGGAAGAAACTGCACGAAGAAGCCGTCGAGCGTGCCGCCGTCGGTCTGGCCAAGCCACCGCTGTGGATCCGTGGTTATGAAGCCGACCCACGGCTGATCCAGCCAGGCCGCAACAACGTCGAGCGCGCCGGCCTGAGCGAATGGATCAAGATCTATCAGGGCGAAGTCGCGACCTTCGAACCGCGTCCGGACCAGAACCAGAAAGGCCTGGTCATCTGCAACCCGCCGTACGGCGAGCGTCTGGGTGACGAAGCCAGCCTGTTGTACCTCTACCAGAACCTCGGCGAGCGTCTGCGTCAGGCCTGCCTGAACTGGGAAGCGGCGGTGTTCACCGGCGCGCCGGATCTGGGCAAGCGCATGGGCATCCGCAGCCACAAACAGTATTCGTTCTGGAACGGCGCGCTGCCGTGCAAGCTGCTGTTGATCAAAGTGCTGCCGGATCAGTTCGTCACCGGCGAGCGTCGCACCCCGGAGCAACGCCAGGCCGAGCGCGAGCAAGCTGAATACGATCAGGCACCGAACGAGCCGCAAGAGCGCAAGTACAACAAGAACGGTAACCCGATCAAACCGACACCAGCCCCGGCTCCGGTGATCGAGCAGCCGCGCCTGAGCGAGGGAGGGCAGATGTTTGCCAACCGCCTGCAGAAGAACCTCAAGGCGATGGGCAAATGGGTCAAGCGCGAAGGCATCGACTGCTACCGCATCTACGATGCGGACATGCCGGAATACGCCATGGCCATTGACCTGTATCACGACTGGGTGCACGTCCAGGAGTACGCCGCGCCGAAGTCGATTGATCCGGAAAAAGCCTCGATCCGCATGTTCGACGCCCTGGCGGCCATTCCTCAGGCGCTGAACATCGACAAGAGCCGCGTGGTGGTCAAGCGCCGCGAGCGTCAGAGAGGCACCAAGCAGTACGAGCGTCAGGCGGCCCAGGGCAAGTTCAACGAAGTCAGCGAAGGCGGCGTGAAGCTGCTGGTGAATCTCACCGACTACCTCGACACAGGGCTGTTCCTCGATCACCGGCCAATGCGCATGCGGATCCAGAAAGAGGCGGCCGGCAAGCGCTTCCTCAACCTGTTCTGCTACACCGCGACCGCTAGCGTGCATGCAGCCAAGGGCGGTGCGCGCAGCACCACCAGCGTCGACCTGTCGAAAACCTACCTCGACTGGGCTCGCCGCAACCTGTCGCTCAACGGTTTCTCCGACAAGAACCGTCTGGAGCAGGGCGATGTGATGGCGTGGCTGGAAAGCAGCCGGGAAGAGTACGACCTGATCTTCATCGACCCGCCGACCTTCTCCAACTCCAAGCGCATGGAAGGCATCTTCGATGTGCAGCGTGACCAGGTGCAGTTGATCGACCTGGCCATGGCCCGACTGGCACCGGGCGGGGTGTTGTACTTCTCCAACAACTTCCGCAAGTTCCAGCTTGAGGAAAATCTGGCCGAGCGCTATGTGGTGGAAGAAATCACCGCCAGCACCATCGATCCGGATTTCGCCCGCAACGGCAAGATCCACCGCGCCTGGAAAATCACGGCTCGTTGACACTCTGCTCAATTGGATCCACAGAGCCTTGATTTTTAAAGGCTCTTGGATCCGATCAGTGCTAGCCAAATTAGTGGCTAATAGCTATAACTCACACACGGCCAATGGGGTTTTTCCCGCAGATGCTGGCGTAGTGAGTTGCCTTTATGTCGTTGCACCCCGTGCGCCCAAAAATACTGGGTTTCATCAGCGAAGAAGTCTCGGCCTGGCTGGTCGCGCTGCTGGTATTGCTCGCCGGCGGGATTCTCACGGGGTTACTCGCCTGGGCCACCCTCAATCAGTTTCACAACCAATTGCGTCAGCGCTTTCAACTGCTGGCCAATGAACGCTATAGCCGCATCGAAGAGCGGTTTCAGGATCAGGAGCAACGCCTCGACGGCCTGCGGCGGTTTTTCACCAACTCCGAATCGGTGTCCCGTGCCGAATTCGATGGCTATACCCAACCTTTATTACTGCGTACCCAAGCCTATTCCTTTGCGCTGCGGGTGAGGGGAGACGAGCGCGCCGCGTTCGAGCAACGTGTGCGCGATGAGGGGCAGCCCACGTTCAGCGTGCGCGAACTCAATGCCCACGGCGATCTGCAGTTGGCCTCGGCCCGCGACGAATACGTCGTCGTGGTGTACAGCCAGACGCAGAGCCGCCTCGGCTCCCCCCTGGGTTATGACTTGCTGGCCCAGCCATTGCGCCGTTCGACCCTGGAGCGTGCGGATCAACTCGGTGGCCTGGCAGTGTCGCAACCGATGCATTTGGTCAGTATCGAACCGGCTTACGCGCGGGGCGTACTGTTGGTGGCACCGGTCAAGCGCCCCGACGAAAGTAAGTCGTTCGGTTATGTGATGGCAGTGATCAGCATGCGTCAGTTGCTCGCCGACGGTTTGCCGGATGTCCTGCATGATTATCTTTCGGTGCGCATCCTCGACCTGTCGACCAATGATCAGCATGAGGTGCTGTTCGAGTCATCCAACGAGCCGGTCGCCAGCGATTTGTCGACCACGCGGCTGTTGCGCATGGCCGATCACGACTATCAAGTCGATATCGCGCCCAGCGAGGCTTTCCTGCAAGCCAACCATTCGTCGGTAGGCAGCGTGGTCATTCTGGGTGGCCTGCTCAGCCTGCTGCTCAGTGCGCTGCTGTATGTCCTGGTCAGTCAGCGCCAGCGCGCGTTGCGCATGGTCCAATTGCGCACCCAGGAACTGCATGAGCGTGAGCAGGAACTCAGAGGTACCCACGGCCAGTTGCGCGGAGTGCTCAATGCGGCTACCCAGGTGGCGATCATCGCCACCGACCTGCGCGGTGTGATCAACACCTTCAATCCGGGTGCCGAGCAGATGCTCGGTTACCGCAGCTGCGAAGTCATCGGCCACATGACCCTGGAAAACCTGCATTTCCCTCGGGAGCTCATTGCTCGTGCGGCGGAGTTGAGTGCCCGCTATGGCAAAACCATCCCGACCTGCCAGGCCATGCTGGTCGAGGGTGGCGAGGTCGGCGGGCATGAAGCGCGCGAGTGGACGCTGGTGCGCAAGGACGGCAGTCATTTGCCGGTGAACATGCTGGCCACCCCGGTACTCGACGAGCAAGGGCTGTGGGTCGGGCACCTGGCGATCTGCATCGACATCACCGAACGCAAGCGCGTGCACGAAGCCCTGGCGGCACGGGACGTGTTGTTGAAGAAGCTCAGCGCCCATGTTCCGGGCGGGATCTATCAGTTCAAGATGGAGTTCGACGGACGCTTCAGTGTGATCTACGCCAGCGACGGCATCCGCGAGATTTACGAGCTGGAGCCGGACGTGCTGTTGCTCAACGCCGAAGCGATCTTCACCCGCATTCATCCGCAGGATGTCAGCCGCGTGCGCAAGTCGATCCGCGCCTCGGCCGATAACCTCAGCCCGTGGCGCGAGGAATATCGCGTGCAATTACCCGAGCGTGGCCTGCGCTGGGTGCGCGGCGAAGCGACCCCCGAGGAACTGCCGGGCGGCGGCGTGCTATGGCATGGCTACATTTCGGACATTTCCGACTTGAAGCGGGTGGAGGAAGAACTGCGCGCCCTGTCGGTCACCGATGCGTTGACGGGTATCCACAACCGCCGTTATTTCCAGGAACGCCTTACCAGCGAAATGGCACGGGTCGAGCGCGGAGGTGGCGAATTGTCGGTGATCATGCTTGATATCGATCATTTCAAACGGATCAATGACCAGTATGGCCATGCGGTCGGCGACCGGGTGTTGCAGGCCGTGTGCGAGCGAATCGGTCATCGCCTTCGGCGTACCGACGTGTTTTGCCGTTTGGGCGGCGAGGAGTTCATGGTGTTGTGCCCGGACATCGACGGTGAGCACGCCTACATGTTGGCCAGAGAATTGTGGCAGGGCTTGCGCAGTGCGCCGGTAGATGTGGTCGGTGTGGTGACCGCGAGTTTCGGAATTGCCAGTTGGCGCCCGGGAGAGGGGGCTGATGCCTTGTTGCTGCGGGCTGACTCAGGGGTGTACGCGGCGAAGCAGGGCGGGCGGGATCGGGTCGAGCGGCAGATGAACTGAATCCATCTGCCGTTGACCCCCAGCGGGAGCGAGCTTGCTCGCGAATGAGTCAGCAAGGTCTGTGCATCTTCATCGACCGACTGGACGCCTTCGCGAGCAGGCTCGCTCGCACACTGTTTGTGGGGTGCTTACAGAACCGAAGCTGTCTGTGGCATTTTCGGCTGCTTATAGAGATCCAGCAGCACCTGATCCAGCACCGACGATGCACCGAACGGTGCCTTGTCGTTGAGGATCGCCACCACCGCCCAGGTATTGCCGTTGACGTCGCGGCTGAAGCCGGCGATGGCGCGCACGGTGTTCAGTGTGCCGGTCTTGACGTGGGCTTCACCACGCATCGCGGTAGTCTTCAGACGTTTGCGCATGGTGCCGTCGGTGCCGGCAATCGGCAGCGAACTGATGTATTCGGCGGCATACGGGCTGTGCCACGCGGCTTGCAGCATGGCGGCCATTTCCCGGGCGCTGACGCGTTCGGCACGGGACAGGCCGGAGCCGTTCTCCATCACCAGATGCGGCGCAGTGATGCCTTTCTTCGCCAGCCACTGACGGACCACGCGTTGCGCGGCCTTGGCGTCATCGCCGTCGGCGTCGTTGCGGAATTTCTGGCCCAGGCTCAGGAACAGCTGCTGAGCCATGGTGTTGTTACTGTATTTGTTGATGTCGCGGATGATTTCCGCCAGGTCCGGCGAGAACGCGCGGGCCAGCACTTTGGCGTTGCTCGGCGTCGGGGCCAGGCGATCCTTGCCCTGGATGCTGCCGCCCAGTTCCTTCCAGATCGCCCGCACGGCGCCGGCGGTGTAGGTCGCGTGGTCGAGCAGCGACAGATAAGTCTGCGAGCTGCAGCCTTCGCCCAACTGACCGGCAACGGTCACGGTGACGCTGCCATCGGCCTGCGGCACCGGGTTGTAGCGCACGCCACCGGTGCACTGTTTGGAGTTCAGCGCCTTGACGGTGTTTTCGATGTTGATGCTGGCAATCGGCGGTTCGACCGAGACCAATACCCGGCCATTGTCATTGCGGGCCACGAAGCGCAGGGCCTTGAGGTTGACCAGCAGCGAGTCGGGCTTGACCAGGAACGGCTTGTTCTCGTCGTTGCCGTCATCATTGAACTCAGGCAGTTGCGGCTGAATGAAGAAGCTGCGGTCCAGCACCAGGTCGCCGGTGATCTGAGTCACGCCGTTGGCGCGCAGGTCGCGCATCAGCAGCCAGAGTTTTTCCATGTTCAGCTTCGGATCGCCGCCACCCTTGAGGTAGAGGTTGCCGTTGAGGATGCCGCTGTTCAGGTCGCCGTCGGTGTAGAACTCGGTTTTCCACTGATGGTTGGGGCCGAGCATTTCCAGCGCCGCGTAGGTGGTGACCAGTTTCATGGTCGAGGCCGGGTTGACCGATACATCAGCGTTGTACACGGTCGGTGTGCCCGGGCCGTCCAGCGGCACCATCACCAGCGACAGGGCGCTGGGTTGCAGCTTGCTGGCCTTTAGGGCTTTTTCGACGTTGGGGGTCAGAGCGGTATTGATGGTGGCAGCTGAAACAGGCAGAGCCAGCGGCAGAAGAAGGCCGGCCAGGAGCAGAGGACGCAACGATTTGATCATATGAAATAAAACCCTACAGCCGAGGGGAAAAAGACGAGGACATGGATGAAAAGGCCCTCAGTGGTCATGAAAGTGTCGGCATTATGCCCCAAGGTGTAACAGCTTGTGCCTCTCGCAAGGGGGGCAATTCGTTATTTTTTTACGGGCGGTCGCACGCTCGTCCCGGATAGGCGGGCAATCGCCGCCTTAAACTGGTAAAGTGCCGGCCGTTATTACTTAAGAGGATTGTTCCAATGGCGACTAACCGTTCCCAGCGTCTGCGCAAAAAACTGTGCGTCGATGAATTTCAAGAGCTGGGTTTCGAACTGAACCTGGGCTTCAAAGAAGACCTGTCCGAAGAAGCCATTGACGCTTTCCTCGAAGCATTCATCAAAGAAGCCATGGAAGCCAACGGTCTGGGCTATGTCGGCGGCGACGACTTCGGTCTGGTTTGCCTGCAGAAGCGTGGTTCGGTTTCCGAAGAGCAGCGCGCTGCTGTTGAAGCCTGGCTGAAAACCCGCTCCGAGCTGACTTCTACTGAAATCAGCCCGCTGCTGGACGTTTGGTATCCGGAAAAGCCGATCAACGCGGCCAAGTGATACTGAAAAAAACGGCGACCTGAGGGTCGCCGTTTTTTTATGCCTGCGTTTTAACCAGGCCTCAGGCCTTGCGCCAGTTCAGAATCAGCAAGGTCAGCACCCCCGCGACAATCCCCCAGAAGGCCGAACCGATGGAAAACAGCGTCAGCCCCGACGCCGTGACCATGAAGGTGATCAGCGCCGCTTCCCGTTCCTTCACTTCGGTCATGGCAATGCTCAAGCCATTGATGATCGAGCCGAACAGCGCCAGCGCGGCGATCGACAGCACCAGCTCCTTGGGCAGAGCGGCAAACAACGCCGCCAGCGTGGCGCCGAACACCCCGGCAATCCCGTAGAAAACCCCGCACCACACCGCTGCCGTGTAGCGTTTGTTGCGATCCTCATGGGCATGGGGCCCGGTGCAGATCGCGGCGCTGATCGCTGCGAGGTTGATGCCGTGGGAACCGAACGGCGCCAACAGCAGCGAGGCAATGCCGGTGGTGGTGATCAAGGGCGAGGCCGGGACGTTGTAGCCGTCGGCGCGCAGCACGGCGACGCCAGGCATGTTCTGCGAGGTCATCGCTACCACAAACAACGGAATGCCGATGCTGATGGTCGCTGCGAGGGAGAAGTGCGGCGTGGTCCAGACCGGGGTTGCCACTTCCAGGTGAAAGCCGCTGAAATCCAACAATCCCATGAAGCCCGACAACGCAGTGCCGATCAGCAGCGCGGCAAGCACCGCATAACGCGGCGTCAGGCGTTTGACCAGCAGATAAGTGAAGAACATCCCCAGCACCAGGCCGGTGCGGTGCTGCGCGGCGACGAAAATTTCGCTGCCGATCTTGAACAGAATCCCCGCCAGCAACGCGGCCGCCAGAGAGGCCGGGATCTTTTTCACCAGACGTTCGAAGCTGCCGGTCAGGCCGCAGATCGTCACCAGCACCGCGCAGGTAATGTAGGCACCGATGGCTTCGCCGTAGGTGACGCCGCCCAGGCTGGTGATCAGCAGGGCTGCGCCGGGCGTCGACCAGGCAATGGTGATCGGCGTGCGATAGCGCAGCGACAGGCCGATCGAACACACCGCCATGCCGATGGAGATCGCCCAGATCCACGAGGAAATCTGCCCGCTGGTCAGGCCCGCGGCCTGCCCGGCCTGGAACATCAGCACCAGCGAACTGGTGTAACCGGTCATCATCGCGATGAATCCGGCGACGATGGCGGAGGGCGATGTGTCCGCGAAGGGGCGCAGTCGGGTGTGGGTGATTTCGTTCATGACAGCGGCGTTCCTTGTTCAAGCCACGGATTTCGGGTTTAAGCCTAAACTCAAACGTAACGATGCGTTGCAATACAGCCGAAGTCACAAACAGCCGTACAGTCGTGTTGCCACCTTCCATTGTGTACAATCGCGCTGTTTTTTACGCGATACTTGCCAGCGACCCACTGTGCCGTATTACAGTCACGGTCAATTCGCCGCAGTTCTTCCCGACTCGAGTGCCCATGAACGAACAGTTGCAACCCCTCAAGAAACAACCGCGAGCAGGCAAAGCCGGCCGCAGCGGAACCCAGGACGATATTGTCTATGCGCATATCTTCGAGGCTATCCTTGAACAGCGTCTGGCGCCCGGTACAAAGTTGAGCGAAGAAGCGCTGGGGGAAATTTTCGGGGTCAGCCGTACCATCATTCGCCGCGCACTCTCGCGCCTGGCCCATGAAGGCGTGGTGCTGTTGCGGCCGAACCGTGGCGCGGTGGTGGCGAGCCCGAGCGTCGAAGAGGCGCGTCAGGTGTTCCTTGCCCGGCGTCTGGTGGAGCGCGCTATCACTGAACTGGCGGTGCAGCACGCCACGGCCGAGCAGATCGCCGAACTGCGGCAGATGGTCAACGATGAACGCGACAGCTTCTCTCGTGGCGATCGCGGCGCTGGCATCCGCCTCTCGGGCGAGTTCCACCTGAAACTGGCCGAAGCGGCGAAGAACGCGCCGTTGATCAGCTTCCAGCGCAGCCTGGTTTCGCAGACGTCGCTGATCATCGCCCAATATGAAAGCGGCAACCGTTCGCACTGTTCCTACGACGAGCACACCCAATTGATCGACGCCATAGAAGCACGCAACGGCGAACTGGCGGTGGACCTGATGATGCATCACATGGATCACATCGACAGCAAGCTCAACCTCGACGAGGAAAGCGCTTCGGACGATCTGCATGCGGTGTTCTCGCATCTGTTGCAGACCAAGAAGCCGGGGCGCCCTGCGGCCAAGCTCTAAAGCGAATCGACAGGCAATAAAAATCCCCCGGACTGAAAAGTACCGGGGGGATTTTTTTGTCTGCAGAAAACTAACGCTGATGTACCAGCGCACCCGCCGCATAAGTCTGGGCAACGGTGCGGTCATCGCCCAGCGTCATCAGCACGAACAACGTCTCGGCAATATTGTTGGCCTGCTTCAAGCGGTAGCTCAGCAGCGGCGTGGCGTTGTAGTCCAGCACCAGGAAGTCGGCGTCGGAGCCCGGTTGCAGGTTGCCGATCTTGTCTTCCAGACGCAGCGCCCGCGCGCCGCCGAGGGTGGCCAGGTACAGCGACTTGAACGGGCTCAGGCGCGCACCTTGCAGCTGCATCACTTTGTAGGCTTCGTTCAGGGTCTGCAGCAGCGAGAAACTGGTGCCGCCACCGACGTCAGTCCCGAGGCCGACGTTCAGTTTGTGCTTCTCGGCCATCGGCAGGTTGAACAGGCCGCTGCCGAGGAAGAAGTTCGAGGTCGGGCAGAACGAAATCGCCGAGCCGGTTTCCGCCAGTCGTGCGCATTCGTCGTCGCACAGGTGCACGCCGTGGGCGAACACCGAGCGCTCGCCGAGCAACTGGTAGTGATCGTAGACGTCGAGGTAACCCTTGCGCTCCGGGAACAGCTCCTTGACCCACTCGATTTCCTTGAGGTTCTCGCTGATGTGGGTCTGCATGTACAGATCCGGATATTCGGTCAGCAACTGGCCGGCAAGGGTCAGTTGTTCCGGGGTACTGGTCGGAGCGAAACGTGGGGTGACGGCATAGTGCAGGCGACCCTTGCCGTGCCAGCGCTCGATCAGCGCCTTGCTGTCGACATAGCTGGATTCAGCGGTGTCGGTCAGGTAGTCCGGGGCGTTGCGGTCCATCATCACCTTGCCGGCGATCATCCGCAGGTCGAGCTTCTCGGCCGCTTCGAAGAACGAGTTCACCGATTGCGGGTGCACGCTGCCGAACACCAGTGCGGTAGTCGTGCCGTTGCGCAGCAGTTCCTTGATGAAAATGTCCGCCACTTCATCGGCGTGGGCCTTGTCGCCGAACTGGCTTTCGCACGGGAAGGTGTAGGTGTTCAGCCAGTCCAGCAGCTGTTCGCCGTAGGCGCCGACCATGCCGGTCTGCGGCAGGTGGATGTGGGTGTCGATGAAGCCCGGGGTGATCAGGGCATCCTTGTGATGCGTGATCTCGATGTCCGCCGGCAGGCTCGGCAGCAGTTCGCTGGCGTGGCCGAGGGCGCTGATCTTGCCGCCATCGACCACCAGCAGGCCGTCCTCGAAATACTCGTAGGAGGCTTCGATGCCAACCTCGGCAGGGTCGGCGATGCTGTGCAGGATGGCGGCGCGGTAGGCTTTGCGAGTCAGAGGCATGAGGGTTCTCTAATCAGTTTGAGGCTTTGAGTGTGGCGGCCTGACTGCGGCGCGAAACCGGCAGCAGTTTGGCAATCGGTTCGGCGCTGGCGGTGTGCTGGCCGAAATTGGCGTTATAGGTGGCGATGATCTCGCCGGCGATGGAGATGGCGATTTCCACAGGCAATTTGCCTTTGACTTCGCTGATGCCCATCGGGCAGCGCATGCGTTGCACGACGCTGGCGTCGAAGCCACGGTCACGCAGGCGGTGTTCGAACTTGGCGCGTTTGGTTTTCGAGCCGATCAGGCCGAACCAGGTGAAGTCGTTGCGCTTGAGGATCGCGGCGGTGAGTTCCAGATCCAACTGATGATTGTGGGTCATGACGATGCAGTAGCTGCCGGCGGGCAGGTCGTCGATTTCATCCGCAGGCTCCTCGGCGACGATTTTGCGCACGCCGTGGGGAATCTGCTCGGGGAATTCCTCTTCCCGGGAATCGATCCAGCGCACCCGGCAGGGCAGGCTGGCGAGCAAGGGTACCAGCGCGCGACCGACATGACCGGCGCCGAAAACGGCGATCTGCGCCTGCACCTGGCCCATCGGTTCGAACAACAGCACCGTGGCGCCGCCGCAGCACTGGCCCAGACTGGCGCCGAGGCTGAAGCGCTCAAGATGAGTGTCCTGCTTGCCGCTGGCGAGCATCTCGCGGGCGATCTGCATGGCTTTGTATTCCAGGTGCCCGCCACCGATGGTGTCGAACGTCTGGCGGGCGCTGACGACCATTTTCGAGCCGGCATTGCGCGGCGTCGAGCCGAGCTCTTCGATGATCGTCACCAGAACGCAGGGTTCGCCCTGGTTCTGCAGGTCGGCGAGGGCGTCGATCCAGTTGTACATATCTCACCTCTCAGATCGTTCCCACGCTCTGCGTGGGAATGCATCACTGGACGCTCCGCGTCCGCTGTTCAGGATGCGACGCAGAGCGTCGCGGGCTGCATTCCCACGCAGGCGTGGGAACGATCATCAAACAACCTCGGTTTCAGCTTCGACGGCCTTAACCGCCTTGAGCTGGCGCATCTGCTCGCAACCCCACAACACCCGCTCCGGGGTCGCCGGCGCGTCGATCTTCGGCTGATGCTTGTAGTCGCCGAGGCTGGCCACCGCATCCTTGATCGCGCACCACGCGGCGATACCGAGCATGAACGGCGGCTCACCCACAGCCTTGGAGTGAAACACTGTGTCTTCCGGGTTCTTGCGGTTTTCCACCAGTTTCACCCGCAGGTCGAGCGGCATGTCCGCCACGGCCGGGATCTTGTAGCTGGCCGGGCCGTTGGTCATCAGCTTGCCCTTGTTGTTCCAGACCAGTTCTTCCATGGTCAGCCAGCCCATGCCCTGGACAAAGCCGCCCTCGACCTGGCCGATGTCGATGGCCGGGTTCAGCGAGGCGCCGACGTCGTGGAGGATATCGGTGCGCAGCATCTTGTACTCGCCGGTCAGGGTGTCGACGATCACTTCGCAGCACGCCGCGCCAAACGCGAAGTAGTAGAAGGGCCGGCCACGGGCCTGGCTGCGGTCGTAGTAGATTTTCGGGGTCTTGTAGAACCCGGTGCTCGACAGCGAGACCTGATTGAAATACGCCAGCTGGATCAGCGCTTCGAAGGTCATGATGTGGTCGCGCACACGGACGTGGCCGTTGTGGAATTCCACGTCTTCTTCGCTGACCTTGTAATGCCGCGCCGCAAATTCAACGAGGCGTTGCTTGATGATTTCCGCCGCGTTCTGCGCGGCTTTACCGTTCAGGTCGGCACCGCTGGAAGCTGCCGTCGGCGAAGTGTTCGGCACTTTGTCGGTGTTGGTCGCGGTGATCTGCACGCGGTCCATTTCCACCTGGAACACTTCGGCCACGACCTGCGCGACTTTGGTGTTCAGGCCCTGGCCCATTTCCGTGCCGCCGTGGTTCAGGTGGATGCTGCCGTCGGTGTAGACGTGCACCAGCGCACCGGCCTGGTTGAGGAAGCTGGCGGTGAAGGAAATGCCGAATTTCACCGGGGTCAGCGCCAGGCCTTTTTTCAGGATCGGGCTGTTGGCGTTGTAGCGACGGATCGCTTCGCGGCGTTCGGCGTACTGGCTGCTTTCTTCAAGTTCGGCGGTCATTTCTTCGAGCATGTTGTGCTCGACAGTCTGGTAGTAATGGGTGACGTTGCGTTCTGTCTTGCCGTAGTAGTTGGCCTTGCGCACGGCCAGCGGATCGAGGTTCAGGTGACGGGCGATGGCGTCCATCACTTCTTCGATCGCGACCATCCCTTGCGGACCGCCGAAACCACGGTAGGCGGTGTTCGATGCGGTGTTGGTCTTGCAGCGGTGACCGTTGATGGTCGCATCGCCGAGGTAGTACGAGTTGTCCGAGTGGAACATCGCCCGGTCGACAATCGAGGCCGACAGGTCAGGTGAACATCCGCAGTTACCGGCCAGATCCATCGCAATCCCGTGCAGGCGCCCGGTGCTGTCGAAGCCGACGTCGTACTCGACATAGAACGGGTGACGCTTGCCGGTCATCAGCATGTCTTCGACCCGTGGCAGACGCATCTTGGTCGGCTGGCCGGTGAGGTGCGCGACCACTGCGCACAGGCATGCCGGGCTTGCGGCCTGGGTTTCCTTGCCGCCGAAACCACCGCCCATGCGGCGCATGTCGACCACGATCTTGTTCATGGATACGTCTAGGACCTCGGCCACCAGTTTCTGCACTTCGGTGGGGTTCTGGGTCGAGCAGTAGACGATCATGCCGCCATCTTCGGTTGGCATCACCGAAGAGATCTGGGTTTCCAGATAGAAGTGTTCCTGGCCGCCGATGTGCAGCGTGCCTTGGATTCGATGTTCAGCGGTGGCCAGGGCGTTGGCCGAATCGCCGCGCTGGTGGGTGTGGCTGTCGAGCACGAAGTGGCGTTTGCGCAGGGCTTCGACCACGTCGAGCACCGGTTCCAGATCTTCGTATTCGATGATCGCGGCCATCGCAGCCTTACGTGCGGTTTCCAGATCTTTCGCGGCCACGGCCAATACCGGTTGGCCGACGAACTGAACGTCATCGATGGCCAGCAGCGGATCGCCCGGCAGCAGCGGGCCGATGTCTTTCAGGCCCGGCACGTCTTCGTGGGTGATGGCGATGCGCACGCCTTCGAAGGCATAGCAGGGTTTGGTGTCGATGCTGATGATTTTCGCGTGGGCGCGATCCGACAACCGTGCGTAAACGTGCAACTGGTTGGGGAATTCCAGGCGGTCATCGATGTACTGCGCTTCACCGGACACATGCTTGGCGGCGCTGTCGTGCTTGACGCTGCGGCCGACACCGGTGGTCAGGTCCCTGGCGAACAATTCAGCCAGTTCAGCTTGTGTTTTCTCTACGCCGTGATGGTTAGACATAAGCGGTCACCCGAGTCTCGATGTGCGGTGTTTGCAGTTCGATGAAGTATTTGCGCAGCAGGTTCTGCGCGCTGAGCAGGCGATATTCCTTGCTGGCGCGGAAGTCCGAGAGCGGGGTGAAATCCTCGCCCAGCGCGGTGCAGGCGCGTTCGACGACAGCGTTGTTGAACGGCTGACCGAGCAACACGGCTTCGCAGTGAGCGGCGCGTTTCGGGATCGCGGCCATGCCGCCGAAGGCGACTCGGGCGTCGGTGATCACGCCGTTTTCGACGCGCAGGTTGAACGCGGCGCAGACGGCGGAGATGTCATCGTCCAGACGCTTGGAGACTTTGTAGGCGCGGAAGCGCTGCTCGGCCGTGGCACGAGGGACGATGATCGTCTCGATGAACTCGCTTTCCTGACGCGCGGTGACCCGGTAATCGATGAAGTAGTCTTCCAGGTTCAGCGTGCGGCGGGTTTCGCCCTTGCACAGCACGATCTGCGCGCCGAGGGCGATCAGCAGCGGTGGTGAGTCACCGATCGGCGAGGCGTTGCCGATGTTGCCACCAAGGGTGCCCTGGTTGCGGATCTGCAGGGAGGCGAAGCGGTGCAGCAGTTCGCCGAAGTCCGGGTACTCGGCGTTCAACGCTTCGTAGCAGTCGGAGAGGGCAGTGGCGGCGCCGATTTCAATGCGATCCTCGAAATGCTCGATGCGCTTCATTTCGGCGACGTTGCCGACGTAGATCATCACCGGCAGGGTGCGGTGGAACTGAGTGACTTCCAGCGCCAGATCGGTGCCGCCGGCCAGCAGGCGGGCTTGTGGATAAGCGTCATAGAGATCGGCCAGGTCGGCTACGGTCAGCGGCACCAGGCAGCGTTTGTCGCCGCTGTTGAGTTCGCCAATCGATGTCGGGGCAATGGCTTTGAGGCGGGCGATGGTTTCCGCTTCACGGGCGTCGAACTGATCCGGTTGCTTGCCGCAGCAGGATTGCTCGGCGGCGGCCAGAATCGGCCGGTAGCCGGTGCAGCGGCAGAGGTTGCCGGCCAGCGCTTCGTGGGCCTTGGCATGATCCGGTGCATCGCTGTTCTTTTGCAGGGCGAACAACGACATCACGAAGCCGGGGGTGCAGAAACCGCACTGCGAACCGTGGCACTCGACCATGGCTTTCTGCACGCTGTGCAGTTCGCCCTGGTGCTTGAGGTCTTCGACGCTGATCAATTGCTTGCCGTGCAGCGACGAAACGAAGGTCAGGCACGAGTTAAGGCTGCGATAGCGGATGTGCTCGCGGCCATCGTCATCCGTCTGCAACTCGCCGACCACCACCGTACAGGCGCCGCAGTCACCGCTGGCGCAGCCTTCTTTGGTGCCGGATTTGCCCACGTGTTCACGCAGGTAGTTGAGCACAGTCAGGTTCGGGTCCAGGGCGTGCTCGCTACGGAGTTCCTGGTTAAGTAAAAACTGGATCACGGAAGGCCTCGCAGACTCATTATTGTTGTTGAGCGACTTGAGCCGAATTTAGCAGGTCTGACTTTTCGGTCAATGGTTTTCTGACTTAAAGGTCAGGAAAAACTGTTTTGTCGCTCAACCACGTGTCTCTTCAGTATTGACCCTCATTGGATCAAGCGCTTTTTTGCGGGATTCGTGCCAAAAACCGCTGTGCGGGCACTCCGCCATGACCGCGCATTGCGCTACACTGCGCCGCTTGTGCAGATCGAAGAGTTTGAAGGACAACCATGACGTTCAAGGCGCCGGACAGCCTCGCCGAGCAAATCGCTCACCACCTCGCCGAACGGATCATTCGCGGCGAAATGAAGCCGGGTGAGCGCATTCAGGAACAGAAGGTCACGCTGGCGCTGAACGTCAGCCGCGGCTCGGTCCGCGAAGCCTTGCTGATCCTGGAGCGCCGTCATCTGATCGCGATCCTGCCGCGCCGCGGTGCCCACGTCACCGAGCTGACGGCGCACAAGGTGCAGAGCCTGTGCACGTTGATGAGCGAGCTGTACATCCTGCTCGGCAACGCAGTGGCCAATGGCTGGCAAGTCCAGGCCGACATGGCGCCGTTCGTGCAGATCCAGCAGCGTCTGACCGCCAGCTACGAGCGTCAGGACATCCGTACCTTCGTCGATGACAGCTTCAACGTGATGCGCGCCGCGTATCCGTTCGCCAACAACCCGTACCTGCAGGAAACCGTCGAAAACCTGCAACCGGCCATGAGCCGTGCATACTTCCTCGCGCTTGAACAGCGCAAGGCCGAGATGAGCGAGTTCCTCGAACTGTTCGAGCGCTTGCTGGCCGCCGTCCTCGCCCGTGACCTGCCGCAGATCCGCATCGTGCTGACGGCTTATGCCCAGCGCAGTTGCGATCTGGTGGTGTCCGCCCTGACGGTTGCCTGACCTTGCGCCTCAAGTGCATCAAACTGGCGGGGTTCAAATCCTTCGTCGACCCGACCACGGTGAACTTCCCCAGTAATATGGCGGCAGTCGTCGGGCCGAACGGTTGCGGCAAGTCGAACATCATCGACGCCGTGCGCTGGGTGATGGGCGAAAGCTCGGCCAAGAACCTGCGCGGCGAGTCGATGACCGACGTCATCTTCAACGGCTCGACCAGCCGCAAACCGGTGAGCCAGGCGAGCATCGAGCTGGTGTTCGACAACTCCGACGGCACGCTTTTGGGCGAGTGGGCGGCGTACGCGGAAATTTCGATCCGCCGCAAAGTGACCCGCGACAGCCAGACGACTTATTACCTCAACGGCGCCAAATGCCGTCGCCGCGACATCACTGACATCTTCCTCGGCACCGGCCTCGGCCCGCGCAGTTACTCGATCATCGAGCAGGGGATGATCTCCAAGCTGATCGAGTCTAAACCGGAAGACCTGCGTAACTTCATCGAAGAAGCTGCCGGCATCTCCAAGTACAAGGAGCGCCGGCGCGAGACCGAAAACCGCATCCGCCGTACCCACGAAAACCTTGCCCGTCTGACCGACCTGCGCGAAGAACTCGAGCGCCAGCTCGAACGCCTGCATCGTCAGGCTGAGGCGGCGAAGAAGTATCAGGAATTCAAGGCCGAAGAACGCCAGCTCAAGGCACAACTGTCGGCCCTGCGCTGGCAGGATCTGAACGATCAGGTCGGTCAGCGCGAGTCGATCATCGGCAACCAGGAAATCAGCTTCGAAGCCTTGGTCGCTGAGCAGCGAAATGCTGACGCAGCGATTGAGCGCCTGCGTGACGGTCACCATGACCTGTCCGAGCGCTTCAATCTGGTGCAGGGGCGCTTCTATTCGGTCGGCGGCGACATCGCCCGGGTCGAGCAGAGCATCCAGCACGGCCAGCAGCGTTTGCGCCAATTGCAGGACGATCTGAAAGAAGCAGAGCGCGCGCGCCTCGAAACCGAATCGCACCTGGGCCATGACCGCACCTTGCTGCTGACCCTCGGCGAAGAGCTCGATCAACTGACCCCCGAGCAGGAAATCACCAACGCCGCCGCCGAAGAGGCCGCCGCGGCGCTGGAAGATTCCGAAGCCGTCATGCACGGCTGGCAGGAGCAGTGGGACGCCTTCAACCTGACCGCCGCCGAACCCCGCCGTCAGGCCGAAGTGCAGCAGTCGCGCATCCAGCAGCTGGAAACCAGCATGGAGCGTCTGGCCGATCGGCAAAAGCGTCTGGGCGAAGAGCGGGCGTTGCTCTCGGCCGATCCGGAAGACGCGGCGATCATGGAGCTCAGCGAACAGCTCGCCGAGTCCGAAGCCACCCTTGAAGATTTGCAGACCAGCGAAGAAGCCCAAGTCGAAAAGCTTGAGCAACTGCGCCAGGAATTGCAGCAGGCGCTCACTGCACAGCAACAGGCGCAGGGCGATTTGCAGCGTTTGAACGGTCGCCTCGCATCCCTCGAAGCCTTACAGCAGGCCGCGCTCGATCCGGGTACTGGCACCGCCGAATGGCTGAAGGAGCACAACCTCGCCGAACGCCCGCGTCTGGCCGAAGGCCTGAAGGTCGAGGCCGGTTGGGAGCTGGCGGTGGAAACCGTGCTCGGCGCCGACCTGCAAGCGGTGTTGGTGGAAGACTTCGGCGGTTTCGATTTGTCCGGTTTTGCCCAGGGCGATCTGCGTTTGCTCAGCCCCGGCAACGACGGCGTGCGCGTGGCCGGCAGCCTGCTGGACAAGGTCGAGGCGCAGGTTGATCTGTCGCCATGGCTGGCTCAGGTCAAACCGGTCGACAGCCTTGAGCAGGCACTGGCCCTGCGTGGCCAACTGGCTGCCGGGCAGAGTTTGATCAGCCGTGACGGTTACTGGGTTGGCCGGCATTTCCTGCGGGTACGCCGCGCTAGCGAAGCCGAAAGCGGCATGCTCGCGCGCGGTCAGGAAATCGAAGCGCTGCATGCGGAACGCGAAGAGCGCGAAGCCACGGTCGAGGCCATGGAAACCCGTTTGCAGACTTTGCGCGCGCAACAGCGTCAGCAGGAAAACGGTCGCGAACATTTGCGTCGTTTGCTGCAAGACGAAGCTCGTCAGCAAGGCGAGCTGAAAGCTCAACTGTCCGCCGGTAAAGCCAAAGCCGAGCAGTTGAACCTGCGTCGCACCCGACTCGACGAAGAACTGGTCGAGCTCGCTGAGCAACGCGAACTGGAACACGAAAACATCGGCGAAGCGCGGATCCAGTTACAGGACGCCCTCGACGCCATGGCCCTCGATACCGAGCAGCGCGAGTTGCTGCTGGCCCAGCGTGACAGCCTGCGCGAACGCCTCGACCGCGTGCGTCAGGAAGCCCGTCAGCACAAGGATCATGCGCATCAGTTGGCCGTTCGCCTCGGCTCACTGCGGGCGCAACATGATTCGACACGACAGGCGCTTGAGCGTCTGGAAATGCAGGCCGAGCGTCTCACCGAAAAGCGTGAACAGCTCAGCCTCAATCTGGAGGAGGGTGAGGCACCGTTGGAAGAGCTGCGCCTCAAGCTCGAAGAGTTGCTCGACAAGCGCATGAGCGTCGACGACGAACTCAAGACCGCACAGATCGCCCTGGAAGACGCCGACCGCGAATTGCGCGACGCGGAAAAACGCCGGACCCAGGCCGAGCAGCAATCGCAATTGATCCGTGGCCAGCTCGAACAGCAACGCATGGAATGGCAAGCCCTGACCGTGCGCCGCAAGGCCCTGCAGGATCAACTGCTGGAAGACGGCTACGATTTGCACGGCGTGCTCAACACCCTGACCGCCGAGGCCAGCGAAAAGGAGGCCGAAGAAGAACTTGAACGCATCGCCGCGCGCATTCAGCGGCTGGGCGCGATCAACCTCGCGGCGATCGACGAATACACACAACAATCCGAACGTAAACGTTATCTGGATGCGCAGGACGCCGATCTGGTCGAAGCGCTGGAGACGCTGGAAAACGTCATCCGCAAGATCGACAAGGAAACCCGTAACCGTTTCAAAGATACCTTTGATCAGATCAATGGCGGTTTACAGGCGCTTTTCCCGAAAGTTTTCGGTGGCGGGCGCGCGTATTTGGAACTGACGGGCGAAGATCTACTCGATACAGGGGTGACGATCATGGCGCAGCCGCCCGGAAAGAAGAACAGCACCATCCATTTGCTCTCCGGCGGCGAAAAAGCCCTGACCGCACTGGCGCTGGTTTTTGCGATCTTCAAGTTGAACCCGGCGCCGTTCTGCATGCTCGATGAGGTTGACGCGCCACTGGATGACGCTAACGTTGGACGCTACGCACGATTGGTCAAAGAGATGTCGCAGACCGTACAGTTCATCTATATCACCCACAACAAGATCGCCATGGAAATGGCTGAGCAGTTGATGGGCGTAACGATGCACGAGCCGGGTTGTTCGCGACTGGTAGCCGTGGATGTCGAGGAGGCGATGGCGATGGTGGATGCCTGAGCCGGCGCTGTCGGAAAAGGTATTTGTAGTCTGTAGGACATATTTACCGGCTTCGGCTTGCTGGCCAATCGACATAATCGCGCAAGCCAATGAGACAGACGGTGTAAAGTTGTCTTTGGTCGTGCTAGTTTAATGTCAATTTTTCGTATACGTGGGCAAAACGCCTGTCAGAACATAGAGTTGGCGCCACGTTTTAAAGCGGTTTGCACATTGTAAACCCCTTATTTTTCAGCATTTTTTATAGAGGCACGGGATTACATGGAAATCGGTCTGCGCGAGTGGCTGATCGTCATCGGCATCATTGTGATAGCCGGTATTCTTTTCGATGGCTGGCGCCGTATGCGCGGCGGCAAGGGAAAACTGAAATTCCGTCTTGACCGAAGCCTGTCCAACCTGCCGGACGAGGACACCAGCGCTGAGCTGTTGGGCCCGGCCCGCGTGCTGGACACCCATAAAGAGCCGCAACTGGACGAACACGATCTGCCATCGGTGAGCATGCCGGCCCGCGAAGCACGAGAGCCTCGCGAATCCGGTTCCAAGCGCGGCAAGCGTGGCAGCAACGGTCCGGCCCAGGGCGACCTGAACCTCGATCTGGATCTGGACGGCGGTCCGAGCTTCAGCAGCCGCGATGATGATTTCGTCGAGCCTGCCGCCAAGTCGTCGCCGGCAGTGGCCGATAAAGATCAGCCGCAAGCCGAAGAAGTGCTGGTGATCAGCGTGATCTGCCGCGACCCGGCTGGCTTCAAAGGCCCGGCACTGTTGCAGAACATTCTGGAAAGCGGTCTGCGTTTCGGCGAGATGGACATTTTCCACCGTCACGAAAGCATGGCCGGCAACGGCGAAGTGCTGTTCTCCATGGCCAACGCGGTCAAGCCGGGCATCTTCGATCTGGACGACATCGACCATTTCAGCACCCCGGCGGTGAGCTTCTTCCTCGGCCTGCCAGGCCCGCGTCATCCGAAGCAGGCCTTCGACGTGATGGTCGCAGCAGCCCGCAAGCTGTCCCAGGAACTGAACGGCGAATTGAAAGATGACCAGCGCAGCGTCCTGACCGCGCAGACCATCGAGCACTACCGTCAGCGCATCGTCGAATTCGAACGTCGCGCCCTGACCCAGAAGCGTTGATTGAAAAGGTTGCCTCGCAATAAAGGGGCAATCGGCAAAATAGATTGAGCAGCCTCGGCTGCTCTTTTGCTTTATGAGAGAACACCCATGACTGCCGCCAAAGACCGCATTCTAGAGCTGCGCGCTGAACTCGATCAGCACAACTACCGTTACCACGTCCTCGATGAGCCGAGCATTCCGGATGCCGAGTACGACCGGTTGTTCCACGAGCTCAAGGCGCTGGAAGCGGCCAACCCTGAACTGATCACCAGCGACTCGCCGACCCAACGCGTCGGCAGCGTAGCATTGACCGCATTCACTCAGGTGCGTCACGAAGTGCCGATGCTCAGCCTCGGCAACGCCTTCGAAGAAAACGACATGCGCGAGTTCGACCGTCGGGTGACCGAAGGTCTGGACCTGCCGGCCGATGATCTGTTCGGCGGTGGCGCGGCGGTGGAATACAGCTGCGAGCCGAAACTCGATGGCCTGGCGGTCAGTCTGCTGTATCAGGATGGTGTGCTGGTACGCGGCGCCACGCGTGGCGACGGCACCACCGGCGAAGACATCAGCGTCAACGTGCGCACCGTGCGCAACATCCCGCTGAAGCTGCACGGCGAAGGCTGGCCGGCGACGCTGGAAGTGCGCGGCGAGGTGTTCATGTCCAAGGCCGGTTTCGAGCGTCTCAACGCCTCGCAACTGGAAATCGGCGGCAAGACCTTCGCCAACCCGCGCAACGCCGCCGCTGGCAGCTTGCGCCAGCTGGATTCGAAGATCACCGCCAACCGTCCGCTGGAGTTCTGCTGTTACGGCATCGGCCAGGTCTCTCACGATATTTCCGACACCCACATCGGCAACCTCAAGCAACTGCAAGCCTGGGGCATGCCGATCAGCCACGAACTGAAACTGGCCAAGGGCATTGGCGAATGCCTGGAGTACTACCGCGATATCGGTGAACGCCGTAACTCGCTGGCCTATGAAATCGACGGCGTGGTGTTCAAGGTCAACAGTATTGCCGACCAGCGCGAACTGGGCTTCCGCGCCCGCGAACCGCGCTGGGCCATCGCGCACAAATTCCCGGCCATGGAAGAGCTCACCGAACTGCTTGATGTGGAGTTTCAGGTCGGCCGCACCGGCGCCGTCACGCCTGTGGCGCGCTTGAAACCAGTGAAAGTTGCCGGCGTCACCGTGGCCAACGCCACGCTGCACAACATGGACGAAGTCGCCCGGCTGGGCCTCATGATCGGCGACACGGTGATCATTCGCCGCGCCGGTGACGTGATTCCGCAAGTGGTTCAAGTGGTCATCGAGCGCCGCCCGGAAGATGCGCGACCGGTGCAGATTCCCGAAAGCTGCCCGGTCTGCGGATCTCATGTCGAGCGCACGCAACTGGTCAAGCGCAGCAAGGGCAAGGAAACCATCAGCGAGGGCGCGGTGTATCGCTGTGTTGGCCGACTGGCCTGCGGTGCGCAGCTCAAGCAGGCGATCATTCACTTCGTTTCCCGTCGGGCGATGGACATTGAAGGCCTCGGTGACAAGAGCGTCGAGCAACTGGTGGACGAAGGTCTGGTAAGTTCACCTGCCGATCTTTACGCGCTGAAGTTCGACGACATCGTCGACCTCGAAGGCTTTGCCGAGGTGTCGAGCAACAAGTTGCTGGCCGCCATCGAAGACAGCAAGAAGCCGGGTCTGGCGCGGTTCATCTATGCGCTCGGCATTCCGGATGTTGGCGAGGAAACGGCCAAGGTGCTGGCGCGTTCGCTGGGTTCGCTGGAGCGCGTCCAGCAAGCCTTGCCGCAAGTGCTGACGTACTTGCCGGACATCGGCCTGGAGGTGGCGCACGAGATCCACAGCTTCTTTGAAGATGCGCACAACCAGCAGGTGATTACCGAATTGCTGGGCCATGGTTTGCAGATTCAGGATCAGGGCGAGCTGGGCGCCGAGTTTGCCGCAAGCACTACGCTGGGCGGCTTCCTCGACAAGTTGAACATTCCTTCGGTGGGCCCGGGCGGGGCGCAGAAACTGGCGGACAAGTTCGAATCGCTGGAAGGGGTGATGAACGCTGACTGGCTGGACATGCGCCAGGCATTGCCGGAGAAACAGGCCAACTCGGTTCGCGGGTTCTTCGCCTTGCCCGAGCATCGTCAACTGGCCGAAGACGCCGAGAAGCAGTTGCGTGATTTCGGCATGCACTGGCAGAGCGAAAAGAAAGTCGTCGAAGGCTTGCCGCTGGCCGGTGAGACCTGGGTGCTGACCGGCAAGGTCGAGCTGATGAGCCGCGACGTCGCCAAGGAGCATCTGGAAAGCCTCGGCGCCAAGGTCGCCGGTTCCGTGTCGGCCAAGACCCATTGCGTGGTCGCGGGGCCGGGCGCCGGGTCGAAACTGACCAAGGCCAACGAGCTGGGCGTGAAAGTGATGGATGAAGAGGCGTTTATCGCGTTCCTGAAAGGACACGGTATCAGCGCTTAACCGATGATCGTTCCCACGCAGAGCGTGGGAACGATCTGCGCGCAGGAATGATCTAGTCTTGGCAAGCCCCAGGGAGAGATCGCCATGTACCGCTTTTTCGAGCAGCTCAGTTCCCGCATCGTCGCGCCGTTCATGGGCGAATCCTCGCGCAACAGCAAAGTCTGGCCGTGCCGCTGCGGCCAGTCGCTGTTCTTTCGCAACAGCCAGTGCCTGGCCTGCAACGCGGCGCTGGGTTATCAACCGGAACACAGTCGGCTGACCTCGCTGCAACCCGGGCCGCAAGAGGGTACCTGGACGCTGGACGTCGATCCCGAAGCCGGGCTGTTTCGGCGTTGCGCCAACCTCGACACTCCGGCCGCCTGCAACTGGCTGCGGCCCGCCAACGATCACGACACCCTGTGCGCGGCCTGCGCTCTGAATCGCACCATTCCCGACTTGTCCGTCCCGGAAAACCCCGAGCGCTGGCGCAAGGTGGAAATCGCCAAGCGGCGACTGGTGGCGCAACTGATTGGCCTCGGCCTGCCGGTCATCCCGAAAACGGTCGATGAAGAAACCGGCCTGGCGTTCGATTTCATCGGTGTCGATCTGGAGGGCAATGCTCCCATGACCGGCCATGCCAATGGCTTGATCACCCTCGACATCGCAGAAGCCGACGACGCGCACCGCGAGCAGGTCCGGGCGCAGATGCACGAACCCTATCGCACGCTACTCGGGCATTTTCGCCATGAAGTCGGGCATTACTACTGGGATCGGTTGATCGCCAACGGCCCCTGGCTCGGTTCATTCCGGAACCTCTTCGGCGACGAACGCGCCAGTTATGCCGAGGCGCTGGAGCGGCATTATCAACAGGGCGCGCCGGCGGACTGGTCGCAGCATTACGTCAGCGCCTACGCCACCATGCACCCGTGGGAAGACTGGGCGGAAACCTGGGCGCATTACCTGCACATGATGGACGCGGTCGATACGGCGCTGAGTTTCGGCATGAGCGCCCGGGAGATGGATCTCGACTATCAGCCGTTTCCGTCGAGCACGCTGTACGACCCCGAGCATCCCGGCGGCGCTGCGTTCCTGTCGTTCGTCAATGCGTGGATCGAACTGGCGGGCATGCTCAACGAACTGTCGCGTAGCATGGGCCAGCCTGATTTCTATCCGTTCGTCCTGCCGCCAGCGGCAATCGCCAAGCTGCACTTCATTCATCTGGTGATCCAGCAAGAGGGCGGCCGTGCGGACGAGGTGCTTCAGGCGCAATAGCAAGTGCTTGAAGCCCTTCATATTTTTTATCTGCAACCAGCGGTTGTAACTTCGTCTCAGATAGGTACAATGGCGCGGCTCGCCGACAGGCGAGTGTCGTTATGGTGACCCTATCGGTCCCCCCGCAACGATTACCCGTGAACCTGGTCAGAGCCGGAAGGCAGCAGCCATAGCGGGAACATTGTGTGCCGGGGTGTGGCTGGTAGGGTTACCACCTTAACGAACGCCAAACGAATCAACACCGAACTGCATGGGTTTCGCCCACTGCGGTTTTTTTATGCCTGCGATTTGGCGTTCGAATCAGCACAACCTGTGGGAGCGAGCCTGCTCGCGATGACGCCGACACGGGGTAATCATTTGCTCTTCAATCCCGCATACTCGCAGCCACCGAACTAAATGAAGAGTCTGGCCAGGAACAACCTTGTAAGGTCTGCATCCTGACCGCGAGGTTTTATGCTCCCCGAACATTCCGATTTATCCAGCCCTGTGTTTTTGCCCGTCACGGATGAAACCTGCGCGAACCTGTTGCAGGCGAGTGGCACCAAAGCCCTCGAAGCCCTGACCGATCCGGAATTGGCGGCAGTGCTGGTCATCCAGAATCTGGTGCAGACGACAGAGCAGGATCTCGGCGCCGTGGCGGCAGAAAAAATTCTGGCCAAGCTCTTGTCCTGGGCTGCCGAAAAGCGGCAGTCAACAACGGCAGGCCTGCTGTCGGAAGCACAGCGACTGTTCGATCCGCGCAAACTGTATTTCGGCCTGAAAGTTCTCAAACCACTGAACCTGCGTTTCCTGCTGCCCGAAGAAGTGTCCGCACGCGACTACTTGTTGCCCGATGGTCAGTGGGATTTCGAATACAAAGTCCGGCGTCATCGCAGCCATGACCCGTTCAGCCAGCCGATAGTGACGCCCCGTTACCGCGAGCGCTGGTTGAGCCCGGCACAGGACAAACTGGTCAGAACCTTCCGCGCCAACCTGGACGAAGACCTCCACGTTCAAGGTTACGCGGGGATCGGCAAAAGCCATCTGCTGGTGGCGTTGCTGGAGCATCTACGCCCGGAAAAGACTCTGTTGCTGGCGCGCACCCCGGCCAAACTGGAGGTGCTTCGCCAGCGGATGGTGGGGCCGAGCGAGAAGAAGGCCGGCAAGACCTTCCTGGCGTTTGCGCAGTCGCTGATGCTCGGGCACAGACCTCAGGCGCAGGGAGGGCGAATCCCGACCCGGCAGGCGCTGGCGCAGGAACTGAATATCTTCGGTTTTCGTCATCACGACGGGCAGGCGACTCTTGAACTCTGCCTCAAAGTGATCGAACGCTACTGCCGCTTCCGCGATCACACCTTTTCGGCGAAGCATCTGCCGCATTTCAACCAGCCGCTCTCCAGCGTCGAAGCTCAGGTGTTGCTGGAGTATTCGAGCCGGGTGTGGGGCTACCTTGAGCTCAATCCGGCATGGGGCAGCCAGACCGGGTTCGAAGCGCTGCTGGTGATCAAACGGGCCTGCATTGCCGGTTGCGTGGTGCCGGCGCGCTATACCCATGTGCTGATCGACGAGAGTCAGGACATTCCCGGGTCGTTGTTGCAGATCATCGAACGTGGTCGCCAGGTGTTGATCACCCTCGGCGACGAGTATCAACAGGCCAGCGGCGTGCCAGTCAAGCGCCACCGAGAGGTTCGCCAAAGCGATATCAGCTATTCCGTGCGCTCGGGCCGCAATGTCGAACGGCTGGTCAACCCGCTGATCGCCCGGCACTCGCAGAAGGGCAAGATTCCGTTCGAAGGCGCCAGTGATGCTGACGTCGTTATCAAGGAATACCCGGAAGGCTTCGTGCCGTCAGAAGGTTGCGTGGTGCTGACGGCATCGCCGTGGGACACCATGATCTGGGCCATCCACCTGCACGATTCCAACTGCAAGTTCAGATTCCCGGACAAGCTAACTCAGGATGATCTGAAGCATTTCATGGCCACTGCCATCGAGTTGTTCAAACCGGAATTCTACCGTTCCGAATTCAGCGAAAACGGCGTGCATCCGTACTTCAGCGACTTGCCCGACTGGCAAGCGGTGTGCGACGCGAACCGGTTCGACGAGTCGTTTCTGCGGGTCAGGGCCAAGCTGGAAAACGGCTTCATGATTGCCGATCTGACACGCCTGAACCGAATGATCGACAACACTGGCAACGGCTGCATGCTGATGCTGGCGGAAGAGGCGGGGGGAATGGAGTTCGACAAGGTTCTGCTGACTCCCGGCCTGCTGACCAATGAGAAATTCAAGGATGCCTATGCGTTCGATCAGCGGATCTGCGCCGTGTACATCGCCATTTCCCGCGCCAGGCTGAAGCTTTACGTGCCGTACGATGTGGTTGCCTGGGTCGAATATCACGAATACCAGAAATTCCGCGATACGGCGGGGCACTGATTATTCGGCTCGTTTGCGCAGGGTCATGGGGCGCTTTCGGGGGCGCCGGTATACAACCGGATAATGTCATCAATCTCCCCCGACATTTTCATCCGCAGCAACGTTCTCAATATCCGCTGCACCGGCACGACCGGGTCGTTGCGGACGTAGCAACCGACCTGCTGCTCCTGCAACACCGCCACCCCTTGCAGTTGTTGCCCCGGCAGCAGGCGCTGGTTGAACCAGTCCAGTGTCCATTGGTTGCTCACGGCGTAGCGGTATCGGCCGGCCAGCAGCTTGTCCAGCACCTGTTCCTGGTTGCGCGCGTCTTCGCGCCATAAGCGGTCGGCGTCGAACAGTGGTTGCAAGGTAGGATAGCTGTAGCCGAGCACGGTGCCGATCGACTGGCGGGGCAGGTGGGCCGGATCGACGCTGGAGGGTTGATCCTGGCGGCTGATCAGCAGATCACGCTGGAAAAAAAGCGGAATGCTCCAGATGTAATCACCGGACTGGTTCGGCAGCCAGGATTGCGCGGCATAACAGCGCACGTCGACTTCGCCGTGTTCCATGGCGTTCTGCACCCGGGTGCGGGGCAGGACGTGAAACTCTGCTGGCATGCCGACCTGGGTCGCGAGGCTGAGCATCATGTCGTAAAGAATGCCTTGGGTCGGTCGGCCACGTTCATATTGCACCAGCGGCATCGCCCAGCTGTCGGCCATGGCAAAACGCAGCGGCGGCTGCGCGGCCATCGCGTTCAGGCTGATTCCCAGTATTGCCCCCACGGCCCACCGCATAAATGCTCCGGTAATTCCCGTTCCCGTGCCGACAAATGCCTCCGCCCATGCAGCTTAGCCAGAATAGAAGAGCGCACCGGATGCAATTTTGCCCTTGCTCCGCTAGCATTAGCCGCTTCTGCTTCCTTTGCCGCGACGGTTTTCGATGAGTTATCAGGTTCTTGCACGTAAATGGCGTCCGCGCTCGTTCCGCGAAATGGTCGGCCAGACCCATGTGCTCAAGGCTCTGATCAATGCCTTGGACAGCCAGCGCCTGCACCACGCCTACCTGTTCACCGGGACGCGGGGCGTCGGCAAGACGACGATTGCGCGGATCATCGCCAAATGTCTGAACTGTGAAACAGGTATCACTTCAAGCCCTTGTGGCGAGTGTTCGGTGTGCCGCGAGATCGATGAAGGCCGCTTCGTCGACCTGATCGAGATCGACGCCGCGAGCCGGACCAAGGTCGAGGACACCCGCGAGCTGCTCGATAACGTGCAGTACGCCCCGAGCCGCGGGCGCTTCAAGGTCTACCTGATCGACGAAGTGCACATGCTCTCCAGCCATTCCTTCAATGCGCTGCTGAAAACCCTCGAAGAGCCGCCGCCCTACGTCAAGTTCATCCTTGCGACCACCGACCCGCAGAAACTTCCGGCAACGATTTTGTCGCGATGCCTGCAGTTCTCCCTGAAGAACATGACGCCCGAGCGTGTGGTCGAGCATTTGACTCATGTCCTGACCGCCGAAAACGTACCGTTCGAAGACGACGCACTGTGGCTGCTCGGCCGCGCGGCCGACGGTTCGATGCGTGACGCCATGAGCCTGACCGACCAGGCCATCGCCTTCGGTGAAGGCAAGGTGCTGGCTACCGACGTACGGGCAATGCTCGGTACGCTGGATCACGGCCAGGTTTACGACGTGCTGCACGCACTGATCGAGGGCGACGCCAAGGCGTTGCTCGAAGCCGTGCGCCACTTGGCCGAACAAGGGCCGGACTGGAATGGCGTGCTCTCGGAAATTCTTAACGTGCTGCACCGCGTCGCCATCGCCCAGGCCTTGCCGGAAGGTGTCGACAATGGTCACGGCGACCGTGACCGGGTGTTGGCGCTGGCCCAAGCCTTGCCGGCCGAAGACGTGCAGTTCTATTACCAGATGGGCCTGATCGGCCGCCGCGACTTGCCACTGGCGCCGGACCCGCGAGGCGGTTTTGAAATGGTGCTGCTGCGGATGCTGGCCTTCCGGCCGGCGGACACGGCGGATGCCCCGAGGCAACCGCTAAAGCCAGTGGGGATCAGCCAGGCCACAGTTGATTCCGCAAACTCAGTGGCTGCCGCGCCGAAACCTGCGCCGGTAGTTGCTGCGGCTGTTGCGCCAGCGCCAGCGCCGGTGGTTGCACCTGCGCCTGCTCCCGAGCCTGCTCCCGAGCCTGCCCCGGTAGCCCCGGTGATTGCGCCTGAACCCGTACCTGAGCCGGAGCCCGAACCGGTCGCTGTCGAAGAAGTCGTCGATCTGCCGTGGAATGACCCGGTAGAACCAGCGTCTATCCAGCAGCCAGCGGTAGAGCCGGTTCTGGAAACCACCGCCGAGCAGCCTGATCTGCCGCCAATGCCGCTGCCGACCCCGGACAGCGTCGTGCCGGATGCGCCTGAATGGGCCGCTGCGCCGATCCCCGAGCCGTCCGTGGCCGAAGTCGATGCCTTTACGCCGGGCATGGACATGGACGACGAGCCGCCGCTCGACGAGGACTACATCGAGCCGGACATGGATTCGGCCTACAGTTACCTCGACGATCTGGCCAGCGAACAGGCGGCCGATCCGGTTCCGGAGCCCGAGCCGGAACCCGCCGCCGCGCCGGCCACCGGTCTGGCCCTGCAATGGCTGGAGCTGTTCCCGAAACTGCCGATTTCCGGCATGACCGGCAGCATCGCCGCCAACTGCACGCTGATCGCGGTCGATGGCGACAACTGGCTGATGCACCTGGACCCGGCCCACAGCGCCTTGTTCAACGCCACTCAGCAGCGTCGTCTGAACGATGCCTTGAACCAGTACCACGGTCGCACGATCAACCTGAGCATGGAGCTGATCAAGCCCGAGCAGGAAACCCCGGCCCAGGCTGCATCCCGGCGCCGTGCCAACCGTCAGCGCGAGGCGGAGGAGTCGATCCACGGCGATCCGTTCATCCAGCAGATGGTGCAGCAGTTCGGTGCGGTCGTGCGACACGATACTATTGAACCTGTCGACGCCCTGGTCAGCCAGGGCTAATAACTGAAGGCGTTTGGCGCAAGTCGCCGGGCGCTGTATTGATCCAAGTACTTTTGAGGTGATTACCATGATGAAAGGTGGCATGGCCGGCCTGATGAAGCAGGCGCAGCAGATGCAGGAAAAAATGGCCAAGATGCAGGAAGAACTGGCCAACGCAGAAGTCACCGGCAAGGCCGGCGGCGATCTGGTCACCGTGGTGATGACCGGCCGTCATGACGTGAAAAAAGTCAGCATCGACCCAAGCGTTCTGCCGGGCCTGGACGAAGACGACCGCGAAGTGGTCGAAGATCTGGTGGCCGCTGCCGTCAACGCCGCCGTGCGTCAGATCGAAGCCAACAGCCAGGCAAAAATGGGCAGCATGACCGCTGGCATGAACCTGCCGGCCGGTATGAAACTGCCGTTCTGATTCGCCTTCGGGTGGCAGATGAGCTACAAAAAATGCCAGGCATCGCGCCTGGCATTTTTGTTTCCGGCTGACGAAACATCGAACGCGCCATTGCTGCAACGGTCTGCTCCCTATACCTACGGATTCACTGCTCACAGGAGACGCTGACATGTCCGACCCTCTGACCCTCAATCAACGCTTCGTGCTGGCCTCGCGGCCGGTGGGCGCGCCGACGCCCGAGAATTTCCGTCTGGAGCGCGAGGCGTTGCCGGATCTTGAAGATGGCCAGATACTGCTCAAGACCCTGTACCTGTCGCTCGATCCCTACATGCGCGGACGCATGAGTGACGCACCGTCCTACGCAGCACCGGTACAAATCGGTGAGGTGATGACCGGTGGGGCTGTCAGTCGGGTCGAGCAATCGCGTCATCCGAAATTCCAGGTCGGCGATCTGGTGGTCGGCGCCACGGGCTGGCAAAGCCACAGCCTAAGCGACGGTCGCAACATCATCCCGATCCCTTCGGGGCTGCCGAGTCCGTCGATGGCCCTCGGTGTGCTGGGCATGCCGGGTATGACCGCTTACATGGGGCTGATGGATATTGGCCAGCCGAAAGCAGGGGAGACCCTGGTAGTCGCTGCTGCGTCGGGCGCGGTCGGCTCGGTGGTGGGTCAGGTCGCCAAGATCAAAGGCCTGCGCGCCGTCGGCGTGGCCGGTGGTGCCGAGAAGTGCAAGTACGTGGTCGAAGAGTTGGGTTTCGACGCCTGTATCGATCACAAGGCGCCGGACTTCGCCGAACAACTGGCCAAGGCATGCCCGAAAGGCATCGACATCTATTACGAAAACGTCGGCGGCCATGTCTTCGATGCGGTCGTGCCGCTGCTCAATCCCAAGGCGCGGATCCCGTTGTGCGGCCTGATCGCCGGCTACAACGCCACCGAAGTGCCGAAAGGCCCGGATCGCTTGCCTGCCTTGCAACGCACCCTGCTGACCAAGCGTGTACGCATTCAGGGCTTCATCGTGTTCGACGACTACGGCGACCGTCAGCCGGAATTCATCAGCGCCATGGTGCCGTGGGTGCGCGAGGGCAAGGTGAAATTCCGCGAAGACGTGGTCGATGGCCTGGAGCAGGCGCCGCAGGCGTTTATCGGTCTGCTGGAGGGGCGCAACTTCGGCAAACTGGTGGTGCGGGTCGCCCAGGACTGAGGATTTGACGCTGGCCGGAGGCGCGGGTATAAACCGCGTCTCGTTGTTTTGTCGGACTTTTTCCCCATGAGCTTCAGCCCTTTGATTCGCCAACTGATCGACGCCCTGCGAATTCTGCCGGGCGTGGGTCAGAAAACTGCCCAGCGTATGGCGTTGCAGTTGCTCGAACGTGACCGCAGCGGCGGCACGCGCCTGGCCCAGGCCTTGAGCCAGGCCATGGAAGGGGTCGGACACTGTCGCCAGTGCCGCACGCTGACCGAAGACGATTTGTGCCCGCAATGCGCCGACACCCGCCGCGACGACACGTTGCTGTGCGTGGTGGAAGGTCCGATGGACGTGTACGCGGTCGAGCAGACCGGGTTCCGCGGCCGCTTTTTTGTGCTCAAGGGGCACCTGTCGCCGCTGGACGGGCTCGGCCCGGAGGCCATCGGCATTCCGCAACTGATGGCGCGGATTGAAGAGGCGGGCACTTTCACCGAAGTCATCCTCGCCACCAACCCGACCGTGGAAGGTGAAGCGACCGCGCATTACATCGCGCAATTGCTCAACAACAAAGGCCTGATCGCCTCGCGTATCGCTCACGGCGTACCGTTGGGTGGTGAACTGGAACTGGTGGACGGCGGCACGCTGGCCCACTCGTTTGCCGGGCGCAAGCCGATTTCCCTCTGATCTACACAATCCGGTTGAAAACCAAGCAAGCGCTCGGTTAAGTTCGGCGAACCCTTCCATGGAGTTCGCCGATGCCCGCCTTCCAGGAATACTTCGACCCCAGCCACCAAATAGTCCGCGACAGCGTCAGACGTTTCGTCGAGCGCGAGATCCTGCCGGACATCGACGCGTGGGAAGAAGCCGAAAGCTTCCCTCGTGAGCTATACCTCAAGGCCGGTGCGGCCGGCATCCTCGGTATCGGTTATCCCGAAGCGCTGGGTGGCAGTCACGAAGGTGATCTGTTCGCCAAGATCGCCGCCAGCGAAGAACTCATGCGTTGCGGCTCCGGCGGGCTGGTGGCCGGGCTTGGTTCGCTGGATATCGGTTTGCCGCCCATCGTCAAATGGGCCCGGCCCGAAGTGCGTGAACGCGTTGTGCCTCTGGTACTCAGCGGCGAGAAAATCAGTGCGCTCGCGGTGACCGAGCCGGGCGGCGGTTCCGACGTCGCCAACCTGCAGACCCGCGCCGTACGTGATGGCGATCATTACCGGGTCAGCGGCAGTAAAACCTTCATCACCAGTGGCGTGCGCGCCGACTTCTACACCGTCGCGGTGCGTACCGGTGCGCCCGGTTTTGGCGGCATCAGCCTGCTGCTGATCGAGAAGGGCACGCCCGGTTTCTCCGTCGGCCGGCAGCTGAAGAAAATGGGCTGGTGGGCGTCGGACACGGCTGAATTGTTCTTCGACGATTGCCGGGTGCCTGTGGGAAACCTGATCGGCGCGGAGAACATGGGTTTTGCCTGCATCATGGGCAACTTCCAAAGCGAGCGTCTGGCCCTGGCATTGATGGCCAACATGACCGCGCAACTGGCGCTGGAAGAGGGCCTGAAGTGGGCGAAGGAGCGTGAGGCGTTCGGCAAACCCATCGGCAAGTTCCAGGTGATCAAACATCGCCTCGCCGAAATGGCCACGGCGCTGGAAGTCTCCCGGGAGTTCACCTACCGGCAGGCGGCGAAGATGGCGGCGGGTCAGGGCGTGATCAAGGAAATCTCCATGGCCAAGAACTTTGCCACGGACACCTCGGACCGCATTACCACCGAAGCGGTGCAGATTCTCGGCGGGCTGGGTTACATGCGCGAAAGCCTGGTGGAACGGCTGTATCGGGATAACCGCATCCTGTCGATTGGCGGCGGGACGCGGGAAGTGATGAACGAGATCATCAGCAAGCAGATGGGGCTTTGAATGATCGTTCCCACGCGAGCGGGAACGATCGGCGTCGCGGTGTTGCTTACTTATCGGTCAACGCAAACTGCGTCAGGCAGAACGTCGGAATCCCCATGTCCTCAAGGCGCTGCGAACCACCCAGCTCCGGCAGATCAATGATCGCCGCCGCTTCGTGAACGCGGGCGCCCATGCGGCGGATCAGGTTGGCCGCCGCGATCAGCGTGCCGCCGGTGGCGATCAGGTCATCGAACATCACCACCGAATCGCCTTCGCACAGACTGTCGGCATGCACTTCGAGGAACGCTTCGCCATATTCGGTCGCGTAGCCTTCAGCCAGCACGTCCGCCGGCAGTTTGCCTTGCTTGCGAAACAGCACCAGCGGCTTGTTCAGCTGATAGGCCAGCACCGAACCGATCAGGAAACCCCGCGCATCCATCGCGCCGATGTGGGTGAAGTCAGCTTCCACGTAACGGTGGGCGAAGCTGTCCATCACCAGGCGCAAAGCCTTGGGAGACTGGAACAGCGGGGTGATGTCGCGAAAGATCACGCCCGGTTTCGGGAAATCGATCACAGGGCGGATCAGGGATTTGATGTCGAAGGAGTCGAAGACCATCGTCGAGGTGTCCTGGCAGGGCTGCAAACGGCGCAGTATACCCGCGGCTGAAACGATACGCTCGGCCGCGGGTCGAGATCACACTTCGAGCGAGCCACCGGCCAGGGCGCAGAGCTGGATCGGGTCGAGGATATGGATTTCCTTGCCCTCGGCGGCGATCAGTTCGTTCTGCTGGAAGCGGGTGAAGACCCGGGACACGGTTTCCACCGCCAGCCCCAGATAATTGCCGATTTCATTGCGCGACATGCTCAGGCGGAACTGGTTGGCCGAGAACCCGCGAGCGCGGAAACGGGCCGACAGGTTGACCAGGAACGTGGCGATGCGCTCGTCGGCAGTCTTCTTCGACAGCAGCAGCATCATTTGCTGGTCGTCGCGGATTTCCCGGCTCATCACGCGCATTAACTGACGGCGCAGTTGCGGCAGTTGCAGGGCCAGTTCGTCGAGGCGTTCGAACGGAATCTCGCAGACCGAAGTGGTTTCCAGCGCCTGGGCGGAAACCGGGTGCTTCTCGGTGTCCATGCCGGACAGCCCGACCAGTTCGCTTGGCAGGTGGAAGCCTGTGAGTTGTTCTTCGCCGGTATCGCTCAGGCTGAAGGTCTTCAGGGCGCCGGAGCGTACTGCATAAACGGAATCGAAGGTGTCGCCCTGGCGGAACAGGAACTCACCCTTCTTCAACGGGCGGCCACGTTTAACGATTTCGTCCAGCGCATCCATGTCTTCCAGATTCAGCGAAAGTGGCAGGCAGAGAGGGGCCAGGCTGCAATCCTTGCAATTAGCCTGGTTGTGAGCGCGCAGTTTAACTGGCTCGGACATTTCTTAAATCCTTGTGGGAAAACACACATAAGCCGTAAGGGTAACCCAGGGGAGGACATTCAGGCCAGCCTGCGGCGAGATTGCTCCCACGGGCAAAAAGCCGCATGGCAAAGCGCAGACTTGTTGATATGGGTTGACCCGCAAGGAAATGGCTTGATGGTGCGCACGCAATTGACGACGGTTCAGATCACCCGCGAAAAACGCTGGCGGTTCTGCTGTTCCAGATACGCGTCGAACACCATGCACACCGAACGCACCAGCAGGCGCCCCGCGGGCAGCACGTTGATTCCTTCGCGATCCAGTTCGATCAACCCATCCTTTGCCATGTCTTGTAACTGCGGCCAGAGCGTACCGAAGTAACCCTGGAAATCGATGTTGAACGTGCGCTCGATCTCGGGGAAATCCAGACTGAAATTGCAGATCAGTTGCTGGATCACCGCGCGGCGCAAGCGATCATCGGCGTTGCACACCAAGCCACGACTGGTGGCCAGTTGCGCGCCAGCCAGGGTGTTCTGGTAGTGATTGAGGTCGCTGCTGTTCTGGCAGTACAGGTCGCCGATCTGGCTGATGGCCGACACACCCAACCCAATCAGGTCACAATGACCGTGGGTGGTGTAGCCCTGGAAGTTGCGTTGCAGGGTCGATTCTTCCTGAGCAATCGCCAATTCATCGTCGGGCAGGGCGAAGTGGTCCATGCCGATGTAGCGATAGCCGGCGGCGGTCAGTTGTTCGATGGTGCGTTGCAGCATTTCCAGTTTCTGCGTCGGGCTCGGCAGTTCGTTGCCGTTGATCCGTCGCTGTGGCATGAAGCGCTCCGGCAGGTGCGCATAGTTGAACACCGAGAGCCGATCCGGTTGCAGGCTGATGACTTCCTCGACGGTACGGGCGAAGTTGTCCGGGGTCTGCTTGGGCAGGCCGTAGATCAGGTCGATGTTGATCGAGCGAAATTGCAGGGTACGCGCCGCGTCGATCACCGCGCGGGTTTCTTCCAGGCTTTGCAGGCGATTGACCGCCCGTTGCACCGCCGGGTCGAGGTCTTGCAGGCCGATACTGACCCGGTTGAAGCCCAGTTCCCGCAGCAGGCCCATGGTCGACCAGTCGGCTTCACGTGGGTCGATCTCGATGCCGTAATCCCCGGAGTCATCGTCCAGCAGATTGAAATGTTTGCGCAGGTGCGCCATCAGTTGCCGCAATTCATCGTGGCTGAGAAAGGTCGGGGTGCCGCCGCCGAAATGCAGTTGCTCGACTTTCTGCGCCGGGTCGAGGTGGCAGGCGATCAACTGGATTTCCTGCTCGAGCCGTTGCAGATACGGCAGCGCGCGGCCGCGATCCTTGGTGATGACCTTGTTGCAGGCGCAGTAGTAGCAAATGTTCGCGCAAAACGGCACGTGCACATACAGCGACAATGGGCGCAGGGCCTTGCGGCTGTCGCGTAGGGCATGAAACAGGTCGAAGGTGCCGACCTGACTGTTGAATTGCACGGCCGTCGGGTACGAGGTGTAGCGTGGCCCCGCCAGGTCGTAGCGGCGGATCAAATCGGTGTCCCAACGAATGGCGTCGAGCATGCGGGCATTCCCCCGGATAGGCTGGCAGTGTGAGCGAGTCTAGGGGAGGGCGTGGCGGGGCATCTTGATTTGCATCAAGCCTGGGTCAGTGGCCCATCAGCCAGTGCTGGTGCGGCCCCGGCAGGGTCCAGATACCGAACAGGATCACCAGTAATCCCCCGGCCATGCGCACGCTGCGTTTGCGCAACAGTGCCGTGACCCGCTCGGCCGCGAGGCCGGTCGCCAGCAATACCGGCCATGTGCCGAGCCCGAAGGCGAGCATCAACAATGCGCTGTCGAACGCATTGCCCTGACTGGCCGACCACAGCAACGTGCTGTAAACCAGCCCGCAGGGCAACCAGCCCCACAACGCGCCGAGCAACAGGGCCCGGGGCAGGCTCGACACCGGCAGCAAGCGGTTGGCCACCGGTTGAATGTAGCGCCACAGTCCGCGCCCGAGGCTTTCGATGCGGGTCAGACCGCTCCACCAGCCCGCCAGGTACAAGCCCATGGCGATCAGTAGTAACCCGGCGAGCACGCGCATGAACAACGCCGCAGGGCTGTTGGCCACGGCCCATCCGGCCAATCCGATCAGCAATCCGGCCGTGGCATAACTGAGGATTCGCCCCAGGTTGTAGGCCAGCAGCAATCGAAAGCGTCGGCTGCGTTGTTCCTTGGGAATCGCCAGGGTCAGCGCGCCCATCAGGCCGCCGCACATACCCAGGCAATGCCCGCCACCGAGCAGGCCGAGAATCAACGCAGACACCAATAGCGGCGCCAGTTCAAGCATGGGGCGGCGCCTTGTCGTCCGGTCTGGTCGGGTTGGCTTCGTCCACCGCGGCGGTGTGGTTCGGGTCCTGGTCATCGAACAGGATGCTGTGGGCCGGGCCGTCGAGGTCGTCGTACTGGCCGCTGTCCACCGCCCAGAAGAAGATGTAGACGGCGATGGCCACGATCAGTAGCGCGGCCGGGATCATCACGTAGAGAGCTGGCATCTGTACTCCATGCCCGCGCGGCTCAGGCCGGCAGCGGGCGGGTTTCTGACGTGGCGTTGACGGTCGGCGCACTCGGCAGGCGAGTCAGGCGCAGGGCGTTGAGCACCACGGTCAGCGAACTGATCGACATGCCGACGGCGGCCCACACCGGAGTGATCCAGCCGAGGGCGGCGAACGGCAACATGAGGCCATTGTACAGCGCGGCCCACAACAGGTTCTCGATGATTACCCGGCGTGTGCGGCGGGCAAGCGAAAAGGCTTGCACCAACGCGTCGAGACGATTGGACAGCAGCACCGCGTCGGCACTGGTTTTCGCCAGATCAGTGGCCGAGCCCATGGCCACGCTGATGTCGGCAGCGGCCAGCACTGGCACGTCGTTGACCCCGTCACCGAGCATCAATACCTTGCGGCCGTTATTGTGCAGTTGTTGCAACACTTGCAGCTTGTCGTCCGGGCGCAGGCCGCCCCGGGCCTCGTCGATGCCCAGTTCGGCGGCGACACTGGCGACCATCGGCGAGCTGTCGCCCGACAGCAGCAGCGTGTGCCAGCCGCGCGCCTTGCACGCGGCGAGCAGGGCAGGGGCGTCGGCGCGCAGGCGATCATCAAGGACAAACCACGCCAGCGGCCCTTTGCTGTCGCCGAGCAACAACCATTGGCCCGGTTCGTCGGGCATAGAGGGCACAGGCGCACCGCTGAGGTCACAGACAAAATCCGCCTGGCCAATGCGCAATCGCTGTTCGCCGACCAAGCCTTCAAGCCCGACTCCCGGCGTGCTGTGAACCTCTTCGGCGGCCAGCGGCGCCCGGCCGAAAGCCCGGGCAATCGGGTGTTCGGAGCGGTTCTCCAGCGCGGCGGCCAGGCTCAGGCAATGATCGCTGTCGACAGCGCCGAGCGGGCGGATCGAACGCAGTACCAGACGTCCCTCGGTGAGGGTGCCGGTCTTGTCGAAAATCACGGTGTCGATCTGGTTCAGGCCTTCCAGCACATGGCCGCGCGTGAGCAACAGGCCAAGTTTGTGCAGGGTGCCGGTGGCGGCGGTGAGCGCGGTCGGTGTCGCCAGTGACAACGCGCACGGGCAAGTGGCGACCAACATGGCGAGGACGATCCAGAACGCCCGCGAAGAATCCAGTTCCCACCACAGCAGGCCGATGGCGGCTGCCGCGATCAACGACAGCAGCAGAAACCATTGCGCGGCACGGTCGGCGATTTCCGCCAGTCGTGGTTTCTCCGCCTGGGCGCGATCCAGCAGGCGAACGATGGCCGACAGCCGCGTGTCCTGACCCAGCGCCTGCACTTCGACGGTCAGCGCACCTTCCACGTTCAGCGTGCCGGCGGTGACCGCATCGCCCAGTGTGCGCGGCTGTGGCAGGTATTCGCCGGTCAGCAGCGATTCATCAATACTCGACTGGCCGTCGAGGATCTTGCCGTCCGCCGGCAGCACAGAACCCGGTTGCACCAGCACCCGGTCACCGAGGCGCAGTTCGCTTAGCAGGATGCGTTCGCTCTGGCCGGCGGCGTCGAGGCGCAGGCACGAGGCGGGCAACAGATTGACCAGTTGCGCGGTGGCGGCAGCGGTGCGTTCCCGGGCGCGGCGTTCCAGATAGCGCCCGGCCAACAGGAACAGGGCGAACATGCCCACCGCATCGAAATACAGCTCGCCGACTCCGGTGATCGACGTCCAGATCCCGGCGACATAAGCCGCTCCGATCGCCAGCGATGCCGAAACGTCCATGGTCAGGTGGCGAGTGCGCAAGTCGCGCATGGCGCCTTTGAAAAACGGTGCGCAGCTGTAGAACACGATCGGCGTGGTGAGGAACAGCGCGACCCAGCGCAGGATGGTGTGCAACTCCGGGCTGAGATCGATGTTGAATTCCGGCCAGGTGGCCATGGTCGCCATCATCGCCTGAAACCACAGCAGTCCGGCGACGCCGAGTTGGCGCAAGGCGAGGCGGTTTTCGCTGGCCAGTTGTTCGCTGGCACGGTCGGCCTGATACGGGTGCGCCGCGTAGCCTATGTGGCGCAGTTCGCCGAGGATCTGGCTCAGCGGCAACTGAGCGTCAGCCCAGCGCACATGCAGGCGATGATTGGACAGGTTCAGCCGCGCCTCGGCCACGGCGGGCAGGGTGCGCAAGTGTTTCTCGATCAGCCAGCCGCACGCGGCGCAACTGATGCCCTCCATCAACAACGTGGTCTCAGCCAGTTCACCTTCGTGACGGACGAAGGGTTGCTGCACGTCGGCGCGGTCATACAGCGCCAGTTCGTCCACCAGTTGCACCGGCAGTGCTTCAGGGTTGGCCGAGGCTTCGCTGCGGTGCTGGTAATAACTGTCCAGCCCGCCGGCGACGATGGCTTCGGCCACGGCTTGGCAACCCGGGCAGCAGAACTCGCGGGACTCCCCGAGCACGACAGCGGTGAAGCGGCTGCCCGCCGGAACGGGCAGGGCGCAGTGGTAGCAGGGGAGTGGGGTGGTCATCAGGAGAGTTGCTTACTTGTCCAGGTCTTCCGCGCCTTGCAGCGGTTCGTCACCGAGCAGCAGATCCTTGTCATGGCTGACCACTTCTTCCTCGAACATGCGCCACACCTGGTCACCTTGCGATCCGAGCAACTCAACAAAACGACGGCCTTCAACCTTGTCGTTCACCTGGCCAATGTAACGACCCTGCTCGGTTTCACTGCGGGTCAGGACAATCTTGCGATCCTTGTCTGGCTGGGTCGGCGAGATAAGGTTCAGTTCCAGGGTTTTCGGCTGGCTGTCGCCGCTCAGGCGCAGGTCGACTTCCCCGGTGATGTCGTCCAGATGAACGTTGGCGCGCATCTTCAGGTTCTGCGCCAGCAGTTCGCGATCCAGCGAGCGGTTGATGCCCTTGCCCGCCTCGTAGTAGTTGTCGTTGACCAGATTGTCCGGGTTGTTCACCGCAATGGTCACCATGGACAGCGTCAGGGTCACCGAGCAAGCGAGGATCCCGATGATGATCCACGGCCAGAGATGCTTGTACCAAGGGCTTGCGGCGTTTGCTGCGGGCATGTTCAGTTCTCTCAACGATTTTGTGGGCCGATGAACCGGCTCTTGGCTTCTACGTGGACGCTGTCGTCATCGGCATCCTTGAGGATGAATTTTACCTCGTTGGTGCTCGACGGCAGTTGTTCGGGCGCGCTCGACAACTCGACCGGCATGTTGAAGATTTCCCCGGCCGGTACCTTGATCTCGCGCTTGCCTTGCAGGCGCAGATCCGGCAGCCCGGCGGCTTCCAGCAAGTAGGTGTGGTCGCGCTGATCCTTGTTCATGATCTTCAGGCTGTAGACGTTTTCGATCCGGCCTTCCGCGTTTTCACGGTACAGCACGCGGTCCTTGCTGACATCGAAACCCACCAGCGAACGCATGAAGAATGCCGTCACCAAGAGACTGATCATCGCCAGCAGCACCACGGCATAGCCGATCAGGCGTGGACGCAGTTTATGGGTCTTCTGGCCGGACAGGTTGTGTTCGGTGGTGTAGCTGATCAGCCCGCGCGGGTAATCCATCTTGTCCATGATGCTGTCGCAGGCGTCGATGCAGGCGGCGCAACCGATGCACTCGATCTGCAGGCCATCGCGAATGTCGATGCCGGTCGGGCAGACCTGGACGCACATGGTGCAATCGATGCAGTCGCCCAGGCCCTGAGCCTTGTAGTCGACGCCTTTCTTGCGCGGGCCACGGCTTTCGCCGCGACGCGGATCATAGGAAACGATCAGGGTGTCCTTGTCGAACATCACGCTCTGGAAGCGCGCATACGGGCACATGTAGATGCATACCTGCTCACGCAACCAACCGGCGTTGCCGTACGTGGCGAGGGTGAAGAAACCGACCCAGAAATACGACCAGCCATCGGCCTGGCCTGTGAAGAAGTCGAACACCAGTTCACGGATCGGCGAGAAGTAGCCGACGAAGGTCATGCCGGTGACGAAACCGATCAGCAGCCACATGGCGTGCTTGGCGAACTTGCGCAGGAACTTGTTGGCACTCATTGGCGCCTTGTCGAGCTTGATGCGCTGGTTGCGGTCGCCTTCGGTGACCTTCTCGCACCACATGAAAATCCACGTCCACACGCTTTGCGGGCAGGTGTAGCCACACCAGACCCGGCCGGCATACACCGTGATGAAGAACAGGCCGAACGCGGCAATGATCAGCAGGCCCGAAAGCAGAATGAAATCCTGTGGCCAGAACGTGGCGCCGAAAATGAAGAACTTGCGCTCCGGCAGGTTCCACCACACGGCCTGGTGGCCGCCCCAGTTCAACCACACCGTACCGAAATACAGCAGGAACAGTGCCGTGCCGCCCATCATCCGCAGATTGCGGAACAGGCCGGTGAAAGCACGGGTGTAGATTTTTTCTCGAGAGGCGTAAAGGTCAACGCTGTTGTTCGCGTTCTTGTTGGGGGGCGTGACGTCGTGTACCGGAATCTGATTACTCATCATTGCATCCCACGGCAGTGGAAAAATGCCTCGGTCGATACGTGCCGGCCGGGGTCAGAAAGGGTGTTGCAGTGGCGCAATGATACGCCTGTGATGCCGACGAACGGGTGCGACCTTTGGTCGCGTTGGGGAAAAATCTTGAATGGTGTAGCGAATGTCGCAAAGCATGATGCAGATCAATTGACTATAGACGATCTCTGATCCTGCTTTCGCGAACGGCTCCCCGGATTGTGCCGACGTCACGTCAGCTTTCCACCACCAAGACTGTCCAGCCTGCTGTTTTGATTCTTCCCGGTACGTTCGACGGATTTCGTGTCGTCGTTGTGGTCTTTTGCTGGCGTATCTCCAACATCCCGATAGCCATAAGTGAAATCATCACGGGGCTGCACACAGTCGTGATCGGATTCTCGCATCGGTTTTCGTCCTTGAAATGAGTAGGTCGTTTGTCAGGCAGAGGAGCAAGCTACAGGGCACATCATTGATCGTCCATCGAGCATTCGTCTCAAATCATGAAGTGGCTGGAATGCAAAACGGCCCCGCCAGTTTTCACTGACGGGGCCGTTTTTTGCTTCAAGCGTCGGCCTTACTGAGCCTCGGCTTCCGGTGCTTTTTCACCATGGGACAGGCTGTAAACATACGCTGCCAACAAGTGAACCTTGTCGTTGCCTTGCAGTTGTTCCTGAGCAGGCATCTGGCCCTGACGGCCGTAACGGATGGTCTGCTGCAGTTGCGCGAAGCTCGAACCGTAGATGAACGCGGCCGGGTGGGTCAGGTTAGGGGCGCCCATTGCCGGGGTGCCTTTGCCTTCCGGACCGTGGCAGGCCACGCAGTTGGCCGCAAACAGTTTCTGGCCGTTGGCCGGATCTGCCTTGGTGCCTTCCGGCAGCTTGCGACCATCGAGGTTGGTCAGCACGAACGCAGCCACGTCGGCCACGCCTTGCTCACCGATCACTTCCGCCCAGGCCGGCATTACCGCGTGACGACCGCCCATGATGGTGGTCTTGATGGTTTCCGGCTCGCCGCCCCAGCGCCAGTCGGCGTCGGTCAGGTTAGGGAAACCATAAGCGCCCTTGGCGTCGGAGCCGTGGCAGACCGAGCAGTTGGAGGCGAACAGGCGGCCACCCATCTTCAGGGCTTGCGGATCCTTCGCCACTTCCTCGATCGGCATGGCCGCGAACTTGGCGAAGATCGGACCGAACTTGGCGTCCGAGCGAGCCATTTCCTTTTCCCACTCGTGCACGCCGGTCCAGCCGGTCTGGCCGTTGGCGAACGGGGTCTGCTTTTCGTTATCGAGGTAGTTGTAGCCCGGCAGCAGACCTTTCCAGCTGCCCAGGCCCGGGTACAGCACCAGATAACCCAGGGCGAACACGATGGTGCCCACGAACAGCATGAACCACCATTTCGGCAGCGGGTTGTCGTACTCCTCGATCCCGTCGAAGGAGTGGCCGACCGTCTCGTCGGTCTGCTCGGTGCGCTGGCCCTTGCGGGTCGACAGCAACAGCCAGGTCAGGGAAAAGATCGTACCGAGACTGAGGACTGTGACGTACAGACTCCAGAATGTAGTCATTCTTTGTTACTCCTAGAAGCTTGCTCGACGTGCTTGATGGCTTCGGGATCATCCGCGAAGGGCAGCAAGGTCGCGTCTTCAAACTCCGACTTGCGCTTGGGGCTGAACACCCACAACGCCAGGCCGATGAAGGCAACCATCACGACAACGGTGCCCAGGCCTCGAATCATCCCGATATCCATTAAGAATCACCGTTTGCTTTTGATGATGGTGCCCAGGCCTTGCAGATAGGCCACCAGCGCGTCCATTTCGGTTTTACCCTTCACAGCGTCTTTTGCACCGGCAATGTCTTCGTCGGTGTAAGGGACGCCGAGCGTGCGCAACACTTCCATTTTCTTGGCCGTGTCTTTGCCGTCGAGCTTGTTTTCCACGAGGAACGGGTAAGCCGGCATTTTCGATTCAGGCACGACGTTGCGCGGGTTGTACAAGTGCGCACGCTGCCAGTCATCGGAGTAACGACCGCCGACACGGGCCAGGTCAGGGCCGGTACGTTTGGAACCCCACAGGAACGGGTGATCCCAGACGCTTTCACCAGCGACCGAGTAGTGGCCGTAGCGTTCGGTTTCGGCACGGAACGGACGGATCATCTGCGAGTGGCAGCCGACACAGCCGTTGGCGATGTAAACGTCGCGGCCTTCCAGTTCAAGGGCGGTACGCGGCTTCATGCCTTCGACCGGCTTGTTGGTGACGTCCTGGAAAAACAGCGGAACGATTTGGGTCAGGCCACCGACGCTGACGGCGATGACCATGAAGAAGGCCAGCAGGCCAATATTCTTCTCGACAGCTTCATGCTTCATCAGTGAGCTCCAACTACGGCGATCTTGGCGGCGGCTTCAGCTTCAGCCGGGTCCGAGGCGCGAACGGTGCGCCACACGTTGTAGGCCATCAACAGCATGCCGCTGGCGAAGAACGCACCGCCCAGGGCACGGACGATGTAGCCAGGGTGGCTGGCCTGCAGCGCTTCGACGAACGAGTAGGTGAGGGTGCCGTCGTCGTTGATTGCACGCCACATCAGGCCTTGAGTGATGCCGTTTACCCACATCGAAGCGATGTACAGCACGGTGCCGATGGTCGCGAGCCAGAAGTGCGCGTTGATCAGACCCACGCTGTGCATCTGCGCGCGGCCGAACAGTTTCGGGATCATGTGGTAGATCGCGCCGATCGAGATCATTGCCACCCAGCCGAGCGCGCCGGCGTGTACGTGGCCGATGGTCCAGTCGGTGTAGTGCGAGAGCGAGTTGACGGTCTTGATCGCCATCATCGGACCTTCGAAGGTCGACATGCCGTAGAACGCCAGGGAGACCACGAGGAAGCGCAGGATCGGGTCAGTGCGCAGCTTATGCCAGGCGCCCGACAGGGTCATCATGCCGTTGATCATGCCGCCCCAGCTTGGTGCCAGCAGAATGATCGACATCGCCATGCCCAGCGATTGCGCCCAGTCCGGCAGAGCGGTGTAGTGCAGGTGGTGCGGGCCGGCCCAGATGTACAGGGTGATCAGTGCCCAGAAGTGCACGATCGACAGGCGATAGGAGTAGATCGGACGTTCGGCCTGTTTCGGCACGAAGTAGTACATCATCCCCAGGAAGCCGGTGGTCAGGAAGAAACCCACGGCGTTGTGGCCGTACCACCACTGGATCATCGCGTCGGTCGCACCGGCGTAGGCCGAGTAGGACTTGAAGAAGCTGACAGGCAGAGAGGCGTGGTTGACGATGTGCAGCATCGCGGTCACGACGATGAACGCGCCGTAGAACCAGTTACCGACGTAGATGTGTTTGGTCTTGCGCTTGGTGATGGTGCCGAAGAACACCAGACCGTAGGTGACCCAGACAATGGCCAGCAGAATGGCGAGAGGCCACTCCAGCTCCGCGTATTCCTTGGTGGTGGTGTAACCCAGCGGCAAGGTAATGATCGCGCCGACGATGACCGCTTGCCATCCCCAGAAGGTGAAGGCCGCGAGGCTGTCGGAAATCAGTCGCGTCTGGCAGGTTCGCTGCACGACATAGTAGGAAGTGGCAAACAGTGCACAACCACCGAAGGCGAAAATCACCAGGTTTGTGTGCAACGGGCGCAGGCGTCCAAAGCTCGTCCACGGCAGACCGAAGTTCAACTCCGGCCAGACCAGTTGCGAGGCAATGAAGACACCGAGCCCCATGCCAAGGATCCCCCAGACCACCGTCATGATGGCGAACTGGCGGACTACCTTATAGTTATAAGCAGTCGGACTGATTGCTGTGCTCATTCTAAGGTTCCACGGTTTGGGTGTTTTATTAGGATTAAAATCGGCCGCAAGTATGTAGAAAGCAGGGGGTCAATGCAACGCGCCATGACCTGGGTCAATGCTTTCCAACGCTGATTCTGCGGCCTTTCCATGCGCCGCGTAAGGACAAAATTGCCCTCGGGCAAAATGTCGCAGCGGACGAAAAAAGCGAGGGGTCCCGGTCGGATGTAACGGGGTGTGTTCGAACGCTCGGTTCGGGTGACGGACGGTAATCGGCACGACAGCCGGTATCTACCGGCCTTTGCGGCCATGTCACTCAGCCGATTCGTTCAACGCCTCGCTCAGGGTCGACCTGGAACCGGCACGGGCCAGTCCGCATCGAGCAAGCGTAGACCCGAATCCGGGTAACCGAAAGGAGAGGGTGTGAAGGGGTGCGACAATGCGTCGCAAAGAGGCTGGAAACTGCCGCACTGGAAACGTGCGGCAGTGTTGTACTCAATGATTACTATTTTTTGTCTTCTGTAATCAGTTTTTCTGTATTCAATCCATGGCTTAAGCTGTACACATAAGCGGCAAGCAATTGCACTTTATCGTTGCCCAGCAGCTCGTTCTGAGCCGGCATGTGACCCTGACGACCATGGCGAATGGTCTGCTCAAGCTGGGTCAGGCTGGTGCCATAGATAAATCCGGCCGGGTGCGTCAGATTCGGCGCACCCATGGCTTCAGTGCCCTGGCCGGTTGCCCCATGACAGGCTACACACATGGTGCTGAACGTTTGCTGTCCCGCTTGCAGGTCGGCCTTGTTGTCCGCCGGCAGTGGCAGCCCGGCCAGTTCGTGACGCACGTAAGCCGCAACGTTTTTCACGCCAACCTCACCGAGTGACTCGCCCCAGGCCGGCATCGCCGCGATCCGGCCACCCATGATGGTGGTCTTGATCGTCTCGGCACTGCCGCCCCAGCGCCAGTCCTGGTCGGCGAGGTTAGGGAAACCGAACGCGCCTTTGGCATCCGAGCCGTGGCACACCGAGCAGTTGGAGGCGAACAGACGGCCACCCATTTTCAGCGCCTGCGGATCCTTCGCCACTTCTTCCACCGGCATGGCGGCGAATTTGGCGAAGATCGGCCCGAACTTGGCGTCGGCCTTGCTCATTTCCTTTTCCCACTCGTGGACGCCGGTCCAGCCGTCCTCGTAGCCGGGCAGGATGCCTTTCCAGTTGCCCAGGCCCGGGTAAAGGATCAGATAGCCCACGGAAAACACCAGCGTGCCGGCGAACAGCATGAACCACCACTGCGGCAGCGGGTTGTCGTACTCCTCGATGCCGTCGAAGCTGTGGCCCATGGTCTGGTCGACGCTGCCCTTGGTCTCGCCCCGACGAGTGCCGACCAGCAGCCAGGTCAGGCCGATCAGGCTGCCGATGGTCAGTACGCAGATCCACGTACTCCAGAAGGTGGTCATGGCCGGGTACTCCTTGTTTCAGATGCTTGGGTTGGGTCGGGTTGCGGCTCGTCGGCAAACGGCAGCAGGCGCGCTTCGGCGAATTCCGGCGTGCGCTTGCGGTTGAACACCCACAGGGTCAGGCCGACGAAGGCCACGAACACCACGACCGTGCCGAGGCCGCGAATCAGCCCCGCGCTCATTTCTAAGGCCATCTCGATCACCTCTTGCTCTTGATCGCAGTGCCAAGCACTTGCAGGTAGGAGACGAGGGCGTCCATTTCGGTCTTGCCCTTGAGGCTGGCCACCGCACCGCTGATGTCGTCGTCGGTGTACGGCACGCCGAGGGTGCGCATGACCTTGAGCTTGGTTTCGGTGTGGCTGCTGTTGACCGGTTGGGTAACCAGCCACGGGTAGGCCGGCATTTTCGATTCCGGTACGACGTTGCGCGGGTTGTACAAGTGCGCACGGTGCCAGTCATCCGAGTAGCGCGCGCCAACGCGGGCCAGGTCCGGACCGGTACGCTTGGAACCCCACAGGAACGGGTGATCCCAGACGCTTTCACCGGCCACCGAGTAGTGGCCGTAGCGTTCGGTCTCGGCGCGGAACGGCCGGATCATCTGCGAGTGGCAACCCACGCAGCCTTCGCGGATGTAGATGTCGCGGCCTTCCAGTTGCAGCGCGGTATAGGGCTTCATGCCTTCCACCGGTTTGTTGGTCACGTCCTGGAAGAACAGCGGGACGATCTGGGTCAGGCCGCCGATGCTCACGGCAAACACCATCAGCAGCATCAGCAGGCCGACGTTCTTTTCAATCGTTTCGTGTTTCATGGCGGACTCCTCAGGCCATCTGCGCGGCAGCAACGACGTCAGCAGGCTGCGAGGCCCGCACGGTGCGCCAGGTGTTGTAAGCCATCAGGAACATGCCGCTGAGGAAGATCGCCCCGCCAATCAGCCGCACGACGAAGCCTGGGTGGCTGGCCACCAGGGTTTCGACGAAGGAGTAGGTCAGCGTGCCGTCCTCGTTCACCGCACGCCACATCAGGCCCTGGGCGATGCCGTTGACCCACATCGAGGCGATGTAGAGCACGGTGCCGATGGTCGCGAGCCAGAAGTGCGCGTTGATCAGGCCGATGCTGTGCATCTGCTCTTTGCCGAACACTTTCGGGATCATGTGGTACAGCGCGCCGATCGAGATCATCGCCACCCAGCCGAGCGCGCCGGCGTGTACGTGGCCGATGGTCCAGTCGGTGTAGTGGGAGAGAGCGTTCACCGTCTTGATCGCCATCATCGGACCTTCGAAGGTCGACATGCCGTAGAACGCCAGCGACACCACCAGGAAGCGCAGGATCGGGTCGCTGCGCAACTTATGCCAGGCGCCCGACAGGGTCATCATCCCGTTGATCATGCCGCCCCAGCTCGGCGCCAGCAGAATCAGCGACATCACCATGCCCAGCGACTGCGCCCAGTCCGGCAGCGCGGTGTAGTGCAAGTGGTGCGGACCGGCCCAGATGTACAGGGTGATCAGCGCCCAGAAGTGCACGATCGACAGGCGATACGAATACACCGGACGTTCGGCCTGTTTCGGCACGAAGTAGTACATCATCCCGAGGAACCCGGCGGTGAGGAAAAAGCCCACGGCGTTGTGGCCGTACCACCATTGCACCATCGCATCGGTTGCACCGGCGTACACCGAGTAGGACTTGGTGAAGCTCACCGGCAACTCAAGGTTGTTGACGATGTGCAGGATCGCCACGGTGATGATGAACGCGCCGAAAAACCAGTTGCCCACATAAATGTGCTTGGTCTTGCGCTGCATGATCGTGCCGAAGAACACGATGGCGTAGGCGACCCAGACGATGGTGATCAGGATGTCGATCGGCCATTCCAGTTCGGCGTATTCCTTGGAACTGGTGTAACCCAGCGGCAAGCTGATGGCCGCCAATAGAATCACAAGCTGCCAGCCCCAGAAGCAGAAGGCCGCAATTTTCGGCGCAAACAATTGCGTCTGGCAGGTGCGCTGCACCGAGTAGAACGAACTGGCGAACAAGGCACAGCCACCGAACGCGAAGATCACCGCGTTGGTGTGCAACGGGCGCAGGCGTCCGAAGCTGGTCCACGGCAGGTTGAAGTTGAGTTCGGGCCAGACCAATTGAGCCGCGAGAAAAACCCCGAGGCCCATGCCGACGATGCCCCACACCACCGTCATAATGGCGAATTGGCGGACCACCTTGTAGTTGTAGGCGGTACTGATAGAAGTGTTCATGGTTCCCCATCCACGGTTCAGCCGAAGTGAGCGCGCGCAGAAAACGCCGCGAATCCTTCGCCTGGAGTTATAGGCAGACTAAAAGCGAGGCAAGCATGGACAAACAGCACAAGGCCAGTATTGACGGGGATCAATGGGCGCAGTGCCTGCGGGATCATGGGTGGCTTTGGGATGCGGCTGTTGGTGAGGCTTCGGCGACGCTCATCCTCGCGCATGGGGCGGGGGCACCGATGGACAGTGAGTGGATGACGGATGTGGCTGGGCGCCTTGCTGGGCTTGGGGTGAATGTGTTGCGGTTTGAGTTTCCTTATATGGCGCAGCGGCGGGTTGATGGCAGCAAACGTCCGCCGAATCCGGCGCCGAAGTTGCTCGAATGTTGGCGCGAGGTTTATGGCTTGGTGCGACTTCATGTCGCTGGGGTTTTGGCGGTTGGCGGGAAGTCGATGGGGGGGCGGATGGCCAGTCTCCTGGCGGACGAGTTGGGTGCGGATGCGCTGGTATGTCTGGGGTATCCGTTTTATGCGGTTGGTAAACCTGAGAAACCGCGGGTCGAACATCTGGCTTCTTTGCGGACTCGGACGTTGATTGTTCAAGGCGAGCGGGATGCGCTTGGCAATCGGGACGCTGTTGAGGCTTACGATTTATCACCGAGTATTGAGGTGTTTTGGTTGGCTTCTGGGGATCATGATTTGAAGCCGCTCAAGGTTTCCGGGTTTACGCATGAGCAGCATTTGGCTTCGGCGGCGGAGAAGGTTGCCGGGTTTCTTTGTTGAGGCTTTCTGGGGGGGCATATCCGTTGCTGCGGTAACGGCTGCTTAGGGTTTCGCCCTTACGGCGACTCACTTTTTTGACAAACGCCTCAAAAAAGTAAGCAAAAAAAGGCTTGCTCCTACGTTCGGCCCGCTCGCTGAGGCTCGGGGTTCCTTCGCTCCGGGATTCATCCGGGGGGCATCGCCTACGGTTTGCTTCGCTGCACCTCCTCTCGATGTGTTTGGCTTCGCCAAACGGTCGCTGCGCTCCCACCCCCGGATAAATCCCTCCACTCAGCCTTCCGACGTCGCCCGTGGATCAAGATCAAAAGCGGTACTCGAGCTAACGCTCATCGTTTTGAGTGGTGAGAAGCCATGCGGATTGCAGCAGGGAAGTATCTGCTTGTTTTCTGTGCGTAAACGTAATTCCGAAACGGCGTTTAAAGTACACGAACCGTTACGCCATAAGGGCTACAACACCTTGCGTCGTTGCCTACGCGTACGCCAGAATCCGCCGGCTTACGCGGCTATGGGGTGGGCTATATCGTTTCCCTGTCACTGAAAAACAGTGATCGGGTTTGGTAGCCCGTCTGTAATAGCTGTATGGCAACACCGTATGCCGTCCCTTTTTGGGGCTCTGTTTTATGGTGGTCATGCGTGGGGCTCATTCGTGAGCGCCGGGTTCCTATTGCAGCCGGTCTACCAACCCGCGTATGGCCGCCACCCATCGTTTGGTAGCGTGGGTGATGGCTCCTTGAAGTCTGCGATAGGAGTTACATCTATGTTCAAAACCACACCCAACCCACCAGAAACCGATCCAACCTCCAACGACCCCGCGCTCGAGTCCCAAAAGACAAAAGAAGCCGCCGACCGCGCACTCGACTTTTATCTCGGCCCTGAAATCCCGAAGTACTTCCCACCCAAGGCCCGTCCGATCTACATGGTCGATCCCACGCTCGATGACGAAACGCTGCTCGTCGAAGCCAGCGAATCGCTGTCGTCAGCCAACGCCATGGCCGGCAATATCGCCAACTCGGTGAAAGGCCCGGAGCGCAAACCGCTGCTGGCGCTGCAGCAGCTGATCATGTTGAACGAGTTGCTGGTGAATCGGCTGCTGGACAAGCTGCGCTTGCCGCAGTAACGCCAGCTCTGACAGCGAGGTAGTTAAAAGCCCGGACGCTTACACGTTCCGGGCTTTCAACATTACGAGATTGATCCTCCTCGATAATCGGGAAGCAGTCGGCCAGTGATAAAAAATTTATCGAATGCTTTCTGCCCATCACGTGCCGCTCGCCGCACATCAAGGAATGTCAGTTCACCCCGGACTTCCTTTCTCACAGGTTTGTCGGTCGTGACCGTCGGATTCTGCGTAGGTGATGTATCCATGCTGGCTAGCTCGTGTGAATAGGTTTGGACGACAAAGTAGAGCCGGGCTTCATTGCGTGCCAGTCAGTTGGGTCTGATTCGGTTGTAGGCACTGTCCGCGCTTATCGAATGAGATTTTCGCCAGACGCTAGGGCCTCTTCGCGGGCAAGCCCCACAAGGATGGTGGTATTACGAGATCTTGTGGCCAATGCGAAACTCTATGGGAGTGGGCTTGCCCACGAAGAGGGCGGTGCTGGCCACATCCATTTCAGACAGGCAATAAAAAACCCGGAAGCTCTCACTATCCGGGTTTTTTGTATTGCCATTCCAATCAGCGGTTAAACCGCTCCACCAACGAATACTGCGTATTAGCCGTCTTCGTCAGCTCTTCACTCAGCAACGCCGAGTTATGCGCCTGTTCCGAGGTCTGGTCCGCCAGTTCCGAGATGTTGCTGATGTTGCGGCTGATTTCTTCAGCCACGGCACTTTGCTCTTCGGTCGCGGCGGCGATCTGGGTGGTCATGTCGGTGATGTTGGCCACCGCTTCGCTGATGCCGACCAGGGCCTGATCCGCTTCCAGAACCCGTGCCACACCTTCTTCCGCCTGGCGATGGCCGGCTTCCATGGTTTGTACGGCGCTGGATGCAGTCTGTTGCAGCTTGGCGATCAGGGCATGGATCTGGCCGGTGGATTCGCTGGTGCGTTGCGCCAGTTGGCGGACTTCGTCGGCGACTACGGCAAAACCACGGCCCATTTCGCCGGCACGCGCTGCTTCAATCGCAGCGTTGAGTGCGAGCAGGTTGGTCTGGTCGGCGATGCCTTTGATCACGTCGACCACGCCGCCGATTTCGTCGCTGTCCTTGGCCAGTTGGGTGACGGTCAGGCCGGTTTCGCCGACGACGACCGACAGGCGCTGGATGGCTTCGCGGGTTTCCCCGGCGATGTCGCGGCCGCGACCGGTCAGGCGGTTGGCTTCCTGGGTGGCATCGGCGGTGCGTTGAACGTGGCTCGCCACTTCTTGCGTTGTGGCGGCCATCTGGTTGACGGCGGTGGCGACCTGTTCGGTTTCCACGCGCTGACGTTCCAGACCGCTGGAGCTGTTGTGCGCCAGGGCGTCGGACTGCTTGGCCTGATCGGTCAGGTGCTCGGCGGTGTCCTGCAGACGGGTCAGGCAGGTTTTCAGGCGGGCTTCCTGGCTGAGGATCGACATTTCCAGACGCGCCTGGGCGCCACGGCTGTCGGTGTACATCTGCGCGATCAACGGGTCGGACGTGGTCTGCTCGGCCAGACGCAGCAGGCGCTTGAGCCCGCGTTGTTGCCATTGCAGGCCCAGCAGGCCCAGCGGCACCGACAGACCGGCAGCGAGGGCGAAGCCCCACTGCGAGTTCAGGGTGGCGCCGATCATGAAGCTCAACTGGCTGACCAGAATGAACGGCAGCCAGTCCTGCACGATCGGCAGCCATTTGTCGCTCGAAGGAATCGCCGACTTGCCCTGGTTGATGCGTTGGTAGAGCGCTTCGGCACGACGGATCTGTTCGGCGGTGGGTTTGACCCGCACCGACTCGTAACCGACCACCTGATTGCCATCGAACACCGGCGTTACATAGGCGTTCACCCAATAATGATCACCGGTCTTGCAGCGATTCTTGACAATGCCCATCCATGGCAAGCCTTGTTTCAGTGTGCCCCACATGTGCGCAAACACCGCAGCCGGGACGTCGGGGTGACGAACCAGGTTGTGCGGCGCACGGATCAGTTCCTCACGCGAAAACCCGCTGATTTCGACGAAAGCGTCGTTGCAGTAGGTGATCACGCCCTTGGCGTCGGTTGTGGAAATCAACCGTTGCTGAGCCGGGAAAGTCCGTTCGCGTTGTGTAATGGGCTGGTTATTACGCATGGTTTTTCAATCCGCAAGGCTTTGAAAGGTTGTCGGCGGGGTCGGCGATTTGTTGAAGTTTTTTTTCATTTATCAGTACGGCGTCGCAAAACGGCCCTTGCTTCAACCCGCGAGCATCGGATAGGTGAACAGGCCGAAATGCAGCAGGTTCAGACCAAAGTGCGTGGCGATCGCGGCAGCAAGCCCGCCAAATCGGTAGGCCAGACCATAGCCGAGCCCCGCCAGACCTGCCAGCAACACCCATTGCCAGCCGGCGCCCACATGCACCAGACCGAACAGCAGGGACGCGAGCAGCAGCGCGAGGTTTTCGCCGTAAGGCAGGTGTTTGAAACGCCGGCTGAGGCCGCCCTGTATATAGCCACGAAACAGCGCTTCTTCGACCAGCGTCACCAGCAGCAGATTGTTCAGCACCCACAGCCACGCTTGGTCGGGCCATTTCGGCGCCCAGGTGATCATGCCCAGCAACACCGCGCCGCCCAACGCCAGAATCACGCTCAACGTCAGTGCCAGTGCGGTGGCGTACACGGTCAGGCGCAACGAGCGCCGCGCAACAATCCATGGGCAGACCAGCAACAGCCAGAAGCCAATCAGTGGTTTGTCGAGATTCAGGTACATCGAGAACGGCACGGCGTTGTCGGTGAAGCGTTGCGCCGGGATGGCCCGGCCGTTATAGAAGCCCGGCAGCCAGTGCATGGCCAACGCCACGGCCAGCACGATAAACAGGCCATGGCCGAGATAACGCCCGACCGGCACGGTTTGCTGGCGCACGGCGTAACCGGCGAAAACCAGCAGTGCAATGGAGATCAGCGCCAGCCAGCCGAGCTGGCCGAAACTCAGCGCCAATCCGTAACCAAGGCTGAGAAGCCCGAGATAGAGCCATGGCAGAGCTGTCATGGAAAGTCCTTGTGCACGATTTGTGGACAGGCTTTCTACACGGGTGGGGGCGAGGGGACAAGTGAAGGTGTAGGGGAAAACCGGGACGCGGGCCCTGTGGGTTGATCCCCACAGGGCCTGTGCTGCGCACGAATCAGCGCAGATTGAGCTTCGCCGCCGCGCGCTCGGTGATTTCCCGGCGCAGTTTCAGCGAAGGCGCCGCACGCTTGCGCGCCTCATCGACAATCCCGCTCGGCGCAGTGTCCGGGCTGCCCGAATCAAACGGCGGCGCCGGCGCATATTCCAGCTGCAACTGCACCAATTGCGCCGTATCGACGCCGACCAGTTCCTGCGCCAGGGTCAGGGCAAAATCGATCCCGGCGGTGATACCGCCCCCGGTAAGCAGATTGCCGTCACGCACCACCCGATCCTTCACCGCAATTGCGCCCAGTGTTGGCAGCAGATCGTGATAAGCCCAATGCGTGGTCGCGCGCTTGCCTCGCAGCAGGCCCGCCGCGCCGAGCACCAGCGAACCGGTGCACACCGACGTCACGTAACGCGCCTGCGCGGCTTGCGCCTTGATGAACGCCAGCGTCTGCTCATCTTCCATCAACGCCCCGACCCCGGCGCCGCCGGGAACGCAGATCACGTCCAGATCCGGGCAGTCCTCGAAGGTGGTGGTCGGTTTCAGCAGCAGCCCGGTGCTGGAAGTCACCGGCACCAGATCCTTCCAGACCAGATGCACCTGCACGTCCGGCAGCGAGGCCAGCACGTCATACGGGCCGGTCAGGTCGAGTTGCTGCACCTGGGGAAACAACAGAAAACCGATCTGCAACGCCATGATTCTTCTCCGTGAAAGGGGGGTAGACGGCTTCACTGTAGGCGCGTAGGTTTTGGCGCATACGCCAATCAGCCCTCGAATTACGCCAAATGCCGAAAACCATCCACGTACTCGCGTTCGCCAATGTGCAATTGCTCGATGTCACCGGGCCGTTGCAGGTATTCGCCTCGGCCAACGACATTGCCCGCCAGCAGGGTTTGCCTGCGCCCTACGCGCCAACGGTCATCGCCAGTGGCGGCGGGGTGGTGAACTCTTCGGCACGGTTGGCGATGCTGGTCGAACCGCTGCCGGAACAGGCCAGCGATACCCTGATCATCGCCGGAGGCTGGGGCGTGTATGCAGCCTCTGAGGATGTCAAGTTGGTGAGTTGGGTGCGTGAACACGCCAACGGATGCCGGCGCGTGGCCTCGGTCTGCACCGGCGCATTTCTGCTGGCGGCCAGCGGCTGGCTCGACGGCCGCCGGGTCGTCACCCACTGGACCCGCTGCGAGCAACTGGCACAGAAACACCCGCGCTTGCAGGTCGAGCCCAATCCGATCTTCATCAATGACGGCCCGGTCTGGACCTCGGCGGGCGTCACCGCCGGCATCGACCTGGCGCTGGCCATGGTCGAAGACGACCTCGGTCGCGACATGGCCCTGGACGTCGCCCGGCAACTGGTGGTGTTCCTCAAGCGCCCGGGCGGGCAGTCGCAATTCAGCGTGACGCTGTCACTGCAAAAACAGGGCAACCGCTTCGACGACCTGCACGCGTGGATCGCCGAACACCTGACCTGCGATCTGGGCATCCCGACCCTCGCCGAACAGGCCGGTATGAGCGAACGCAGTTTCGTGCGCCACTACCGCGCCGACACCGGCCAGACCCCGGCCCGCGCCATTGAACTGATCCGCGTCGAAACCGCCCGCCGGTTGCTGAGCGATACGGGTTTGCCGATCAAACGGGTCGCGGCCAATTGTGGATTTGGCAGTGAAGAAACCCTGAGACGCAGTTTCCTGCGGGCCATGGGCGTGACGCCGCAGGCGTATCGGGAGCGGTTTTCGGTCAGCGCCGGAGCAGATCCAGTAATGCCTTGAGCGTTTCGACCGGCGCTTCCTCGGGAATGTTATGCCCGACACCGGCCAGCACCCGCCGCTCGTAAATCCCGGTGAAGTGGTGCGCATCTTCATCGTCTTCCGGCGCCGGGCCAACCCCATCATCGGCACCGCATAGCGAAATCGTCGGAACACCGATCGCCGGTTGTTTTTCCAGCGCCTGCTCCATCCACTCCAGCGCCGGATGGCCCGGCGCATACATGAAGCGATGGCGATAAGAGTGAATCACCACGTCAACAAAATCCGGGTTGTCGAACGCCGGTGCGCTCAGAGGAAAACGCTCGGCGTTCCGAAGCCAGGTCGGTGACCACAACTGCCACAGCAACTCGCACAGCGCCCGTCGATTCTGCGTAAGCCCTTCAACGCCACGGGGCGTGTGGAAGTAATACTGATACCAGAAGCGATGCTCGGTCTCGGGATCCAGCGGATGGATCGAATGCGGAATGTCTTGCAGGTTGTAGCCATCGCCCGTCACCAACCCGCGCACACGCTCGGGAAACAGCGCCGCCACAATGCACGCCGCCCGACCACCCCAGTCGTAACCGCACAACGTCGCTTGCTCGATACCCAGTGCGTCCATCAGCTCCAGCAGATCCTGAGCCAGCGCCGCTTGCTGGCCGGACCGCAGCGTGTCCGGGCGGTTGAAACGGGTCGGCCCGTAACCGCGCAGGTACGGCACGATCACCCGATAACCCTTGGCGGCGAGAGGCGGGGCGATTTCGTCGTAGGCGCGGGGGGAGTAGGGGAAGCCGTGAAGCAGGATGACCGGCGTGCCGTTTTCCGGGCCGTGATGCTCATAGGCGATGGTCAGACTTTCAGTCTTGCAAAACTGCATCACGGCTTGGGTCATACGGGATTCCTCAAGTTTCAGCGTCCGCCACCTGATTGAAATACTTGCTGCGATCCGGCGTAAACGTCACCACCATTTTCGTCCGCGAGCAGGTCATGACCCGTTCGGCACCCAGATCGATATCCAGATCTTCCCCGCGCAACCCCTGCCACTGGGCCAGGTACTTCAGCGATCCGTACTTTTCATTCTTCTTCAGGCTGCGACTCACGCCACCTTTCCAGCCCAGCACCGGCAGTTCATCGGCGCTGCAGCGTTGGGCCAGGTCGGGGAAGCGGGCGGCGCGCTGGCGGCCGATTTCCCAGCATTTGATCAGGCCCTTGTCGGCGGCTTCCCACAGTTCGTCGCGGGTCAGGCCCGTACGCAGAGGGGAATCGATGGGGCGGTGGATGCGTTGGCTCATTCTGGTTCCTTGAATCGGGTTTTTATTGGACAGCTCCGCTGTGCCCGTTGCGGTGGATGGTAGGGGGGGATGTAACCGCTGGCAACAAGGTATTTCGGGGTGTAAGTGCGAGTTGCGGGCCAGGCGTTACACGGGCTTGGCAGGTTTTTGTAGGCCGTGCCATCAACAAGTTGTATCGAAAGGAATCGATTGTGTGGGCCAGCCCTTCAACGACAAGGCTCGGGGGTGTTTGCCGCTCGTAGGTGGCCATCCTACAAGCGGCGATTGAGGTTGAGATCTTTCTTACAGGCTCTGGCGAATAAGGATGACTACGGCTGCCAGTAATTCTTCTCCCCACTCAACTTGCGATCAAGAAAACTCGCCGCACTGATCAGCGCCAGATGCGTCAACGCCTGCGGCGTATTGCCCAGATGCCGGCCACGGTTGTCGAATTCCTCCGCGTACAGCCCCAACGGATTGGCATAACGCAGCAGTTGCTCGAATTCCAGATGAGCCTTTTCCACTTGCCCTGCCCGGGCCAGGCATTCGACATACCAGAACGAGCACGCAGCGAAGGCGCCTTCAGTGCCGGACAATCCGTCAATGCCGGCATCGTCATTGCGATAGCGGTAAACCATGCCGTCACGCACCAGGTGTTTTTCGATAGCCTCCAGCGTCGCCAGCCATTTCGGGTCCTTGGCGCTGACGAAGCGCACCAGCGGCATCAACAACATCGAGCCATCCAGCGCGGTGCCGCCCTGGTACTGCACGAAATGCCCACGCTCTTGGTTCCAGAAGTTGTCCCAGATGTCGGCGTGGATCGCTTGGCGGGTCTGGTCCCAGCGGGCGAAGGGCGCCGGCAGCGAGCGTTTCGAGGCGAGGCGGATCGCCCGGTCCAGCGCCACCCAGCACATTAGTCGTGAGTGCAGGAAGTGATGTTGCTCACCGCGCATTTCCCAGATGCCTACATCCTTGGTCTGCCAGGTCTCACACACCTGATCGACCACTTCCATCACGTGTTTCCAGCCTTCGTGGGAAATCGCGTCGCCGTACTTGTTGACCAGATAAACGGCATCCATCAGTTCGCCGAAGATATCCAGTTGAATCTGGTCGTAGGCGCCATTGCCGATCCGCACCGGTTTTGCGCCGCCATGCCCGGACAAGTGCGTGAGTTCGGTTTCCGGCAGTTCCTGGCGGCCGTCGATGGCGTAGAGGATGTTGAGTTTCATCGGCTGACCGCTGCAATCACTGACCCGCCCGCGCAGCCAGCGCATGTAGCCGTTGGCTTCGTCGACAAAACCCAGGCGCATGAAGGCGTAGACGGTGAAGGAGGCGTCGCGGATCCAGGTGTAGCGATAGTCCCAGTTGCGCTCGCCGCCGGGTGTTTCCGGCAGGCCGAAGGTGGCGGCGGCGAGGATTGCGCCGTGCTGACGTGAGGTCAGCAGCTTCAGGGCCAGGGCGGAGCGGTTGACCATTTCCCGCCAGCGACCGCGATAGTTGGACTGGCCGATCCAGTCGCGCCAGAACTTCAGGGTGCGTTCGATGCACAACTGCGCGGCGCCTTCGGCAAAACGCGGATCATCGCTGTCGCCGAGCATGAACGCGGCGGTTTGATCCTGTTTGAGAGTGAATTGCCCGACTGCCGCATCGTGATCGACGCTCAAGGCTTGATCCGAGGCCAGCCGCAATGTCGGCTGCCCGCTGGCGCTGAACAGCACATCCTTCTTGTCGATTACGGCGCGCGTTTCAGCGCGGGCGTAGTCATGCCGAACGGCGCAGCGCAGATGAAACGTCGCCTCTCCACTGACCACTCGCACTCGGCGGATCAACAGCGGCAACGCTTCATCGTTGTCGCCAATGGGCAACAGGTCGGTGATTTCCACCACGGCGTGATCGCTGAGCCAGCGGGTTTGCAGAACGTTGGTGTCCGGCAGGTAAATCTGTTCGCGTCGGGCATCAGGCAAGTCCGGGGCGAGCTGGAAAATCCCGGCATCGGGTGTGTCCAGCAGCGAACTGAAGATCGACGGGCTGTCGAACTCCGGCCAGCAGAAGAAATCCACACTGCCCTTGTCATTGACCAGCGCGGCGCTGCGCATGTCGCCAATGATGCCGTGGGCGTCGATGGGGCTTTGTCGTTCGGAAAGATGCTCAGCCATTGCCACGGAACTCCGGATAGAGGCTCATGCCGCCGTCAATGAACAAGGTGGTGCCGACGATGTAGTCGGAGGCATCGGAGGCGAGGAACACCACCGCGTTGGCCACGTCCTCGACATCGCCGATGCGCCCGTAAGGAATGAGTTTGAGCAGGGCCTGGCCGGCGTCGCCTTCGGTGGCGTCCTTATTGATCGCCGTGCGAATCGCTCCCGGTGCGATGCCGTTGATGCGGATGCGCTGGTGGCTGACTTCCTGGGCCAGGGTCTGCATCAGTTGATCGACGCCGCCCTTGGACGCTGCGTAATTGACGTGCCCGGCCCAGGGAATGCGCTGGTGCACCGAACTCATGTGGATGATCTTGCCGGCAGCCCGCGACACGCCTTCGCGCACGCCCTGGCGGTTGAATATCCGCAGCGCGGCGCGGGCGCAAAGGAACTGGCCGGTGAGGTTGACGCCGATCACCGTGTTCCAGTCGGCCAGCGACATATCCACAGCGGCCGCGTCTTTTTGCAGACCGGAATTGGCTACCAGAATGTCCAGCGTGCCGAAGGCGTCGAGGGTCTGCCGGAACAGTCGCTCCACATCCTCTTCCTTCGAAACATCGGCGCCGATGGCGATGGCCTGACCACCGTCGGCGACGATCTGTCGGGCCAGCGCTTCGGCCGGCTCGGCCTGGCGGTTGTAATTGATGACGACGGCGGCACCGGCAGCGGCCAGCGCTTTGGCGGCACCGTGGCCGATGCCGGAACTGGCACCGGTGACAAGAGCAACTTGGCGGGCGAGGGAAATCTGCATGCAGGGTCGCGCCTTGGGTTGGGGCTTACTTAGCTGACTGATGGCTGGCGACGAGAGTTCATCCGCAGACATGAAAAGATCGACAGTTTCGTGCCACAGCGATTGGCCCTGCACGCCACAGGGACTTCACACTCCACCAACAATTCCTCGCTTTCCCGCCCGTCAGGCTTTGTGGCAAGTTGGCCGCCCCTGATGAGGCTGTATCCGATGGCAAACCCTTACCGCGAACTGTTCAACGCCCCCGGCGCCCGGGCCTTTGTGATGGCCGGGATGATCGCGCGCATGCCGATTTCCATGACCGGCATCGGCGTGATCACCATGCTCTCGCAATTGACCGGCGGCTATGCGCTGGCCGGTGGCGTGGCGGCAACTTTTGCCTTGGCCACCGCATTCTGCGCGCCGCAGGTGTCGCGGCTGGTGGACCGTTACGGTCAGGGGCGGATTCTGCCGGTGTCGGCGCTGATCGGTGGCGGGGCGTTGCTGATGTTGCTGCTGTGCACCCGTTTGCAGGCGCCGAACTGGACGCTGTTCGTCTGTGCCGCTTTGGCCGGTTGCATGCCGAGCATGTCGGCGATGGTGCGGGCGCGCTGGACGGAAATCTATCGCGGCCAGCCGCAATTGCAGACCGCTTACGCGCTGGAATCGGTGCTCGATGAGGTCTGTTTCATCGTCGGCCCGCCGCTGTCGGTAGGCCTGGGCGTCGCCGTGTTTCCCGAAGCCGGGCCGCTGGCGGCGCTGATAATGCTGGCGATTGGCGTGACGGCATTCGTTGCCCAGCGCGGCACCGAGCCGCCGGTGCATCCTCACGAATCGCATCATCAAGGTTCGATCATTCGTTCCACCGACGTGCAATGGCTGCTGCTGTTGATGGTCGCCATGGGCATGATCGTCGGCGTGGTCGATGTGGTCAGCGTCGCGTTCGCCCAGCAGCAAGGGCAACCGGCAGCGGCGAGCATCGTGTTGTCGGTGTACGCCATCGGTTCCTGCCTGGCCGGCATCGCGTTCGGGGCTATGCGCTCGAAGCTGCCGTTGCCACGCCTGTTCCTTTATGGCGGTCTGGCGACCGCATTGACCACGCTGCCGCTGTTGCTGGCGACCAACATCTTCGGCTTGGCTGTGGCGGTGTTCATCGCCGGGCTGTTTTTCTCGCCGACCTTGATTGTGGCGATGGCGTTGATCGAACGCATCGTGCCGCCGGCCAAACTCACCGAAGGCCTGACCTGGCTGGTGACTGGCCTGAGCATTGGCGTGGCCATCGGCGCCGCCGGTTCCGGCGCGCTGGTGGATGCGTTCGGTGCCCGCAGCGGGTTCTGGCTGGCGATAGTGGCCGGGGCGGTGGTGTTGTGTTCGGCGGTGCAGAGCTTCCGCCACCTCAAGTGATCGGGTTACCAGCCCCGGCCCGAATTCACCCAGAAGTTCACCGAGAGCGAGGTCGACACCGACTCCACCTGATGGAACCAGCCTTCGGGCAGGAACAACAGGTCGCCGGCCTCCAGCGTCACCCGCAGAAAGGTCACGTCGCGGGCCTTGGGGAAGCGTTCGTAGTCCGGCGCATCCGGGTTGAAATCGCAGCCGTCCAGGCCACCCTCGGGTACGGTGGACCAAGTGCCCAACGCTTCACGATGATGAGGCGCGGCGAGGGTGAACTTCTTTTGGCCCCAGACCTGGGCGAACAGGTTATCGGTGTCGTCGCGGTGCAACGGGGTCAGCGTGCCTTTGGGGCCGATCCAGATGCGCGGCGGGATGAACAAAGAAGCGTCGAAGTAGGGCGGGTATTGAATCTGCTGCATCAACGCCGCCGGCAGAATGTTGTTGCCCATGTAGGCCGGTGGCTCTCCGTCCGCGCCTTTGACCGCCGGGCTGTCCAGCGAGGCGATGAAATCGGCCATCGAGGTGGAGCGGAAATCCCGTTCGGTCGAGAACGTCTTCTTCACGTAATCGCCGTGGCGGGTGATGCCTTGCAGTTCGGCGAAGTGCACCAGTGATTCTTCGCGGCTGAGCTTGAACAGCGGCCAGTCGTGCAAGGCATTGCTGATCACCACCGGAATACCGTTGGGCAGGTAGCGGCTCTCGAATTCGATCAGCGACAACTCGCTGCGCGGTCTGCGCTCGACGACGGTTTGCGCTGGCAGGCTGGCGGTGAGTTTTTCGCTGAAGCGCGGTGGCGTCGGATAGCGCTTGTTCATGTCGACCTTTTCTACCGGCGCTGCACCCCGGCGAGCGTGGTCGATGATTTGCGGCAGCATTGTCGCCAGGCCCATGTTGCCGCTGATCTTCAGGCGACCGCTGGCAAATAGTTCCTCGACGTTGGCGATACCGGCCATGATTGCGAGAAAGTCCTGCTCGGCGACTTCGATGGTCACGTCGGGGCTGGCATGGCGACCGGCCTCGGTGCGGCTGCTCGCGCTGACCTCGGACCAGAACGCCTGTGAACCCAACACGAATTGGAAAACGCCTTCGATACCGACCGCGCCGGCATTGGCGAACAGCTTGCCCAGGATGGTCTGCAGGTCCACGGTGAATCCTCGTTGTTGTTTTGGTCTGAACGGTTAACGAGCATTTGTATCGGAAATTTACAAACTGCCGACTAATTTGCCCGGGCAGCAATCCGTACCCCTTGAAGAGACTTTTTTCGAGGGATGCGTGTTGACCAAGTTGACCCTGCTGTGCCTGCCGTATTCCGGCGCCAGTGCCATGGTCTACAGCCGCTGGCGGCCGAAGCTGCCGCAGTGGCTGCAATTGCAACCGGTGGAATTGCCGGGGCGCGGCGCCCGGTTCGGCGAACCGTTGCACACCGACATGCGTGCACTGGCGATGCAATTGGCCCGGGAATTGCGCCCGACACTCAAGGCCCCTTACGCACTGTTCGGCCATAGTCTGGGCGCCTTGCTGGCCTGCGAAATCGCTCACGCCTTGCGCGCACTGGGTTGCCCGGAACCGGTGGCGCTGTTTGCCTCTGGCACCGCGGCGCCGACGTTGCGCGCCGACTACGACCGCGGTTTTGCCGAGCCCAAGACGGACGCCGAGCTGATCGATCAACTGCGCACGCTCAACGGCACCAGTGAGGAAGTGCTGGCTAATAAAGAGTTGATGAGCCTGACGCTGCCGATCCTGCGCGCCGACTTCCTGCTCTGCGGCAAATTCCAGCCGTTGCAGCGGCCGCCTCTCAACTGCCCGGTGCATGTGCTCGGCGGCAAGGCCGACAAGGCGACCACCGAGCAGTTGATCGGCTGGAGCAAGGAAACCCGTGGCAGTTTCTCGGTGGACATGCTGGCCGGCGGGCACTTCTTTATTCATGAACACGAAGCCAAGGTGCTGCGGGTAATCAAGGATCAGCTCGACGTGCATCATCGTCGGCACGGCTTGATGGCCGCCGTTTAACCCGAATTCATCGCTGTCCAGAACCCTGTGAGGAGCGAGCAGGCTTGCTCCCGCAGGGTTTTTTATCGCCCGTAAATTCTCGCTGCACCTCCATTCTGATAGTTCTTCTCAATCGCTAATTTTTGCGCTTTGCATTCGTTTTATAGGGACGACGTGCCTTTGTGCTGCCAGCCTACTGACTCGGATACCAAGAAATGAATGCTGAAGACTCCTTGAAACTTGCTCGCCGGTTTATCGGGTTGCCCCTGGAAAAGCGCCAGATGTTCCTCGCGGCCCTGCACAAGGAGGGCGTGGATTTTGCCCGTTTTCCGATTCCTCAAGGGGTCGAGGCCGATGATCGGCAGGCGCTGTCCTACGCGCAGCAGCGCATGTGGTTTCTCTGGCAACTGGACCCGCACAGCGGCGCCTACAACTTGCCGGGCGCGGTGCGCCTGACGGGGCGCCTGAGCCTGGCCGCCCTTGACGCGGCATTTGCCAGCCTGGTGGCGCGTCACGAAACCCTGCGCACGGTGTTCCAGCGACAGGCCGACGACAGCCTGCTGCAAGTGCCGGCCGATGCTCCGCTGGTAATCGAACACGTGGATTTCAGCGGTCTCGCCGCACCCGAGCGCGAAGTCGCGGTGGCCGACGCCGCTCAGCAACAATCCCTACAGCCATTCGATCTGGCTGTCGGCCCGCTGCTGCGGGTCAAGCTGCTCAAGCTCGACGAGCAGGAACATGTGCTGCTGCTGACCCTGCACCACATCGTTTCCGATGGCTGGTCGATGAACGTGCTGATCGACGAATTCATTCGTTGCTATGACGCCCATGAAGCCGGGCAGTCGCCGCAACTGACACCGTTGCCGATCCAGTACAGCGACTACGCGCTGTGGCAGCGCCGCTGGCTGGAAGCGGGCGAGCAGGCGCGGCAGCTGGAGTACTGGCAGGCGCAGTTGGGCAATGAGCACCCGGTGCTGGAATTGCCAACCGATCACCCGCGCCCGGCGATGCCGAGCTACCGCGGCACGCGGTATGAATTCACCATCGACGGCGCGCTGGCGGAGCAACTGCGCAGCAGTGCCCAGCAACACAACATCACCTTGTTCATGTTGCTGCTCGGCGCTTTCAACGTGCTGCTGCATCGCTACACCGGGCAGTCGGACATCCGCGTCGGCGTGCCGATCGCCAACCGCAACCGGGGTGAGATCGAAGGCCTGATCGGCTTCTTCGTCAACACCCAGGTATTGCGTACCGAACTGGACGGGCAGACGCGCGTAGGCGACCTGCTGCGCGCCGTCAAAGAAACCGCGCTCGGTGCCCAGGCTCATCAGGACTTGCCGTTCGAACGGCTGGTCGAAGCGCTGAAGCTGGAACGCAGCCTCAGCCACACGCCGCTGTTTCAGGTGATGTACAACCATCAGCCGCAAGTTGCCGACATCAGCACCGTGAGCACCGCTTCCGGGCTGGAACTGGGCGTCATCGAATGGCAGGGTCGCACCACGCAATTCGATCTGACCCTGGACACCTACGAGAAGGGCGGCCGGCTGCACGCCGCGCTGACCTATGCCAACGATCTGTTTGACCCGCAGAGCATCACGCGCATGGCGCAGCACTGGTTGAACCTGCTGTGTGGCATGGTGCAGAACAGCAATCAGCGCATCAGCGATTTGCCGCTGCTGGAAGCGGCCGAATACCAACGCATGGTATTCGACTGGAACAGCATGGAAGCCGGCACTGCCGATGCGTCGAGCATCCATCGCTTGATCGAGCAGCAGGCTGCCGCCCAGCCGGACGCGCTGGCCGTGACCTTTGGCGAGCAAGCCTTCACCTACGCCGAGATCGATGCGCGGGCCAATGCGCTGGCGCACAAACTGATCGAATGCGGCGTTGGCCCGGAAGTCCGGGTCGGCGTTGCCATGCAGCGCTCCGACAGCTTGCTGGTGGCATTGCTGGCGGTGCTCAAGGCCGGCGGCGCATACGTGCCGCTGGACCCGGATTACCCGGCGGATCGCGTCGCCTACATGCTTGAGGACAGTCGCGCGCTGGTGCTGCTGACCGAGCACGATGTGGCCGCGACGCTTTCCGTCAGCGCCGAAACCCAAGTCCTGTTGCTGGACCGGATCGCTGCAGAACTGGCGGCGTATCCGTCCAGCGCACCCGTCACGGCGGTGACGCCGGACAACCTCGCCTACGTGATCTACACCTCGGGCTCCACCGGCAAACCCAAAGGCGTGGCCATCGCGCACCGCAACGTGCAGGCTCTGATCGACTGGTCGCGCAAGGTCTACAGCCGTGATGACATTCAAGGTGTGCTGGCGTCGACGTCGGTGTGTTTCGACCTGTCGGTGTGGGAGCTGTTTGTCACCCTCGCCAACGGCGGCTCGGTGATCCTCGCGCGCAACGCCCTGGAGTTGCCGCAACTGCCGGCGCGCGATCAGGTGCGGTTGATCAACACCGTGCCTTCGGCGATCAATGCCTTGCAGCGCGACGGTGCGATTCCGTCGAGCGTGCGCATCATCAACCTTGCGGGTGAACCGCTGAAACAAAGCCTGGTGGAATCGCTGTATCAGCAGGCCAGCGTCGAACACGTTTACGACCTGTACGGCCCTTCGGAAGACACCACCTATTCCACCTGGACCCGTCGTGCGGCGGGCGGCACGCCGAGCATCGGTCGACCACTGACCGGCACCGCCAGCTATCTGCTGGACGCCGATCTGCAACCGGTGCCGCAAGGCGCAGCGGCCGAGCTGTATCTGGCGGGTGCCGGTATTACCCGTGGCTATCTGGGCCGCGCGGCGATGACCGCCGAGAAGTACGTGCCCAATCCATTCGCCCAAAACGGCGAGCGTCTGTACCGCACCGGCGACCTGACGCGTTATCAGGCCGATGGCGCGCTGCAATATGTCGGGCGGATCGACCATCAAGTGAAGGTGCGGGGTTTCCGCATCGAACTCGGCGAAATCGAAGCGCGGCTGTTGCAGCAAGAGACCGTGCGCGAGCTGGCGGTACTGGCTCAGGAAGGCGCCAGCGGCCAACAATTGGTGGCCTACATCGTGCCGACCGACGCGGCCGTGCTGGAGGCGGATGCCGATGCCCAGGCGAGCCTGCGCGAAACCCTGAAAGCGGCGCTGCGCCAACATTTGCCGGACTACATGGTGCCGGCCTACCTGCTGTTCCTCGAGCAATTGCCGCTGACGCCCAACGGCAAACTCGATCGCAAAGCGCTGCCGGCCGTCGATGGCAGCCAGCAACAACGCGAACACGTGGCGCCACGCAGCGCTCTGGAAAAATCCCTGGCAGCGATCTGGCAGGACGTGTTGTCGATTGAAAACGTCGGCCTCGAAGACAACTTCTTTGAACTGGGCGGCGACTCCATCGTGTCGATGCAAGTGGTCAGCCGCGCCCGTCAGGCCGGGATCGTGCTGAGCCCCAAGGAACTGTTCCAGCACCAGACCATTCGCAGCCTCGCGCAAGTCGCCCGTCAGGGCCAACAGACCTTGATCGACCAAGGCCCGGCCGTGGGTGCCGTGGCGCTGGCGCCGGTGCAGCAGTGGTTCTTCGAGCAAGACATTCCTCAGCGTCAGCACTGGAACCAGTCGCTGTTGCTGACGGCGCAACAGCCTGTGGACGCTGGCGCGCTGGATCGCGCGCTGAGCCAGTTGCTCAATCATCACGATGCGCTGCGCCTGCGCTACGCATCGACCGCCGAGGGTTGGCAGCAGGCGTATGCCGCGCCAACCGGCGAGTCGGTGTTGTGGCAACGCAACGCGCAATCGCTGGAAGACCTCAAGGCCTTGTGCGATGAAGCCCAGCGCAGCCTGGACCTGAGCAATGGCCCTTTGCTGCGCGCGTTGCTGGTGAATATGGCCGATGGCGGCCAGCGTTTGCTGCTGGTCGCGCATCACCTGGTGATCGACGGCGTGTCGTGGCGCGTTTTGCTGGAGGACTTGCAAGCCGCTTACATCCAGGCCCTGAGCGGCGCGGTTGGCGCCTTGCCAGGCAAAACCAGTTCGTATCAGCAGTGGGTCGCTCGCCTGCAAGGGCACCTGCCGACTTTCGCCGAAAGCCTCGATTACTGGCAGGCGCAACTGCGTGACGCACCGCGTACCGAACTGCCTTGCGAGCGTCCTGACGGCGCACTGGAAAACCGTTTCGAAGGCAAGGTCGAGCTCAAGCTCAGTGCCGAACAGACCCGTAAGTTGTTGCAACAGGCGCCGGCGGCCTATCGCACCCAGGTCAACGACCTGCTGCTGACGGCGCTGGCCCGCGTAATCTGCCGCTGGAGCGGCCAGGCCAGTACCCTGATTCAACTGGAAGGTCACGGTCGCGAAGACCTGTTCGATGACATCGACCTGACCCGAACCCTCGGCTGGTTCACCAGCCTGTTCCCGGTCAATCTTCGCCCGGCGGACAATCTCGGTGCCTCGATCAAAGCGATCAAGGAACAGCTGCGTGCTGTCCCGGACAAAGGCCTGAGCTACGGCGCACTGCGTTATCTGGCGGATGCGCAAACGGCGGCGTCGCTGGACAGCGACGTCAAACCGCGTATCACCTTCAACTACCTTGGCCAGTTCGACCGTCAGTTCGATGAGGCGGCACTTTTTGTGCCGTCCGGTGAAGGTGGCGGTGCGGCGCAAGATTCTTCGGCGCCGCTGGCCAACTGGTTGACGGTCGAAGGTCAGGTGTACGGCGGCGAGCTGTCGCTGAACTGGGGCTTCAGCCGTGAGATGTTCGACACAGCGACCGTGCAGCAACTGGCGGATCAATACGCCCTCGAACTCAATGCCTTGATCGATCACTGCTGTGCGCTTGAAGCGCCGCAGGCGACACCGTCGGACTTCCCGCTGGCGCGCGTGACGCAGGCGCAACTCGATGCGCTGCCGGTGCCGGCCGGTGAGCTGGACGATCTCTATCCGCTGTCGCCGATGCAGCAGGGTCTGCTGTTCCATACCCTGTACGAGCAATCGGCGGGCGAGTACATCAACCAGATGCGCGTCGACGTTCAAGGCATCGATCCACAGCGTTTCCGCGATGCGTGGCAGGCCACCGTCGATGCCCAGGACATCCTGCGCAGCGGGTTTGTCTGGCAGGGCGAGCTGGCCGAACCGGTGCAAATCGTCCACAAGCAAGTGCAATTGCCGTTCACCGCGCTGGACTGGCGCTCCCGTGACGATCAGCCACAAGCCCTCGCGGCGCTGGCCGATGACGAGCGCCAACAAGGGTTCGACCTGACCTGCGCGCCGTTGCTGCGTCTGGTGCTGGTGCAGACCGGCGCCGAGCAGTGGCATCTGATCTACACCCATCACCACATCCTGATGGATGGCTGGAGCAACTCGCAGTTGCTCGGCGAAGTGCTGCAGCGTTACAGCGGGCAGATTCCGGTGAATGCCGGCGGACGCTATCGCGACTACATCGCCTGGCTGCAACGTCAGGACGCTCAACTCAGCGAAAACTTCTGGGGCGAGCAACTGGCTGCCCTGCAAGAGCCGACCCGTCTGGCCCGCGTGGCCTCGACCAGCGACAGCCAGAGCGGTCACGGCGATCACTTCCAGACCCTCGACGTGGCGCACACCCGTGTGCTGGAAACTTTCGCCCGCCAACAGAAGGTCACCGTCAACACGCTGATCCAGGCGGCGTGGCTGCTGTTGCTGCAACGCTATACCGGTCACGAAGCGGTGGCGTTCGGGGCCACGGTCGCCGGGCGTCCGGCGGACCTGCCTGGCATCGAGCAGCAAGTTGGACTGTTCATCAACACCTTGCCGGTGATCGGTGCGCCGCGTCCCGATCAGAGCGTTGGCAGCTGGCTGCAAGCCGTGCAGGGGCAGAACCTCAGCCTGCGCGATTTCGAGCACACGCCGCTGGCGGACATTCAGCGTTGGGCCGGGCAGGGTGGTGAAGCGCTGTTCGACAACATTCTGGTGTTTGAAAACTATCCGATTGCCCAGGCCCTGAAACAAGGTGTCGATCAGGGCGTGGTGTTCGGCGAAGTCGCCAACCTGGAACAGACCCACTATGCGTTGAGCGTCGCCGTCACCCTCGGCGAACAACTGGCGCTGCACTACAGTTTCGATCGTGGCCATTTCGCCGGCGCTGCCATCGAAGGGATCAGCGCGCATCTGCTGCAATTGCTTGAACAGTTTGCCGTGTCCGCCGAGCGCAGCCTCGGTGAAATCGCCCTGGCCGACGCCGGTGAACACGCCCGTCAACTAGCCGATAACCACCCGCAGCCGTACCCGGTGGACGTCGCTGTACACCAGCGGATCAGCACCCTGGCCGCCGAGCGTCCGCAGCGCACCGCGGTGATTTTCAATGGCCAGCACTTCAGCTATGGCGAGATCGATCAGCGCGCCAATCAACTGGCCCACGCGCTGATCGCCCGCGGTGTCGGTGCCGAAACCCGGGTCGGTGTGGCCTTGCCGCGCAGCGAAGCGGTGATCATCGCCTTGCTGGCCGTGCTCAAGGCGGGCGGTGCCTATGTGCCGCTGGACACCAGTTATCCGCGCGAGCGCCTGGCGTACCTGATCGAGGATTCGGGGCTGGCGTTGTTGATCAGCGATTCGTCGGTGTCGGCGCAATTGCCGGTCGCCGAATCGGTGCCGGTGCTGGAACTCGACCGCCTCGACTTGCGCGAGTGGCCGATCAAGGCACCGCAGGTGCAGATCGATCCGGACAACCTCGCTTACGTGATCTACACCTCCGGCTCCACCGGCAATCCGAAGGGCGTCAGCGTTGCCCACGGCCCGCTGGCGATGCACTGTCAGGCCATCGGTCAGCGCTATGAAATGTGTGACAGCGACTGCGAATTCCACTTCATGTCGTTCGCCTTCGACGGTGCTCACGAGCGCTGGCTGACCAGCCTGACCCACGGTGCCTCGCTTTTGATCCGCGACGACACGCTGTGGACCCCGGAACAGACTTACAACGCGATGCGCGAACACGGCGTGACCGTGGTCGCGTTCCCGCCGGTTTACTTGCAACAACTGGCCGAACACGCTGAGCGTGAGGGCAACCCACCCAAGGTGCGCATCTACTGCTTTGGCGGTGACGCGGTGCCGAGCGCCAGTTTCGAACGGGTCAAACGTGCCCTCGATCCGGACTACATCATCAACGGTTACGGGCCGACCGAAACCGTGGTCACGCCGCTGATCTGGAAGGCCGGTCGCGAAGTGCCGTGCGGTGCGGCCTACGCGCCGATCGGCAGCCGTATCGGTGATCGCAGCGCCTATGTTCTCGATGCCGATCTGAACTTGCTGCCGCAAGGCATGGCCGGTGAGTTGTACCTCGGCGGCACGGGGCTGGCGCGGGGTTATCTGAACCGTCCGGGGCTGACGGCCGAGCGTTTTGTCGCGGATCCGTTCAGCCACACCGGTGGCTTGCTGTACCGCACTGGCGACCTGGTGCGCCAGCGTGCCGACGGTACGTTCGACTACCTGGATCGCATCGACAATCAGGTGAAGATCCGTGGTTTCCGTATCGAACTGGGGGAAATCGAAGCCTGCCTGCAAGCCCTCGACGGTGTGCGCGAAGCGGTGGTCGTGGCGCAGGAAGGCAGCGCCGGCAGCGGCAAGCGTCTGGTGGCCTACGTGGTCGGTGATTCGGCGCGCAAAGATTTCGCCGAAGACCTGCGCGAGCAACTCAAAGCCACACTGCCGACGCACATGGTGCCGGCCTACGTGCTGCGTCTGGAGCGCATGCCGCTGACACCGAACGGCAAACTCGATCGCAAGAACCTGCCGAAACCGGATGTCAGCCAACTGCAACAAGCCTACGTCGCGCCGCAAACCGTACTGGAGCAGCAACTGGCGACGATCTGGCAGGACGTGCTGAAACTTCAGCAGGTCGGTGTCAGCGATAACTTCTTTGAACTCGGTGGCGATTCGATCATCTCGATCCAGGTGGTCAGCCGTGCGCGGCAGGCCGCAATCCGCTTCACCCCGAAAGACTTGTTCCAGCACCAGACCATCGCCGCACTGGCGGCGGTGGCCAAGGTGGGCGAGCAGACGCAAGCCATCAATCAGGGCCCGGTGACCGGTGCGCTGCCGTTGCTGGCGGTGCAACAGGCCTTCTTCGAACAGGACATTCCTGAGCGTCAGCACTGGAACCAGGCGGTGATGCTCAAGCCGACTCAGCCATTGGAAGCGGCGACACTGGAGCAGGCGCTCGATGCGCTGGTCGCGCACCATGATGGTTTGCGTCTGAGTTTCGTTGAGCAGGCCGATGGCTGGCACGCCGAGTACCGTGGCGTCGACAGCCGTAATGACGCTCTGTTGTGGAGTGTCGATGTCGCCGATGCCGCCTCGCTGGAAGCGGTGGCCAACGAGGCGCAACGCAGCCTCGATCTGCAAGCCGGCCCGCTGCTGCGAGCAGTGCTGGCGAACCTCGACGACGGCAGCCAGCGGTTGCTGCTGGCGATCCATCACCTGGTGGTGGACGGCGTGTCGTGGCGGATTCTGTTCGATGATCTGCAAAGCGCTTACCGGCAGATCGCAGCGGGCGAGCCCCTGCGATTGCCGGCCAAAACCAGTGCCGCCAGGGCCTGGGCCGAGCACCTGCAAACCTACGCCCGCAGCAGCGAGCTGCGCTCTGAACTGGCGTACTGGCAGGAGCAGCTTCAGGGTGCCGATGTCGCGCTGCCGCTGGACAACGCCGACGGTGGTCTGCAAAACCGTCATGCGCTGACCGTGCGTACCCGTCTGGACAAGGCCCAGACCCGCCAGTTGCTGCAAGACGCTCCGGCGGCCTATCGCACCCAGGTCAATGACTTGCTGCTGACTGCACTGGCCCGCGTGATGGTGCGCTGGACCGGCGCCGACAGTGCGTTGATTCAATTCGAAGGCCATGGCCGTGAAGAGCTGTTCGACAGCATCGATCTGACCCGCACCGTGGGCTGGTTCACCACGGCGTACCCGGCCAAACTGACGCCGGTTGCAGAGCTGGGAGCGTCGCTGAAACAGATCAAGGAACAACTGCGCGCGATCCCCAACAAAGGCATTGGTTTTGGAGCGCTGGCATATCTGGGCGAGGACGCCGATCGCGCCTCTCTCGCGCAGCTGCCGGTTCCGCGCCTGACCTTCAACTACCTGGGCCAGTTCGACGGCAGCTTCGATGCCGCCGATGGCGCGCTGTTTGTGCCATCCAGCGAAGCGGCGGGCGATGAGCTGGATGCCAATGCGCCGCTGGCCAACCACTTGGCGCTCAACGGCCAGGTGTATGGCGGCGAACTGAACCTGGGCTGGACGTTCAGCCACGAGATGTTCGATGAGGCAACGATTCAGCGTCTGGCCGATGATTACACCCAGGAGTTGCAAGCGCTGATCGCGCATTGCTGTCAGGCCGATCATCACGGTGTCACGCCGTCTGACTTCCCGTTGGCGCGCTTGAGCCAGGCTCAACTGGACGGTTTGCCGCTGGCGCCGCAGTTGATCGAAGACGTTTATCCGCTGTCGCCGATGCAGCAGGGCATGCTGTTCCACGCAGTCTATGAAGAATCCACCGGTAACTACATCAACCAGATGCGCCTGGACGTCGAAGGCCTCGACCCCGAGCGTTTCCATCAGGCCTGGCAGGCCGCCGTCGATGCGCACGACATTCTGCGCACGCGATTCGTCTGGCAAGGTGAGCTGGATGCGCCGGTGCAAGTGGTCAGCAAGCACGCGCAAATGCCTTACAGCCTGCACGACTGGCGCGCGCAGCCGCATCTGGAAGACGCGTTGCAGACCCTGGCCGACGCCGAGCGTCAGAGCCTCGATCTGAATGCGTCGACCCTGCTGCGTCTGGTGATCGTGCGCATCGATGACCAGCGTCATCACTTGATCTACACCAACCACCACATCCTGATGGATGGCTGGAGCAACTCGCAGTTGCTCGGTGAAGTGCTGCAGCGCTACAGCGGCAAGTTCAGTGCCGCGCACGCCGGTCGCTACGGCGATTACATCGGCTGGTTGCAGCGTCAGGACGCGGCGGCGAGCGAAGCGTTCTGGCTGCCGGCGTTGCGCACGCTGGACGAGCCGACGCGTCTGGCTCACGCCATTGCCCGGCCGAAAGATGCGCCGGCGGTGCAAGGCTACGGCGACCATTATCGCGTGCTCGACAGCGAGCAGACCGCGCGCCTGGGCGAGTTTGCCCGCGCTTCCAAAGTCACCGTCAACACTCTCGTCCAGGCCGCATGGCTGCTGGTGCTGCAACGCTACACCGGCAAGGCCAGCGTCGCGTTCGGCGCCACCGTGGCGGGGCGTCCGGCGGACTTGCCGGGGATCGAGCAACAGATCGGTCTGTTCATCAACACCTTGCCGGTGATCGCCAGCCCACGGCCCGAGCAATCGCTCGGCAGCTGGCTGCAAGCGGTGCAGGCGCAAAACCTCGCGCTGCGCGAGTTCGAACACACCGCGCTGTTCGATATCCAGCGCTGGGCCGGGCAGGGCGGTGAAGCGCTGTTCGACAACATTCTGGTGTTCGAAAACTACCCGATTGCCCAGGCGCTGGAGCAGGGCGCACCGCAAGGTCTGCGCTTCGGCCCGGTGGCCAACCACGAACAGACCAACTATCCGCTGACCCTGGGCGTAAGCCTTGAAGGCACGCTGGAAGTGCATTACAGCTTTGACCGCTTGCACTTTGCCGACGCCACCGTCGAGCAACTGGGCGCTCAGTTGAACCATGTGCTGATGCAGATGGCCGGCGGTTCCGATCAACGTTGCCTGGGCGACCTGCAACTGCTCGATGCGGCCGCACGGGAGCTGGCGCTCAACGATTGGGGCTATTGCGCAGGGCACTACCCAACTGCGCTGCACGTGCATCAATTGTTCGAACAGCAAGTGCAACGCGCACCAGATCAGGTCGCGCTGTACTTTGCCGATCAGCGTCTGACGTACGCCGAACTCAATCAGCAGGCCAACCGTCTGGCGCACACCTTGCGTCAACGCGGCGTTGGCCCAGACGTACTGGTGGGAATCGCGGTCGAGCGTTCGCTGGAGATGATCATCAGCCTGCTGGCGGTGCTCAAGGCCGGCGGTGCGTATGTGCCGCTGGACCCGCAATACCCGGGTGATCGACTGACCTGCATGATCGAAGACAGTGGTCTGCTGCTGTTGCTGAGCCAGAGCCATTTGCTTGAGCGTCTGCCGCAGATCGCAGGCGTCGAGGTGCTGTGCGTTGAACGTCTACCGGAGCAGCTCGAAAGCGCTGATCTGCCGAATCTGACCCTGGCCGATAACCTCGCTTACGTGATGTTCACTTCGGGCTCAACTGGACGTCCGAAAGGCGTGGGGATCAATCAGGCCTCGCTGACCAAGCACGCCTACGTGACCGTGGATTTGATGGCGTTGACCGCGCAGGACTGCGTGCTGCAATTCTCGACGTTCAACTTCGACGGTTTCGTCGAGCAGCTGTACCCGGCGCTGATCACCGGTGCTTCGGTCGTGCTGCGCGGCACCGAGATCTGGGACAGCGAAACCCTTTACCGTGAGATGCTCGACAAGCGCATCAGCGTGATCGACCTGACCACCGCCTACTGGGGCATGCTGGCCAAGGACTTCGCCGAAGTCGGCCCGCGTGACTACGGCGTGTTGCGTCAGGTGCATGCCGGCGGTGAAGCGATGCCGCCCGAAGGCATGGCGGCCTGGAACAAGGCCGGTCTGGCCCACGTTCGTTTGCTCAACACCTACGGCCCGACCGAAGCCACCGTGACCGCCACGTCGCTGGATTGCGGCGACTACGTGACCGGTGTCGAGCCAACGCCATCGACCTTGCCGATCGGTTCGGCGTTGCCGGGTCGTTCCATCTACCTGCTGGACATCGCCGGCCAACCGGTGCCGGTGGGCGCGGTGGGCGAGCTGATGATCGGCGGCGAATTGCTTGCTCGCGGTTACTTCAACCGTCCGGACTTGAGCGCCGAGCGCTTCATGCCGGACCCGTTCTCGGTGCAACCGGGGGCACGTCTGTATCGCACCGGTGACCTGGCGCGGTTCCGTGCCGACGGGGTGATCGAGTACATCGGCCGTGTCGACCATCAGGTGAAGATTCGCGGTTTCCGTATCGAACTGGGGGAAATCGAAGCGCGTCTGCTGGATGCCCAGACTGTCCGCGAAACGCTGGTGATGGCGGTGGCCGGGCCAAGCGGTCAGCAACTGGTGGCCTATGTGGTGCCGACCGACGCCGAGTCGGTCATGGCCGACAGCGATCTGCAAAGTGAGCTGCGCCGTGCATTGCGCGAGCAGCTTCAACAAACCCTGCCGGACTACATGGTGCCGACGCACCTGTTGTTCCTGGCGAAAATGCCGCTGTCGCCCAACGGCAAACTCGATCGTCATGCGTTGCCGAAACCCGATGCGGCGCAAGCGCAGCAGGATTATCTGGCCGCTACCAATGCCACCGAGCAAACGCTGGTGGACATCTGGCAAGCGGTGCTGGGCCTGGCGCAAGTCGGTGTAACCGACAACTTCTTCGAACTGGGCGGTGACTCGATCGTCTCGATTCAAGTGGTCAGCCGCGCCCGTCAGGCGGGTATTCATTTCAGTCCGAAAGACCTGTTCCAGCACCAGACCATTCAAGGTCTGGCCAGTGTCGCGCGGGTCGGCGACGGCGGTTTTGTCATCGACCAGTCGCCGGTCACCGGTGCATCGCTGTTGCTGCCGGCGCAGTTGCAGTTCTTCGAAGAAGGCGTGGTCGAGCCACATCACTGGAACCAGTCGGTGCTGCTCAACACCTCGCAGACCCTGGAGGCCGGGCATCTGAAGGCCGCCCTAGGCGCGTTGATCGAACACCACGATGCACTGCGCTTGTCGTTTGCGTCTGTCGATGGCCAATGGGTCGCGCAACACCAGGAAGTCGGCGAGCAGCCGGAGGACCTGCTGTGGCAAGCCCAGGTCGCAAACGCCGCAGAACTCGAAGCGCTGGGCCTTGAAGCGCAACGCAGCCTCGTCCTCGGCGGGCCGTTGTTGCGCGCCGTACTGGCGACACTGGCGGACGGTACTCAGCGGCTGTTGCTGGTGATTCATCACCTGGTGGTCGACGGCGTTTCGTGGCGTGTTCTGCTGGAAGACCTGCAAGGGCTTTACCAGCAAATCAGCAGCGCTCAGCCGGTGAAACTGCCGGCCCGGACCAGCGCGTTCAAAACCTGGGCCGAGCGCCTGCATGCCTATGCGAACAGTGAAGTGCTGCTGGCCGAGCAACTTTACTGGTTCGAACAGCTGCAAAACGTGTCCAGCCAGTTGCCGGTGGATCACGCCGAGGGCAGCTTGCAGAGCCGTTATGAACACACGGTACAGACCCGCCTCGGCGCCGAGCTGACCCGCCAATTGCTGCAAGACGCGCCAGCGGCCTATCGCACCCAGGTCAACGACCTGTTGCTGACCGCACTGGCACGGGTGATCAGCCGTTGGACCGGTGAGGATTCGGCGCTGATTCAACTCGAAGGCCATGGCCGCGAAGATCTGTTCGCCGACATCGACCTGAGCCGCAGCGTCGGCTGGTTCACCAGTCTGTTCCCGGTCAAGCTGACTGCCGGCGCCGAGCTCGGCGCATCGCTCAAAGCGGTCAAGGAACAACTGCGCGCCATTCCGAACAAAGGCATCGGCTTCGGCGTGTTGCGTTATCTGGGCAGCGACGCGGTACGCGAAACCCTGCGTGCCTTGCCGCAACCGGCGATCACCTTCAACTACCTCGGGCAGTTCGACAGCAGCTTCAATGCTGGGCAGGCCACTCTGTTCACGCCGTCCAGTGAAGCACGCGGTGCCGAGCAAAGCCTGGACGCCTTGCTCAGCAGCCCGTTGACCCTCAACGGCGGCATTTACGGTGGCGAATTCAGCCTCGGCTGGACCTTCAGTGAGCGCATGTTCGAGCGCGGCACCGTTCAGGCCCTGGCCGATGATTACGCCCAGGAACTGACGGCGCTGATCGAACATTGCTGCCGCGACGGCGTGCACGGTGTGACGCCGTCGGACTTCCCGCTGGCGCCGCTGAGCCAGGCACAACTCGATGGATTGCCGTTGCCGGCGTCGTTGATCGAAGACATCTACCCGCTGTCGCCGATGCAGCAAGGCATGCTGTTCCACACGTTGTACGAGGAGGAGGCGGGCGATTACATCAACCAGACCCGCGCCGATGTGCAGGGTCTGGATGTCGAGCGCTTCCGGGCCGCCTGGCAGGCGGCGTTGCAGGCGCACGACGTGCTGCGCAGCGGTTTCCTGTGGCAGGGCGAGCGTCCGGTGCAAGTGGTGCAAAAACAGGTCGAACTGCCGTTCAGCGTGCAGGACTGGCGTGGTCGCCGTAACTATCAGGCCGACCTCGACGCACTCGCCGCGCAGGAGCGCAAACACGGCTTCGAGCTGACGGCCGCGCCGTTGCTGCGCCTGTGTCTGGTGCGCATCGACGATGACACGTATCACCTGATTTACACCAACCATCACATCCTGATGGATGGCTGGGGCAACTCGCAGTTGATGGGCGAAGTGCTGCACCGCTACAGCGGTCAGCCGCTGGCGCAATCGGTGGGGCGTTATCGCGACTACATCGCCTGGCTGCAACGTCAGGACGGCAGCATCAGCGAGTCCTTCTGGAAAACCCAGTTGGCCGACCTGCAAGAGCCGACTCGCCTGACGCAAGCCATCGCCCGTCGTGATGACCTGATGGACGTCGCAGGGTATGCCGATCATCAGCGCGTCCTGAATGCCGCTGCGACCCGGCAACTGGCCGAGTTCGCCCGTGAACAGAAAGTCACCCTCAACACCCTGGTGCAAGCGGCGTGGCTGCTGTTGCTGCAACGCTACAGCGGTCAGGACACGGTCGCGTTCGGTGCGACGGTGGCCGGGCGTCCGGCGGATCTCAAAGGCATCGAGCAGCAGATCGGGCTGTTCATCAACACCTTGCCGGTGATCGGCACCCCGCGCGCCGAGCAGAGTGTTGGCCAGTGGCTGCACACCGTGCAGACGCAAAACCTGAGCCTGCGCGAGCACGAACACACGCCGCTGTTCGAGATCCAGCGCTGGGCCGGCAAGGGCGGCGATGCCCTGTTCGACAGCATTCTGGTGTTCGAGAACTACCCGGTGTCCGAGGCCATGCAACAAGGCGCGCCGGCCGGATTGCGCTTCACCGACGTCACCAACCACGAACAGACCAACTACCCGTTGACCCTCGCCGTGAGCATGGGCGACACCCTGTCGCTGCACTTCAGCTACGGCCGTGCGTACTTCGCCGAAGTCGACATTGCGCGACTGGGCGAACACTTGCACAACCTGCTGACGCAGATGATGCAGGGTGGTGCTCTGGCGTTGGGCCAACTGGAATTGCTCTCCGGCGAGGAGCACCAGCAGCAGGTCGAACAATGGAACGCCACGGCCACCGAATACCCGCTGTCGCGCAGCGTGCATTCGCTGATCGAGGATCAGGTGCGTGCCACACCGGACGCCTTGGCGTTGGTGTTTGGCGAGCAACGCCTGACTTACGCCCAGCTCAATGCTCGCGCCAACCAGTTGGCAGCGGTACTGATCGAACACGGTGTTGGCCCGGAAGTCTTGGTCGGCATCTCGGTCGAGCGTTCGCTGGAAATGGTTGTCGGCCTGTTGGCGATTCTCAAGGCCGGCGGTGCTTACTTGCCGCTTGATCCTGAGTACCCGCAGGATCGTCTGGCCTACATGTTCGAGGACAGTGGCATCGCCTTGCTGCTGACCCAAAGTCATCTGCTGGCGCAACTGCCGGTCCCAGCGGGGCTGCGCAGTCTGGTGCTGGATCAGGACGGTGACTGGCTGGAAGGTCGCAGCGAAGCCAACCCGGAGCTGAACATCGATCCGGAAAACCTCGCCTACGTGATCTACACCTCCGGTTCGACCGGCAAACCGAAAGGCGCGGGCAACCGCCATTCGGCGCTGGTCAACCGTTTGTGCTGGATGCAGCAGGCGTATCAGCTGACGGCTGAAGACAGCGTGCTGCAAAAGACCCCGTTCAGTTTCGACGTGTCGGTGTGGGAATTCTTCTGGCCGCTGATGACCGGTTCGTCGTTGGTGGTAGCGGCTCCGGGCGCGCACCGTGATCCGGCGCAGTTGATTCAGGTGATCACCGAACAACGCATCACCACGCTGCACTTCGTGCCGTCGATGTTGCAGGCGTTCCTGCAGGATCCGGCGGTGGCTGAATGCACCAGCCTGACCCGGATCGTGTGCAGCGGTGAAGCGTTGCAGGTCGATGCGCAGCAGCAGGTGTTTGCCAAACTGCCGAACGCCGGGTTGTTCAACCTCTACGGCCCGACCGAAGCGGCGATCGACGTCACCCATTGGACTTGCCGCGACGAAGGCCGTGACAGCGTGCCGATCGGTCAGCCGATCGCGAATCTGAGCACCTACATCCTCGACAACAGCCTGGCGCCGTTGCCGGTGGGTGTGATCGGTGAGTTGTACTTGGGCGGCGAAGGCCTGGCCCGTGGTTACCACCGTCGTCCGGCGCTGACGGCAGAGCGTTTCGTCACCAGTCCGTTCGGTGACGGCCAGCGCCTTTACCGCACCGGCGACCTGGCGCGCTACCGCGCTGACGGCGTGATCGAGTACGCCGGGCGTATGGACCATCAGGTGAAAATCCGTGGCCTGCGTATCGAGCTGGGTGAAATCGAAGCGCGCCTGGCCGAGCACGATGACGTGCGCGAGACCGTGGTCATCGCTCAGGACGGCTCGTTGCTGGTGGGTTATGTGGTGCCGAACAACGCCCGTCTGGTGGAGGCCGACGAGGCCAGCCGCAGCGAACTGATCCAGCGGCTTAAAGAACACCTCGCCCGGAACGTTCCTGACTATATGGTTCCGCTGCACTGGGTGCTGCTGGCGAAAATGCCGGTCAGCCCGAACGGCAAACTCGAACGCAAGGCACTGCCCAAGTTCGATGCCAGCCAGGCGCAGCAGGCCTTTGTCGCGCCGTCCACCGAACTGCAACAACAAGTGGCGGCTATCTGGCAGGACGTGCTGCAACTGGAGCGCATCGGCCTCAACGACAACTTCTTCGAACTGGGCGGCCACTCTTTGCTGGCCGTCACCGTGGTTTCGCGCCTGCAACTGGAACTGGGCCTGAAGCTGACACCGCAATTGATTTTCCAGTACCCCGCGCTTGGCGATTTCGTCAGCCAGCTGGATGCCGCCGATGAGCAAGTCGATATGTTGAAACTGAGCAAGCTGGAATCCCTGCTTGATGAAATGGAGGAGGCTTGATGGATAGGAATGTCGCACTGAAGATTGCCAGGCGGTTCATTTGTCTGCCCCTGGAAAAGCGCACGCTCTATCTTGAAAAGATGCTCCAGGAAGGGGTTTCCCCCGCGAACCTGCCGATCCCGCAGACCCGCGAGGAGTTCACCGCGATCCCGTTGTCGTTCGCTCAGGACCGGCAATGGTTTATCTGGCAGATGGACCCGCACAGTGCGGCCTACAACATTCCGACCGCGCTGCAGTTGCGCGGCGCCCTGGACGTGCCGGCGCTGGAGCGTGCGTTCAACGCCGTGATCGCCCGTCACGACAGCCTGCGCACCACTTTCGGTCAGGACGACGAGGGTGCTGTGCAGGTAATTCACGCGCAGTTGCCGCTGACCATCTCGGTGGATGCGCTGGAAGTCGCGGCGGATCCGGCGCAACGGGAGCAGCAGGTTCAGGCCTACATCAACGAACGGTTGCACCTTCCGTTCGATCTGCAGACCGGCCCGCTGATGCGCGCGAGTCTGCTGCGCATGGCGGATGACGACCATGTGCTGGCCGTCACCGTGCACCACATTGCGGCCGACGGCTGGTCGATGCGGGTCATGGTCGAAGAGCTGGTGCAGTTGTATTCCGGTTATGCACAGGGGCGCGACGTCAGTCTCGCCGAATTGCCGATCCAGTACGCCGACTACGCCATCTGGCAGCGGCACTGGATGGAGGCGGGCGAGCGCGCGCGGCAACTGGCTTACTGGCAGGAACAACTGGGCACCGACCATTCGGTGCTGCAACTGCCGACCGATTTTCCTCGGCCGTCGGTGCAGAGTTTCCGTGGCCAGCGGCTCGACGTGACCCTCGACCATCAATTGGCCACCGGTTTGAAAACCCTTGCCCAGCGCGAAGGCATGACCGTGTTCATGGTCTTGCTGGCCTCGTTCCAGGCCTTGTTGCACCGTTACAGCGGCCAGAACGAAATCAGCGTCGGCGTGCCCAACGCCAACCGCAACCGGGTCGAGACCGAGCGCTTGATCGGCTTCTTCGTCAACACTCAGGTTCTCAAGGCACGCATTGACCCGCAGGCGAGTTTTCGCAGCCTGCTGCAACAGGTCAAGCAATCGGCGATGGGCGCACAAGCGCATCAGGAACTGCCGTTCGAACAATTGGTGGAAGCCCTACAACCGGAACGCAGCCTGAGCCACAGCCCGCTGTTCCAGGTGATGTTCAACCACCAGAACCTCGCGACCGGCGAGTCCCAGCAAGGCGCGCGCTTGCCGGGGCTGCAAATCGATCCGCTGAGCATGGACAGCCAGACCGCCCAGTTCGACCTGAGCCTGGACACCTTCGAGACCCCGCAAGGCCTCGGCGCACAGCTGACTTTCGCCACCGACCTGTTCAGCGCCGCGACCATCGAACGGATGGCCGCGCATTGGCAAAACCTGCTGGCAGCGGTTGTAGCCGACGCGAGTTGCCCGCTGGCCGAACTGGTGTTGCTCGACGCCGCGGAACGCGAGCTGATTGTTGAAGGCTGGAACGCCACGGCCACCGAATACCCGCTGTCGCGCAGCGTGCATTCGCTGATCGAGGATCAGGTACGTGCCACACCGGACGCCTTGGCGCTGGTGTTTGGCGAACAACGCCTGACTTACGCCCAGCTCAATGCTCGCGCCAACCAGTTGGCAGCGGTACTGATCGAACACGGTGTTGGCCCGGAAGTCTTGGTCGGCATCTCGGTCGAGCGTTCGCTGGAAATGGTTGTCGGCCTGTTGGCGATTCTCAAGGCCGGCGGTGCTTACTTGCCGCTTGATCCTGAGTACCCGCAGGATCGTCTGGCCTACATGTTCGAGGACAGTGGCATCGCCTTGCTGCTGACCCAAAGTCATCTGCTGGCGCAACTGCCGGTCCCAGCGGGGCTGCGCAGTCTGGTGCTGGATCAGGACGGTGACTGGCTGGAAGGTCGCAGCGAAGCCAACCCGGAGCTGAACATCGATCCGGAAAACCTCGCCTACGTGATCTACACCTCCGGTTCGACCGGCAAACCGAAAGGCGCGGGCAACCGCCATTCGGCGCTGGTCAACCGTTTGTGCTGGATGCAGCAGGCGTATCAGCTGACGGCTGAAGACAGCGTGCTGCAAAAGACCCCGTTCAGTTTCGACGTGTCGGTGTGGGAATTCTTCTGGCCGCTGATGACCGGTTCGTCGTTGGTGGTAGCGGCTCCGGGCGCGCACCGTGATCCGGCGCAGTTGATTCAGGTGATCACCGAACAACGCATCACCACGCTGCACTTCGTGCCGTCGATGTTGCAGGCGTTCCTGCAAGACCCGGCGGTGGCGGAGTGCACCAGCCTGACCCGGATCGTGTGCAGCGGTGAAGCGTTGCAGGTCGATGCGCAGCAGCAGGTGTTTGCCAAACTGCCGAACGCCGGGTTGTTCAACCTCTACGGCCCGACCGAAGCGGCGATCGACGTGACCCATTGGACTTGCCGCGACGAAGGCCGTGACAGCGTGCCGATCGGTCAGCCGATCGCGAATCTGAGCACCTACATCCTCGACAACAGCCTGGCGCCGTTGCCGGTGGGTGTGATCGGTGAGTTGTACCTGGGCGGCGAAGGCCTGGCCCGTGGTTACCACCGTCGTCCGGCGCTGACGGCAGAGCGTTTCGTCACCAGTCCGTTCGGTGACGGCCAGCGGCTGTACCGCACCGGTGACCTGGCGCGCTATCGCGCCGACGGTGTGATCGAGTACGCCGGGCGCATGGACCATCAGGTGAAAATCCGTGGCCTGCGTATCGAGCTGGGTGAAATCGAAGCGCGTCTGGCCGAACACGATGATGTGCGCGAGACCGTGGTCATCGCTCAGGACGGTTCGTTGCTGGTGGCCTACGTGGTGCCCGATGACGAAGCGCTGTTGAGTGCCGATGACGCCACGCGCAGCGCGAAAAACCTCGAGCTCAAGGCGCATCTGGGGCAGAGCCTGCCGGAGTTCATGGTGCCGCAATACTGGGTCTGGCTGGAGAAAATGCCGGTCAGCCCCAACGGCAAACTCGAACGCAAGGCGTTGCCGAAGTTTGATGCCAGCACCCTGCAAAACACCTTTGTCGCGCCGCAGACCGAGCTGCAAAAACACGTCGCGGTGATCTGGCAGGACGTGCTCAAGCTTGAGCGCGTCGGCCTGACCGACAACTTCTTCGAACTGGGCGGGCATTCGCTGCTGGTGACCCAGGTGATCTCGCGCATTCGCCGCACGCTGGATATTCAGGTGCCGCTGCGCACGCTGTTCGAACACAGCAGCCTGGAAGCGTTTGTCCGCGTTCTCGATGCCGATCAACAGACTACGCAAACCCCGATTCCACAGGTCAGCCGCGAGCAACCGCTGGCGTTGTCCTACGCCCAGGAGCGTCAATGGTTCCTGTGGCAGATGGACCCGCAAAGCGCCGCCTACAACATTCCCACCGCGCTACGCCTGTGCGGCGAACTCGATCGCGCGGCACTGGAGCAAAGCTTCCAGGCGCTGATCCAGCGCCACGAAAGCCTGCGCACGGCGTTTGTCGATACCGACGGACGCGTACAACAAGTAATCCGGCCAAGCGGGCAGGTGGCGTTGCATGAGCAAACGCTGGCCAACGCCACGGATGAACAGATCCAAGCCTTTGTCGAACAACAGACCCAACAGGCGTTCGACCTGTTGGCGGGCGAGTTGCTGCGGGTAGCCTTGCTGCGCATCAGCGACACCGACCATGTGTTGGTCCTGACCCTGCACCACATCGTCTCCGATGGCTGGTCGATGCAGGTGATGATCGAAGACCTGATCGCCTGTTATGCCGCGTTCAGTCAGGGCCGTGCAGCCGAATTGCCGGCGCTGGCGGTGCAGTACGCCGATTACGCGGTGTGGCAGCGCGAGTGGATGGATAACGGTGAGCGCGAACGCCAGCTGACATACTGGAAAACTCAGTTGGGCAGCGAACAACCGCTTTTGGAAATGCCGGCCGACCACCCGCGTCCCGCCGTGCAGAGCTTCCGCGGTGCGCGCCTGAACGTGACCATCGAACCGGCACTGAGTGACGCACTCAAGGCGCTGGCGCGACGTGAAGGCGTGACCGTGTTCATGTTGCTGCTGGCCTCGTTCCAGGCCCTGTTGCACCGTTACAGCGGTCAGTCGGATATCCGCGTCGGGGTGCCGATTGCCAACCGCAATCGTCTGGAAATCGAGCGACTGATCGGCTTCTTCGTCAACACCCAAGTGTTGCGGGCCGAGTTCGATCCGGCGCTGGATTTCGCCCGGTTGCTGCAACAGGTCAAGCACACCGCGATTGCCGCGCAAATGCATCAGGATCTGCCGTTCGAGCAACTGGTCGACGCCTTGCAGCCTGAGCGCAATCTGAGCCACAGCCCGTTGTTCCAGGCGATGTTCAACCACCGCACGGAAGCCGAGTCCGATCTGGTCGCGCAATTGCCGGGGCTGAACCTGCAAAGCCTGAGTTGGGAACACCGGACCGCGCAGTTCGATCTGGCGCTGGACACCGGCGACAGCCCGGAAGGCCTGGATGCGTCCTTTACGTACGCCACCGATCTGTTCGAAGCGAGCAGCATCCAGCGCCTCGCCGGGCATTGGCTGAACCTGCTCAAAGCCGTCGTGGCTGACGCGAAGCGCCCGCTGGCCGAACTGGTGTTGCTCGACGCCGCGGAACGCGAGCTGATTGTTGAAGGCTGGAACGCCACGGCCACCGAATACCCGCTGTCGCGCAGCGTGCATTCGCTGATCGAGGATCAGGTGCGTGCCACGCCGGACGCCTTGGCGCTGGTGTTTGGCGAACAACGCCTGACTTACGCCCAGCTCAACGCCCGCGCCAACCAGTTGGCAGCGGTACTGATCGAACACGGTGTTGGCCCGGAAGTCTTGGTCGGCATCTCGGTCGAGCGTTCGCTGGAAATGGTTGTCGGCCTGCTGGCGATTCTCAAGGCCGGCGGTGCTTACTTGCCGCTTGATCCTGAGTACCCGCAGGATCGTCTGGCCTACATGTTCGAGGACAGTGGCATCGCCTTGCTGCTGACCCAAAGTCATCTGCTGGCGCAACTGCCGGTCCCAGCCGGGCTGCGCAGTCTGGTGCTGGATCAGGACGGTGACTGGCTGGAAGGTCGCAGCGAAGCCAACCCGGAGCTGAACATCGATCCGGAAAACCTCGCCTACGTGATCTACACCTCCGGTTCGACCGGCAAACCGAAAGGCGCGGGCAACCGTCATTCAGCACTGGTCAACCGCTTGTGCTGGATGCAGCAGGCGTATCAGCTGACGGCTGAAGACAGCGTGCTGCAGAAGACCCCGTTCAGTTTCGACGTGTCGGTGTGGGAATTCTTCTGGCCGCTGATGACCGGTTCGTCGTTGGTGGTAGCGGCGCCGGGCGCGCACCGTGATCCGGCGCAGTTGATTCAGGTGATCACCGAACAACGCATCACCACGCTGCACTTCGTGCCGTCGATGTTGCAGGCCTTCCTGCAGGATCCAGCAGTGGCGGAGTGCACCAGCCTGACCCGGATCGTGTGCAGCGGTGAAGCGTTGCAGGTCGATGCGCAGCAGCAGGTGTTTGCCAAACTGCCGAACGCCGGGTTGTTCAACCTCTACGGCCCGACCGAAGCGGCGATCGACGTGACCCATTGGACTTGCCGCGACGAAGGCCGTGACAGCGTGCCGATCGGTCAGCCGATAGCGAATCTGAGCACCTACATCCTCGACAACAGCCTGGCGCCGTTGCCGGTGGGTGTGATCGGTGAGTTGTACCTGGGCGGCGAAGGCCTGGCCCGTGGTTACCACCGTCGTCCGGCGCTGACGGCAGAGCGTTTCGTCACCAGTCCGTTCGGTGACGGCCAGCGTCTGTACCGCACCGGCGACCTGGCGCGCTACCGCGCTGACGGCGTGATCGAGTACGCCGGGCGTATGGACCATCAGGTGAAAATCCGTGGCCTGCGTATCGAGCTGGGTGAAATCGAAGCGCGTCTGGCCGAGCACGATGACGTGCGCGAGACCGTGGTCATCGCTCAGGATGGCTCGTTGCTGGTGGGTTATGTGGTGCCGAACGACGAATCGCTGCTTGAAGCGGATGAAGATCGTCGTCAGGCCTTCCAGCGCCGTCTCAAGGAACACCTGAGCCAGAACCTGCCGGAATACATGATCCCGCAACACTGGCTGTTGCTGGCGAAGATGCCGGTCAGCCCCAACGGCAAACTCGAACGCAAAGCCCTGCCGAAGGCCGATCTGAGTGTCAGCCAGAAAGCCTACAGCGCGCCGACCAGTGAGATCGAGCAAGCGCTGGCGGCGATCTGGCAGAACGTGCTGGGCCTGGAGCAGGTAGGCATTCACGACAACTTCTTCGAGCTGGGCGGTGACTCGATCATCTCGATTCAGGTGGTCAGCCGCGCGCGTCAGGCCGGGATTCATTTCAGTCCCAAGGATCTGTTCCTGCACCAGAACGTGCAGAGTCTGGCGGTGGTGGCCAAGGTCGGTGTGGCCGGTCCGAGCATCGATCAGGGCCCGGTGGTGGGCGACAGTCCGTTGCTGCCGTTCCAGCAATTGTTCTTCGACAGCGCAATGGCGGAGCCGCATCACTGGAACCAGTCGGTGTTGCTTAAACCGCGGGAAACACTGGATGCCGCCCATGTCGAACAAGCGTTGCAGGCGCTGCTGGTGCAGCACGATGCCTTGCGACTGGCGTTCAGTCAGCGTGATGGGCAGTGGTCAGCAACTCACCGTGTTCCGGGCACCGAACCGCTGCTCTGGCAACACACGGTGGCGGATGATGCCGCGCTGGAACAACTGGGCGAACAGGCACAACGCAGCCTCGACCTGACAAACGGCCCGTTACTGCGGGCACTGCTGGCGACGCTGGCCGATGGCAGCCAGCGCTTGCTGCTGGTGATCCATCACCTGGCGGTCGACGGGGTATCGTGGCGGATTCTGCTGGAAGACCTGCAACAGGCGTATCAGCAGTTGCAGGCCGGTCAGGCACTCAAGTTGCCGGCCAAGACCAGCGCTGCGAAAACCTGGGTGCAACGTTTGCAAACCTACGCCGCCAGCCCGGCCCTGCAAGCGGAGCTGAGTTTCTGGCAGGCGCAGTTGCAAGGTGCGAAGGTTGAACTGCCGCTGGATCACGCTGACGGCGCGCTACAAAACCGTTACGCCGCGAGCGTCGAAACCCGCCTCGACAAAGAGCAGACCCGCCAACTGCTGCAACAGGCACCGGCGGCCTATCGCACGCAGGTCAACGACCTGTTGCTGACCGCGCTGGCACGGGTCATTTCCCGCTGGACCGCCAGCGAATCGACCCTGATTCAGCTCGAAGGCCACGGCCGTGAAGACCTGTTCGATGAGCTGGACCTGAGCCGCACCGTGGGCTGGTTCACCAGCCTGTTCCCGGTCCGGTTGACGCCGACTGTCGACCTCGCCGGGTCGATCAAGGCAATCAAGGAGCAACTGCGCGAGATTCCGGCCAAAGGCATCGGTTTCGGTGCCTTGCGTTATCTGGGCGACGACGCGGCGCGTCAGACCCTGCAAGCACTGCCGATGCCGCGCATCACCTTCAACTACCTCGGGCAGTTCGACGCCGGTTTTGCGGAAGATGGCGGCGCGCTGTTCAGCCCGGCCAATGAACCGGCCGGCGCCGAACAGAGCCCGTTGGCGACGCTGGGTAACTGGCTGACCCTCAACGGTCAGGTGTATGGCGGTGAGTTGAGTGTCGGCTGGACGTTCAGTTCGCAGATGTTCGATATCGCGACCATTCAGACGCTGGCCGATGCCTACGCGCAGGAATTGAAGGCGTTGCTGGAGCATTGCTGCCAGAGCGATAGCCATGGCGTAACACCGTCGGACTTCCCGCTGGCGCACCTGACTCAGCAGCAGCTCGATTCGCTGGCGCTGGCGCCGCAACAGATCGAAGACATCTATCCACTGTCGCCGATGCAGCAGGGCATGTTGTTCCACACCCTGTACGAGCAACAGGCCGGCGATTACATCAATCAGATGTGCGTCGACGTTCAAGGCCTGGACATCGAACGCTTCCGTGCGGCGTGGCAAGACGCGCTGGATGCCCACGATGTGCTGCGCAGCAGTTTTGTCTGGGACGGTGAGTTCCAGCGTCCGGTGCAAGTCATCCACAAGCACCTGACCGTGCCGTTCAGCGTGCTCGACTGGCGCGAACGCGCGGACCTGCCGCAAGCCATCGCCGCCCTGGCGCTGGCCGAACGGCAACAAGGTTTCGAACTGGGTGCCGCGCCGTTGTTGCGTCTGCGGGTGGTGCGTACCGCGGCCGATGCCTGCCGCCTTATCTACACCAGCCATCACATCCTGATGGATGGCTGGAGCAATTCGCAGTTGCTCGGCGAAGTGCTGCAACGCTACAGCGGTCAGCCACCGGCCAGCGGCGCGGGTCGTTATCGCGATTACATTCAGTGGCTGTCGCGACAGGACGCGCACGTCAGCGAAGCGTTCTGGAACACGCAGCTGGCCGATCTGCAGGAGCCGACCCGACTGGCGCGCGCGTTTGTCGCAGTGCAACCGGTCAAGGGCCGTGGCGAGCGTTTCCATGTGCTGGACGAGGTGCGCACGCGCCAGCTCAACGAGTTTGCCCGTGGCCACAAAGTCACCCTCAACACGCTGGTGCAAAGTGCCTGGCTGCTGCTGTTGCAACGCTTCACCGGGCTCGACACCGTCAGCTTCGGTGCGACCGTGTCCGGGCGTCCGGCGCAACTGGCCGGCGTCGAGCAACAGATCGGCCTGTTCATCAACACCTTGCCGGTGATCGCCAGTCCGCGTGCCGAGCAAACGCTGAGTGCCTGGTTGCAACAGGTGCAGGCGCAAAACCTCGCACTGCGCGAGCAGGAACATACGCCGCTGTTCGAGATCCAGCGCTGGGCCGGGCAGGGCGGTGAAGCGCTGTTCGACAACATTCTGGTGTTCGAAAACTACCCGGTGTCCAAAGCGCTGCAACAAGGTGCGCCGCAGGATCTGCGCTTTGGCGAAGTGGCCAATCACGAACAGACCAACTACCCGCTGACCCTGGCGGTCAGCCTTGACGACCAGCTGTCGCTGCACCTGAGTTTTGACCGTGAGCAGTTCGACGGGCGTTCGGTCGAACAACTGGCGAACCAGCTCGATCACCTGCTGCTGCAGATGGTGCAGGCACAGTCCTCGACCTGTCTCGGCGAACTGGCCCTGGCGGCCGGGCCGATGCTTGCCGCCATCGACGCACCGGCCAGCGAACATTGCGTACATCAGTGGTTTGAACGGCAAGTGGCACAAACCCCGGACGCCATTGCCCTGATGTTCGAAGACCGGCAACTGACTTACGCCGAGCTCAATGCGGCCGCCAACCGTGTGGCCCACGGTTTGTTGCAACACAACGTCGGCTGCGATGTGCTGGTGGGGATTGCGGTTGATCGTTCGATGGACATGATCATCAGTCTGTTGGCCGTGCTCAAGGCGGGTGGTGCCTATGTGCCGCTGGACCCTGGCTACCCTGCCGACCGTCTGCTGGCAATGATCGAAGACAGCGGCCTGCGCCTGATGCTCAGTCAGCAACACCTGCTGCAGCGGCTGCCCTCGGTGGCCGGTGTGCGCACGCTGACCGTGGACGGCGATGCATGGCCGTTGCTCGACAGCAACCCGACACCCGTCGTGCACGGGCAGAGCCTGGCTTACGTGATGTTCACCTCCGGCTCGACCGGGCGCCCGAAAGGCGTGGGCATCAGCCGCGCCACGCTGGCGCGACACACCCGTGTGTCCGAAGCCTACAAAGGCCTGTCGGCCAGTGATCGGGTGCTGCAATTTGCCACGTTCAACTTCGACAGTTTTGTCGAGCAGGTCTACCCGGCGCTGATCTGCGGCGCGGCGGTGGTGTTGCGCGGCAACGAGGTGTGGGACAGCGAAACCCTGTATCAGCAAATTATCGACCGGGACATCAGCATCGCCGACCTGACCACGGCGTACTGGAACGTGGTGGTGCAGGACTTCGCCGACCACGGCCCGCGTGACTACGGCCGTCTGCGCCAGATGGTGGTGGGCGGTGAAGCCATGCCGCCGCAAGGCATCGCGGCGTACCAGCGTGCCGGGCTTGAGCAGGTGCAACTGATCAACGCCTATGGCCCGACTGAAGCGACGGTCACCAGCACCGTACTCGACTGCGTCGACTACGTGCAGGGCGGCCAGCCGCTGCCGGTGGCATTGCCGATCGGTCATGGTCTGGCAGGGCGCACGATTCATATCCTCGACAGCGCCGGACAGCCGGTGCCGCAAGGTGTGGTGGGCGAGTTGCTGATCGGTGGCGAGCTGTTGGCGCGGGGCTATTTCCAGCGTCCTGAGCTGACGGCTGATCGCTTCCTGCCTGATCCGTTCAGCACGGTGGGCGGACGGCTGTATCGCACCGGCGATCTGGCGCGGGTCAACGCCGATGGATTGATCGAATACGTCGGGCGTCTCGATCATCAGGTCAAGGTGCGCGGTTTCCGCATCGAACTGGGCGAGATCGAGACTTGCCTGTTGCATCAGGACGGTGTGCGTCAGGCGCTGGTGCTGGCACAGCCGGGGGCGGGTGGTCAGCAACTGGTGGCTTATGTCGTGCCGCACGACGAATCACTGGCCAGCAACGCTGATGCGACATGGCTGCAAGCATTGCGCGACGGGCTGAAAAACCGCCTGCCGGACTACATGCAACCAAGCCATGTCCTGCTGCTGACGCAATTGCCAATCGGCCCGAGCGGCAAGCTGGATCGCAAGGCCTTGCCACTGCCGGACAGCCAGGTGTCGAGCGAAGATTTCGTCGCGCCACAGGGCCAGCTGGAGCAACAGATCGCTCAGGTCTGGCAGGACGTGCTGGAGCGCGGGCAGATCGGGCGCAACGAGCATTTCTTCGAAGCCGGCGGTCATTCGTTGCTGGCGACCCAGGCCGTCTCGCGCTTGCGCAAGGTCACCGGTCTGACGCTGAGCCTGCGCGATTTGTTCGGCGCGCCGGTGCTCAAGGATCTGGCGGTGGTCATGCAGGCCAACGTCGGGGCGGAGCTGGCGGCGTTCGATTCGCGTCAGGTCGAGCTCAAGGCTCATGGCACCAAGAGCAGCGCGCCGTTGTCGCTGGTGCAGCGCCGCTTGTGGATTGCCGAGCAGTTGTCCGGCGGCACGTCCGCTTATGGCATGCCGATGGCGTTGCGCTTGCGCGGTGATTTGTCGGTACAGCGTCTGCTGGCGAGTTTCGCCGAAGTGGTGCGGCGCCATGAGGTGTTGCGCACCGCCTATGTGCAGGACGACGAAGGCGATCCGATTGCCGTGATCGTCGATGAGGTCGAGCTGGATTTCCCGCTGGTCGATCTGTCCGGCCTGTCGCGCAGCGATCAGGAAGAACAGGTGGCGCAAGCCGTCCTCGACAACGCCAACACGCCGATCGACATGGAGCAGGCGCCGCTGTTGCGCGGACGCATCCTGCACCTGAGTGCGAGCGAACATGTGTTGCTGTATTCGATGCACCACATCATTTCCGATGGTTGGTCGATGGGCGTGTTGATCAACGAACTGGTGGAGATCTACGACCGTGCCAGCGCTGGCGAACCGCATGCCTTGCCGGCACTCGCCGTGCAGTATTCAGACTTTGCCTTGTGGCAACAGGCGCTGGAACAGCAAGGCGTGCTCGGTCAGCAGGCGACGTTCTGGAAAGAACAACTGGCGGGCTACAACGGCCAGCTCGGCCTGCCGCTGGACAATCCGCGCGGTGCGACGCCGTCCTACGCTGGCGACGCGGTGCAGTTTGCCCTCGGAGCTCAGTTGAGTCGCGACGTCCGGGCGCTGGCCTCACGGGCCGGTGTCACGCTGTACAGCACGTTGCTGGCGTCGTTCCAGGTATTGCTGCACCGCGTCAGCGAAGGCACCGACGTGTTGGTTGGTGCCGACGTGGCCGGGCGCGAGCGGGCGGAGCTGGAGCACTTGATCGGCTTCTTCGTCAACGTGCTGCCGCTGCGTTCGCGGTTTGCGAGTGAGGCCTCGTTCCGCGGCTTCCTGACGCAGACCCAGGACACGCTGTTGCAAGCGCTGGAGCACCAGGACCTGCCGTTCGACATGATCGTCGATGCGTCGGGCGTGCCGCGTCACAAGGGCATGAACCCACTGGTGCAGGTGCTGTTCGTGATGAACAACCTGCCGGGACGCACCCAGGCCATGGGCGGTTTGAACGTCGAAGCGCTGCCGTCGCTGGAGACCCATTCTAAATTCGACATGGCATTGTTCGTTGACGAAGAAGAAGGGCAATTGCTGGGTAATTGGCAATTCGCCACAAGCTTGTTCGGACATGAGCGCATTCAGTACCTGGTCAAGGCCTGGATAGCCCTGTTGGAACAGATCGTCGCTGATCAGGACATTCAATTGGGAGCTATCAGCATGCCAGTCGACAATTTAGCAGCGGCCACCCGGCCGACTGCCCCCGGACCCAAGGCCGACAAACTGGGCAAATTCCTCAAGCGCGGCGCCGCCCCGGTGGCCAAGGTACGCCCGGCGCCGGTGCGTGAAACGTTGATGGCGGCGCCACAACCGTTCCCGCTGCTGGTGGAACCGAACGAGCCGCAGCTGGACCTGATCGAGTGGATCAAGAACAACCGGCCGCTGATCGAGTCGAAGCTCGCCACCCACGCCGGCATTCTGTTCCGCGGTTTCGAACTCGACGGCATTCAGGGTTTTGAAGCTTTCGCCGAAGCGATCCAGCCCGGTCTGTACGGCCAATACGGCGATCTGCCGAAGAAGGAGGGCGGCAAGAACACTTACCGCTCCACGCCGTACCCGGAACGCAAGATGATTCTGTTCCACAACGAGAGCTCCCATCAGGACCGCTGGCCGCGCAAGCAGATGTTCTATTGCGAAGTGGCGGCACCGATTGGCGGCGCGACACCGGTGGTGGATTGCCGCTTGATGTACGAAAAACTGCCGGCGGATCTGCGCGACAAGTTCGAGGAAAAAGGCCTGCTGTATGTGCGCACCTTCACCGACAAACTGGACGTGTCGTGGCAGCACTTCTTCAAGACCGAAGATCGCGCCGAAGTCGAGGCTCGTTGCCGGGCTGGCGGTATCGAATGGCGCTGGCTGGACAATGACGAACTGCAAACCCGCACCCCGGCCCCGGCGATCATTCGCCACCCGGTGACCGGTGCGAAATCGTTCTTCAATCAGGTGCAACTGCACCACATCTACTGGCTGGAGCCGGATGTGCGTGAAGATCTGTTGTCGATGTTCGGTCTGGAGCGCATGCCGCGCCATGTTTACTACGGGGATGGCACGCCGATCGAAGACGAGGTGATGCGGCGTATCGGCGAGCTCTACGAAGCGTGCGCGGTGCGGTTCGACTGGCAGAAGGGCGACGCCATTCTGCTCGACAACATGCTGGTTGCGCATGCCCGCGATCCGTTCGAAGGCCCACGCAAGATTGTCGTGGCCATGGGTGACATGTTCGACCACAGCGACTTGCAAGGCGCCCGTGGCGAGCCGGTCCGCGCAACCGAAGGAACAGAGGCATGAACGAGGTGGTGATGGAACAACAGGACGTGGGGCAAGCGTTGACCCCCGAGCAGCAGATGCTCTGCGATCAACTGCCGGGTGCTGCGTGCTGGGCCGATGCCGCACGTTTCCTGCGCATCGATGTTGCTGGCGAACTCGACGTGGCGCGCCTGCAAGCGGCCTTCGACCACGTGCTGGCGCAGCAACCGATGTTGTTGGCCCGGCTGGCCAAGGCTCCGGGTTTTCATGGCCTGCGTCAGTTCACCGTTGTCACCGAGAGCTTTCCGCTGACGGTACAAAACGCACCGGCCAGCGAAGCCGAGATTCAGGCGCAATTGACCGAATGGGCACAGCGCGCCTTTGTGCCCGGCGAATCCGCCGGCGTGCAAGCGGTGTTGTACGCGCTGCCCGAACAGCGTTGGACGCTGCTGCTGGGCGCGGCCCGTCACAGCCTGGACGACAACGCGCTGACACTGGTCTATCAGCAGTTGCTGCGCGCGTATGAACAGCCTGAATGGCCTGAGGACGAAGAGGCGGGTGAGTTTGGTCAGTATCTGGAATGGCGTAGCGAAGTGATCCTCGACGAGGATGCCGCGACCGCCCGGGCGTATTGGCAGGCACAACTCAATGGCGTCGATGCGAGCTTGTCGACGCCTTGGCTGGCGGCGCGCGAATCCACGGTGTCGGGCACTGATTCGGCAACCCTCAATAACCCACTCGACGCAGCATTGATCGCCGGGCTTGAGCGTCTGGCGCAGACCGTTGCACAACCGGTTACGGTGCTGATGCAAAGCGCCTGGTGGTTGTTGCTGGCGCGTTTGAGCGGTCGTGACGAAGTGTTGATGGGGTGGCGCCACGATGGTCGTGAAGACTATGAGTATTTCTCTGGCGCGCTTGGCGTGTTCGAGAAAACCTTGCCGCTGAATCTGCCTGTGGATGCCGATCAGTCGTTCACGCAATGGCTGCCGACAGTCGCCGCGCGCCTGGAAGAACATCGGCTCTGGCAGGAATACTGGGGCCCTGAACTGCAACCGGCGGCTGCGCGCCCGGCCTATGGTTTTGCGTTGCATCGTCAGGCACAGCCGGTGGCGATCGGCGCGACCCGCTGCACAGCGCAACGGGTGGAAACCGGGCGTGGTGGCGTATTCGAGTTGCTGCTGAAAGTGCAGTTGAACGCGGAAAACGTGGCCAGCGCGGTGGCGCTTGAATATGCCGCGCAGCGCTACAGCGTGGCGTCGATGCAGGTGCTGCTGGGTCAATACGTCACGCTGCTGGGTCAGCTCGTTGCCGACGCACACGCGCCGTTGAATGCGATCAGCCTGCTGACCGAGGCCGAGCGTCAGCGCTTGCTGTCGATCAATCCGTCGGCACGTGTCTGGGCCGATACCCCGTTGCTGCCACAACGCATCGCCAAATGGGCGCAGTCCACGCCAGAGGCGCTGGCACTGACCGATGAGGCCGGCCGCCTGAATTACGCGCAGTTACAGGCGCAGGTCGAGCGACTGGCGGCAGGCTTGCATGCCGAGGGTGTGGGCAGTGATTCGGTCGTCGCACTGGCGTTGCCGCGTTCAGCGGCACTGGTGGTGGCGATGCTCGCGATCTGGCGGGTCGGCGCGGCGTATCTGCCGCTGGATCGCCAATGGCCGCTGGCACGTCAGCAACTGATGATCGAGCAAGCGCGTGCAGGCCTGTTGCTGACCGATGCCACGCAGATCGCTGAATGGCACGACAGCACGCTGCCGGTGCGTTCCATCGATCAATTGCTGGCAGCGGAAGCTGTACCGGCGCCGGCCCATGAGGCCCAGGGCAGTGATCTCGCCTACGTGCTGTTCACTTCGGGTTCTACCGGCATGCCGAAAGGCGTGTTGATCGAACATCGGCACCTGCTCAATTACACCGCCAGTGTCAGCACGGCACTGGGGCTGGACAGTCACCGGCACTTCGGTCTGACCTCCACGGTGGCGGCAGATCTGGGCAACACCACGTTGTTCGGTGCGCTGTTCAACGGGGCGGCGCTGCACGTGGCCAGCGATGAATGCATGCAGGACGCACAGGCATTCGCCGGTTATCTGCAAGAGCGTGCCATCGACTGCCTGAAAATCGTGCCGTCGCATCTGGCGGCGCTGCTCGACAGCGACACGCCGCGTTTGCCGCGAACCCTGGTACTGGGCGGGGAAGCCATTGCCGCACCGCTGATCCAGCGAATCGCGCAGGTGCGCAGCGACTGTCAGGTGTTCAACCACTACGGCCCGACCGAAACCACGGTCGGCGTGATGGTGCACAAGCTTGCGCCGGGGCAGGGCGCCGGTCTGCTGAGCCAGATGCTCGACAACAATCAGGTGTACGTGCTCGACGCGCAGCAGCAATTGGCACCGGTCGGTGTCGTTGGCGAGTTGTATGTTGGCGGTGCGCAGCTGTTTCGCGGCTACGTCAATGTCGACGCCGAGGCGGGATTGTTGATCGATAACCCGTTCATCAACGGCGAACGCCTGTATCGCACGGGCGATCTTGCGCGCTACTCACCTGAAGGCGCGATTGTCCTGCACGGGCGGCGCGATCATCAGATCAAGGTGCGCGGTTTCCGCATCGAACTGACCGAAGTCGAGGCGCAACTGCTTCGCCTGCCATCCGTGCAGGAGGCGGTGGTGATTGCCGGGGACAGTCCCGAGCAAGGCTTGCAGGCATTTGTCGTGGCGCGTGAATCGCTGGCGGCGGACAGTCTGCGTGAGCAATTGGCGCAACAACTGCCGGCGGTGATGGTGCCGCAGCAGATTCGCTTCATCGAGCGCCTGCCACGGCTGGCCAACGGCAAGATCGACCGCAAGGCTTTGCAGCAACTGGCCGATCAAGGCGTCGACGGCGATTACGTCGCGCCGCGAGACGCCCTCGAAATCTTGCTGGCCGGGCGCATGGCGCAACTGCTCGGTCAGGATCGCCTGAGCATCGAACGCGACTTTTTCGCCGCCGGTGGCCACTCGTTGCTGGTGATCAAACTGGTCGCGGGTATTCGCAAGCTGTTGCAGTGCGAAATCCATCCCGGCGTGGTCTTCGACCATCCGACCGTGGCCGGGCTCGCGCAGGCGTTGCGCGGTCAGGAAGCGAGTCCCGGGCAACTGGACAAACTGGCTCAGGCGCGGCTGCGTCTTGAATCGATGAGTCCCGAGGAAAAAGCCCTGCTGACCGAAAAGGCCCGGCAGCTGCAAGCCGCCAAGGTGGCCCAGGACGTTTAACCGTCCGGCCAGGAAAAACCGTCGCCTCAGTGCGACGGTTTTTTTTAATTTATTTCACAAATGATAAACAAACGCATTCCGGTTTTTCCGGTCTGCTCCGTCTTACTTACGTAAGCGCGTGAAATGACTCGAAAAAGGGCCTTTTCAGTCAGGTTTTCACGCGGCAACAAACGGATTTCTTACGCAACCCATGACCGGCTCGCGCCACTGCGCGGGCGACTGCTGCCCGGGGAGGGGCCAGTCGATCGATTCACATGATTGAACGATCCCGGCGCGCGGATGTGCATTTCGAGGGGCGCTCGGCGGCCCGCAGGCTTTTCCACTTCGACCAATAATAGAGAGCACAATGTCCGCAATTCACGAATTGAAACCCCTGTTCAAGGCCCTGGTGATTTCCCGAACGTTGCGCTCGCGCTCTGTGCTGGCGGGGATGGGCATGGCGTGCCTGCTGCCGCTCAGCGCTCAGGTCCAGGCCGAAGACAAAGCCTTCAATATCGCGGCACAGTCCCTGCCACAGGCGCTGCAAGCGTTTGGCGAGCAGAGCAACATGCAAGTCATCTACAGCGCCGATGATCTGGCGGGCCTCAAGAGCTTTGCAGTCAAAGGCAACATGACGCCGGAGTCGGCCATCGGCCAGCTCCTGCGCGGCACCGATGTGCGTTTCACCGTGGAAGGCAACACCCTGATGCTGGTGCGCAGTGGCAGCGCCAAAGGTCTGGAACTGGGTGCCACCACGATCAACGCCACCTCGCTGGGCACCACCACCGAAGGCACCAATTCCTACACCACCGGTGCCGTGACCATCGGCAAGGGCCAGCAGAAACTCAAGGACATCCCGCAGTCAGTCAGCGTCCTGACCCGCAAGCGCATGGATGACCAGAACATCAGCAATCTGACCCAGGCCGTCGAGGCCACCACTGGCCTGACCGCGCTGAAGTCACCGGGCCCGGGTATCTTCATTTACTCCCGTGGTTTCGACATCGAAGCGATCCAGTACGACGGCGTGCCGATCCCGCGCAACGTGTATGCGCTGGGCAGCTACATCACCGAAAACATGGCGATCTACGACCGCATGGAAGTAATCCGTGGCGCGGCCGGCCTGCTGCAAGGCGCGAACAGCCCGGGCGGCGCGATCAACATGGTGCGCAAGCGCGGCCAGGCCGAACCGACCGTAACCCTCACCGCCAAGGCGGGCAGCTGGGATCGTTATGGCTCACAGGCTGACGTGGGCGGCCCGTTGAACGATGCCGGCACCATTCGTGGTCGCGCAGTGGTCAACTATGAAAAAGACCACTCGTTCACCGACTACGCCTGGAACTGGGAACAGACCGTGTACGGCGCCCTGGACTTCGACCTGGACGAAGACACCGTGCTCGGCATCGGTTTCAGCAACAAGAAGAGCCACGGCCGTCCGTACCTGCTGGGCCTGCCGCGCTACGCCGACGCCAGCAACATCAACCTGCCGCGCTCGACCTACACCGGTGCAACCTGGAACCGTTCGATGAACGACCAGACCGCGGTGTACGCCGACCTTGAACATCACTTCAACGACAGCTGGAAAATCAAGGCCTCGGCCATCGCCATGAATGAGTCGAACGAGGCGACCTACCAGTTCATCGCCGGCGTGGTACCGGTCGGTGGCAGCACCGGTCCGCGTTTCTCCGACTACGCGACCGACTTTTCCAACAAGAACCGTGCGTTCGACATCTACCTCGACGGCCAGTTTGAAGGCTTCGGCTTCAAGCAAGGCCTGACCGTTGGCGCCAACTACTCCAAGTTCACCAGCGATGATCAATACGCTCGCCAGTTCACCCCGGGCGTAGACATCTTTGACATCGATCACAACCGTCCGCAGAAGTCGTTCGACATGATCGCCGACGCCGCCAACCTGGCCGTGAGCACCTACGATGTTCGCCAGAAAGGTCTTTACGGCAGTTACCGGATCAACCTGACCGACCCACTGACCCTGATTCTCGGTGCGCGTACCAGCTGGTACGACTACTCCTTCGACCAGGACAACTACTTCGCCCGCGAACTGCAGGAAGGCGGCGAGAAGAACTCGATCAAGAGCACCGGCCGCGTAACGCCTTACGTCGGCATGGTGTATGCGCTGAACGAACAGTGGTCGGCCTACGGCAGTGTTGCCGAGGTGTTCATTCCGCAAACCCAGCTGACCAAAGAGAAGACCGCGCTCAAGCCGATCGAAGGCACCAACTACGAGCTGGGTATCAAGGGCGAGCTGATGGATGGCCGCTTCAACACCTCCCTGGCGTTGTTCCGCTACATCCAGAAAAACCGCGCCGTGTCTGACCTGACCACCGACATCGAAGGGCCGGAGGCCTGCAACGGCTGGTACTGCTCGACAGCGTCGGGCAAGGTTCGCAGCCAGGGCCTGGAAGCGGAAATCGCCGGTGAACTGTTCGATGGCATGCAGATCTCCAGCGGCTATACCTACAACACCACCAAGTTCCTCGAAGACTCCGACCTCAAGGGCAAGCGTTTCGCCACCGGTACGCCGATGCACATGTTCCGCCTGTGGGGCGACTACACCCTGCCGGGTGATTTCCACAAGGTCAGCGTCGGTGCCGGCGTGAATGCCCAGAGCAGCACGCTCAGCTTCGACCGCAGCTTCGATCTGCCGGGCTTTGCCATCTGGGGTTCGCGCGTTGCCTACCAGGCCACCGACGAGGTCAACCTGGCCGTCAACCTGAACAACATGTTCGACAAGCGCTACATCATTCCGGCGTTCGCCCAGATCAACAGCAACAGCTACTACGGCGACCCGCGTAACGTGATGTTCAGCGTGACGTACAAACCGCAGTTCTGATCCATCGGTCATACCCAAACCCGGTCTGCCATTGCAGGCCGGGTTTTTTATTGCCCTGAATAAATCGGCGGCGCCTGGCTTCAGGGTGGATGCACGAAAGGCCTCCAAAGAAAAACCCCGTCAATCAAGGACTGACGGGGTTTTTGGGGCTTGCGCGGAGGGCTCAGCGCACTCGACTGTTGCTCAGGAACGTATCGATCAGGGGGGCAAGCAATTCATCCTGAAAGATCATGCTGCGGTGTTCCAGCGGTGACAGCTGCGAGCAGTTCAGTTCGCCCGTTTGGCTGTAGCGCTGGATCAGCGCCTGGCTGAAGACCAGTTCTTCTGCGGTTTTTTCCGGTACCGCCCACCAGCAACTCGGTTTGACCCGAAGTGGCTTGTAGGTGAAGGTCTCGAAGGCTTCCACCAGACGCTCGTGCACCGAGAACGCCTGGGCGTTCATGACTTCACTCTTGATGTTCTGCACGGTGGCCAGCAAGTCACCTTGACCCGGTTCGACCTGACCGGCTGCCCAGTCATAGAAGTCTTTGACGCTGCCGTGCGGCGTCGTTTGCAGGTAGGCGGTGGTGCGCAGTGCCAGGGTCGGGAACAACAGGTTGAAGTAGTGCACGGCGTCGAGCACTTCTTCCGAGGTGATGCCGAGCGCTTCGTCGTCCGGTCGCTGGAAGCGTGACAGGTCGGCGGGGAAGGCCGAAGCCGGCACGGTGCCGTCGACCAGCCCGAGGAACGCCACTTCATGACCCTGAGACTCCAGCGTCGCAGCCACGTCCATGGCCAGCGGGCCACCCAGCGACCAGCCCATCAGGTGATAAGGCCCCTGCGGTTGAGTGTTGACGATTTCACGGCTGTAGTCGGCGATCATCTCCGACCAGGTTTGCGCGTCGTTGTGTTGTTGCGAGAAGCCGCGATGCATCACGCCGTAAACTTTCGCCCGATTGTTCAAGCGTTTGGCCAGCGGCTGATAGCAGAATACGATGCCACCGCTGGGGTGCAGGCAGAACAGCGCCGGTGCATCGGCCGGTGCGTTGTTGAGTTCGATCACGCATTGCGCGGTTGCGAAATGCTGGCGGGCGACGAAAGCGGACAGTTCGCCGATGGTCGGGTTAGCCAGCAGCTCTTGCAAACGTACTTCGATGTCGAGCTGCGCCTTCAGTTGAGCGATCAACTGGATCGCGAGAATCGAATGGCCGCCTAACTCGAAGAAGTTGTCGGTGATCCCCACGCGTTCGATGTTCAACGACTGCTGCCAAAGACTGGCCAGCGCTTCTTCCAGCGGATTGCCCGGCGCCACGTAGCTGCGTTGCCAGAGGCTGGCGTCCGGTTCCGGCAGTGCCTTGCGGTCAAGTTTGCCGTTGGCGTTCAACGGGAAGCGCTCAAGGAACAACAGGTGCGCAGGCACCATGTAATCGGGCAATTGCGCACGCAGTGCGGTGATCAGGGTGTCGCGCAGTTCCGTCGAATCCGCAGCGATGACGTAGGCCACCAATTGCAGGCCGCTCGGACCTTCGTGGGTCAGCACCGCGCAATCCTGCACCTGCGGCTGATCGAGCAGACGCGCTTCGATCTCGCCCAGTTCGATGCGGAAACCACGGATTTTTACTTGATGGTCGATTCGCCCGACGTATTCGATGCTGCCGTCGTTGCAGTACTTCGCGAGGTCGCCGGTACGGTACAGACGCCCACCCTGAACACTGTCGAACGGGTCGGGGATGAAACGTGTGGCGGTCAGGTCGGTGCGGTTCAGGTAGCCTCGGGCGAGCCCGGCGCGACCGATGTACAGCTCGCCGGTGCAGCCTTTGGCGACCGGGTTGAGGCCTTCATCCAGCAGATACCAGGACAGGTCGGCAATCGGCACGCCGATGGGGCTGGCGGATTCGGTCTCCAGGTCAGCCAGTGACAGCGGCCGGTAGGTTACGTGAACGGTGGTTTCGGTGATGCCGTACATGTTGATCAGTTGCGGGGCCTGATCGCCGAAGCGCTCGAACCAGGGGCGCAGGCTTTTCACCTCGATCGCCTCTCCGCCGAAAATCACGTAGCGCAGTTGCTGGGTCAACGGCTGGTCAGGTTCGCAGGCTACTTTCATCAGTTGTTTGAACGCCGACGGCGTCTGGTTCAGCACGCTGACGTTCTCTTCGCAGAGCAGCGTGTAGACGTCTTGCGGAGAGCGGCTGACTGCGTGCGGCACGATGACCAGGCGACCTCCGTACAGCAGCGCACCAAAGATCTCCCAGACCGAGAAGTCGAAGGCATAAGAGTGGAACAGGCTCCAGACATCGTTCTGATTGAAGCCGAACCAACCGCTGGTGGCTTCGAACAGGCGCACCACATTGTGATGCGGCAGCAGGGCGCCCTTGGGTTTTCCGGTCGAGCCGGAGGTGTAGATCACGTACGCCAGATTGTCCGGCCCCACGGCCACTTCGGGGTTGTGCTCGGCGACGTCGGTCAGGCTCGTGGCATCGTCGAGCAGCACGCAGCGTACGTGGGCGGGCAATGGCAATTGCTCGCGCAGATGGCTCTGGGTCAGGACCCAATCGATGCGGCTGTCCTCGATCATGTAGGCCAGACGATCAGCCGGGTAGGCCGGGTCCAGTGGCACATAGGCGCCGCCGGCCTTGAGAACCGCCAGCAGGCCGATCAGCATCTGCGGCGAGCGCTCGGCGGCGATGCCCACCAGCACATCCGGGCCGACACCGTTGGCGATCAAGCGGTGGGCCAGACGGTTGGCCTGGCGGTTGAGCTCGGCGTAACTGACCTGTTGTTCGCCGAAGGTCAGGGCGATGGCGGTGCCATTGCGCGCGACCTGGGCTTCGATCAACTGGTGCAGGCACAGCGACGGGGCGATTCGAGCCTGTTGCGGGTTCCATTCGGCGAGGGTCTGCCGCTGCTCTTCGGCATCAAGCAGTTGCAATTCGTCCAGGCGCCAATCGGGACGGGCGATCAGTTGCAGCAGCAGTTGCTGCCAGTGCCGGGCCATGCGCTCGATGGTGGCGGGGGTGTAGAGGTCGCGGCTGTATTCGAACGTGGCTTGCAGGTTCTGCGGGCTGAAGTCGACGTCCAGCGACAGATCAAACTTGGCCTGGCTTTCGCCGGCATCCAGAAACTGCAGGTTCAGCCCGCCCCATTCCACGGCCGCCGGCTCGCCGCCGTCCGTGCGCCAGTTGAACAACACCTGGAACAGCGGATTGAGCGAGGTGGCACTGCCGCGTTGCAGTTGATCGAACAACAACTCCAGCGGGTAATCGGCGTGTTCCAGCGTCGCCAGCGAATGCGCGCGCAAGGCTTGCAGGAAGTCCCGCACCGATTGCTGGCCGTCGAGCGTCGCCTTGTACACCTGACTGCTGACAAAAAAGCCCACCAGTTCCTGGCTGTCACTGCGGTTGCGGCTGGCATTGGGCACGCCGACGGTGAATTCGCGCTGCTGACTGTAACGGCCGAGCAGCAGTTGCCACGCGCCCATCGCCAGCACGAACGGGGTCAGGCCCTCGTTTTGGCAGAAACGGTTGAGGGCTTGCAGCGCTGTGGGCGCAAGGCTCAGGGAATGACGCCAGGCCAAATGTTGCTGGCCTTCGACGCGGGCATAATCGACCGGCAGCTCAAGCGCTGGCAGTTCGCGGCCCAGATACTGACGCCAGTAATGGTCGGCGCGCTTGCAGGCCACGCTGTCGATGTACTCGCCGCGTTGCCACTGCGCGTAGTCGCTGTACTGGATCGGCAACTGGCTCAGCACCGGGCTGAGGCCGGCACTGGCTTGCGCATAGGCGCGCGCCAGATCCTGCATGAGGATTGCGTTGGACCAGGCGTCGGACACGATGTGGTGCATGTTCAGCAGCAACACGTGTTCACGCTCGGCTGTCTTGATCAGGGTGGTGCGGATCAGCGGTGCGCGGCTCAGGTCGAACGGTTGCAGGGCCTGGGTTTGCAGGCGTTGTTCGAGGTGCAGGCTACGGGTGTCCTCATCCAGCAAGGAAAGGTCCTGGCGCTTTAGGTTCAGGCGTGCCTGGCGCTCGACCACCTGGGTCGGCACGCCGTCGATTTCGCGAAAGGCAGTGCGCAGGATGTCGTGGCGGTCGATCACCGCGTTGAGCGCGGTTTCCAGCGCCTGCGGATCGAGGTCGCCGTCCAGGCGCAAGGCGCGTGGCAAGTTGTAGGCGGCATTCGCCGGCGCCTGTTGCTGCACCAGCCACAGACGTTGCTGGGCGTACGACAGCGGCGCCCGATCCAGGCGCGCGCGGCGGTTGTCTACCGGGTCTGGCTCGACGGCGTCGGCATCGGCCAACAGCAGTGCCAGCAGGTCATCATCAAGAAGTTCGTTCATGGCTTTCTCTTAACACTCGACAGGGGCGGGCCGGTCAGCAGACGGCTGCCGGGGCTTTTTCGCTGATGACCTGGCCGCCTTGCATGCGCACCAGTTGGTCGGCGACGTCGAAATAACGGTCGTCGTGGGAGATCACGATGATGGTCTTGCCCAGGTATTTGAGTTCCGGCAGCAGCTCGGTGTAGAAAATTCGCCGGAACACCGGGTCCTGATCGGCCGCCCATTCGTCGAACACCAGCACCGGACGTTCCTCCAGCCAGGCGTTGAGCAGGGCCAGTCGCTTGCGCTGGCCGGTGGACAGATCGGTGGTGCTGAACGCGCCATCGCGAATGCTGACCTTGTGCGAAATCTCCAGGCGTTCGAGGTAGCGGTTGGCGTCCTCGGGTACTTGCTGATCGCCCTGCACCAGTTCGTCAAACAGGTAGTAGTCGGCAAAAATCGTGGTGAACAATTGACGGTAATCGTCACGGTTCTCGGCCACCACGGGCGCACCGTTGAGCAGGATTTCCCCGCCCTTTGGCGCGTACAGCCCCAACAGCAATTTGATCAGGGTGGTTTTGCCGCCGCCGTTCTCGCCGACGATGAACACGATTTCACCCTGACGGATCGACAGATTGACCGGGCCGAGGGTGAACGGTTTGTTGTTGTCCACGGCGGCGAATGCGTAGTGAACGTCACGCAGTTCCAGATGCTCGACCACCGGTTTGGCGCTGGCGGTGTCGCTCAGCAGCAGGTGGGGTTCCGGGGAGGAAAACTGCTCCGCCAGATCGGCAATGCGTTTGAAGGCGATGTTGGCGCGACTGACCACCGGCAGGGTGGTCACCAGGTATTCCAGCGGGCCTTTCATGTACAGCAGCACCAGCACGAAACCGCTGAGCACCGCTTTGTCGGTACCCAGCCAGAAGGATTGCAGGGCGAGTGCCAGGCCGATCACCACGAAGAACAGCATCGAGCCAAACGTCTTGGCGACCACGAAGGTGTTGATCGAACGGATGTGGGTGTTGCAGATGTAATCGGCGGTGCCTTCGATGCGCTGACTGAACATGCGCTGACGGCGCGGGCGATGGATGCGCAGTTCCTTGGCGCCGGCCGCGATGGCGCTGTAATGCTTTTGCAGTTCGTCTTCGGCTTCACGGGCCGCTTCGAAACCCTTGATGCCTTTGGCCCGGGCGACGTATTGCACGACGGTGCCGATGATGATCGCCACCAGCAGCAGCGCGAACATCGGCACCGAGAGGTAAGCCAGGTAACCCAGGCAACCGAGGGTGACGGTGAAGGCGATGGCCAGTGGCGCGAAGGAAAACGCGAAGTCGCTGACGGTGTCGACGTCATGGGTCAGCACCGGGATCAGGCGATGGCTGCGGAAGCGTTCGATCTGTTCGATCGGCGCCAGCAGGACTTTTTCGCCAAGGGATTTTCGCAGTCCGGCAATGATGTGCTGGCCGACATGGTTGGTGCCGATGTCGGACAGGATCGAGCTCAACAGCGCCAGTGCACAGAGCCCGGCGAAACTGGCGAGCACACCCAGCGACGGGCTGCCGTTGGCGTTCAGGGCGTCATTGATGGTCGCCAGCAGCGCCGTGACGCTGAGGCCGCCGACCATGCCGAGCATGATCGAGATCATGACCACCAGCCAATAGGGCTTGAGCAGGCTGAGAACTTCGCTGATGGCGCCACGGGATTTAGTGGTCATGAGGGATTCCGCTTTTGGAGGCCGCTGGGGCGATGATTCGAGAAAAACCGGGAGGGCGTCGATCCGATGGCCGACGCCGGGGTGGATCAGAGGTCGCGGGCTACACGAAAGCCCAGCCAGTCGCCACGCACTTTGGGGTAGACCGCGTTGCGGTTGCCGGAACGCGAGAACACCGGCGCTTCGCCCCAGTCATTGCCACGGATGCGCTGGATGGTGCAGTCGCCGCTCCGCCACGCACTGCCGTCACTCGGAGCGCCGACGTAGTTTTCGTTGTAGCAGTCGGCGGTCCATTCGTAGACGTTGCCGTGCATGTCATAGACGCCAAAGGCGTTGGCCGGGAAGCTGCCGGCCGGTGCGGTGAAGTTAAAGCCATCTGCGGCGCCATAGGTGTTGGCATGTTTGGCGATGCTGTATTCCTTGCCCTCATCGAACGGGAACGGGAAGGGCCCGGTGCTGCCGGCACGCGCGGCGTATTCGCGCAGGGACTCACTGACCAGACGGTATTGCTTGCCAGTCTTTTTCGAGAGCCACGCCACGTACGCGTTGACCTCGGCGAAGTCCATGCACACGGCCGGATGCCTGTCGGTGTACTGCTTGCGCGGGTCGCTGCCCGCGTAATCCGGAATCCCGGCCTTGCACGCTCGGCCCTCGCGATCATCACCGTCGGGCATCTGATAACCGGTGTCCTTGAGGTAGGCGTCCCACTGCCCCCGAAGGACCTGGAAGCGGCTGATGGCCAGCGGTTTGGCGAACGTCACCGGGTGCATCGGACCTTCGTCCGGCTCGCGACCGACTTCGTCTTCCGGGGTGCCCATGGTGAAGGTGCCGGTGGGCAGCACGACCATTTCCGGGCAGTCCTTGCAATCTTTGAACACCTTGCCCGGCTGCAGCGGTTCAGCCGCCTGCGCCAGCCCCGGCAACAGGCTGGCGAGCAGGGCGGCGAGGGTCAGCGCCGGGAGCGACTTGATGGAAAAACTACGTAGCTCACTGTTCATCATTTCTCTCGATAACAGGTTTAAAGGAGTTCGCGGTGCTCAGATCTGGCTGACGAGCACGGTCATGAAGCGGTCGATTTCTTGTTCGTTGTTCAGCAGGCCCGGTGCGCTGCGAATGACCGGCCCGACGTCGCGGTCGACGGCGTCGGCGATCACCTTGTTCTGCATCAGGTAGGCGGCGATCTTGTCGCAGTCCTTGCCCTTGACCCGGAAGAAGGTGAAACCGGCGGAGAGCTCGGGGCTCAGCGGCGTGACCAGTTCGATCTGCGGGTGTTCCTGCAGGCGCTTTTTCAGGTAGCTGTTCAAGGCGTGAATGCGCGCCTGGACGTCGGCCTTACCCAGTTGCAGGTGCAATTTGAACGCTTCGTTCAGGGCCCAGCGGTGCTCGAAGGCGTGATAGCCGCCGGGGGTCATGGTGGTGGAAAACGCGGTGGCTTCGGAGAAGGTCGGAATGATCGGCGTGACGTACCTGACCTGATCGAAACGGCTGCAGACGATGCCGGTGCCACGCGGGCCGAACATCCATTTGTGGGTGCCGGCAATAAAGAAGTCGCAGTTCATCGCCGGAAAACTCAAATCATCGACGCCGAAGCCGTGCACGCCGTCCACCAGATAGATGATCCGGTTGTCGTCCGAACGGCCCTTGTTGTGCTTGTCGACCAGTGCGCCGATTTCAGCGATCGGCAGTTTCACGCCGCTGCCCGAATGCACCCAGCACATGCCCAACACACGGGTTTCGGGGCGGATGTTGCTGTCGATGGCCGCGAGGATTTCGGTCTTGGTTGCCGTGTGCGGATCCTTGAACAGACGGATCTTGCGCAGCTTGGTGCCTTCACGCTGTGTGCGCAGCGCGAGGATGGTGTGGGTGGCGTAGTGTTCGTGTTGAGTGGTGAGGATTTCCTGATCGGCACGCACATGGGCGCCGCCGTAAATCATCGCCAGGCCCTCGGTGGTGCTGCCGGTCAGGGCGATCTGTCTGGCGTCGGCTTGCAGATAGCGTCCGGCCCAGACGCGCACCTCTTCTTCACGCTGCTCGATCACGCCCAGGTCCCAGTCCATCGCCAGCCCTGGATTTTTGTCGAGGGCAGCGCGGTGCAGGGCGATGGCGTCACGCACCGGTTTGGGGTGTGAGGTGATCAGGAAGTTGGAGAAGTGCAGGCAGTCCGGGTCTTGCTCGAACAGCGTGCGCAACTGCGCCCATTTGTCCTGTGCCGGCGCTGCTGGCACAACGTTCGCGGTGTTGGCGGGGCTGGCGCCCTGGACGATACCCGAGGCCAGTGGCAGGCCGGCGGCGAGAATCCCCGCCTGCTTGAGAAACGTACGACGATCACTCATGGCGTGGTCTTGTCCTGCTGTGAAATCAACGCAGGTCGGGCGGCTTTCTGCACCTGATCCCAGACCCGCAGGAAGTTGCCGCCCCAGAGCTTGGCGATGTCGGCTTCGGAGTAGCCGCGCGAAATCAGCTCGGCGGTGACGTTGGGGATGTCGCCGACGTTATCCCAGCCTTTGACGCCGCCGCCTTCGTTGAAGTCGGAGCTGATGCCGACATGATCGATGCCGATCTTGCGTACGGTGTAATCGATGGCGTCGCCGTAATCCTTGAGCGTGGCTTTGGGTTCTTCATCGAGGATCGCGTAGAGACGGCTGGCGTACTGGCCGAACTTGGCCTCGGGCCACGCGGCGATGATCGGGTCGCCCGGCATCAGCGCCACGGCCAGATTGGGCAGGGGCGGCAGGTCGAAGCTCTTGCGCAGTTCGTTGAGTTTGTCCTGGGTGGTCTGGGTCAGCGGGCGCAAGTACTGCGAGAAGCCCACCACCTGCACCACGCCGCCGCTGTTCTTGATCAGTTGCAGTTCTTTGTCGCTGAGGTTGCGGGGGATATCGACCATCGCCCGTGGCGCCGAGTGCGAGGCCACCATCGGCGTACGGCTCAGTTGTGCGACTTGCTCCAGGGCTTTGGTCGACATCTGCGACACGTCGATGATCACGCCCAGATCGTTGAGACGCTTGACTGCTTGCTTGCCGATGTCGGAGAGGCCGTCGAGTGCATCCGGAGAATCATTGAAGAACGGCAGCGGCCGGGACGAATCGGCCCAGTCGTTGTTGCCGATGTAGCTGAAGCCGAACATGCGCATGCCGCGCGCCGTCCACAAGTCCAGCAGGTTCAGGTCGTGGCCCAGCGGGTAGGCGTTGAGCATGCTGATGAAGATCGCGAACTTGCCTTCGCCATGCAGGCGGCGGAAATCATCGGGCGTGTAGGCAATCCCGACCTGATTGGGAAAATCGCGGACCATGCCGGAGATGATCTTGTAGCGGATCTCCTGCTGGTTGCGCGCCTCTTCAACGAAACCCGCGGTCGGCTTGTGCGGCGCATTGGCGCCGTTCCACAGTTCCGGCCAACCGAAAATAGTCAGCGCCGCACCGGACAGTTGCCCGCGATTGGCCTTGATCAGATCGAACTGCCCGGGGCCGTCCTTGTCGGCTTCATTGCCGTGGGTGCCGAAGTCCTGGAGGACGGTGATGTGGCTGTCGAACGACAGCAGGTGCTGGTGCATCTCGCGGGCCTGCTCCATCACCTTGGCCGGATAGCCGGGATTGTCGTTGAGCCAGTAATCCCAGGCTGCGAAGCCTGCTGCGGCACTGATCGCCAAGGCCAGTGGCAGGCCAATGAAAAGAGCCTTTTTCGAACGTGGTTTTGTCATTGCCATCTCAGTCAGGTTCGCCGTCGAGGTGCTGGCGCAGGGGCCATTGCTATCTGGAAAGAACGAGTGATTGGCAACGAAATTTAGTCGCATCGCCCTGTGGCGAGGGCGCCCTTAAATTTGTCGGGGCAGCGTACGTTCTAGCTTGGATAAAGCCTGCTTCATGGCTGACACAGGTAGGGCAATGAAGATTTCTCGACGATGGTTCATGGCAGGCCTGGCGCTGACTGGCGCTGCGGTGCCTGCGGCTTATTTTGGTCATCGTGAATGGACCAGACCGGACCCCACGATCACCCCCGGCGAAGCGTCGTTCGACGTGGCCGACATGGCTGGTCAGCGTTTGGCGAACAAACTGCGCGGAGTCTGGGACATCCGTTTCGAGGGCCGCGACGCCGGCGTCGAAGGGCTGCCGGCAAACGGTCTGCAAGTGTTTCTCGACATCGGCCAGAAGGGGCGCGGTGTCTGCGGTTTTCTGGATACACCCGAGCGTCTGCGCTCTGGCGAAACACCGCGTTACCGAATAATCGGTGATCTGGCCGAGGGTGACGCGGCGAAGTTGAGCTGGCGGCTGATCAGTGCAGGCGGCCATATCGACTACGAACTGCAAATGATCCTCGACGAAGTCTGGGCCGATTTCGGCAACGCCGGCAGCGGCAGCCTCAGCGGTCGGGTGTCACGCCTGGATCGGCCGTTGGCACTGCCGATGCAGGACAACCGCTTCATTGCCGTCAAACATCTGTTCCCCGAAGCACGGCAGCGCACGCCGCTGAACCCGACGCTGCTGGCGTGGCTGATCTCTCCCGAGCATCGGTTGTTTCACCAGGTCTGGCACGCCACGCGAGACAAATGGCACACCTTGGCTGAAGACAAGCGCAACGCGTTGCGCGGTCTCGGCTGGCAGCCCGGCCCGCGCGACAACGAGCGCGATGCTCGTGGCGACCGTAAGGATCGCAACGGTTCGGGCGTCGACTTTTTCTTCATGCACCGGCACATGCTGGGCACGGCGCGTTCGATGCAGGATCTGCCGTCGTGGGAGTATTTCCCGCTCCCGCAGCCTGAATTGATCCGCGACCGGATCGGCTTCGCCCGTTACTTCGATAACCACGACGGCACGGCACTGCCGCCGACCTGGCTGGCCGACGGCGACAACGAGTACAGCCAATGGGTCAGCGACCTGAAAACCGCTGAGACCTACGAAAGCAACTTTCAGGTCTGGGAGTCGCAGTACCGCGATCCGGCTTATCTGGCCAAACTCACGCTGGGGCAGTTCGGTTCTGAAGTCGAACTGGGGCTGCATGACTGGTTGCACATGCGCTGGGCCTCGGTGCCGCGCGATCCGTCCAACGGCCAACCGGTACCGTTTGCCCGGGATCCGGCGGATTTCGCCGCACGCTGGTTTGCGGCGGAAAACGACTTCCTCGGCGATCCGTTTTCATCCCACGTCAATCCGGTGTTCTGGCGTTTTCACGGCTGGATCGATGACCGCATCGAAGACTGGTTCCGCGCTCACGAGCGTTTCCACCCGGGTGAAGTCACGCGGCAAGTGGTCAACGGTGTGCAGTGGTTTGCGCCTGGGCGCTGGAACGAAGTCGCGGATCCGTGGCTGGGGCCGACCACCCACGGTTGCAGCACTACGCCGGGGTTGCAGGTGGGCAAGTCAGTGGAGATGGATCCGGAGACCATGAAACTGGCGCTGCGCATCACCTTCATCGGCGACGAGAAGAAGCTCGCCGCGCTGTTCCGCCGCGTGCCGCAACGGCCGTGGTATGCGCGTCATTTGAAAGCCAAGGTTTGAAGCAAAAGATCGCAGCTTGCGATCTTTTGTTTTTCAGCGCGTCTCCCAACCCCCACCCAACGCTTTGTACAACGCAATGCTCGCCTGCATCCGTGCCAGTCGCAGTTGCACGTTGAGATCCTGCGCGGCGTACAGCGTGCGCTGGGTTTCCAGCACGGTCAGCAAGTCTTCGGCGCCGGCCTGGTAACGGCTTTGCGAAAGGTTGAACGCCGTCTGTGCCTGATTCAGCTCTTCGGTCTGCCATTGCCGCTGCTGATCCAGACCTTGAATGCTGTTCAGGGCTTTTTCCACGTCAGCGAAGCCATTGATGATCGCGCTGCGATAGGTTTCCAGCAGTTCTTCCTGGCGGGCGATTGCCTTGTCGCGTTCTGCGGACAGCCGACCGTTATTGAAGATCGGTGTGATCAGCCCGGCGGTGAAATTGTAGAACGGGCTACGCATTACATCGTCGAAGCGGTTGGCGCCGGAGCCCAACTGTGCGCTCAGGGTGACCTTGGGTAGCATGGCGGCGCGGGCGACGTTGACGTCTGCCTGGGCGGCTGCCAGTTGCGCTTCGGCGCGGGCGATGTCCGGGCGCCGGGTCAGCAGGTCGCTAGGCAATCCGGCAGCGATTTGTGGCCATTGCAGTTGATCGAACGATTCGAGGCTCGGCGGCAACTCCTGCACTGGTCGCCCGAGCAGAGCCGCAAGACCGATTCGCGCGTCCTCGGCCTGTTGCTGCACTGTCGGCAGTTGCCGCTGTTGCGCGGCCACCAGACTTTTCTGTTGGGCCAGTTCCAGCGCAGTGGCGGAACCGGCGTTGAAGCGAGTCTGCACCAGTTGCAAAACACTCTGCGCGTTGGTCAGGTTCAACGCGGCAATGCGGCTTTGTTCCTGCAATGACAACGCCTGGGTGTAGCGGTTGGCGACGTCGCTGAGCAGGGTCAATTCCACGGTGGCCTGATCGAACTCACTGGCGCGCAAACCCTGACGGGCGCTTTCGCGGGTGGCGGCCTGACCGCCCCAGAAGTCGATTTCATAACTGGCGCTGAGGTTGGCGTCGAAGTAATCCACGGCCTTGTTGCTGCTGTCGGCATCCAGTTGGCTGTAGCCGTTGCCGCGCAGCAGTTTCTGGCGGTTGGCGTTCAGGCCGGCGGTTATTTCCGGCAATTGCGAACCGCCGGCGATGATCGTGCTGGCGCGAGCCTGACGCACGCGGGCGATGGCGGCGGCGAGGTCGTGGCTGCCGCTTTGCGCCTGTCCGATCAGTTGGTTCAGGTGCGGGCTGGCGAAGTGCGTCCACCATTGCTGGTTGGTCTGCGCCACCGATTGACCGGTAGGCGATTGCCACGCGGCGGGGGCGGTCACGCCACTTTCCGGGCGTGGAGCGGGGCTGCCGCAGCCGCTCAGCATCAGGCAAAGGGTCAACAGGCTCAGTTGCGGTTTCATAGATCGATCATTCACTGGTGAGGGCCGTGACCGGGTCGAGCCGGGCAGCTTTGCGGGCGGGCATGAAGCCGAAAACGACCCCGGTGATCAGTGCGCAGGCGAAAGCGCCGGCGATTGCCACCAGGGAAAATGCGACGGCGACTTCGCTGAGTATCAACACGCCGCCCACGAGCAGCGCCAGGCCAATACCGGCAATGCCGCCAACCACCGACAGCATCACCGCTTCGGTCAGGAACTGACGCAGGATGTCGCGCTGACGGGCGCCGGTAGCCATGCGGATACCGATTTCGCGAGTGCGTTCGCGCACCGTCATGAGCATGATGTTCATCACCCCGATGCCGCCGACCAGCAGCGAAATCGCGGCAATGGAACCGAGCATCAGCGACAGGGTGTTTTGCGTGCGGGCTTCGGCCTGAATCATCGCGGCATTGTTGGTCAGTTCGAAATCCTTCTTGCCGTTGTGCAACTGCAACATCAATTGCTCGATGGCCATTTCGGTTTCATGGACCTTGCGCGCATCGGCGGCGGCGATCACCACGTACTCGGGGTTATGCGTGCCGAACAACCGCACGCTCGCGGCGGAGTAGGGGATGGCGATGCGATTGTCGCTGTCCTGATCGCCGGAGCTGGCGCCTTTACCGGCGAGTACACCGACCACCTGGAACGGCACATTCTCGATCAGGATGTATTGGCCGATGGGGTTGCTCACGTTCTTGAGCAACTTGTCGCGGACCTTTTTGCCGATCACCGCGACGGCCGCACCGTTGCGCTCGTCGGCCTCGGTGAAGTAGCTGCCTTCAACCACCGGCCAGTTGAAGATGTCGGGGAAATTGGTGTCATTGCCGCCGATGTAACTCATGTGGTCGAGGTTGCCGAAGCGCACCCCGGCTTCGGCGCCGTTGACCGGCATGATGCGAGTGATCTGCGGCAGGCTGGCCAGTGCGGAGACTTCATCGAGGGTGACGATGCCCGGCGGCGTGCGCGGGTTCGGCGCGGCGCCGCTGAGGTAAATGATGTTGGAGCCGAAGGCGCCCATCTGCGCCATGACCTGGCGCTTGCTGCCTTCACCGACCGCGAGCATGACCACCACCGACGCCACGCCGATGATGATCCCCAGCAGCGTCAGCGCGGTACGGAAGCGGTTGATCCACATGACGCGCCACGCCGCCTGTACCGCATCGATCAGCTCACCTTTCCAGGCGCCGCTCGCTTCGCTGCCCTCGCTCAGGCGCTTGCGCAGATCCACTGCCTGCAAGGCACCGGGGTTGGCGCTGGCCTGCACGGTGGGGTGTTCCTTGGCGCTGTCGCGGATGATCAGGCCGTCGCTGATTTCAATGATGCGCTTGGCCCGGGCCGCCACTTCACGGTCGTGGGTGATGAGGATGACCACATGGCCCTGGCTCGCCAGCTCGTCGAGCAGCGCCATGACTTCCTTGCCGCTGTGGCTGTCGAGGGCGCCGGTCGGTTCGTCCGCCAGAATGATATGACCGCCGTTCATCAAGGCGCGGGCAATCGACACCCGTTGTTGCTGGCCACCGGAAAGTTGATGGGGGCGATTGCCAGTGCGCGAGGCCAGGCCGAGGCGCTCGAGCAGGACGGCGGCCCGTGCATGGCGCTCGGCGGCAGGAGTGCCGGCATAGATGGCCGGCATCTCGACGTTTTCCTGGGCGGAGCCGGACGGAATCAGGTGGTAACCCTGAAACACAAAACCGAAGGCCTCGCGACGCAGCCAGGCCAGTTCATCGGTGTCCAGGCCCGCGACGTTTTCCCCGGCAAACCGGTATTCGCCGGACGTGGGCCGGTCGAGGCAGCCGAGGATGTTCATCAGCGTCGATTTGCCGGAGCCGGACGCGCCGACGATCGCCACGAACTCGCCGGCATGGATCGACAGGTCGATGCCGCGCAGCACGTGAACTTCGGGCGCGTCACCGCCGCCGTAGGATTTGCGGATGTCCTGCAGGTCGATCAGGGGCGTTTGCATTCAACCTCCGCTACCGTCGGCCGGGCCGATCAACAGATGATCGCCCTCGCTTAGGCCATCGAGGATCTGCACTTTCAAGCGATCGCTGATGCCGGTGCGCACGGTGCGCTGCTCGATGTCGCCGTTCTGCGCCACGACCCGGGCGACCTGGCTGTCGGGTTTGGCGCTGCCATGCAGGGCGGCAATCGGTGCGGTGAGGACGTTTTTTGCCTCGTTGGAGACGAAAAACACTTGCGTGGTCATCTCCGCCATCAACGCGTTGTCGGCGTTGTCGACATCCAGCAACACGGTGTACAGCACCACGCGGCCGGCACCGCTTTTACTGGTGCTGGTCGGGCTGCCGCCGCCCTGGCTGGTTTGATCCAGCGGTTTGGGTGGCACCGGCAGGATCTGCCGCACGGTGCTGCTCCAGCGCCGGTTGCCGCCGCTGAGGGTGGTGAAATAAGCGGTCATGCCCGGTTTGACGTGGCCGATGTCGGCCTCGGAAACTTCAGCCCAGACCGTCATTGGCGACAGCTTGGCGATCCGCAGGATCAGTGGCGTCTGTTGTTGCGCGTTGAGTGTCTGGCCCTCACGAGCGTCCAGCGCAACCACGGTGCCGGCCATCGGCGCGAAGATCCGGGTGTAGCCGAGTTCGGCCTGATCGCTGCGCAGGCTCGCCTGTGCCTGACGGATCTGCGCCTGGAACATGTCGATGCGCGCTTGCGTGGCTTTCAGCTCGGCGCGGGCGGTCTGCACGTCTTCTTCACGGGTGGCGCCGCCGGCGGCCAGATTCTGCTGGCGCTGATATTTCTGGCGCGCCAGTTCGTGTTGGGCCTGTTGTTCCTGCAACTGCGCCTTGAGGTTTTCGATGGAAAACTGGCTGGCGTCGAGCTTGGCCTTTTGCGTGGCCGGGTCGATCTCCACCAGCAACTGGCCTTCCTTGACCACGTCGCCGACTTCCACGTGGATCTTGCGAATCTGCCCCGAAGCCTGGGCGCCGACGTCCACATAGCGCCGTGGTTGAAGGGTGCCGAGTGCGGTCACGCTGCTTTCTATATCGCCACGGGAGACTTGTACGGTGGCGAATTTGTCCCGGCCGGGCGGCAAGACTTGCCAGGCGGCAACGGCAATAACGGGAATCAGACAAAGGGCGATGAGCAGGGCGCGTCGGGCGGGGCGGGGACGTTTCATGCAGGGTTCCGGCCAGTGGAAATCGGCCCGTCGTTCAGCAGGCACCGCGAACGGGCCACGGTCGAACGCTGTCGCAGGGCGCGACAGATACGGGGGGCTGTCCTTTAAACGAGAGACGAGGTGGGGAATTTAAGCGCTGAAAAACGCGGTAACAGGTATAGCTGGCAACAATTTGTCGGGCAAATGGAAACAGCGCTTTAAATCTATATGAGAATTACTATAAATTACGTGTCTGAATTTGCCACCATCGTGCCACTGCCTGTTTTGGCAGATCGCCGGTCTGGCTCAAGGATCGAAACCGCACCCTGCGGCCGGGAGTCATGTTGGAAAACTACTATCGCGAGCTGGTGTGTTTCCTGAACGCCAAGCTAGGCAACCGCCAGGTGGCCGAAGATGTAGTGCATGACGCTTATCTGCGGGTACTGGAGCGGTCCAGCGACACGCCGATCGAGCAGCCCCGCGCGTTTCTCTACCGCACGGCTCTCAACCTGGTGATCGATGACCATCGGCGCAATGCCTCGCGTCAGGTCGAATCCCTTGATGTGCTCGATAGCGAAGAGCGCTATTTCAGTCCTTCTCCTCATCACAGCCTCGATCATGGCCAGCGCCTGGCGCTGTTGCAGCGTGCACTGGCCGAGTTGCCGGCGCTGTGCCGCGAGAGCTTTTTACTGCGCAAGATAGAAGGGCTGTCGCACCCGGAAATCGCCGAACACCTTGGCATTTCCAAGGCACTGGTTGAAAAACACATCGTCAACGCCATGAAACATTGCCGGGTGCGCATCAAGCAATGGGATGGACATTGATCGTTCCCGGTTAAATTTTTTTTCACCGTCCTCGTTCCTACTCAACAGACGATCTGCTGTCCTGCACAAGGCCGGTCAGGTCACCCAGGCTTCATCCCCGCTGTTGAGGGGTTCATCCAGAGGACACTGGAAATGACACAGGCAATTGCATCGCCCATCGTTCACGACCTGATCGGCGTCGGTTTCGGCCCTTCGAACCTGGCGCTGGCCATCGCTCTGCAGGAGCGAGCCCCGACCCTGGGCGAACTGGATGTGCTGTTTCTCGACAAGCAACCGACCTACAGCTGGCACGGCAACACCCTGTCGACCCAGAGCGAGTTGCAGATTTCCTTCCTCAAGGATCTGGTGACCCTGCGCAACCCGACCAGCCCGTATTCGTTCGTCAATTACCTCAAGCACCACGGTCGTCTGGTGGACTTCATCAACCTCGGCACCTTTTACCCGTGCCGCATGGAGTACAACGACTACCTGCGCTGGGTCGCCGCGCAGTTCACCGAGCAGAGCCGTTATGGCGAAGAAGTGCTGACCATCGAGCCAGTCCTGCACAACCATCAGGTTGAAGCGTTGCGAGTGATTTCCCGTGGTGTGGACGGCCAGCAATTCGTGCGCACCGCGCGCTCGGTGGTGGTCAGCGCCGGTGGCACGCCGCGTATTCCTGAGGCGTTCAAGGCGCTGAAAGGCGATGCCCGGGTGTTCCACCACTCGCAGTATCTGGCCGAGATGGCCAAACAACCGTGCGTCAACAACCAGCCGATGAGCATCGCGATCATCGGCGCCGGCCAGAGCGCGGCGGAAGCCTTCATCGATCTGAACGATTCGTTCCCGTCGGTGCAGGTCGACATGATCCTGCGCGGCTCGGCGCTGAAGCCGGCGGACGACAGCCCGTTCGTCAACGAAGTGTTCTCGCCGGAATTCACCGACCTGATCTTCCAGCAGAAGAGCAGCGAGCGTGAGCGTCTGGTCAACGAGTACCACAACACCAATTACTCGGTGGTCGATATCGACCTGATCGAGCGCATCTACGGCATCTTCTATCGGCAGAAAGTCTCCGGCGTGGCACGCCATGCGTTCCGCACCCTGACCACTGTCGAGAAAACCACTGCTACCGAGCACGGCATCGAACTGACCGTGCGCAACAACGCCACCGGCGAAGTCACCGTGCGTGCCTACGATGCAGTCGTGCTGGCCACCGGTTATGAGCGTCAGATGCACCGCAAACTGTTGGCGCCGCTGGAAGAGTACTTGGGTGATTTCGAGGTCGATCGCAACTACAAACTGATCACCGACGAGCGCTGCAAGGCCGGTCTGTACATGCAGGGCTTCTGCCAGGCCAGCCACGGCCTGAGCGATACGCTGCTGTCGATCCTGCCGATTCGTGCGGACGAGATTGCCGGCTCGCTGTATGAGCATGGCAAGAGTCGCGGGCACAGCCGTTCGGTGTTGGATCTGTTGTTGGCGACTGCCAGCTAATGACTTCCTGACGACTCCCGCGCCGAGCGCGGGAGTCGTTTCGAGGTCAATCCTGAACCCTTCCTGAATGGCCCTGCATTTGCCCGACACACTTCTTTTTGCGGGTTTACTCTCCAGGCATCGGGGCGTAAGCTTCGCGCGTTTTCATCAATAGCGGAGACCCACAGTGGGTACTTGTTCGAGTGACAGTTGTCGGCCGGTCCTTGTAACCGGCAGATTCTCGGCAAGATAACGCGCATTCCTTTGTGCCGTTGTCTCGCCGAACAGCGAGCAGCGGCATCCCGATCATGGTCAGTTGAGACCATGTCCCGACGTCCTTCTCATCGACGCTGAAAAGAGCGTGGTTTCGACTTCATTGTCGCAATCGCAGCCCTATCGACACGCCTGTCTTTTTGACCGGCGCGCCAACCCTTGCCGTGCCGGTTTTGCGGTGCAAGAGGGCTGGACGTACCTGCTTGACGGTTTCCCGGCTGACCATAGGGGCAACAGCCATGAAACTTACGCTCAAGGAATTTTTCGCAGGCTTCCTGCGCACACGCCACATCGCCCGGCACTTCCGTCGCCTGGCGTTGCTGGAAACCCTCAAAGACACCACGGTCAGCCGTGAGGTGCCGCCCACCCTGGCCAATACGCTGGTGGACGCCGCCCATTGCGACAGCGGTGTGCTGCTGTCGAACCTCGGCACCCACACTGATGGCCTCACCGATTTCGAAGTCGATGTGCTGCGTGCACAGCATGGCCTCAACGAAGTCGAGCATGAGCAACCGCTGCCGTGGTGGACCCACCTGTGGCACTGCTACAAAAACCCGTTCAACCTGCTGCTGACCCTGTTGGCGGTGATCTCGTGGCTGACCGATGACCTGAAAGCCGCCATCGTGATCTTCTCCATGGTGGTGCTCTCGACCCTGCTGCGCTTCTGGCAGGAAAGCAAATCCAACCAGGCGGCCGACGCGCTCAAGGCGATGGTCAGCAACACCGCCACCGTGCTGCGCCGGGATGCGCCGCGCACTGAACTGCCGATCAAGCAACTGGTGCCGGGCGATCTGATCGTGCTCTCGGCCGGCGACATGATTCCTGCCGATTGCCGGGTGCTCAGCGCCAAGGATCTGTTCGTCAGCCAGGCCGCGATGACCGGCGAATCGATGCCGGTGGAGAAATTCCCCCGTCAGGCGGATCGCGATACGCGCAACCCGCTGGAGCTGGACAACATCCTGTTCATGGGCACCAACGTGGTGTCCGGGACAGCGGTGGCGGTGATTCTCACCACCGGCAACAGCACCTATTTCGGTGCGCTGGCGCTGCGGGTCGGGGCAACGGATCGCGCGGTGACTTCGTTCCAGAGAGGTGTGAACAAGGTCAGCTGGCTGTTGATCCGCTTCATGTTCGTCATGGCGCCGCTGGTGTTGTTCATCAACGGTTTCACCAAGGGTGACTGGACCGAAGCGTTGCTGTTCGCGCTGTCGATCGCCGTGGGCCTGACCCCGGAAATGCTGCCGATGATCGTCACCTCGACCCTGGCCAAGGGTGCGGTATTCCTGTCGCGCAAGAAGGTCATCGTCAAACGCCTGGACGCGATCCAGAACTTCGGCGCCATGGACGTGCTGTGCACCGACAAGACCGGCACGTTGACCCAGGACAAGATCTTCCTCGCGCGCAATGTCGATGTCTGGGGTGAAGACTCCGATGACGTGCTGGAAATGGCTTATCTGAACAGCTACTACCAGACCGGCCTGAAAAACCTGCTCGATGTGGCAGTGCTGGAGCACGTGGAAATCCACCGTGAACTGAAAGTCGGCACGGCGTATCGCAAGGTCGACGAGATCCCGTTCGACTTCAATCGCCGGCGCATGTCGGTGGTGGTGGAAGGACACGGCCAACCGCATCAGTTGATCTGCAAAGGCGCGGTGGAAGAAGTGTTGTCGGTGTGCACCCGGGTTCGTCACGGTGAAGTCGACGAAGCCTTGAGCGATGAATTGCTGGCGAGAATTCGTCAGGTCACAGCAGCATTCAACGCTGAAGGCTTGCGCGTGGTCGCGGTGGCGGCACGGTCGATGCCTGAAGGGCGCGACACTTACAGCCTGGGCGACGAGCAGGAGCTGACGCTGATCGGTTACGTGGCATTCCTCGATCCTCCGAAGGAAAGCACCGCGCCGGCACTCAAGGCTCTGGCCGAACACGGTGTGGCCGTAAAAGTGCTGACCGGCGACAACGAGCTAGTGACCGCTAAGATCTGCCGTGAAGTGGGCCTGGCCCAGCAAGGCCTGTTGATGGGCAACGACATCGAACGCATGAGCGATGCGCAACTGGCAGTGGCGGTAGAAACCACCAACGTGTTCGCCAAGCTGACGCCGACCCACAAGGAACGCATCGTGCGCATCCTCAAGGGCAACGGCCATGTGGTCGGATTCATGGGTGACGGCATCAACGACGCACCGGCCCTGCGCACCGCGGACATCGGTATTTCCGTGGACAGCGCAGTCGATATCGCCAAGGAAGCGGCCGACATCATCCTGCTGGAAAAGAGCCTGATGGTGCTGGAGGAGGGCGTGCTGGAAGGGCGCCGGACCTTCGCCAACATGCTCAAGTACATCAAGATGACTGCCAGCTCGAACTTCGGCAACGTGTTCTCGGTACTGGTGGCCAGTGCGTTCATTCCGTTCCTGCCGATGCTGCCGATGCACCTGCTGGTGCAGAACCTGCTGTATGACATTTCGCAGATCGCGATCCCGTTCGACAACGTCGACGACGAAATGCTGAAACAGCCACAGCGCTGGCAGCCTGGGGATGTCGGGCGCTTCATGCTGTTCTTCGGCCCGATCAGTTCGATCTTCGACATCACAACGTTCGCCTTGATGTGGTACGTGTTCGATGCCAACACCCCGGATCACCAGACCCTGTTCCAGTCCGGCTGGTTCGTGGTGGGGCTGCTGACCCAGACGCTGATCGTGCACATGATCCGCACGCCGAAGATTCCGTTCCTGCAAAGCCGCGCGGCCATGCCGCTGCTGGTGATGACCGGAATCATCATGGCCGTGGGCATCTTCCTGCCGATGGGGCCGCTGGCGCACTACTTCAAACTGCAGGCACTGCCGTCGATGTACTTCGTGTTCCTGCCGGTGATCCTGCTGGCGTACATGGCACTGACTCAGGCTGTTAAAGGCTTTTACATCCGTCGGTTCGGCTGGCAGTAACAGGAATGACTCCCCCCTTGTGGGAGCAAGGGGGGCGGTTTCAAGGAGTTCAACATGCAAGCCATCAACAACATCAACCTCGATTCGCTGCTCGATACTCTGGTCAGCCTCAGCGCGGCGTTCATTCTCGGTGGGCTGATCGGTTTCGAGCGCCAGTACCGGCAACGTACGGCGGGCTTGCGCACAAACGTGCTGGTGGCGGTCGGTGCGGCGATTTTCGTCGATATGGCCAACCGGCTCGGTGGGGCCGAAGGCGCAGTCCGGGTGGTTGCCTATGTGGTGTCCGGGATCGGTTTCCTCGGCGCCGGTGTGATCATGCGCGAAGAGGGCAACGTGCGCGGTCTCAACACCGCCGCCACGCTTTGGACTTCGGCAGCGGTCGGCGCCTGTGCCGGCGCCGACCTGCTGGCCGAAGCCGTGCTCGGCACCTTGTTCGTGCTCGCTGCCAACACCTTACTGCGGCCGATCGTCAACAACATCAACCGCCAGCCGCTGGATGTGGTCTCGGCGGAAGTTACCAACATCGTCTACGTGATCGCCCGGCGCTCGCAGCAGACCGCTGTATTCGCCTTGCTTGAGGCCGAGCTCGAACGCAGCAACTACCCGGCCAGTGACGTCGATGTACACGCTTTCGGTGCCGATGAAATCGAGATCGAAGCCACGCTCGCAACGACATCGGTGGACGGCGATGAACTGGACGCACTGGTGAAGCGGATTTCAACTTCGAACCTGGTGGTTCAGGCGTTCTGGAGTCCGAGTACCACGGAGTAAGCAAGCGAATGCCCATTGTCGGGCAATGGCAAAGGTGGCCATCAATCCGGATGAGTGACGGTTATTTTCGGAATAGTCCTACAGAGCATGCCTCGATGCTTGGGTAGTCTTGCCGCCACTTGAAGCGACTGGCGGGACTTTCACGATGGCCGACAAAACCTTGCGTATTTTGATCGCTGACACCCGGCACTTTCACCGGATGAAGATCGAGCGGATGTTCAATGCCCTCAATTACTACCGCATTGCACCGGTGCAGAACTTCACCGAACTGCTGTCACTGATCGATTTCGGCTGCGAGCCGTTCGATGTACTGGTGACCGACTCTCAACTGGCAGATGGAATGCCGGATCTGCAAGGATTCCTGTTCGATCTGGCGCAAGTCCGGCATGCATTGGTCTATGGCGAAGCGCTGAACTCATCGGATGTTCCCGGATACTTTCGGCCAAAGATCACCACCTGCAACGCTGCGCTGCCCTCAATGAGCGCCATCACACAGTTGATGGCGTCGGTCGAGGCTTCCCGGGTGCGCTCTTCAGAGGGCTGCCCGGTTAAACCTCGGGTGCAATTGCATGCCGGATCATAGTTGAGGCGATGGCACAACTGTCAGGTTTGACAGGTGCCACAGTGGGCGTCTCGTGTAACAGTCGTCGCGCGGGCGCCATTTGTTCCGTTCAGTCAAGATCGTTGGCGTAATCATGTATTCGCACCGGGAGTGGACATGGGTTCAGTAGTGTTCGCCGAAGACCATCCGGTGGTGGCCTTGGCCATCCGAATTCTGTTGCAGGAGTTGGGTTACAAAGAGATTCACGTTGTGTCGCGCGGAGTCGACGTCGTGCCGATGATCCGTAAACATTCGCCGGAGCTGGTCATACTCGACTTGAATCTCCCCGGTACGGGCGGACTGGCGGTGCTGGAGCGTATCCAGATCATCGGAATCGTCTGCAAGGTGGTGATTTTCACTTCGGCCGATCCGGCGCATTTCATGGTGCGTTGCCGTCAGGCGGGGGCCATGGCTTTTGTCAACAAATCTGCCGAATTGCGGCAGTTGCAGAATGCAATAAAAGCTGTCCGCTCAGGCTATAGCTACTTTCCCGAACTGCCGGCGGTCAATGCAGGACAACCCGGTGTACACAGTAATGAGAAAGCGCTGATCGAACGGCTGTCCAACCGCGAAATGTACATCCTGCTGCAACTGGCTCACGGCAAATCCAACAAACTCATCGCCGAAGAAATGAGCCTGAGCCACAAGACCATCAGTACCTACAAGACCCGCTTGATGCTCAAGCTTGGAATGAGTTCGCTGGTGTTGCTGCGAGAGTTCGTCAAACGCAACGGTCTGTTCTGAGGGGCTGCCGATGAAAAGAGCGCAGCGTTTCGTTTGCCTGTTGCTGTTGATGTTTGCCACAGCAGTGCAGGCGATCAACGTTGCGCAGCCGCTGGAAATCATCTCTCGCACCCGGCTGGAGGGCGTGCGGGTTCGCCTCGACGACCAGGATCGGCAGTGGCTCCGGGCACACCCGGTATTGCGCATCGGCGCTTCCGGGCCGGACTATCCTCCCTTTGAGTTGACCCGCAACCGGCATGAACTGGAAGGCCTCACGGCCGAGTACGCCGACGCGATCGCACAGGTGCTGAATGTCCGGATCGAGGTCTTGTGCTACCCCGACCGCGAAACCGCCATGGCCGCGCTCAAGGCCGGGGAACTGGACTTGCTGGGCACCTCGAACAACTTTGAGATGGCCGATCCCGACCTGATGCTTTCTCGTGCCTACGCCGAAGATCAGCCGATGTGGGTGACCCGGCTCGACGAACCGGTGCCCGATGATCTGTCAGGGAAGCGTATCGCCATAGTGGATGACTACCTGCCGGCCTCGACCATCGAAAGGGCTTACCCGCAAGCCACCTTGCAGCGTTATCGCTCGATTCTCGATGCCCTCGGCGCCGTGGCATTCGGGCGGGATGACCTGTATCTCGGCGATATCATCAGCGCCAGCTATCTGATCAACATCAACTTCCACAACGATCTGCAACTGGCCGGCCCCTCGGGTCTCGACGCCAACCCGTTCGCCTTTGCCCTGACTCGCAGCAACACACGCTTGAAACGACTGGTCGACAAGGCCTTGCTGGCCATTCCCATGGAGCAACGCCTGGCCATGGAGCTGCGCTGGAGTGCCGGGCGTGCGGACATTACGGGACAAGCGCGGGTAAGTCTCAGCAGCAGTGAAAAGGCGTGGCTCGGCCGGCATCCGAGCGTGCGGGTCGGTGCGATCGAGGATTTCGCCCCGTTGACGTTCTTTGATGCCGAGGGAAAAGTGCAGGGGCTCACGGCGCAGTTGTTGAGCCTGATCAGTCAGCGCAGCGGCCTGAAGTTCGAGATCGTACGGGGGCAGTCACTGGACCGACAGATCGAACAGTTGAAGGCCGGGGAGCTTGATCTGCTGCCCGTGGTGACACCCAGCAGCGAGCGTGAACTCGAAATGCGCTTCTCCCGGGCCTATCTGAACAATCCGTTCGTGCTGGTCAGCGGGGTATCGGCGTCGGGCGTGAGAACCCTGGACGACATGGCCGGCAAACGGCTGGCGATCTATCGCGGTCACCCGTTGCGCGATTATCTGCTGGAGCGAGTACCGCAGCTCAAATTGGTTGAAGTACCAAGCCCGGCTGCCGGAATGGAAGCGATTGTCAGCGGGCAGGCCGATGCCACGTTGAGTTCGTTGATGGTGGCGCGCTATCTGATTTCCCGTCAGTACCGGGGGCGTACCCGGATTGTCGGCACGGTGGGGGATCAGCCTGCCCGGATTGCATTGGCCACCGCCCCGGATGCCGTGGTGTTGTACTCGATTCTGAACAAGGCGTTGTTGAGCATTGCCCCCAAGGAACTCGACGATCTGGTCGAGCGCTGGGGCCGTGACGCGGTTGCCGATGACAGTTACTGGCAGCGCCATCGACGGGAAATTCTGTTTGGATTCGCCGGTGCGTCGGGATTGCTATTGCTGGCATTGGGCTGGATCGCTTTTCAGCGCCGACAGATTCGCCAGCGCCAGCAATGGCTACGCCAATTGCAGGAGGCCAAGGATGCGGCCGATGACGCCAACCGTGCCAAAAGCACGTTTCTCGCGGTCATGAGCCACGAAATCCGCACACCCATGAACGCGTTGCTGGGCATGCTCGAGCTGGCGCTCAAGCGTGCCGACGAAGGCGTGACTGATCGCCCGGCCATTGAGGTGGCATCCAGTGCGGGGCGGCAGTTATTGGCATTGATCGGCGATATTCTCGACATCGCGCGTATTGAATCCGGGCGTTTGTCACTGAGTCCCGAGCGTACCAATCTGCGCGAGGTGGTGGCCTCGGTGTGCCAGATTTTCGAAGGCCTGGCGCGGCAAAAGCATTTGTCGTGGCACGTAGAACTGGATGAGCGCAGCAACGTTGAGGTGATGCTAGATCCCCTGCGTTTCAAGCAAGTGCTGGCGAACCTGATGAGCAACGCGATCAAGTTCACCGATGACGGAGAGGTGAGCCTGCTGCTGCAAGTGTTCACCGCGCAGGATGGACAGGTGGAAGTGGGGGTGATCATCAAAGACAGCGGTCGCGGTATCACTGCCGAGGATCAGGAGCGATTGTTCAGACCGTTCGAACAAGTCGGCATTCATCAATCTTCGGGGCGCAGCGGTTCAGGTCTGGGGCTGGTGATCAGTCGTAACCTGTGCCAGATGATGGGCGGCGATCTGTGGATGAGCAGCGAGCCGGGTCGCGGCACACAGGTCATGCTGCGACTGGCGCTACCCGTTCTGGAACCACGTGTACAGGAGGCGCTGACGGAGCCAGCGGCGACAGAACAAAAGTCGCTCAAGGTGCTGGTGGTGGATGATCATCCGGTCAATCGCTTGTTACTGTGCCGGCAATTGAGTGAGCTCGGGCACCGCGCCGTTGACACCGGAGACGGTGAGCAGGGGCTGGCGGTGTGGCGTGGTGAATCTTTCGATGCATTGATCACCGATATCAACATGCCCGGAACCAATGGTTATGAATTGGCGCGAACGATTCGTGAAAACGAGGCGGCGACGGGCAGTGCGCCTTGCCTGATACTTGGCTTTACCGCCAATGCGCAGATCGAAGAAAAACAGCGATGCCTGGCAGCCGGCATGGACGATTGCCTGTTCAAGCCGATTCTGCTGCGCGAGCTGAGCCATGCCTTGATGGCCGCAGGGGCCGGTGAAGCGCAGGTCGAGCACTTGGACGATCAGGGATCGGCTGAATTCGACCTGAGTACGCTTTTGCAACTGGCGGGGGCGGACAACCCGCTGATCGGGCAATTGCGTGAGGAGGTACTGAACAGCCTGCACGCCGACCTCAAACGGCTGGACGTGTCAGGCCGCAAAAGAGACCGTGCAGGCTTGCGTGATCTGGCACACCACGTCACGGGCGGGGCGCGCATGATCGGTGCCGAGCGCGTGGTCTCGGCCTGCCGGATACTCGAACAGGCCTGCCGCGACGACGAGCCCGAGGCTGCACTTATGGCCGCCATTGATTCACTGCGCAAGGCCATGCACGACCTCGCACAGCAACTTCAGGCCTGATCGATCAGTCCCACTGCGGCGCTATGCCTTGGGGACTGGTCAGGCGATGGCCGCGATCGAGAGTGGAAATCAGCGCCATGTCGGCATCGCTCAGGGTCAGCGCGGTGGCGCCGAGGTTGCCTTGCAGGTTGGCGCGCTTGGTCGACGACGGAATCACCGCGTAACCCGATTGCATCGCCCACGCCAGCGTGACTTGCGCCGGGGTAGCTTGCAGGCGTTTGGCGATCTGCACGATCAGGGGATCCTTCAGCACTTCGCCATAGGCCAGGGTCATGTATGACGTGATCTGGATGCCCTGACTCTGCGCGAACTCGACGACCTGGCGGTTTTGCAGGTACGGGTGCAACTCGATCTGGTTGGTAGCGATGTTTTCCGCGCCGACTGCTGCGATGGCTTGTTTCATCAAGTCGATTGTGAAGTTGGACACACCGATCTGCCGGGTCAGGCCCAGGCGCCTGGCCTCCAGCAGGGCACCCATGAATTCTTCGACCGGCACCTGATCTTCCGGCGACGGCCAGTGGATCAGCGTCAGGTCGAGGTAGTCGGTCTGCAGCTTTTGCAGGCTCTCCTTGAGGCTCTCGACCAGGCGCTCACCGGCAAAGTTGGCGATCCAGATCTTGCTGGTGATGAACAGTTCTTCGCGAGGGATGCCGCTGGCAACGATGGCCTGGCCGACCTCCGCTTCGTTCTCATAGATTTGCGCGGTGTCGATGACCCGGTAACCGAGTTCAAGGGCGGTGCTCACCGAATCGATGACCACCTGACCTTGCAGGCGAAACGTACCAAGACCGAAAGCGGGAACAGACATGCAGGACTCCAGGGGTGCAGTGGGAATGGGCGGGAGTATCCGCTGCTGTTTCCTTGAGAAAAACCGCTGTCGGGACAAAGTACTGTTGATCAAAAATCACGAATCGTTGGATGGAGTATCGTTCCATCCGTAGAACGATGAGGCCGGTTTTGGCTGACTAGTGCTAAATACGTGGCGAATTTATGATCAGTCCATGATCAACCTCAATTCGGAGCCCACCATGAAAAACCTCATCGGTATCTACACCAGCCCTCGCGGCCACTGGGTCGGCGATGGGTTTCCGGTGCGTACCCTGTTTTCCTACGACAACCTGGGCAAGCACATCAGCCCGTTCCTGCTGCTCGATCACGCAGGTCCCGCGCATTTCACCCCGACCACTGAACGGCGTGGGGTGGGTCAGCATCCACACCGTGGTTTCGAAACCGTGACCATCGTTTATGACGGCGAAGTGGAGCACCGCGATTCCACGGGCAGCGGTGGCAAGATCGGCCCCGGCGACGTGCAGTGGATGACCGCTGCTTCCGGAATCCTGCACGAGGAGTTTCATTCCGCAGATTTCGCCAGAACGGGTGGCAACCTGGAAATGGTGCAGCTGTGGGTCAACCTCCCGGCCAAAGACAAAATGGCCGCCCCGGGTTACCAGACTATTCTCGATAGCGATATCCCGAACGTCGCCCTCCGGGACGGTGCCGGCAACCTGCGTCTGATCGCGGGTGAATTCGACGGTCACAAGGGGCCTTCCCGGACCTTTACGCCAATCGACGTCTGGGACCTGCGCCTCAATGCCGGCAAGTTGCTGACGCTGAAGCTGCACGAAGGCCGCAACACTGCGCTGGTGGTGCTGCGTGGCTCGGTCCGGATCAACGGCGAGGAGTCGGCGGGCGTAGGGCAACTGGCGTTGTTCGAGCGTGAGGGGGACCGCCTGACGCTTGAGGCCAGCGAAGATGCGATGGTGTTGCTGCTCAGTGGCGAGCCCATCGATGAGCCGATCGTCGGTCACGGCCCGTTCGTGATGAATACCGAGCAGGAAATTCACCAGGCGTTCGTTGATTTCCAGTCTGGCCGGTTCGGACGGATGCCTGCGTAGATCGACATTGTGGGAGTCAGCGTGCTGGCTCCCACAGTTTTTTTCAGAGGGGCATTCAATCGCCCTTATCCCGCCAAATCAATTGCTCCTACACTAAGCCCAATCTGTGCGATCTTCTCGCGATTGACCTCTGTCGGAGTTGTTTGATGCTGTCTCTGCTGACTGAACATCCGTTGTTCTGCGCGTTGATCCTGATCCTGCTCGACCTGGGCCTGTGGCGCCTGATCAGCTCCCGGGGCAGCGAATGGAAGCTGCTGGTGCGGGTGCTGATTTTCAGCCTGTTCAGCGTGCTGCTGTTCAACGAAGGCCTCAATCCGATGGAACCAGCGCCGTGGGCCGACAACGTGCCGCTGCATCTGGCAGCGACCGGGTTGCAGATCGGCTGGTGGCTGTTCGGTGCGCGCACCCTGACGGTGTTGATCGGGGCGGTGATGATGCAGCGAGTCGGACACACCGGGCGGTTGTTGCAGGATCTGCTCGGCGCGGTGATTTTCCTGATCGCCATTATTGCAGCACTGGCCTATGTGCTGGACCTGCCGGTCAAAGGCGTGCTGGCCACGTCCGGGGCCTTGGCGATCATCGTCGGTCTGGCGTTGCAGAGCACCTTGAGCGACGTGTTCTCCGGGATTGTCTTGAACACCACCAAGCCGTACCAGCTCGATGACTGGATTTCCATCGATGGCACCGAAGGGCGGGTCACCGACATCGATTGGCGCGCCACACGCCTGCAGACTTCTCAGGGCAGCATGGCGGTGATTCCCAACTCGCTGGCGGCCAAGGCCAAGATCATCAACTTCAGCCGGCCGAGCAACATGTTCGGCGTTTCCGTCAGCGTGCAGGTCAGCCCCCATGCTCGGCCGAATTCGGTGATCGATGCACTGGAACGGGCGATGCAGGGCTGTCGCCCGTTGCTGGACAGCCCGGCGCCAAGCTTCGCGTTGAAGAGCTCGAGCAGTGCCGGCGCGGAGTACGAGATCAGCGGCTTCGTGGCTTCGATGAGCGAGAAGCGTGCAGTGCGCAATCAGTTGTTCGATCTGGCTTACCGACACTTGCAGGCGTCCGGGGTCAATCTGTTGTCGAGCGATGAACCCGCCGCCCCGGCCCATCTCTCACGGCCACGGGCGCTGCTCGACAGTTCGCCGATCTTCTCGACCCTGCGCCAGGAAGAGAAAGAGACCTTCAGCCAGAACATGGCCCTGCAAACCTTCCGCGCCGGCGAGATCATTCTGGCGGGCGGCGAGGTCAGCGACCACCTGTTCATCGTCGAGTCCGGTGTGGTCTCGGTGACTTTGAACCGGCACGGCGTTCCGTTCGAATCAGGGCGCATGGGACCGGGAGAAGTGATCGGCGAGGCCGGGATTCTTTCCGATACCTCGTTGCCGGCCGACTTTTCCGCCAAGACGTTCTGCGCTCTGTACCGCATCGAGAAGTCGTATCTCAAGCCTTGCCTGGATGCTCGTCATGACATCAACGATGCAATGAAGGCGCTGCTCGATTTCCGCCTGCTCAAGGCGCAGGCGCTGACTCAGGAAACGCCGGTAGCCGCACCGAAAAGAGGCTTCCTGCAGTGGCTGCGCAATCGCGCCTGAATCGGATCAGTGGTGTTTGTATCCGGCAAGTTTCTGTTCGAGGTTCTGACGCACCTGCGGCCATTCGTCATCGATGATGCTGAAGCGCACCGAGTTGCGCTTGCGGCCGTCGGGCATGATCCGCTCGTGTCGCACGATGCCTTCCTGTTGTGCGCCCAGGCGCAGGATCGCATGGCGTGATTTCTGGTTGTTTTCGTCGGTGGTGAATTGCACGCGCACGCAATCAAGCACCTCGAAGGCGTGGCGCAGCATCAGGTACTTGGCCTCGGTGTTGACGAAGGTTTTCTGAAAGCGTGCCGCGATCCAACTGCTGCCGATCTCCAGTTTGCGATTGAGCGGGTCTATCTTCCAGAAACGAGTCGAGCCGATCACTTCACCGGTCTTTTTCAACACAATTGCAAACGGCATGACCGTGCCGGCCTCACGCCCGTCGAGGGCCTTTTTCAGATAGCTGTCGACAGTGCTCGCCGACGGCACCACGGTGACGGTGAGATTCCATAACTCGCCGTCGGCTGCAGCGTGGAGCAGGGCGTCGGCATCGGTGTATTGGAGAGGGCGCAGGACGATGCCCTGGCCTTGCAGTGTGGTGTGCATGTGGCGATTCTCGACGGATCAGGCGAGGCCCTATTACGCCGTATGGAAAGGATCCCACGCAACCGTCGCGGGGGGGCTGATGTCACAGTTTTTATCGGTCAACAGCAGGAACACGGACGATGAAAAAAATGCGGATTGCCACGTTCAACGTCAACGGCCTGCGTGCCCGTCTGCCGAATCTGCTGGAGTGGCTCAGGCGCGAGCAGCCGGACATCGTCTGTTTACAGGAACTCAAAATGGTGGACGGCGCGTTTCCTGCCGCCGATCTGGAGGCCGCCGGTTACGGTGCCATCTGGCACGGTCAGGCGTCATGGAACGGCGTGGCGATTCTTGCCCGCGATGCGCAACCGCTGGAGAGCCGGCGCGGTCTGCCCGGCGATCCTGACGATAAACACAGTCGCTATCTCGAAGCGGCGGTGCACGGGGTGTTGGTGGGGTGCCTGTATCTGCCCAATGGCAATCCGCAACCGGGGCCGAAGTTCGATTACAAACTGGCCTGGTTCGAGCGCCTGATCACCTACGCCCAGGCTTTGCAAAGCAGCGATCACCCGGTGGTGCTGGCCGGCGATTACAATGTAGTGCCCACTGATCTGGATATCTACAACACCCGCTCGTGGCTCAAGGATGCGCTGTTGCAACCGCAAAGCCGAGAGTGCTACCAGCGTCTGCTGGATCAGGGCTGGACGGATTCGTTGCGGCACCTGTATCCCGAAGATCGGCTGTACACGTTCTGGGATTACTTCCGCCAGCACTGGCAGAAGAACTCCGGATTGCGCATCGACCATTTGCTGCTCAATCCGGCATTGACGCCCTATTTGCTGGAGGCAGGCGTCGATGCCTGGGTGCGGAACGAGCCCCATGCCAGTGATCATGCGCCGACCTGGATTCGAATTGGCTCACGCAAGAAACGCTGACAGGCGATTGGTTATTTCAATTGTCGATCCGGGGCTCTGATCCCGTATACATGGCGACCATCGGCGGAGTGATCCGCGTCTCCATGCATAAGGACCGAGCAATGAGCGAGCCACGCCTGACGAATCTGGAACAGTATCTGCAACGGTTGGGATTCGACACGCCCCCGGCACCGACCCTCGAAACGCTGCGCCTGTTGCAGTTGCGCCATACCGGGGCATTTCCCTTCGAGAATCTTTCGACGCTCAGCGGCGAACCTGTACTGATCGATCTGCCGTCAATACAGCGCAAGGTTCTGGAGGATACCCGTGGCGGTTACTGCTACGAACTCAACAATCTGTTTCTGGCCTTGTTGCTGGAGCTGGGGTTCGATGCACGAGGCATCAGCGGCCGTGTGGTCATGAATGAGCCCGAAGGCAGCTGGACGGCACGGACTCACCGTTTGAGTCTGGTGACCCTGGACGGCGTGCGGTACATCACCGACGTGGGTTTTGGCGGCATGGTCCCGACTGCTCCGCTGATTCTGGATACCGAGGCCGAGCAGTCCACACCCCACGAGCCTTATCGCATCGAAGTGCAGGCCGATGGCTACATGTTGCGGGCCAGGGTCGCTGGCGAATGGCGGCCGATGTACCTGTTCGACCTGCAACGCCAGGAAGACATCGATTACACCCTCGGCAACTGGTACGTCTCGACTCATCCGGATTCACCGTTCGCTCAGCGCCTGATGGTCGCGCGTACCGGCGACGGCTGGCGGCGCACGTTGAACAACGGCAGTTTCGCGATCCACCGCATGGGCGCCGAGAGCGAGCGGCGTGAGGTAACGGATATCGATGAACTGATCGAACTGCTGGAAAGGGAGTTCGGCCTGCGCTTGCCGCACCAGCCCGGTGCGCGTCTGGCGCTGGCGCGCTTGATTCAACCGGTTTGAAGTCTAAGGTTTTGCCTCCGGCTCCAGCACCCGGCGGATCTCGTTCACTGCTGCCGACAGTTTTTTCTCAAGACTTTTGAGGTCGGTGGCGGTGATTCCTTGCTTGAATTGCCCGCTGGAGTGCTCGAGTTCATCGGTGGCGCCACGGCTGTTAAGTAATGCGTGGCGCAGGGTGTTGTTGATTACCGTCTGATAACCAAACCCTTCCTCTTCGGCGACCGTACGTGCGGCCTCGATGACTGCATCATCAAGCATGATGGTGATGCGCGTCTTACCCTTGTTGGACGCCAATGCGCCGCGTTTTCCCTGAGAGAAGTCGTATTCGTCTTTCATAGGTCAAGCCTCCAGAAGATATTTGCGACGTTCGCTCGGTGTAGCGACACGTGCGGAAATGATTCGAACGAAATTCGGTTCGCGGTAACTGTACGCAACAACCAGCAAACGTCCTTTGCCGTCGTTGCCGAGTGTGATCCAGCGTTGCTCGTCATGGTCGTTGTCTTCAATCGTCAGTGCTCGGTCGTCGTAGAAGACCGGTTCAGCCTCGGCGAGGCTGATCCCTCTGTGCTTGAGTTTGTTGGCAGCATTCTTGCTTTTGTCGAACTGAATCTTGAATGACTTCATTATGCATACTTTATATGTATAAAAAAGAGTGCGACCGCGCCGTCGGTCGCCATGAACACTTCAGCCTAGGTGGATAAAAAGGGGGGGCAGTCAACGATGTGTTGCCGGATTTGTGGGGGACTAAAGCAGCGAGATAGAAGGTTGGGTGGCTAGCTAACCATTATGTGACTGATAAGTTGTATACAAGTATATGGACATTTGTCCTGACTCTTGCATACAGTGTGCGCATAACAAAAACCAGGGAACTCCCCCACCATGAAAACGCCCCATGTTTCACACCAACGGCCCGAGGACGAGAATCTCGGGGTCGGCGCGAATATGGCTTACGGCCTGCAACACGTTCTGACCATGTATGGCGGTATCGTCGCGGTGCCATTGATCATCGGTCAGGCCGCCGGGCTTTCGCCCGCGGACATTGGTCTGTTGATTGCTGCTTCATTGTTTGCGGGGGGGCTGGCCACGTTGCTGCAAACCCTGGGTCTACCGTTTTTCGGATGTCAGTTACCGCTGGTGCAGGGCGTGTCGTTCTCCGGTGTTGCCACGATGGTGGCGATTGTCAGCAGCGGTGGGGAGGGCGGCTTTCAGTCGGTACTTGGCGCGGTGATCGCGGCGTCGCTGATTGGCTTGCTGATCACGCCGGTGTTTTCACGAATCACCAAGTTTTTCCCGCCGCTGGTCACGGGCATCGTGATCACCACCATCGGTCTGACGCTGATGCCGGTGGCTGCACGCTGGGCCATGGGCGGCAACAGTCACGCGCCTGACTTCGGCAGCATGCAGAACATTGGTCTGGCGGCGGTCACGCTGGTGTTGGTGTTGCTGCTGAGCAAAGTCGGCAGCTCAACCATCTCGCGTCTGTCGATCCTGTTGGCCATGGTGATCGGCACGGTGCTGGCGGTGTTCCTCGGCATGGCGGACTTCTCCAACGTCACCCAGGGCCCGATGTTCGGCTTCCCGACACCGTTCCATTTCGGCATGCCGACCTTCCACTTCGCTGCAATCCTGTCGATGTGCATCGTGGTCATGGTGACCCTGGTGGAAACCTCGGCGGACATCCTGGCGGTCGGTGAAATCATCGGCACCAAGGTCGACTCCAAGCGTCTGGGCAATGGTCTGCGGGCGGACATGCTGTCGAGCATGTTTGCGCCGATCTTCGGCTCGTTCACCCAGAGCGCCTTCGCCCAGAACGTCGGGCTGGTGGCGGTGACCGGGATCAAGAGCCGTTATGTGGTGGCCACCGGCGGTATCTTCCTGGTGATCCTCGGCCTGCTGCCGTTCATGGGCCGGGTCATCGCGGCAGTACCGACTTCGGTGCTCGGCGGCGCCGGTATCGTACTGTTCGGCACCGTGGCGGCGAGCGGCATTCGCACGCTGTCCAAGGTTGATTACCGCAACAACGTCAACCTGATCATCGTCGCCACCTCGATCGGCTTCGGCATGATTCCGATTGCCGCGCCGAACTTCTACGATCACTTCCCGAGCTGGTTCGCGACCATTTTCCATTCGGGCATCAGCTCGTCGGCGATCATGGCGATCCTGCTGAACCTGGCGTTCAACCACTTCACGGCGGGTAACTCGGATCAGCAATCGGTGTTCGCGGCGGCGGAAGAGCGGACCCTGCGTTATCGGGATCTGGCGGCGCTGCGTGAAGGCGACTACTTCAGCGATGGCAAGCTGCATGACTGCGATGGCAATGAAGTGCCGGTGATCGATCCGGATTCGGATCACGGTCATGGCGCACCAAAGGTACATGCCAAGAGCAGCGAGCACGTCTGATCGCTGTTTTTGAAACAGAAAAGGGCCGATCAGTCGGGAAACTGATCGGCCCTTTTTATGGCGCGTACTTTTTCAACGCCCACAAAAAAGCCCCTGAATCTTTCGATTCAGGGGCTCTGTATTTGGCTCCACAACCTGGACTCGAACCAGGGACCCAGTGATTAACAGTCACTTGCTCTACCAACTGAGCTATTGCGGAATTGGTGCGTATGTTACTGATTTAAAAAGACTAGTCAAGCTTTGCCGGATGTTTTTTTGCTGAGCGGCTTTCAGCCACCGAATGTGAAGGTGCCCATCAGCAGTTTGGCGTACAGCGCCGTGGCCGCCAGTTGCACCAGCCAAAGGGCCAGTCCACCGAGAAACACGCCGGCCGCCACTTGCAGTACCAGGCTCTTTTCGCGTTTGCCCGAGGTGCGGGGTGGATAGTAGTCCAGCTCATCGCGGTCGGCGCGCAGGTCATCGTTTTTCATGTCGATTCTCTGAATTATCGTCTGTGTGCAGTCTAGAGGGTGTTGCAGCTTTTCTTCAGACAAATAAAAACGGGAAGCCCGAAGGTTTCCCGTTTTCAGTGCAGCGTCAGATCAGATGACCTGAACGATGGCGTCCGTCACGAGTTCGATGTTGCTCTGGTTCAGCGCGGCGACGCAGATGCGGCCGGTGTCCAGGGCGTAGATACCGAACTCGTTGCGCAGGCGGTGAACCTGCTCGGTGGTCAGGCCGGAGTAGGAGAACATGCCACGCTGACGGCCAACGAAGCTGAAATCACGCTGCGGGGCTTTCTTCGCCAGCAGAGCAACCATCTGCTCGCGCATGCCGCGAATGCGCAGGCGCATTTCAGCCAGTTCGGCTTCCCACTGGGCGCGCAGTTCCGGGCTGTTCAACACAGCGGCGACAACGCTTGCACCGTGAGTTGGCGGGTTGGAGTAGTTGGTGCGGATCACGCGCTTGACCTGCGACAGAACGCGGGCGCTTTCTTCTTTCGACTCGCTGACGATCGACAGGGCGCCGACGCGCTCGCCGTACAGCGAGAACGACTTGGAGAACGAGCTCGACACGAAGAAGGTCAGGCCGGATTCGGCGAACAGACGCACGGCAGCGGCGTCTTCGGCGATGCCGTCACCGAAACCCTGGTAAGCCATGTCGAGGAACGGCACGTGACCTTTGGCCTTGACCGCTTCCAGCACGTTGTTCCAGTCCGCCGGGCTCAGGTCGACGCCGGTCGGGTTGTGGCAGCAAGCGTGCAGCACGATGATCGAGCCGTTCGGCAGGGCGTTGAGGTCTTCAAGCAGGCCGGCACGGTTCACGTCGTGGGTGGCGGCGTCGTAGTAACGGTAGTTCTGCACCGGGAAACCGGCGGTTTCGAACAGCGCGCGGTGGTTTTCCCAGCTCGGGTCGCTGATTGCCACAACGGCGTTCGGCAGCAGTTGCTTGAGGAAGTCGGCACCGATTTTCAGTGCGCCGGTCCCGCCGACCGCCTGAGTGGTGACAACACGGCCAGCCGCCAGCAGTGGCGAATCATTGCCGAACAGCAGCTTTTGCACGGCCTGGTCGTAGGCCGCGATTCCGTCGATCGGCAGGTAGCCGCGGGAAGCGTGCTGGGCGGCGCGAATGGTTTCGGCTTCGATGACGGCGCGCAGGAGTGGAATTCGCCCCTCTTCGTTGCAGTACACACCCACCCCGAGGTTGACCTTATTGGTCCGGGTATCGGCGTTGAATGCTTCGTTGAGGCCCAGGATTGGATCGCGGGGTGCCATTTCGACAGCGGAGAACAGGCTCATTTTTACGGCAGCTCTAATGGAGAGTGGAGGGACGTGTGGCGCTCCAGCCGAATGCACTAGAGCGGTGCACAAACGGGGAGCTAGTATAGAGGCCATCATCGATCAATGGCGACAGGCGAATCGGGTTTTCAGGTAAGTTTTTCCGATTATTTCTTGACCGTTAGTCGAATGGACTTGTCGGAGACTTTACCGGATGTAGGACGTTTGCCTTGAAAGGCGAGGCAATCGGCTCCACATTCAGCACAATCTTCGTTTTTCCTTGCGCGACATCGGTCGTTTGCGGTCTTTCTCGTGGTGCTGCGGTTTGCCCGCAGCGTCGCGATTCCAGAGGTGTTTATGTCTGAATTCCAGCTCGTCACCCGATTCGACCCTGCCGGCGATCAGCCTGAAGCCATTCGCCAGATGGTCGAGGGCATTGAAGCCGGGCTGGCGCACCAGACGTTGCTCGGCGTGACCGGTTCGGGCAAGACCTTCAGCATCGCCAATGTGATTGCGCAGGTGCAGCGTCCGACCCTGGTGCTGGCGCCGAACAAGACCCTGGCCGCGCAGTTGTATGGCGAGTTCAAGTCGTTCTTCCCGAACAATGCCGTCGAATACTTCGTTTCCTACTACGACTACTACCAGCCCGAAGCCTATGTGCCGTCTTCCGACACCTTCATCGAGAAGGATGCGTCGATCAACGACCACATCGAGCAGATGCGTCTGTCGGCGACCAAGGCCTTGCTGGAGCGCAAGGATGCAATCATCGTTACGACCGTGTCGTGCATTTACGGTCTGGGCAGCCCGGAAACCTATTTGAAAATGGTGTTGCACGTCGATCGTGGCGACAAGCTCGATCAGCGTGCGTTGGTGCGGCGTCTGGCCGACCTGCAATACACCCGCAACGACATGGATTTCGCCCGGGCGACGTTTCGGGTACGCGGCGACGTGATCGACATTTATCCGGCCGAGTCCGACCTCGAAGCGATCCGGATCGAGCTGTTCGATGACGAAGTGGAGAGCATTTCCGCGTTCGACCCGCTCACCGGCGAGGTCATCCGCAAGCTGCCGCGATTCACCTTCTACCCGAAGAGCCACTATGTGACGCCCCGGGAAACCCTGCTCGACGCCATCGAGGGGATCAAGGTCGAGTTGCAGGAGCGCCTGGAATACCTGCGCAACAACAACAAACTGGTGGAAGCTCAGCGGCTGGAGCAGCGTACCCGGTTCGACCTGGAGATGATCCTCGAACTCGGCTACTGCAACGGCATCGAGAACTACTCGCGCTACCTGTCGGGCCGTCCGGCTGGCGCGCCGCCGCCGACCCTCTACGATTACCTGCCGGCCGACGCGTTGCTGGTGATCGACGAATCCCATGTCAGCGTGCCGCAGGTCGGCGCGATGTATAAGGGCGACCGTTCACGTAAGGAAACACTGGTGGAATACGGTTTCCGCCTGCCATCGGCGCTGGATAACCGGCCGATGCGTTTCGACGAGTGGGAAGGGGTGAGCCCGCAGACGATTTTCGTTTCGGCCACGCCCGGCAACTACGAAGCCGAGCACGCCGGTCGGGTGATCGAGCAAGTGGTGCGCCCGACCGGTCTGGTCGATCCGCAGGTTGAAGTACGACCGGCGCTGACTCAGGTCGACGATCTTTTGTCGGAAATCACCAAGCGGGTAGCGCTGGAGGAGCGGGTGCTAGTCACCACGCTGACCAAGCGCATGGCAGAAGACCTGACCGATTACCTGGCCGACCACGGCATTCGTGTGCGTTATCTGCACTCGGACATCGACACCGTCGAGCGGGTCGAAATCATCCGCGACCTGCGCCTGGGCACCTTCGACGTGCTGGTGGGGATCAACCTGCTGCGTGAAGGCCTGGACATGCCGGAAGTCTCGCTGGTGGCGATCCTCGATGCGGACAAGGAAGGCTTCCTGCGTTCCGAGCGTTCGCTGATCCAGACCATCGGGCGTGCGGCACGTAACCTCAATGGCCGGGCGATTCTCTACGCGGATCGCATGACCGGTTCGATGGAGCGCGCTATCGGCGAAACCGAGCGGCGTCGCGACAAGCAGATCGCCTTCAACCTGGCCAACGGCATCACGCCGAAGGGCGTGTTCAAGGACGTCGCCGACATCATGGAAGGCGCCACTGTGCCTGGCTCGCGCAGCAAGAAGCGCAAAGGCATGGCCAAGGCCGCCGAAGAAAACGCCAAGTACGAAGCCGAATTGCGCTCGCCAAGCGAGATCACCAAGCGCATCCGCCAACTGGAAGAGAAGATGTACCAGTTGGCTCGCGACCTGGAGTTCGAAGCAGCGGCGCAGATGCGCGACGAGATCGCCAAGCTGCGCGAGCGGCTTTTGGCAGTCTGAGTCGAGTCAGTGTGCCTCGCCGGCCTTCAGGCCGGCGGGCAGTTTCTTGGTCAGCAAGATCGCCAGCATGCTGATCCCCAGCGCAATCCCGACGAAACGAAACGCATCGTTGTAGGCCATGATCAGCGCCTGCTGATGAACGATCTCGCTTAATTTCCCCAGCGCCGCCGTGTCGCTGCCGAAGCGATCGGTCATCGACGCCAGGCGCTCGGCTACCTGCGGGTTGGTGGGCACCACCGCTTCACGCAGGTAATCGAAATAGGTCTTGGTGCGAGCATCCAGCAATGTCGCGAGCAGGGCGATGCCGATGGCGCCGCCGAGGTTGCGCAGGATGTTGAACAGGCTCGACGCCGAGCCCGCGTCCTGCGGCAGGATGTAAGCCGTGGCGATCAGCGAAATGGTCACCATGATCAGCGGCTGGCCGAGGGCGCGGATGATCTGGATCTGATTGAACTGCGGCCCGGCAAAGTCCGGGTTGAGCACGCCGGATGAAAAACTCGCCAATCCGAACAGGCCAAACCCCAGTGTGCATAGCCATTTGGGCGACACGAACTTCATCAGCTTCGGCACCAGCGGAATCAGGAAAAGCTGGGGCACGCCCATCCACATGATCACTTCACCGATCTGCAACGCGTTGTAATTCTGGATCTGCGCCAGGTACAGCGGCAGCAAATAGATCGAACCGTACAGTCCGACGCCCATTCCGAGGCTGGAAATGCTCGATAGACCGAAATTGCGGTTGCGCAGGATGCCCAGGTTGATCAGCGGATTGGGCTTGGAGATCTGCACAATGACGAAGGTGATCAGGCTCAGCAGGGCGATGCTACCCAGCGTCACGATCAGGCTCGATTCCAGCCAGTCCTTGCGATGACCTTCTTCAAGAAACACCTGCAAGCAACCAAGCCCGATACCCAGTGTGAGAATGCCGGTGTAATCGGTGCTTTTCAGCAGTTCCCAATGGGCTTCTTTCTTCTCCAGGCCGTACATCAGACCGGCGATCATGATCAGGCCCGGCGGAATGTTGATATAGAAGATGTACTCCCAGCCCCAGTTTTCCGTGAGCCAGCCGCCGAGGGTCGGGCCGATGGAGGGGGCGAAAGTAGCGGTCATGGCGAACATCGCCATGCCTTTGGCGCGGTGGTGTTCGGGGAGTTTGATCAGGGTCAGGGTGAAGGCCAGCGGAATCAGCGCGCCGCCAGTGAAACCCTGCATGGCGCGGAACACGATCATGCTGTCGAGGCTCCAGGCCATCGAACACAGCAAGGATGAAATCAGAAACCCCAGCGACACCCACACCGCCAGGCGCCGTGCTGAAAGCAACTGCACCAGCCACGCAGTCAGCGGAATCATGATGATTTCCGCCACCAGGTACGAGGTGGAAATCCACGAGCCCTCTTCCAGGGTCGCCGACAGTGCGCCTTGAATGTCCTTGAGCGACGAGTTGGTGATCTGGATGTCGAGCACCGCCATGAAGGCGCCGAGCATCACGCTCATCACCGCGATCCAGTCCCGCCGGGTCGGCTCGCCGACCGGGCGGATCAGTTGATCACCGGCCATTGTCTGGGGCGTCTTTGATATTCACGGTGGCGGTGACCGACATGCCCGGACGGATCTTGCCGTGCAGCGGGTTATCGGCCTTGAAGGTCAGCTTGACCGGAATCCGCTGTACGACCTTGGTGAAGTTGCCGGTGGCATTGTCCGGAGGCAACAGACTGAATTGCGCGCCGGAGGCCGCGAACAGGCTGTCGACCCTGGCTTCGATCGGCGTATCGCCATAGGCATCGAAGACCAGTTCGGCCTTCTGCCCCGGTTGCATGTGGCCGATCTGGGTTTCCTTGAAGTTGGCCTGCACCCAGATGTCTTCGTCCGGGACGATCGACAGCAGATACGCGCCGGCCTGAACAATCTGGCCATTGCGTGCGGCGCGTTGGCCGACGAGGCCGCTGATCGGTGCGTGGATTTCGCTGCGGGTCAAGTTCAGTTCGGCCTGGGCGAGGTCGGCGCGGGCGTTGGCGATCTGTGCGTCGAGGCGCTTGATCTCGGCATTCAGTGCGCTGACCTGCTGGCGCTGACTTTGCGCATCGGCCTGGGCCTTGGCCACTTGCGAGCGGGCGATGTGGTTGTCGGCGGAGAGGGTGGTGACCCGCTCCTCGGAAACGAAACCGGGTTTGCGCAGGGCTTCTGCGCGGGACAGGTCAATTTGCGAACGACCCAGTGTGGCTTGCGTAGTTGCCACTTGTGCTTCGCTGGCGGCGATCAGGCTGGCTTGTTGGGTCAGTTTGCTCTGGGCCTGCAGGCGCTCGGCTTCACGGGTGGCGAGGGCGGCATTGGCGCGATCGACGGCGAGGCGGAAGTCGTCACCTTCGAGACGGACCAGCAACTGGCCTTTTTCCACGTGCTGGTTGTCCTGCACCAGGACTTCGTCGATGCGCGCGCTCAACTGACTCGACACGCGGGTGATTTCACCTTGGACATAGGCGTTGTCGGTGCTTTCATAAAAGCGTCCTTTGAAAAACCAATGAGCGAAAAAGCCCCCGGCAATCAGCAGGACGAGCAGCAGGAAAATGAGCAGGCGACGCTTGAGTTGGGCAGGCATGGGCAAACTGTAGTCGAGGAATTGTAAGGAAAGTTATCTGCAGGCGAATCTGGCATACAGCCGATGAACGGTAAATGCCGTCTGCTGATATTCAGCCATTCGCCACGGCCTACGGGCGTTACAGACGCAAAATTGGCTTAAATGCCCTGCCCGCTGGAGCGGGGCGGGTGTCGCCTGTTACCATTCGCCGCTTGATTGTTCTTTGCTTTTCATTCTTTTCGAGACATGCCATGACCACCGTCCGCACTCGCATCGCGCCATCGCCTACCGGGGATCCCCACGTAGGTACCGCCTACATCGCATTGTTCAACTACTGCTTTGCCAAGCAGCACGGCGGTGAGTTCATCCTGCGCATTGAAGACACCGATCAGTTGCGTTCGACCCGCGAGTCCGAACAGCAGATTTTCGACGCTCTGCGCTGGCTCGGCATCGACTGGAGCGAAGGCCCGGACGTCGGCGGCCCGCACGGTCCTTACCGTCAGAGCGAGCGCGGCGATATCTACCAGAAGTACTGCCAGCAACTGGTCGACATGGGCCACGCCTTTCCGTGCTTCTGCACCGCTGAAGAACTGGACCAGATGCGCGCCGAGCAAATGGCTCGTGGCGAAACCCCGCGTTACGACGGCCGTGCATTGTTGCTGTCCAAGGAAGAAGTCGCCCGTCGCCTGGCTGCCGGCGAGCCGCACGTGATCCGCATGAAAGTGCCGACCGAAGGCGTCTGCGTGGTGCCGGACATGCTGCGTGGCGATGTCGAGATCCCGTGGGATCGCATGGATATGCAGGTGCTGATGAAGACCGACGGCCTGCCGACGTACTTCCTGGCCAACGTGGTCGACGATCACCTGATGGGCATCACTCACGTGCTGCGCGGTGAAGAGTGGCTGCCATCGGCGCCGAAACTGATCCTGCTTTACGAATACTTCGGCTGGGAACAACCGGAGCTGTGCTACATGCCGCTGCTGCGTAACCCGGACAAGAGCAAGTTGTCCAAGCGCAAGAACCCGACCTCGGTGACGTTCTACGAGCGCATGGGCTTCATGCCTGAAGCGATGCTCAACTACTTGGGCCGCATGGGCTGGTCGATGCCGGACGAGCGCGAGAAGTTCTCGCTGCAGGAAATGGTCGACAACTTCGACCTCAAGCGCGTGTCGCTGGGCGGGCCGATTTTCGACATCGAGAAGCTGTCGTGGCTCAACGGTCAGTGGTTGCGTGATCTGCCGGTCGAAGAGTTCGCCGCTCGCATACAGAAGTGGGCGTTCAATTCTGAATACATGATGAAGATCGCGCCGCACGTTCAGGGCCGTGTCGAAACTTTCAGCCAGGTTGCACCGCTGGCCGGATTCTTCTTCGCCGGTGGCGTGAATCCGGATGCCAAGCTGTTCGAGTCGAAAAAGCTCTCGGGTGATCAGGTTCGTCAACTGATGCAGTTGATCCTGTGGAAACTGGAAAGCCTGCGCCAGTGGGAGAAGGACAGCATCACTGCGACGATTCAGGCAGTGGTGGAATCCCTCGAGCTGAAGCTGCGTGATGCGATGCCGCTGATGTTCGCGGCAATCACCGGTCAGGCGAGTTCGGTGTCGGTGCTCGATGCAATGGAGATCCTCGGGCCGGACCTGACCCGTTTCCGTCTGCGCCAGGCGCTTGACCTGCTGGGCGGCGTGTCGAAGAAAGAAAACAAAGAGTGGGAAAAGCTGTTGGGCGCTATTGCCTGATTGCGTTTGAGTCTGCAGGACGCGCCGCAGGTCAGGATTTTTTGATCCCGTCCTGCGGCGTTTTCCCCCGAATTTACGGGGGGAGGGCGGTAAGTGATTGTTATGCCGACAAAAAATTTTGAAATTTTTCAAAAATAAGTTTGACAGGCTTTCGATACGCCCTTAAGATTCGCCCCGTCCTCAGCGATGACATCAACGATGAGGGGCTATAGCTCAGCTGGGAGAGCGCTTGCATGGCATGCAAGAGGTCGACGGTTCGATCCCGTCTAGCTCCACCAATTTACACTTCGAAGCCTGGCCACACCGGTTTCGAAGCGATCAACACTCAGCGTTGATCAGCTGTATAGAAGGGTTTGCGTCCCCTTCGTCTAGTGGCCTAGGACACCGCCCTTTCACGGCGGTAACAGGGGTTCGAGTCCCCTAGGGGACGCCAGTTTTACAGAAGCGATGTTGCAAGATGTCGCTCCGCCGTGAGGCGAAAAATCCGGGGCTATAGCTCAGCTGGGAGAGCGCCTGCATGGCATGCAGGAGGTCAGCGGTTCGATCCCGCTTAGCTCCACCAATTTACAGTTCAAGGTCTGGCCACACCGGCCTTGAATCGATCAGGTCTCAGCACTGATCAGTTGTACAGAAGGTTTGTGTCCCCTTCGTCTAGTGGCCTAGGACACCGCCCTTTCACGGCGGTAACAGGGGTTCGAGTCCCCTAGGGGACGCCACGATTACCCGCTATGCGGGATTTATAAGGGTCATTCAATTATTGAATGGCCCTTTTGTTTGTCTGGCGTTTGGCCAAATCCTCTTTTTCCTTAACACTGTGCTTCAGACCAGCGGTCACGCGCGTGACTTGCGGAATATTATTATGAGAATAATATTGCTATCGTAATATTCGGAGGCGACGATGAACGACAAGAAAGCTCAAACCCGCGAACGCATTCTCAAGGCCGCCAGCGCTGCACTGATCCAGCGCGGCCCGGCTGAGCCGAGCGTGGGCGAAGTGATGGGTGCGGCCGGCCTGACCGTCGGTGGCTTCTACGCACACTTCGAAAGCAAGGACGCCATGATGCTTGAGGCGTTCAAGCAATTGCTCGGTCGCCGTCGCGACCTGATTGCCGACATGGACAGCGAGCTGACCGGTGAAGAGCGCCGCGCCCTGGTGGCCGCTTTCTACCTGTCGCGCAAGCATCGCGATTCCAGCGATTCGGCCTGCCCGATTCCGGCCTCCATTGGTGAGCTGGGGCGTCTGCCAGAAGCGTTCCGGATCGCATTGAACGAACACTTGGAATTGATGATTGCGCAGTTGGCCGCAACGCCGGAAGACACCGATAAAGCGTTGGCCGACGTGGCCTTGATGGTGGGTGGTCTGGCGCTCGCGAGGGCGTTGGGCCCTGGAGATTTATCTGATCGATTGCTGCGCGCTGCCAAGTCGGCGGTGCGTTGACCTGAAGGCTACAAGCCCGAGGAGAGAGCGATGAGCACGTTGAAGTGGGTTCGTGGCGTTAATGGCACCTTGGGCTGGTTTGCACCGAAACTGGTGGCAAGCAAAATGCGACTGGCATTCATGACCCCTCGCGCCAATGCGCCACGGGATTGGGAATTGCCGCTGCTGGCGAAATCCGAGCGGATCACTTTGCGTTTCGGCCTCTCTGCGCTGCGCTGGGGGCAAGGCCCAACGGTTCTGCTGATGCACGGTTGGGAGGGGCGACCAACCCAGTTTGCCGCGCTGATCACGGCGCTGGTCGAATCCGGTTACACCGTTGTTGCTCTCGACGGTCCGGCCCACGGTTGTTCGCCAGGGCGCGAAGCCAACGTCGTACTGTTTGCCCGCGCCATGCTCGAAGCCGCTGCTGAGTTGCCACCACTGCAAGCGGTCATCGGCCACTCCATGGGTGGTGCCAGTGCCATGCTCGCGGTGCAGTTGGGGCTGCGCACCGAAACCCTGGTCAGTATTGCCGCACCGGCTCGCATTCTGGGCGTGTTGCGCGGATTTGCCCGCTACGTCGGGATGCCGCCAAGAGCTCGTTCTGCCTTCATTCGGCAAGTCGAACAGGACGTCGGCATGCGCGCCGCGACCCTCGATGTCGCTCACTATCAACTGGATATGCCAGGTCTGATCGTGCACGCCGAGGACGACACGTTCGTCTCGGTCAAGGAATCCCAACTGATCCACGAATCCTGGTTCGACAGCCGATTGCTGCGCCTGGAAGCCGGCGGCCACCAGCGCGTGCTGGCCGACCCTCGGGTGATTGATGGCGTGTTATCACTGCTGGCCGGTCGCAGCCTTCAGGCGCGGCAATCGGCGTAGTCATCCGTTACACTGCCCCGGTTGAATCATTTGACCGGGAGTAGGGCATGGGCTGGGATCGGGCAACGCCGTTTACCATTGATCTGCAAGTGGGCGCCGAGGACATCGACGGGCTGGGGCACGCGAACAACGCGGTGTACGTGTCCTGGCTCGAACGTTGCGCCTGGCGTCACTCGCAGCGGCTGGGCCTGGATCTGGTCGAGTACCGTCGTCTGGACCGGGCGATGGCGGTAGTACGGCACGAAATCGACTATCTGGCCGCCGCCTACGAAGGCGACGAACTGCAACTGGCGACCTGGATCGTCGATTGGGATCAGCGACTGAAAATGACTCGTCACTTCCAGCTGATTCGCCCCAGCGATAACACCACGCTATTGCGCGCCCAGACCACCTTCGTCTGCATCGAGTTGTCCACCGGCAGGCCCAAGCGCATGCCCGCCGAGTTCATCGAAGGCTACGGCCCGGCCATCCAGACAGCGGACATGGGTTTAACCCGCGAAACCCAGTAAACTGCCGCACGTTTTTCCTTGAGTGTGTGTTTCCCATGCAAATTGCTCTGGCGCCGATGGAAGGGTTGGTCGACGACATCCTGCGCGATGTCCTGACCCGTGTCGGCGGTATTGACTGGTGCGTGACCGAGTTCATCCGGGTCAACGATCAGTTGCTGACCCCGGCTTATTTCCACAAGTTCGGCCCTGAACTGCTCAACGGTGCTCGCACCGCTTCCGGCGTGCCATTGCGTGTGCAGTTGCTCGGTTCCGACCCGGTGTGCCTGGCGGAAAACGCTGCGCTGGCTTGCGAACTGGGTTCTGAAGTGATCGATCTGAACTTCGGCTGCCCGGCGAAAACGGTCAACAAGTCCCGTGGCGGCGCGGTACTGCTCAAGGAGCCGGAACTGCTCAACCAGATCGTCGAGCACGTGCGACGTGCGGTGCCGGCGCACATTCCTGTCACCGCCAAGATGCGCCTGGGTTTCGACAGCCCGGACGGCTCGTTGGTGTGCGCCACGGCGCTGGCCGAGGGCGGCGCCGAGCACATCGTGGTTCACGCCCGAACCAAGATGGACGGCTACAAGCCGCCGGCCCACTGGGAGTGGATTCCGCGGGTGCAGGACGTGGTCAAGGTTCCAGTGTTCGCCAACGGTGACATCTGGAGCGTCGAGGACTGGCGCCGTTGCCGGGAAATCAGCGGTGTCGAGGACATCATGCTCGGTCGTGGTCTGGTTTCGCGTCCCGATCTGGCCAAACAGATCGCTGCCGCCCGTGCCGGCGAGGAAGTCGTCGAGATGACCTGGACCGAGCTGATGCCGCTGATCCAGGACTTCTGGCTGCAAGCCAAAGCGCAGATGACTGCGCGCCAATCGCCGGGCCGTTTGAAGCAATGGCTGGCGATGCTGACCCGCAATTATCCCGAGGCCACCGAGCTGTTTACCGTGCTTCGCCGCGAAACCGAGCCGGATCAGGTCTCGCGCTTGCTGGGTTTGCCGGTCGCCGAGGCCGCCTGAAAAAATCTTCAAATAATCTCTTGAAAACAAAACGCAGGTCCCTATCTAAGGGTTACGCGATGCCGAATTCGGGTCGCGGAGACAAAAAAACTTGCTGATTGTTTTCAGGAGATTTGAACCATGAGTACTGCATTTTCCCTCGCTCCACTGTTCCGTTCCTCGGTAGGTTTCGACCGTTTCAACGACCTGTTCGAAACTGCCCTGCGCAACGAGCCAGGCAGCAGCTATCCGCCTTACAACGTCGAAAAACACGGTGACGATCAATATCGCATCGTCGTAGCGGCGGCCGGTTTCCAGGAAGAAGACCTGGAACTGCAAGTCGAGAAAGGCGTGCTGACCATCAGTGGCGGCAAGCGTGACGCGAACGAAGGCGTCACTTTCCTGCACCAGGGCATTGCCCAGCGTGCATTCAAGCTCTCCTTCCGTCTGGCCGATCACATCGAGATCAAGGCTGCCGACCTGCGTAACGGTCTGTTGAGCATTGACCTGCTGCGAGTGATCCCGGAAGAGGCGAAAGCCAAGCGCATCCCGATCAACGGGGTGGAGAAGCCGGTCCTGCAATAAGCCGACCGGGAAGAAGGGCGCCGAAAGGCGCCCTTTTTTGTGCCCGTCATTCCAGCAATCCTTTCAACCCCTCCAGCGGCAACGGCCGACTGTGCAGATAGCCCTGGTACAAATGGCAGCCCAGCCCTTGCAGGAATTCCAGTTGCTCCGGGGTTTCCACGCCTTCGGCGATCACTTCCAGTTCCAGGCTGCGGGCCATGGCGACGATGGCGCGGATGATTTCGGCGTCGTTGGGGTCGCTGGTAGCGTCACGGATAAACGATTGATCGATCTTCAGCGTGTCCACCGGCAATCGCTTCAGGTAGGTAAGCGATGAATAGCCGGTGCCGAAATCGTCCATGGCAAAGCTCACGCCGAGTTTTTTCAGGCGACGCATTTTGCTGATGGTGTCTTCCAGGTTCTGGATGACGATGCCTTCGGTAATTTCCAGTTTCAGCAGTGAGCATGGCAGGCCGTGGCTGCTCATGCTGTGCTCGATGCGCTCCACGAAGTCGTTTTGACGGAACTGGCGGGGGCTGATGTTCACGCACAGGGTGAAGGCCAGAGGATCGATCAGCTGTTCGGCGATCAATTGCTTGAAGGCTTCGCACGCCTCGTCGAGGATCCAGGTGCCGACCTCCAGAATCAGCCCGCTGTCCTCCAGAACCTTGATGAATTCGGCGGGCGATTGCGCGCCGAGTTCCGGGTGATTCCAGCGCACCAGGGCTTCAGCGCCGATGATGCGATTGTCCCGGGCGTCGATCTGCGGTTGGTAATGAACGTCGAATTCCCCCCGGGACAGCGCCAGGCGCAAGTCGGTCTCCATGCGCAGCCGTTCGCTGGCCGCTTTCTGCATGGTGTTGTGGTACATCTGTGTGGTGTTGCGCCCGGAATCCTTGGCCCGGTACAGCGCGATGTCGGCGCGTTTGAGCAGGTCGGTCGGGGTCGAGCCGTGATCGGGAATCAGCGCCACACCAATGCTCGGCGTCACTTGCAGGCGCTGGCCGTCGAGGAACATCGGCTCCGAGAGCAATTCGCGAATGGTGTCGGCCAACTCGCGCACCTGGGCGCTGACTTCGTTGCGTGTGCCTTCCAGGCCGCTGAGCAGCACCACGAATTCATCGCCACCGAGCCGCGCCACGGTGTCTTCCATGCGTACGCTGGCTTCAAGCCGCGCGGTGATGATTTTCAGCACCGTGTCGCCGACCGGGTGGCCGAGCGAATCGTTGATGTGTTTGAAGTGGTCGAGATCGAGAAACAGCAGCGCGCCGCGCAAGTTGTGGCGTTTGAGCAGGGCGATCTGCTGACTCAGACGATCCATCAGCAGCGCGCGATTGGGCAGGTTGGTCAGCGGGTCGTGATAGGCCAGATGACGGATCTGCGCTTCGGCATTCTTCAGCAGGCTGACGTCACGGGCGGTCAGCAACAGGCAGGCGGTTTCGTTGAGGGTGATCGGTTCGACCGAGACTTCCACCGTCAGGATCTCGCCGCGCTTGTTGCGCCCGAGCATTTCCTGATGATGCACGCGGCCCTTGATCTGCAGTTCGGCGAGCAGTGCCGAACGCTGTTTTTCTTCGGCCCAGATACCGACCTGATACACGGTTTTGCCCACCACTTCGTCGGCGCGATAGCCGGTCAGGCGGCAGAAACCGTCGTTGACCTCCATATAGCGTCCGGTGTCGCGTTCGGTGATGGTGATGGCGTCGGGGCTCGAGTGAAACGCCTTGGCGAACTTCTCTTCACTGGCCTTGAGCGCCGCTTCCGAGCGCTGTTGTTGGGTGATGTCACGCAACGTGGTGACGATGCACGGCTGGTTGCCGACGCTGATCTGGCGGCTGGAAATTACACACGTCAGCGACTGGCCATCCTTGTGCCGGACGATGATCGCAACATTACTCAAGCCCTGTTCGCGGATCACCCGTTCGATGCGCTGCAGGCTTTTCGCCGAGGCATCCCACAGGCCGATTTCTTCGGCGGTGTGGCCGATGACGTCAGTGGCGCTCCAGCCGAAGGTCTGGCTGAAGCTGGAGTTGATTTCGATGAATTCCCCGGTTTCCTGGCGGGTCACGCAGATCGGGTCGGGGCTGACCTGGAACAGCGTGGCGAATTTTTCTTCCGAAGCCACCAGCCGTTGTTCGCGTTCGACTTGATCGGTGATGTCGAGCAGGGTGCCGGCCATCCGCAGCGGCGCACCGTTTTCGTCACGATAGAGGCGGGCACGGCTTTCCAGATAGCGCGAACTGCCATCGGGCAGTTGCACGCGGTAGGTCAGTTGATAATTGCCCGCCGGGCCCTCGCGCAGGCTGCGATAGGCGTCGCGCATGCTGTCGCGCTCTTCGCCGGGCACCCCTTCGAAAAATTCGTCGAACGATTCATGAAACGGAATCGGCTCCAGTCCGTGCAATTGCGCGGCCCGGGCCGAGCCGTAAAGCATGCCGCTGGGAATGTGCCAGTCCCAGGTGCCGAGCTGGGCAGAGTCCAGCGCCAGATCGAGACGTTCCTGGCTGTCCTTGAGCGCGTGCTCGGCGGCTTTGCGTTCGGTGGTGTCGAGAAACGTGCTTAACAGGTACGGCTGGCCTTCGAGCTCGACCTTTTGCGCACTGAGAATACCGTCATGGACTTGACCATTGCTGGCGCGAAACTGCACTTCCATGCTGATCAGTTCGCCCTTGGCCTTGGTTTTCTTGACCAGTTCTGCTCGTTGCTCGGGATGCACCCACAGGCCCAGTTCCAGGGTAGTGCGCCCAATAGCGCTTTGTACCGGCCAGCCGAACAGACTTTCGAAGTACTGGTTGGCCTCGCTGATCAGGCCGTCTTCCTGGCGGGTCAGCAGCACCATGTTCGGGCACAGGTGAAACAGTGTGGCGAAACGCTTCTCCGAACTGGTGAGGGCTTGTTCCCGTTGCCGCTGGTGGGTGATTTCACGGATCACCCCGATCATTCGGGGCCGGCCGTTCTTGTCGGGCAGCAGGCTGCCATTGATCTCCAGCCAGTGCAGGCTGCCATCGGGCCAGCGGATGCGGTGGTGCATCGCCTGTTCCAGCGGCGCGCCGGCGATGACCGCGTGGAAGGCGCGAACGGTTTTCGCCCGGTCTTCCGGCGGCAGCAGGTCGAGGTATTCCAGGTCTTCGGGCAACGGCTGCCGTGGATCGAAGCCGAACAAGGCCTGGGTGCCCCGCGACCAACTGATCTGCCCGCGTTCGATGTCCCAATACCAGGCGCCGAGTCGGGCGCCATTGAGCGCCGCGAGCAATTGTGGCGCGCTCTCCCAGCTCTGCTCGGAACGCCGTGGATCAATGGCCTGAATACGCGGCATCGGCGGAATACGGTCAACAGATTTCGGCATTGTTAAGTGGCCTTGAGCTGAATTGGGCGTTAGGCACAGGGACGACAGCTCTATAGGAGTAGCACAAGTCAGCCGAGAGTCCCTGGCAGATCGATTTGCGCGTCCAGCAGGGCCATAAACGCCCGTGCAGCATTCGACAGCGTCCGTTCGGTGTGCAGGATATAGCCTAGCTGGCGACTGAGCTGTATGCCCGGCAAAGGTATGCGCGCCACCTGTTCATCGAGCATGGTGCGCGGCAAAACGCTCCAGGCCAGACCAATCGACACCATCATCTTGATGGTTTCCAGATAGTTAGTGCTCATTGCGATGTTCGGCGTCAGCCCCTGGGCCTCGAACAGACGTTGGACAATATGGTGGGTAAAGGTGTTGCCGCCGGGGAAAACCGCCGGATGACCGGCAATGTCCGCCAATGTGACAGCGCCGTTGCTGATCAATGTGTGTTCCGGGGCGACCACGAAATCCAGCGGGTCATCCCAGACCGGCGTGGCTTTGACCAGTGTGTGTGGCTCCGGTGCCAGGGTAATGACCGCCAGTTCTGCGCGGCCATGGAGAATTTCCTCGTAGGCCACTTCCGAATCGAGGAACTGAATATCCAGCGCTACCTGTGGGTAACGGCGGGTGTACTCCCTCAGCAAGGGCGGCAAACGGTGCAGACCGATGTGGTGACTGGTGGCCAGGGTCAGGCGGCCCGAGACTTCTCCGGTCAGGTTGGTCAGGGCGCGGCGGGTGTCGTCCAGCACGTTGAGAATCTGATAGGCCCGTGGCAGCAGAGCCCGGCCGGCCTCGGTCAGGCCCACTTCACGGCCCAACCGGTCGAACAGCCGCACATTCAATTGCTGTTCCAGCCCGGCGATGCGTTTGCTGATCGCCGGTTGCGTCAGGTGCAGGCGTTCACCGGCGCCGGAGAAGCTTCCGGACTCGGCAATCGCGATAAAAGCATTGAGGTTGGCCAGATCCATGTTCGTATTCCAGTTGGTTATCCAAAGCATAAAAAATATGAATTTGAGTTATTCAATCTAACCCCATAGGATCGGCCTCACAAGCCAAAGGGTTATTGATAAGCCCAGGGCATAGAAACAAGCTGATGAGGAAACGTCTGATGGCCGGCAAAACGCTCTACGACAAGCTCTGGGATTCGCATTTGGTCAAGCAGCGCGACGATGGTTCGGCGCTGATCTACATCGATCGTCACATCATCCACGAAGTGACCTCACCGCAAGCCTTCGAAGGCCTGCGTCTGGCCGGGCGCAAGCCATGGCGCATCGATGCCAACATCGCCACCCCGGACCACAACGTTCCGACCACCCCGGAGCGTAAGGGTGGCATCAGCGCCATTGCCGATCAGGTCTCGCGTTTGCAGGTTCAGACCCTCGACGACAACTGCGATGAATACGGCATCGTCGAATTCAAGATGAACGACGTCCGCCAGGGCATCGTCCACGTGATCAGCCCGGAGCAGGGTGCGACCTTGCCGGGCATGACCGTGGTCTGCGGCGACTCGCACACCTCGACCCACGGCGCGTTCGGCGCATTGGCTCACGGTATCGGCACTTCCGAGGTCGAGCACGTGCTCGCTACTCAGTGCCTGGTTGCCAAGAAAATGAAGAACATGCTGGTGCGTGTCGAAGGCCAATTGCCGTTCGGCGTGACCGCCAAGGACATCGTTCTCGCCGTGATCGGCAAGATCGGCACCGCCGGCGGCAATGGCCATGCCATTGAGTTCGCCGGCAGTGCGATCCGCGATCTGTCCATCGAAGGCCGCATGACCATCTGCAACATGTCCATCGAAGCCGGCGCCCGTGTGGGCCTGGTGGCAGCGGACCAAAAGACTGTGGATTACGTCAAGGGCCGTCCGTTCGCACCGAAAGGCGCCGAGTGGGATCTGGCGGTCGAATCCTGGAAAGACCTGGTGTCCGACGCTGACGCGCATTTCGACACCGTAGTCGAACTCGACGCTGCGCAGATCAAGCCGCAAGTCAGCTGGGGCACTTCGCCGGAAATGGTATTGGCCGTTGATCAGAACGTGCCGGACCCGACTAAAGAGATGGATCTGGTCAAACGCGACTCGATTGTCCGCGCCTTGAAATACATGGGTCTGACTGCCAATCAGGCGATCACCGACATCCAGCTCGATCGCGTATTCATCGGCTCCTGCACCAACTCGCGGATCGAAGACTTGCGCGCTGCTGCGGTGATCGCCAAGGGCCGCAAGGTCGCATCGACCATCAAACAAGCCATCGTGGTCCCGGGCTCGGGTCTGGTGAAGGCGCAGGCCGAGGCCGAAGGTCTGGACAAGATCTTCCTCGAGGCCGGTTTCGAATGGCGCGAGCCGGGTTGCTCGATGTGCCTGGCGATGAACCCGGACCGTTTGGAGTCCGGCGAGCATTGCGCCTCGACGTCCAACCGTAACTTCGAAGGTCGTCAGGGTGCCGGTGGCCGTACCCACCTCGTCAGCCCGGCCATGGCCGCTGCGGCGGCGGTGAACGGTCGTTTCATCGACGTTCGTGAATTGATCTGAGGAGCGCAGCATGAAAGCTTTTACCCAGCACACCGGCCTTGTCGCACCTCTGGATCGTGCCAACGTCGACACCGACCAGATCATCCCGAAGCAGTTCTTGAAATCGATCAAGCGCACCGGCTTCGGCCCGAACCTGTTCGACGAGTGGCGTTACCTGGATGTCGGCCAGCCGTATCAGGACAACTCCAAGCGCCCGCTGAACAAGGAATTCGTGCTCAACGCCGAGCGTTATCAAGGCGCCAGCGTGTTGCTGGCCCGCGAGAACTTCGGTTGCGGTTCCAGCCGTGAACACGCGCCTTGGGCGCTGGAAGAATACGGTTTCCGCAGCATCATCGCGCCGAGCTATGCCGATATCTTCTTCAACAACAGCTTCAAGAACGGCTTGCTGCCGATCATCTTGAGCGACGCCGAAGTCGACGAGCTGTTCAAACAGGTCGAGGCCGAGCCGGGCTATCAGTTGCAGATCGATCTGCACGAGCAGACCGTGACCAGCCCGAACGGCAAGGTCTATCGCTTCGAGATCGACGCCTTCCGCAAACACTGCCTGCTCAACGGCCTGGACGACATCGGCCTGACCCTGCAGGACGGCGATGCGATTGCCGCGTTCGAAGCCAAGCATCGTGCGAGCCAGCCTTGGTTGTTCCGCGACGCGTGAATTTGAAAGGTTGAAACCCCAACGAAGGAAGTACTCATGACCAGCACCGCCCAGCACAGTCAGGTTGTACAAAAGCAATTCGGTGAACAGGCCGCCGCCTACCTGAGCAGCGCCGTTCACGCTCAAGGCACTGAATTTGCGCTGCTACAGGCTGAACTGGCGGGGCAGGGCGAGGCGCGGGTGCTGGACTTGGGTTGCGGCGCCGGGCACGTGAGTTTTCACGTCGCTTCGCTGGTGAAGGAAGTGGTGGCCTACGACTTGTCGCAGCAGATGCTTGATGTAGTGGCCGCCGCTGCCGTTGATCGCGGTTTGAGCAATGTGTCCACGGTCAACGGCGCCGCCGAGCACCTGCCGTTCGCTGATGGCGAGTTCGATTTCGTGTTCAGCCGCTACTCGGCGCATCACTGGAGTGACCTCGGCGTGGCCCTGCGCGAAGTGCGTCGGGTGCTGAAGCCGGGTGGCGTGGCGGCGTTCATTGATGTGCTGTCGCCGGGCAGTCCGCTGTTCGACACCTATTTGCAGAGCGTCGAAGTGCTGCGCGACACCAGCCATGTACGCGATTATTCTGCCGGTGAGTGGCTGCGCCAGGTCAGCGAGGCTGGTCTGCACACCCGCAGCACCACGCGTCAGCGCCTGCGTCTGGAGTACAACAGTTGGGTCGAGCGTATGCGTACGCCCGAGGTGATGCGTGCCGCGATCCGCGAGTTGCAGCGGTCGATGGGCAACGAAGTGCGCGAATATTTTGAGATTGAGGCCGATGGTTCGTTCAGTACAGATGTACTGGTGCTTTGGGCTGAGAAGTAATCTTGGAACGATAAGAATTTTTCCGGGCGCGCCAGTCGATGGCGCACCGACTGAAGACACGAGGAAAGCATGAGCAAGCAGATTCTGATTCTCCCAGGCGACGGTATTGGTCCGGAAATCATGGCCGAAGCGGTCAAGGTGCTGGAACTGGCCAACGACAAGTACAGCCTGGGCTTCGAGCTGAGCCATGACGTGATCGGTGGCGCCGCCATCGACAAGCACGGTGTGCCGCTGGCCGATGAAACCCTCGATCGCGCCCGCGCCGCCGACGCTGTGCTGCTGGGCGCCGTGGGCGGCCCGAAATGGGACACCATCGAGCGTGACATCCGCCCTGAGCGCGGCCTGCTGAAAATCCGTGCGCAACTGGGCCTGTTCGGCAACCTGCGCCCGGCGATCCTGTACCCGCAACTGGCAGACGCATCGAGCCTGAAACCGGAAATCGTTTCCGGTCTGGACATTCTGATCGTCCGTGAGCTGACCGGTGGCATCTATTTCGGTGCGCCGCGTGGCACCCGTACCCTGGAAAACGGCGAGCGTCAGTCCTACGACACCCTGCCGTACAGTGAAAGCGAAATCCGCCGCATCGCCCGCGTCGGTTTCGACATGGCCATGGTTCGTGGCAAAAAGCTGTGCTCGGTGGACAAGGCCAACGTGCTGGCGTCCAGCCAACTGTGGCGTGAAGTGGTCGAGCAGGTGGCCAAGGATTACCCTGAAGTCGAACTGAGCCATATGTACGTCGACAACGCCGCCATGCAACTGGTGCGCGCGCCGAAGCAGTTCGATGTGATCGTCACCGACAACATGTTCGGCGACATCCTGTCCGACGAAGCGTCGATGCTCACCGGCTCCATCGGCATGCTGCCCTCGGCCTCGCTGGACGCCAACAACAAGGGCATGTACGAGCCTTGCCACGGTTCGGCGCCGGACATCGCCGGCAAAGGCATCGCCAACCCGCTGGCGACCATTCTGTCGGTGTCGATGATGCTGCGTTACAGCTTCAATCTGCACGAAGCGGCGGATGCCATCGAGAAAGCGGTCAGTGTGGTGCTGGATCAGGGCCTGCGCACCGGCGACATCTTTTCGACCGGTTGCACTAAAGTCGGTACGCAGGAAATGGGTGACGCAGTAGTCGCCGCGCTGCGGAATCTGTAATCTCTCGGGCCCGCTGCGAAATTCAATACAAAGCAGCGGCCCACTTTTCAAGAAGGTGTAGTTGCGATGAAACGTGTAGGTCTGATCGGTTGGCGCGGTATGGTCGGTTCCGTGCTCATGCAGCGGATGCTGGAAGAGCAGGATTTCGATCTTATCGAGCCGGTGTTTTTCACCACTTCCAATGTCGGTGGCCAAGGCCCGTCCGTGGGCAAGGACATTGCTCCGCTCAAGGACGCTTACAGCATTGAAGAGCTGAAGACCCTCGACGTGATCCTGACCTGCCAGGGCGGCGACTACACCAGCGAAGTGTTCCCGAAGCTGCGCGAAGCCGGCTGGCAGGGTTACTGGATCGACGCGGCCTCGAGCCTGCGGATGAACGACGACGCCGTCATCATCCTCGACCCGGTCAACCGCAAGGTCATCGACCAGCAGCTCGACGCGGGTACCAAGAACTACATCGGCGGCAACTGCACCGTCAGCCTGATGCTGATGGGGCTGGGCGGTCTGTTCGAGGCCGGTCTGGTGGAGTGGATGAGCGCCATGACCTATCAGGCGGCCTCCGGTGCCGGCGCGCAGAACATGCGTGAACTGATCAAGCAGATGGGCGCGACCCACGCCGCTGTCGCCGATCAACTGGCCGATCCTGCCAGCGCGATCCTCGACATCGACCGTCGTGTGGCCGAAGCCATGCGCAGCGACGCTTACCCGACCGAAAGCTTCGGCGTACCGCTGGCCGGCAGCCTGATCCCGTGGATCGACAAGGAATTGCCGAACGGCCAGAGCCGCGAAGAGTGGAAGGCCCAGGCCGAGACCAACAAGATCCTCGGCCGCTTCAAGAGCCCGATCCCGGTCGACGGTATCTGCGTGCGCATCGGCGCCATGCGCTGCCACAGCCAGGCGCTGACCATCAAACTGAACAAAGACGTGCCGATCGCCGACATCGAAGGGCTGATCAGCCAGCACAACCCTTGGGTCAAGCTGGTGCCGAACAACCGTGAAATCAGCATGCAGGAGCTGAGCCCGACGAAAGTCACCGGCACCCTGAACGTACCGGTCGGTCGTCTGCGCAAGCTGAACATGGGTTCGCAGTTCGTTGGCGCGTTCACCGTCGGCGACCAGTTGCTGTGGGGCGCGGCCGAACCGCTGCGCCGCATGCTGCGGATCCTGCTTGAGCGTTGATCGCTTGATGCAATGAAAGAACCCGTGCCTTGCAAGAGGCGCGGGTTTTTTTTTGCCTGTCCGGCAGCCACCCGGTAAAGTGCCGCTCCCCCCGTTCCACCAGAGGTCGCACCATGAGCCAGCCCATTGATATTGCCGTGATCGGCGCCACCGGTATTGTCGGCGAAACCCTTGTGCAGATTCTCGAGGAGCGCGACTTCCCGGTCGGCAACCTGCACCTGCTGGCCAGCAGTGAATCCGCCGGCAGCTCGGTGCTTTTTCGCAACAAGAACGTGCGTGTGCGCGAAGTCGACGAGTTCGATTTCAGCAAGGTCAAACTGGCGTTCTTTGCCGCCGGCCCGGCCATCACCCTGAGCTACGCGGCTCGTGCTCATGCGGCGGGTTGCTCGCTGGTGGATCTGTCCGGCGCCTTGTCGGCAGATCAGGCGCCGCAAGTGGTGCCGGAGGTCAATTTCGATGTACTGGCTGGTTTGAAAGTGCCGTTCCAGGTCAGCAGCCCGAGTCCGTCGGCCACCACGCTGGCGGTGGTGCTGGCGCCGTTGCTTGATCTGGTCGATCTGCAATATGTGCATGTCACCGCCAGTCTGGCCGTTTCTGCCCAAGGCCGTGAGGCGGTTTCCGAGCTGGCTCGCCAGACGACGGAGCTGCTGAACATGCGTCCGCTGGAGCCGACATTCTTCGATCGGCAGGTGGCGTTCAACCTGTTGGCTCAGGTCGGTACGCCGGACACGCACGGCCACACGCTGCTGGAAAAGCGTCTGGTGCGCGAGCTGCGCCAGGTGCTGGCCAAACCTTCATTAAAGATTTCCGCAACTTGCGTTCAAGCCCCGGTGTTTTTTGGCGATAGCTTTAGCGTGACCTTGCAGTCAGCGAACGCGGTCGACCTGGAAAAGGTCAATACCGCGCTTGAAGATGCCGAGGGGATCGAGCTGGTCGAGGCCGGTGATTATCCGACCGCGGTCGGTGACGCGGTGGGGCAGGACGTGGTCTATGTCGGGCGGGTGCGTAGCGGTGTCGACGAGCCGTCGGAACTTAATCTGTGGCTGACGTCAGATAACGTACGCAAAGGCGCGGCGCTCAACGCGGTGCAAGTGGCCGAGTTGTTGATAAAAGGCCTGCTGTAAAAGATACTTGGCAACAATTTGTCGACTGATTCTAGCCGGGCGCTATGCTTGGCCAGACCGCTTGATGACGTAATACCCTCCGGGACTTTCCGGGGCATCAAAGAAATGATCGCGCGCGGCATGCTGTCGTCGTCGCGCGCAATGCCTTACGGCAGCGACAATCAACATCTTCTCGCTCGCCGAGGAACGTTCAAACAAAGGAAGAGGCTATGGTTCAAGTTCGCAAACTGGTGTTAGCAATAGCGGCCGCCTCGGCGCTGTCCTCCGGTATGGCGCATGCCCTCGGGCTCGGGGAGCTGACCCTGAAGTCGACCCTGAACCAGCCGCTGGTGGCGGAAATCGAGCTGCTCGATGTCAAGGATCTCACTGCTGCCGAAGTGGTGCCGAGCCTGGCCTCGCCGGAAGATTTCGCCAAGGCCGGCGTCGATCGCCAGGCCTTCCTCAATGATCTGACCTTCACCCCGGTGCTCAACGCCAGCGGCAAAAGCGTGCTGCGCGTAACCTCGAGCAAGCCGCTGTCGGAACCGATGGTGAAATTCCTCGTGCAGGTGATGTGGCCGAACGGCCGCCTGTTGCGCGATTACAGCGTATTGCTGGACCCATCGAAATTCTCGCCGCAGACCGCCGATGCCGCTGCGCAACCGGCGCCGTCGCAGACGATCACCGCACCAACTACCGGCGCCACGCATCCGAGCCACACCACCACGCCGCGCGATACCCTGTGGGAAATCGCGGCCAAGGCGCGCACCGGCGGTTCGATCCAGCAGACCATGCTGGCAATTCAGGCGCTGAACCCTGACGCATTCATCGACGGCAACATCAACCGCCTGAAAACCGGCCAGGTGCTGCGCCTGCCGGATCAGGTGCAAAGCACTGCGCTGCCGCAGTCGAAAGCGATTGCCGAGGTTGCCGCGCAGAACGAAGCCTGGCGTCAGGGGCGTCGTTACGTGGCCAAGCCGGGCGCCGGTCAGCAACAGCTCGATGCTACCAAGCGTGGTCGCGCCAATGCCGGCGGTGCGCAGAATGCCAAGGACAACCTGAGCCTCGTTTCCGCCGAAAGCGGCAAGGCTCGCGGCAAGGGGCCGGCTGGTGACGCCAAGGCTCTGAGCAACAAGCTGGCGGTGACCCAGGAAAGCCTCGATACGACCCGTCGTGACAACGCAGAACTGAAAAGCCGCATGGCTGACCTGCAAAGCCAGCTGGACAAACTGCAACGCCTGATCGAGCTGAAGAACAATCAACTGGCGAAAATGCAGGCTGAAGGCCCGGGCACTGCTCCGGCGCCGGCAACTGACGCGGCTGCGCCAGCCGTTGCGCCGGTTCCGGCCATTACTGCGGAACTGGCTGCAACTCCACCGGCGACGCCGGCCGAGGCGGCACCTGCCGCACCTGCGCCTGAAGCCGCCGCACCGGCACCGGTTGAGCCGGTGGTCGAGCCGAAGTCTGCTGCCGACCAAGACAAGACCTTCAACGAACTGCTGACCAACCCGATCCTGCTGGGTCTGGTCGGTGGTGGCGCGGTGGTGTTCCTGCTTCTGCTGTTGCTGCTGGCCCGTCGTCGCAAAGCGCAACAGGAAGCCGAGAAACATCTGCGCATGGCTCGCGCCCTGGAAGAACAGTCGTTCTCGCCTGAACTTGATCTGCCGGAAGACAGCTTTGAAGGCCTGGAAGTCCCTGCGGCAAGCGTCAAGCTCACGCCTGCGCCAGCTCCGGCACCGGCACCGGCACCTGCCCCTGTGGTGGCTCCGGTGGTGATGGCCGAGCCGATCGCCGCACCGCTGGTGGCGCCGGCGGCCGAGCGCTCCGACGACGTGTTGGACAAGGCGCAGTCGCATATCGATGGCGGTCGTCTGAATCAGGCGGCAGCGTTGCTGGAGGAGGGCGTCAGCCTGGAACCGCAGCGCAGTGATTTGCGTCTGAAGCTGATGGAAGTCTACGGTCGCCAGGGTGATCGTGATGCTTTCGTCGGTCAGGAGCGCCAACTGGTTGCCAATGGCGACAACTTCGCCAAGGTCGAAGAACTGAAAAAACGCTTCCCGGCTATGGCGGTCGTTGCGGCTGCCGGTCTGGCGGCAGCGGCTATCGCTGCCGAACTGGATGCGGAGTACGTCAAGGAATTGCTGCTTGATGAGCCAGAAGCGCCTGCCGCCAAGGTGGACGACGATCTGGACAGCGCTTTTGACCTGAGCCTGGATGATCTCGACAACATCAAACCGGTGGAGCCTGTTGCGCCGGTGGCGGCCGTCGAACCTGAAGCGCCGGTAGAGCTGGACGAATTCCCGGCCGATGACGACCTGAGCTTCGAGTCGGTGCTGCAGCAACAGACCGAAATCAAGGAAAACCTCGACGACCTGTCTGACTTCGATCTGGACCTGGATCTCGGTGCCGATCCTGTGCCGGTTGAACTGGCTGACGACGATTTCCTGCTGGATCTCGACGAGAGCGTGAAGGATCTGCCGTCGGTCGAGCCGCCAGTGGTGGCTGAAGCGCCTCTGGATGATCTGGAGCTGCCAGCCGATTTCGACCTGTCCCTGGCCGACGAAATGGATGCGACCCCGTCTGAGCCGGATGCCTTCGCCGCCGAGCTGGACGACGTCAATGCCGAGCTGGATCGCCTCTCGAGCAGCATGAACGAGCCGAGCTTCACTGAATCCGACGCAGCGTTGGGCGGTGATCTGAACGACGAGGACTTCGACTTCCTCGCCGGTACCGACGAAGCCGCCACCAAGCTCGATCTGGCTCAGGCCTACATCGACATGGGCGACAACGACGGCGCGCGCGACATCCTCAACGAAGTGCTCAGTGAGGGTGACGATAAGCAGAAGAGCGAAGCGAAGGAAATGCTTTCGCATCTGGCTTGATATTGAGCTAAACCAAAAGCGGCAGCCCATTTAAGGCTGCCGTTTTTGTTCGTGCTGGATTCTATGGTGCTTGAGCTAATGCCATCGCTGGCTTGCCAGCGATGAGGTCGGGTTGGTCGATGGAGAACTCTCTGGTATCCCCGGATAGCCGCCTTATAATGCTCGCCTTTGTAGATCAGCAGGCTGTACCGACTTGGCAAACATAGATAACCCGGCCGCCGAAATGGCCCCCGAAGGCTTTTTTCGTGTCGCCTTGGGCGTTGAATACAAGGGCTCGCGCTACAGCGGCTGGCAGCGTCAGTCCACGGGTGTGCTCACGGTGCAGGAAACCCTGGAGAAAGCCTTGTCGAAGGTCGCGAACTCGCCGGTTTCGCTGCAATGCGCCGGGCGCACGGACGCCGGTGTGCATGCCTGCGGGCAAGTCGTGCATTTCGACACCCAGGTCGACCGCTCGCTGAAAGCCTGGGTCATGGGGGCCAATATCAATCTGCCCCACGACATCAGTGTCAGTTGGGCGAAGGTCATGCCTGCGCACTTCCATGCGCGGTTCAAGGCCATTGCCCGGCGCTATCGCTACGTGATCTACAACGATCAGATCCGTCCGGCGCATCTCAATGAAGAAATCACCTGGAATCACCGTCCGCTGGACGTGGAGCGCATGGCTGAGGCCGCGCAGTATCTGATTGGTACCCATGATTTCAGCGCGTTTCGGGCAGGGCAGTGTCAGGCCAAGTCTCCGATCAAGCAGATGCATCATCTGCGCGTGACTCGTCACGGCAAGATGATCGTGCTGGACATCCGTGCCAACGCCTTTCTGCACCACATGGTGCGTAACATCGCCGGGGTGCTGATGACGATCGGTGCCGGCGAACGGCCGCCGGAGTGGATGAAAGAGGTCCTTGAGAGCCGCGAGCGGCGCTCCGGCGGCGTCACAGCGCACCCGTTCGGGCTGTACCTGGTGCAGGTCGAGTACCACGATGAGTTCCCGTTGCCCGAGCGTTTCATCGGGCCACATTTCCTTACGGGTTTCTCGGAACTTGACGGCTGACGCCCTCGAATGCATTTGTTACCATCCGGGACTTTCCCGGATTTGCCTTGAGGTTTTTATCGACATGTCGGCCGTTCGCAGCAAGATTTGCGGGATTACCCGCATAGAAGATGCGTTGGCAGCCGTCGAGGCCGGGGCCGATGCTATCGGGTTTGTGTTCTACGCTAAGAGTCCAAGGGCGGTAACCGTTCAGCAGGCGCGCGCGATCATCGCCGCATTGCCGCCGTTTGTGACCACGGTCGGACTGTTCGTCAATGCCGGTCGCTGCGAGCTCGGGGAAATCCTCGATGCCGTGCCACTGGATCTGCTGCAATTTCACGGTGATGAGACCGCCGCCGACTGCGAAGGCTGGCACCGTCCGTACATCAAGGCCCTGCGGGTCAAGGCAGGTGATGACATCGCCGCCGCCTGCGATGCCTACCCGAGCGCCAGCGGTGTGCTGCTCGATACTTATGTTGAAGGCGTGCCCGGTGGAACCGGCGAGGCGTTCGACTGGTCATTGATTCCGCAGGGTTTGAGCAAGCCGCTGATTCTGGCAGGCGGACTGACGCCGGAGAACGTCGCTGATGCGGTTGCCCGGGTGCGGCCATACGCCGTGGACGTCAGCGGTGGGGTAGAGGCGAGCAAGGGCATCAAGGATCACGCAAAGATTCGGGCGTTCATCAACGCCGTACGTTGATGTGACGGCTGGCAGACTGCCGCCGTCCACAGCTCTGTAGAAAAGAGGCTGAGGGTTTTTTCGGGTTGTACGCAGGTCAGTTCCGCTGATCCGGCAGCCCAGACGATCATCGCCACACATGAATTTAGCTGAAGGGCATACACGGGGCCGCGAACCAGAGCGTTCGGGCCGCCGGTACTGGAGAAAGAAAGCATGAGCAACTGGTTGGTAGACAAGCTGATCCCTTCGATCATGCGTTCCGAGGTCAAAAAGAGCTCGGTGCCTGAAGGTCTGTGGCACAAATGCCCGTCCTGCGAGGCTGTGCTGTATCGTCCGGAGCTGGAAAAGACCCTGGACGTTTGCCCTAAATGCAACCACCACATGCGTATTGGCGCTCGTGCGCGCATCGACATCTTCCTGGATGCCGAAGGCCGTGTTGAGCTGGGTGCCGATCTGGAACCGGTTGACCGTCTGAAATTCCGTGACGGCAAGAAGTACAAGGATCGTCTGGTGGCTGCCCAGAAGCAGACCGGCGAGAAAGACGCACTGGTTTCCATGAGTGGCACCCTGCTGGGCATGCCTGTCGTGGTTTCGGCGTTCGAATTCAGCTTCATGGGCGGCTCCATGGGCGCCATCGTCGGTGAGCGTTTCGTGCGCGCCGCCAACTACGCCCTGGAAAACCGTTGCCCGATGGTCTGCTTCTCCGCCTCCGGTGGCGCGCGGATGCAGGAAGCCCTGATCTCGTTGATGCAGATGGCCAAGACATCGGCCGTGCTGGCACGTCTGCGTGAAGAGGGCATTCCGTTCATCTCCGTACTGACCGATCCGGTCTACGGTGGCGTTTCCGCCAGTCTGGCGATGTTGGGCGACGTTATCGTCGGCGAGCCGAAAGCCCTGATCGGCTTCGCCGGTCCGCGCGTGATCGAGCAGACCGTGCGTGAAAAACTGCCGGAAGGCTTCCAGCGCAGCGAATTCCTGCTGGAGCACGGTGCTATCGACCTGATCATCGACCGTCGCGAGCTGCGTCCACGTCTGGGCAACCTGCTGGCACAACTGACCGGTAAGCCGACACCAACCTTCGTTGCTGCGCCGATCGAGCCGATCGTCGTTCCGCCGGTGCCTGCCAACGTATGACCGAGCGCACCCTTGGCGAGTGGCTCGCCTACCTTGAGCAGTTGCATCCCTCGGCCATCGACATGGGGCTGGAGCGTTCGCAACAGGTAGCGTCCCGTATGGGGCTGGGCCAGCCGGCGCCTCGGGTGATTACGGTCACCGGCACCAACGGCAAGGGTTCGACCTGCGCTTTCGTGGCTTCGCTGCTGCGGGCGCAGGGCCTGAGCGTTGGTGTCTACAATTCCCCGCACCTGCTGCGTTACAACGAGCGGGTGCAGCTCAATGGCGTCGAAGCCACTGATGCGCAGCTGTGCGAAGCCTTCGCTGCGGTCGAGGCTGGGCGTGGCGAAACGTCCCTGACTTACTTCGAAATGGGCACCCTGGCGGCGTTCTGGCTGTTTCAGCAGGCCGGGCTCGATGCGGTGGTGCTGGAAGTCGGTCTGGGCGGGCGTCTGGACACGGTCAACGTGGTCGATGCCGACGTCGCGCTGGTCACCAGCATTGGTGTCGATCATGCCGATTACCTGGGCAACACCCGCGAATCCGTGGCCTTCGAGAAGGCCGGGATTTTCCGTCAGGGCAAACCAGCGCTGTGCGGCGATCTGAATCCTCCACAACCTTTGCTGGACAAGGTGCGCGAACTTGCTTGCCCGTTCTTCCTGCGTGGGCGCGATTTCGATCTCGGCATCACTGATCAATTCTGGCAGTGGCGCGGCACCGATGCTGAAGGTCAGCTCGTCGAGCTGCACGATTTGCCTTTGCTCGATCTGCCGATGGAGAACGCTGCGCTGGCGTTGCAGGCTTATCTGCTGCTCGGTTTGCCATGGAATGCCGGGCAGATTGTTGCGGCGTTGAAGGCGACTCGCGTGGTCGGTCGTCTTGATCGTCGTTCGTTCGAATGGAATGGCAAGCGTCTGAATCTGCTGCTGGACGTTGGCCATAACCCGCATGCGGCGGAGTATCTGGCGCGGCGTCTGGCTGCGCGTCCGCCGGTCGGCAAGCGTCTGGCGGTGTTCGGCCTGTTGGCGGACAAGGATCTGGGCGGTGTCATCGGTGAGTTGAATGCCAGCGTCCAGCATTGGGCGGTGGCGCCGCTGGATTCGCCGCGGGCGCGTCCGGTGGCTGAATTGAATGACGCATTGCAGAACCTTGGCGCTTCGGTCACGTCTTATGACAGCGTGGCGGCGGCTCTGGAAGGGCAGTGTGCAGTGGCCACCAGCGACGACGAGATCTTGCTGTTCGGATCATTTTATTGTGTCGCCGAGGCCCTGGAATGGTTGTCTCGGCGCTCCACGGAGGAAGCGGCAAATGGCTTTGCTGGATAAAGCGTACAAGCAGCGCATGGTCGGTGCCCTGGTGCTGGTGGCGCTGGCGGTGATTTTCCTGCCGATGCTGTTTTCCCGTCAGGATGAACAGCGTCAGGTAACCGTCGAGGCGCCGGCAGCGCCGCAAGCGCCTGCCGTGGCGCAAATCCAGATGGAGACAGTGGCGGTGCCTGAGCCGCAGGTTCTGCCGCAAGAGCCGGTGCCGAGTGACGACGAGGTTGCCGAGCAGGCAGCGCCAGCGGCACCGATTACACCTGCTGCGCCGACACCGGCTCCAGCACCGGTAGCCAAGCCAGTCGCCGTTGCGCCTGCACCTGCACCTGCGCCGGTGACCAAGCCTGCTGCAGCCCCGGCCCAGCCGATCGCTGCGCTGTCTGCCAAGCCCGATACCACCCAGAGCCGCGTCGATGCCAATGGCCTGTCGGTAAGTTGGTCGGTGCAGTTGGCCAGTCTGTCGAGTCGCGCCAGCGCCGAAAGCCTGCAGAAAACCCTGCGCAGTCAGGGTTATAACGCTTACATCCGCTCCGCCGATGGCAAGAATCGTGTGTTTGTCGGTCCGCTGATCGAGCGCGCCGAAGCCGATCGTTTGCGCGATTTGCTGAGCCGCCAGCAGAACCTCAAGGGGTTTGTGGTGCGCTTCCAGCCCGAGCGTGGCTGAAAACTATCACGTCGATTGAAATGCACTGACAATCGCAGCTTACCGACAGCCATGCGCTCTGCTAAAATGCGCCGCCTTATCCGTCTGTAGGCTGCACTGTGCCATTTACCTGGGTTGACTGGGCGATCGTTGCAATCATCGCCATCTCCGCTTTGATCAGTTTGAGCCGCGGCTTCGTCAAAGAAGCATTGTCGCTGGTGACCTGGATCATCGCAGGAGCTGTTGCCTGGATGTTCGGTGGCTCGCTGTCCGAGTACCTCGCCGGATACATTCAAACTCCATCGGCTCGTGTGATCACGGGCTGTGCCATCATGTTTGTCGCCACACTGATCGTGGGCGCGATGATCAATTATCTTATCGGCGAGTTGGTTCGCGTCACCGGATTGTCCGGGACCGATCGATTCCTCGGCATGGCCTTCGGCGCTGCGCGTGGCGTGTTGCTGGTGGTCGTGGCGGTCGGGCTGTTGAGCCTGGGGCCGGTACAGCAGGACGGGTGGTGGAAAGAATCACAGCTCGTGCCAAAGTTTCTATTGGTCGCCGACTGGTCCAAGAACCTGATTCTCGGGTGGAGCAGTCAGTGGCTTGCCAGCGGAATCAGCGTACCCGCTGATATTCCGTTCAAGGAGCAACTCTTGCCGTCGGCCAAAACGCCTCAGTAAGTGTTGTTCAGTTCAGATCCATTAAGTAGGGGTTGCGTCGCATGTGTGGCATCGTCGGTATCGTCGGTAAGTCGAACGTCAATCAGGCGCTGTATGACGCGCTAACCGTGCTCCAGCACCGCGGCCAGGACGCTGCCGGTATCGTGACCAGCCATGATGGCCGGTTGTTCTTGCGCAAGGACAATGGCCTGGTGCGTGACGTGTTTCAACAGCGTCACATGCAGCGCCTGGTCGGCCACATGGGTATCGGCCACGTCCGTTACCCGACTGCCGGCAGCTCGACGTCGGCCGAGGCTCAGCCGTTCTACGTCAACTCGCCGTACGGCATCACCCTGGCGCACAACGGTAACCTGACCAACGTTGAACAGTTGGCCAAAGAGATCTACGAATCCGATCTGCGTCACGTCAACACCAGTTCCGACTCGGAAGTGTTGCTCAACGTGTTCGCCCACGAGCTGGCCCAGCGCGGTAAGCTGCAGCCGACCGAAGAAGACGTGTTTGCCGCCGTGACCGACGTGCACAACCGTTGCGTCGGTGGTTACGCTGTCGTGGCTATGGTGACCGGTTACGGCATCGTCGGTTTCCGTGACCCGCACGGCATTCGCCCGATCGTGTTCGGCCAGCGTCACACCGACGAAGGCGTCGAGTACATGATCGCCTCCGAAAGCGTTTCGCTGGACGTGCTCGGCTTCACCCTGATTCGCGACCTGGCGCCAGGCGAGGCGGTCTACATCACTGAAGACGGCAAGCTGCACACCCGTCAGTGCGCGACCAACCCGTCCCTGACCCCTTGCATCTTCGAACACGTCTACCTGGCGCGTCCGGATTCGATCATCGACGGCGTATCGGTCTACAAGGCCCGTCTGCGCATGGGTGAGAAGCTGGCTGAAAAGATCCTGCGCGAACGTCCTGAGCACGACATCGACGTAGTCATCCCGATTCCGGACACCAGCCGCACTGCCGCGCTGGAGCTGGCGAACCATCTGGGCGTGAAATTCCGCGAAGGCTTCGTCAAGAACCGTTACATCGGCCGTACCTTCATCATGCCCGGCCAGGCTGCGCGCAAGAAGTCGGTACGCCAGAAGCTCAACGCCATCGAGCTGGAATTCCGCGGCAAGAACGTGATGCTGGTGGATGACTCGATCGTTCGCGGCACCACCTGCAAGCAGATCATCCAGATGGCCCGCGAAGCCGGCGCGAAAAACGTCTACTTCTGCTCGGCTGCTCCGGCTGTGCGCTTCCCGAACGTGTACGGCATCGACATGCCGAGTGCACACGAACTGATCGCGCACAATCGTTCGACTCAGGATGTGGCTGACCTGATCGGCGCTGACTGGCTGATCTATCAGGATCTGCCTGACTTGATCGAAGCGGTCGGCGGCGGCAAGATCAAGATCGAAAACTTCGATTGCGCGGTGTTTGACGGCAAGTACGTCACCGGCGACGTCGATGAGGCTTACCTGAACAAGATCGAACAGGCACGCAACGATGCCTCGAAGGTCAAGACCCAGGCGGTCAGTGCGATCATCGATCTGTACAACAACTGAGTTTCAACCGGCCCTTAGGGGCCGGTTTTGTATCTGGCAAAAGACTTTTATTTATCGAGAACAGGGCAAGGAGTGACAGCATGAGTCAGGAATGGGATGCCGGTCGGCTGGACAGCGACCTCGAAGGCGTAGCGTTCGATACCCTGGCCGTACGTGCCGGTCAGCACCGTACGCCGGAAGGCGAGCACGGTGATCCGATGTTCTTCACTTCCAGCTACGTGTTCCGTACCGCCGCCGACGCCGCTGCACGGTTTGCCGGGGAAGTGCCGGGCAACGTTTACTCGCGTTACACCAACCCGACCGTTCGTTCGTTCGAAGAGCGCATTGCTGCGTTGGAAGGCGCCGAGCAAGCCGTAGCTACAGCGACGGGCATGGCCGCGATCATGGCGGTGGTGATGAGCCTGTGCAGTGCTGGCGATCATGTGCTGGTGTCGCGTAGCGTGTTCGGTTCGACCATCAGTCTGTTCGAGAAGTATTTCAAGCGCTTCGGCGTGGAAGTCGATTACGTGCCGCTGGCGGATCTGTCGGCCTGGGATGCGGCGATCAAGTCCAACACCAAATTGCTGTTCGTCGAGTCGCCGTCCAACCCGCTGGCTGAGCTGGTGGATATCACTGCGCTGTCGGAAATCGCACACGCCAAGGGCGCGATGCTGGTGGTCGACAACTGCTTCTGCACGCCTGCGCTGCAGCAACCGCTGAAGCTCGGTGCAGACATCGTTGTGCACTCGGCCACCAAGTTCATCGATGGCCAGGGCCGTTGCATGGGCGGCGTGGTGGCCGGTCGCGGCGAGCAGATGAAAGAAATCGTCGGCTTCCTGCGCACTGCCGGCCCGACCCTGAGCCCGTTCAATGCCTGGATCTTCCTCAAAGGCCTGGAAACCCTGAATCTGCGGATGAAGGCGCACTGTGCCAACGCCCAGCAACTGGCTGAATGGCTGGAGCAGCAGGATGGCATCGAGAAAGTGCATTACGCCGGTCTCAAGAGCCATCCGCAGCACGAGCTGGCCCAGCGTCAGCAGAAGGGCTTTGGTGCGGTCGTCAGCTTCGAGGTCAAGGGTGGCAAAGAGGGCGCGTGGCGCTTTATCGATGCAACCCGTTTGATCTCGATCACTGCCAACCTGGGTGACAGTAAAACCACCATCACCCACCCGAGCACTACCTCCCATGGTCGTCTGGCGCCGCAGGAGCGTGAAGCGGCGGGGATTCGTGACAGCCTGATCCGCATCGCGGTCGGTCTGGAAGACGTCGCTGACCTGCAAGTCGACCTGGCGCGCGGTCTGGCGGCGTTGTGATCGAGTTGTCCACGCCAAATACGGGCACCCATGGCCGCGTTGCGCTGGTCACGGGTGCCGCTCGCGGCATCGGTCTGGGGATCGCAGCGTGGCTGATCAGCGAAGGCTGGCAAGTGGTGCTGACAGACCTGGACCGGGCGCGTGGTTCCAAGGTCGCGAAAGTGCTGGGTGAAAACGCCTGGTTCATCGCCATGGACGTGGCGGATGAAAGCCAGGTGGCGCTCGGCGTTGCGGAAGTGCTGGGGCAGTTCGGTCGTCTGGATGCGTTGGTGTGTAACGCGGCGGTGGCCGATCCGCACAACATCACCCTGGAAAGCCTGGATCTGGCCTACTGGAACCGGGTGCTGGCGGTGAATCTCAGCGGGCCGATGTTGCTGGCCAAGCATTGCGCGCCTTATCTGCGGGCGCACAACGGGGCGATCGTCAATCTGGCCTCGACCCGAGCGGCGCAGTCAGAACCTGATACCGAAGCCTATGCGGCGAGCAAGGGCGGCTTGCTGGCGTTGACTCATGCGCTGGCAATCAGCCTTGGACCGGAGATTCGTGTCAATGCGGTCAGTCCGGGCTGGATCGATGCGCGGGATCCCTCTGCGCGGCGTGCCGAACCACTGACTGATACCGATCATGCCCAGCATCCGGCGGGCAGGGTAGGGACAGTCGAGGATGTGGCGGCGATGGTGGCGTGGCTGCTGTCGAAGAATGCCGGGTTTGTGACGGGGCAGGAATTCGTGGTCGACGGCGGTATGACCAAGAAGATGATTTACTCGGAATAACATGTTTTTGTCTTTTTGAGAAAAACTTCAATCCTGCTATTGACTTAGGTTCGCTACCTGCGTAAATTTCGCGGCCTCGGAGATGCAAACGGGTGATTAGCTCAGCTGGGAGAGCGTCTGCCTTACAAGCAGAATGTCGGCGGTTCGATCCCGTCATCACCCACCACTCCCGAGATACTTGCGAAAGCAAGAGGTAGGCTGAAAGTGCCTCCACCGACGCGCAGCGGTAGTTCAGTCGGTTAGAATACCGGCCTGTCACGCCGGGGGTCGCGGGTTCGAGTCCCGTCCGCTGCGCCATATTTAACGAGTCAGATACTGTCTGGTTCGCGATTGAAAAGCACCGAAGCTTTCAGTCAAACGAGTTACTTGAGCATCAGCTCAAAGCGATACGCAGCGGTAGTTCAGTCGGTTAGAATACCGGCCTGTCACGCCGGGGGTCGCGGGTTCGAGTCCCGTCCGCTGCGCCATATCTGTTTCAAGGACCACTGAACGCCTTGAAACACCGAAAGCAACCGTTGGTTGATTCGGAATCGATAGCAAAGACCCTGGTCGAAAGACCGGGGTTTTTTGTGTCTGAAATTTGACCTTTCCCAAATTCCTCCTCCAGTGCCTCGCGACGACTGCACGTTGTCCGCGCGGCAATATCTTCTGCGTCATCGGGTCACTGCGATGCAATGCCACATTGATTTTTGATTCTTTAGTCAATTTTTTGTAACTGGTTGTTTGCTGCGAGCGCAGAAACCTTTAAAGTTAACCTTTCGGTCAGCTTTGCACTGTCATCACGCCCTTTGTTTAGCCAAAAAGGGCTTCTGCAAGACTCGAGATTCCCAGTAGATAACCAGAAGGGCGGATCCATAACCGCCCAGAGGATGATCCATGTCCAACCGTGAAATATCCCGGCGCTCGTTCCTTCAGGGCGGGCTGGTGGCGGGTGTGAGCGTTACGCTCACGCCGCTCAGCAGTCAGGCGCTGGCTGCCTTGATGGAAAACAGCGTGACCGTGCCGTCCGAGCAATGGCTCGGCAACAACGGCAAGGCGCGCCAGCGTAACGATGCCTTGTCCAAGGTCTGCGGCAGCAAAGTGTTTGCCCGCGACATCCGTTCCAAGGACATGCCGGGCTGGCCCCAGCAACAGGGCCACGCCATGTTGCTGAAAACCATCAAGGCCGACCGCATCTACGACGGCTATGACCTGTCGTGGCTCGGCGCTGATCTGCAGCCTGACCGCATCGTCACCGCTGCCGACCTGGACAAGGACGGTATCGTGTTCCCTGAGGAGCACGCCCCGGATCCTCTGCTGCCTGAGGGCAAGGTACCGATGTTCATCGGTCACCCGGTGGCTATCCTGATCTGGAACGACTTCGAGCGGTTCCGCCAGGCCAAGAACAAACTCAAATTCAATGACAAAGCGATTCGTTACGGTGCTCAAGTACCGTTCTACGAAGGCGACCCCTATGGCAGCTTCCGCTACGTGCGCGTCGGTGGCCCGACGTCGGCGGATGAAGACGAGTTCGCCAGCCTCAAGGACTCGATCCTGTTCCCGATGCTGAAAAACCGTCGTCCGGTGTGGAATTCCCAGCCGAACCTGCACGGCAATCTGACCGAGCGCGGCCTGTTTTACGCCGACCGCATGAAGAAAGAGATCGACACCCCACCGGACAACTGGCTGGTGTTCGACGAGCGCTACAAGACCCCGTCGATCGAACCGGCCGCGATGGAACCGGACAACGGCAACGGCTGGTACGACCCGGCCACCAAGACCCTGCACTTCGTCGTTGCCACCCAGTGCCCGCTGGAAGCGGCAACCGAGACCGCGAAGATGATCTCGCCGTCGCGCTTCGGCCTGGCCAACCTGAACATGCACCCGGGTTACACCGTCGGTTACGGTTCCAAGGACCACAACATTTTCGTCTACTACGCGGCCCTGGCAGCGTTGTACGGCGCAGGTGTGCCGATTCGCCTGGCCAACGACCGCTACGAGCAGTTCCAGAGCGGCATCAAGCGTCACCCGTTCGACATTCGCTACCAGTTGGCGGTGGACAAGACCGACCACAGCTTCAAGATTTTCCGCGCCGAAATGAGCGTCGATGGTGGCGGCCGGATCAACTACAGCCCGTCGGTGGCCGCTGTTGGCGCCACTGCGGCGCAGTCGATCTACTACATGCCGCAGAACGACCTGCAGGTCACTGCTTACCATTCCCGCGCCGTTGAAGCGGGTTCGATGCGTGGTTACGGCACGCTGCAGAGCATGGCCTCCACCGAAATGATGGTCGACGAAATCGCCGATCGCCTTGGTGTCGATGCCATCGATCTGCGCCGCAAGAACGCACTGCGTTCGGGAATGAAAAACACCCAGGGCGCGATCCCGGCCGGTGCCTTGCGCCTGCACGAGATTCTCGACAAGGCTTCGCTGCACGAAGTCTGGAAAAACCGCGACGCAATCAAGAAACAGCGTGAAGCAGCAGACCCGGACAACTGGTATGGCGTGGGTTTCGCCATTTGCCAGAAAGACTTCGGCACCGGTTCCGAAGCGCCGATGGCCAGCATCGAGTTCACCGCTGAAGGACGCATTTCCCTGCGTCACATCGGTATCGAGATCGGTACCGGCATGTCCACTTCGCAAGCCCTGGTGGTCGCCGATTTCCTCGGCAGCCCGGCGCACGACGTGAAGACGGGCGAAACCGAATGGAAGGAAATGCAGCTGGTGACCGCCGGCAACCCTTACATCATGAGCCAGGCCGAGCAGGACAACTTCCTGCGTAACCCGCGTTGGGTCGGCAAGCTGGCTTCCGCGTCGTCCGCGACCAACTCTGCCTACTACTTCAGCCACGCCACCCGTGAAGCGGCGCGCGTGCTGTTCAACCACGGTCTGTGGCCTGCAGCGCTGGAGATCTGGCGTCAGGGTCCGTACGGCGGCCAGGCCAATCCTTACGTGGTGCGTCGCGAAGATGCGCATTGGGTTGACGGCAAACTGACCGCCAACGGCATGCAGCCACTGACCTTCGAAGAGTTGGCCAAGCGTGCGCACGAGCGCGGTCTGGTCACTGGCGCCACGGTTCACGGTTTCAACCGCTGGAGCTGGGCAGAAGCCGAATACAGCATCGACGGCGTGCGCGAACGTCTGCCGCTCGACGGTCTGGCGGTGAAATACGGTGATGGTGCGCCAAAAGCGAAAAAGGCACAGATGACCAGTGCCGGTTTCCACCTGCTGGATCGGCAGAACATCGCCTATCCGGTGGTTCAACTGAATAACGCCGCCGTGACCTACTACAGCCCGGTCGCAACGCTGGTCGAGCTGAAGGTCAACAAAGGTTCGGCAGAAGTCGAAGTGCTCAACCATCACTCGTGGCTGGAATGCGGTCGGGTGCTGGTTGAAGAACTGGTTCGTGGCCAGCTCGAAGGCGGGATCGCCATGGGCATCGGTCACGCCTTGATGGAAGAGATGCCGCTGTACGAAGGCGGGCCGGGGGAGGGTGACTGGAACTTCAACCGTTATCGCCTGCCGATGGCGCGCCATGTGGCGGTGTGGAAGCAGACGTCGGAAATCCTGCCGCCGCTGTCCCCAAGCGACCCGTCAAAAGGCATCGCCGAAGTGGTGATGATCCCGGTGGTCGGTGCCATCGGTAACGCCGTGGCCCACGCCATCGGCAAACGTGTCCGCGATCTTCCAATCACTGCTGCGCGCATCAAGGAGGCCCTCAATGGCTAACCGTCCGCTTCAACTGACCCTCAACGGTCAATCCGTCGGCCCGGTGGACATCCCTGATGACCTGCCGATGATCGATTACCTGCACGAATACAAGAACCTCACCGGCTCGCGCCTGGGCTGCGGCCAGGGCATCTGCCACGCCTGTGTGGTGATCGTCGACAACCCGGACGGCACCAGCGAGGAAGTGCGCACCTGCATCACCGGCGCGCATTACTTCGAGGGCAAGAAAGTCCGCACCATCGAAGGCCACGCCAAGCGTGACGAGCAAGGCCAGGTCACCGAGCTGAACCCGATCCAGCAGCGTTTCGTCGACGAATTTGCTTTCCAGTGCAGCTACTGCGCACCGGGCTTCGTCAACGCCGCGACCGTGCTGGTGGAAAAGCTGCAACGCCAGCCGATCGTCAAAAGCAAACTGGAACAAGTCATCGAGGACAGCCTCGGCCATCACATCTGCCGTTGCACCGGGTATGTGCGTTACTACAACGCCACACGCAACGTGCTGACCGATCTCGGCCTGGTCAAGGAGGGTTAAGCATGAAGCGTTTATTGACCCGCCTGACCCTGGCGGTCGGGTTTGCCGTGCCTGTGCTGGCGGCGCATGCAGATGATCAGGTCAAGCGCGGCGAATACCTCGCCCGCGCCGCCGACTGCATGGCTTGCCATACAGCACCAGGCGGCGCGCCGTTTGCCGGCGGCCTGCCGATCGTGTCGCCGTTCGGCACGATCTACGGCACCAACATCACTCCAAGCAAGGAGCACGGCATCGGTCTCTACACCGATGAAGAGTTCTTCGCCGCGCTCACCGAAGGCAAGCGTCGCGACGGCGCCAATCTGTACCCGGCGATGCCGTACACCTCGTATCACTTGATGCCGCGTGCGGATTCGGATGCGATTCATGCGTATCTGAAAACCATCGAGCCGATCGAGCGCGCCGCGCCGGTGACGAGCCTGAGCTTTCCGTTCAACGTGCGTCCGGGCCTGATGGGCTGGAACATGATGTACGGCAAAGCCTTGAAGCTGGAGCCGGCCGAAGGTAAAAGCGACGCTTGGAAGCGCGGCCAGTACATGGTCGAAGTGCTCGGTCATTGCGGCGAATGCCACACGCCACGCGGCTTGCCTGGCGCGATGCAACTGGACAAACGCCTGACCGGCGGCATCCTCAACGGCTACCTGGCACCGAGCCTGCTGGCGACGGATCTGGCGGCTCGCGGCTGGAATCAACAGGACCTGAGCACGTTCCTCAAACACGGCATGAGCGCCCAAGGCACGATGTTCAACGAGATGTTCCCGGTGTTCCACAACAGCACCCAGGGCCTGAATGATCCGGATCTGGCGGCGATGGCAACCTTCCTGCTCGGCGACAAGCCGCCGGCAGCGAAAGAGCTGAACGATGTGCCAGTAGAGAAACTCAGTGCCAGCGCTCAACGCGGCCGTCAGGAATACTTGAACGTCTGCGCCGGCTGTCACGCGGCCGGTGGCGAAGGCAAGCCGCATATCGCGGTGGCCATGCGCGGCAATACCACGCTGCGTCTGGAAGACCCGCGCAATCTGGTTCGAGTGATCGAGGACGGTATCGGCGAACAGAAATTCGCCGGATTCGAACATATGCAGCCGATGCCGGGTTTTGCCGACAAGCTCAGTGCCGAACAACTGACCGATCTGCTGAACTACCTCCGTCAGGGTTGGGGTGGGCAATCTGCTGAACTGGCGGTGGGCGATGTGCAGAAGCTTCAGGCTGACGCTCCGTCTATCGAGCGCAAGGTGCACTGATCATGCAGCATCTCGATCTGCAGGTTGTGCGGCGGGCGCTGGAGTGGTCGGCAGCGGGGCGACGCATCTGGCTTTGCACCGTGCTGACGACCTACGGCTCGGCGCCTCGTGCGCCAGGTTCGCTGCTGGCGGTGGACGACAACGGCCAGTGGATCGGGTCGCTGTCCGGTGGTTGCGTCGAGGAAGATTTTCTCGAGCGCGTCGCCGAAGGTGCATTTCTCGATGCAATCAACGTCGTGCGTTATGGCGAAGGTGACGATCCGCGCTCGCGGGTCAGCCTGCCTTGTGGCGGCATTCTCGATGTGCTGGTAGAGAAATTTGACGCCGACTGCGATGTACAGGCGCATCTGCGTGAGCTTGAATCGGCATTGCTGGGTCAGCGCCGGTTGATTCGCGAGGTCGATCTGGCGACCGGCGCGCGTAGCCTGTTTGCCGATCACGAGCAGGGTGCGCGGATCGAGCGTGAAATCGATCGGGTACGGATTCGTATCGGCGCTGCCCAGCGTTTGCTGCTGGCGGGGTATTCCAGCGTGGCACAGGCGTGTGCCGAATTCGCAGTGGGTCTCGGTTTCGAGGTGATTCTTTGCGACCCACGTGATGAAGTGCTGGAAGGCGTGGTGCTTGATGGCGTGGAAATTCGCCGGCAACTGCCGTCGGTGTTCATCGCCGATGGCGGCTGTCACCGTGATACGGCGGTGGTGGCGTTGACCCATGATCCGCGTATCGACGATCTGGCGATGATGGAAGCGGTGCGTACAGAGGCTTTCTACATCGGCGTCATGGGCTCGCAGCAGACGTCGCAGAAGCGCTTCGAGCGTTTGCGCCGGATTGGCGGATTGGGAGATGACGAGCTGGCGCGGATTCATGCGCCGATCGGTCTTAACCTGGGCAGCAAGACGCCGTCGGAAATCGCTTTGGCGGTGCTCGCGGATATCCTGCGGATTCGCAGCGGGATTGCGCGGGATCAGTTGTAATCTGTGCTGAATGTAAAAAGGGCCGCTTTTCAGCGGCCCTTTTTTTTGCGCGTCAGAAACCGAGTTTGTCGCGCAGTCCGTAATACCACGCGCCGAGTGCAGCAAACGGTGTGCGCAGCAGTTGCCCGCCTGGGAACGGATAGTGCGGCAGGTCGGCAAACGCATCGAAGCGCTCGGCTTGTCCACGTAGCGCCTCGGCCAGTACTTTGCCGGCCAGGTGCGTGTAGGTAACGCCGTGGCCACTGCAGCCCTGAGAATAATAGATGTTGTCGCCTAGGCGCCCGACCTGAGGCAGACGCGACAGGGTCAGCAGGAAATTGCCGGTCCAGGCGTAGTCGATCTTAACGTCCTTGAGTTGCGGGAAAGCCTTGAGCATTTTCGGGCGGATGATCGCCTCGATATTCGCCGGATCCCGCGCGCCGTACACCACGCCGCCGCCGAAGATCAGCCGTTTGTCGCCAGTGAGGCGGTAATAATCGAGCAGATAATTGCAGTCCTCGACGCAGTAGTCCTGTGGCAGCAGGGATTTCGCCAGTTCATCGCCGAGCGGTTCGGTGGTGATGACCTGAGTGCCGCACGGCATCGACTTGGCTGCCAGTTCCGGTACAAGGTTGCCCAAGTAGGCGTTGCCGGCAACGATAATGAATTTGGCCCTGACCTTGCCCTTTGGTGTATGCACGACCGGGTTGGCGCCGCGTTCGATGCGCACGGCCGGAGACTGTTCATAGATAGTGCCACCCAGGGATTCCACGGCAGAGGCTTCGCCAAGTGCCAGATTCAGCGGGTGGATGTGGCCGCCGCTCATGTCGAGCATGCCGCCGACGTATTGATCGCAGGCTACCACTTCGCGGATGCGGCGCTGATCGAGCAGTTCAAGTTGAGTGTGGCCGAAGCGTTCCCACAGGCGCTTCTGTGATTCCAGGTGGCCCATCTGCTTGGCCGACAGGGCCGCGAATACGCCGCCGTCTTTCAAGTCGCACTGGATGTTGTACTTGCTGACACGATCACGAATGATCCGGCCGCCCTCGAACGCCATCTGTCCGAGCAACTGAGCCTGCTTCGGGCCGACACTGCGTTCGATCACGTCGATGTCACGGCTGTAGCTGTTGACGATTTGCCCGCCGTTGCGTCCCGATGCACCGAAGCCTACCTTGGCGGCTTCCAGCACGGTCACGCGGAAACCGTTCTCTAGCAGGAACAGGGCCGAGGAAAGTCCCGTATAGCCAGCGCCGATCACACAGACATCCGTCTCCACGTCATCCTGCAGGGCAGGGCGTGGCGGTACGGCGTTGGCCGACGCAGCGTAATAAGACTCTGGGTAAGGGGTGTTCGCCATCCTGCAGCCTCTGTTTAATATATTTTACGAGTGCGACGATCCTACCCGAGTTGAAAAACCTCCGCCAGCCACCGGGAAATCTTCTTGCGATGGGTCGAAATTAAATATTTTGCATATTCATAGGGTTAGGTGAAAAAAAGGTGTTGACACCCCTCCGGAATTCCGTAGAATGCCGCCTCACAGCAGGCACGTAGCTCAGTTGGTTAGAGCACCACCTTGACATGGTGGGGGTCGTTGGTTCGAGTCCAATCGCGCCTACCAAACAAAATCCGCTCTGCTGGGCGGTCTGGAAGGGCTCACCGAACGGTGGGCCCTTTTTTGTTGTCTGCGATTTGTAAAGCCCGGCCCTGAAGCATCAGCTCGGTTCATGACGGCTACACTGCGGCGAACGTCATCTGTGAGGGGGGAGTGCGTGAGTCGCCAAGTCAGACAAGCCATCCGGGGCGATATCGAAAGCCTGTTGCAGATTGATCCTGTCGCCGGAAGAGATGACGGCCGCCGAAAATACATTGCGAGGGCTGTCCAGGCGGGGGAGTGTTGGGTTGTCTGCGAGCGGAACGATCCTGGTGCTCCCATCGGCTATGGTTGCCTGGATAGAAGTTTTTTGGGGAATGGTTTATTCCTCTTGTGGTTGTCTCCAGTGAGATCAGGCGCTCCGGCGCAGGTCGGCAAATTGTGAGCTGTATGGAGTGCCACTCCTCGGCGGAAAAGATCTTTACCTCGACCAATGTGTCCAACTTGCCGATGCGACAGCTTCTGGCAGG